>CAJTOH010000004.1 GCA_910577685.1 uncultured Dorea sp. | reverse complement strand
TTCATTTGAGCCTGTTTTTTGCAGCTCAGTTTTTCATAAATTACTTGACACTACCATATTTTATACTTCATATTACCATTTTTCTCGAAAAATCCTATCCCCTAAAAGGAGAATATGCGTGGAATTGCAACATTCTTTGAAATATTTTCCTTAAATGCCTTTTATAAGAATCAAAAATAGAAAGACGTTTACATAGTGGAAGATTAAAGAATTTCTTTGACAATAAAGATAATAAGTAGTATATTATATGTACAAGCTAATATAATAGTGTAAGCGTAATTATTTTTGAGGTCGGAAAGGGTTCCCGACACACTTCGTAAGAAGTACCTGAGATGCTGGATACACCACCCAGCCAAAAATAATTGCGCTTTTCTATATTTGAAAGAAGCGCTGCATATTACAGTTAGTAAGGCACGGCAGAAAGCTGCAAAAGAATGGAAAAAGCATGAGTTTATTTCAAGAAATAAAGGACTATATACCTGTGAACCAGCAGGAAGAATACGATAAAAAACTGATGCTTCAGTATATGATGCACAGTCCGGATTATTTAGACAGGAAGAACCAGATCGCACATTTTACGACTTCCATATGGACGGTAAATCAAGAGCGTACCAAAACATTGATGGTTTATCATAATATCTATGATTCATGGTC
Organism: uncultured Dorea sp.; assembly: GCA_910577685.1. Classification (GTDB taxonomy): domain Bacteria; phylum Bacillota; class Clostridia; order Lachnospirales; family Lachnospiraceae; genus Sporofaciens. The sequence continues at coordinate 127,968 of CAJTOH010000004.1, read as the reverse complement.
ATGGATCGGCGGACACGCGGATGGATCCGAAGACCTGCGGGCGGTTGCGCAGCGGGAGCTGTGGGAAGAGACAGGGATCAAAAATTCTGCTTTTGTGTGTCCAGATATATTCAGTCTGGAAATATTAACGGTCAATGGGCATATTAAAAAGGGAGTCTACATACCAAGTCATTTGCACTTTAATGTAACATACTTGGCAGAAGCAGATGAAAAGGATGGATTGATTGTTAATGAGGCAGAGAATCAGGCCGTAAAATGGTGGACTTTTGAGGACGCCTTGAGGATGCCCAAGGAACCGTGGCTTGTAGAACATATTTATAAAAAACTGAATTCCAAGGTAATGCGGATAAAAAACAAAGAACTTAGTTAAGGATTTTATACTCTAAAATACTGAAAAGGGACAAGAATCTCCCATAGAATATCAAGCGCTGAGAAATGCTGAATTCTATGGGAGATTCTTGCTTTACGTTTTAAAGACAAAAATCAGTATAAACCGCCAGTCCTTTCGTAATCCCTAATCATTAAATAGCTCTGGTATACTCCTTAAGCCATTCTTTCTCATCTTCATCCAGATGCGGGGAGATGAGTTCAAATACTTTTGCGTGATAGGCGTTGAGCTGTTCCTTGTCCTCCTGTCTCATCATGTCAGGGTTGACGGCGTCCAGATCAATCGGAACATAAGTGATCGGCTCAAAATAAAGGAACTGTCCGTATTCCGTCTTCTGTCCTTCTCTTACGACCATCTCATTCTCGGTCCGTATTCCGTGGGAACCCTCAATATAGATCCCCGGTTCGTTAGTGATGACCATGCCTGCTTCCAACGGGGCTTTCTCTTTCTCGCGCACTGCGCAGCGGAAACCGGCAGGAGCTTCGTGGATGTTCATCAGGTAGCCTACTCCATGACCGGTGCCGTGGTTATAGTCCAGTCCACGTTCCCAAGCGGGAGTCCTTGCCATTGCATCCAAATTAAAGCCTGAAATTCCGTGAGGGAATACGGCGCGCGCCAAATGCAGGTTGCAGAGAAGTACCGTGGTGAAATCGTCCTTCATCCGGTCCGTGATCTTCCCAAAAGCGAAGGTTCTCGTAATGTCCGTAGATCCCTCTATATATCCTCCGCCCGTATCCGTCAGGAATAATCCATCGGTAGTAACCGGAATATTCGTCTCAGGAGTCGCGGCGTAGTGGACGATAGCTCCATGTTCGCCGGAACCGCAGATCGGTTCAAAACTCTGCCACAGATAGCCCTCCTGTTCCTTACGGAAGGAGTCCAGTTTCTCGGCGGCGCTGATCTCCGTGATCTCAATCTTTCCTACATTCTTCTTAAGCCAATACATAAACTTGGTGACCGCAACGCCGTCCTTGATGTGGGCGTTGATAATGTTCTTAAGCTCTGTGTCGTTCTTCATCGCCTTCATCAGAACTTCCGGATTCATCTGCTCAATGACCTTGGTTCCCTCCGGAATACTGTTGTAGAGAGCATAATTCAGTCTTGAAGGATCTACCAATACGCTGTCCCCGTCTTTTAAGCTGCGGACATCCTCATAGACTGCGTTGTAGGGATGGATGGAAATACCGTCTTTTGCCAGACACTCCTTCATCTCGGCCGTTAATTTCCTTTCATCTACATATAGCTTCATATCCTCCATGGTTATGAGGGCATAGGAGAGAAGAAGCGGGAAATATTCGATATCGTCGCCTCTTAAGTTGGTCGTCCAGCAGATGTCGTCCAGCGCGGCAAGGATGTGGATATTCGCCCCTTCTTTCTTCATAGCTTCACGGATGCGAATAAGCTTGTCCTTCGTGCTTTCGCCGGTATACTCGATTCCCAGGGCAAACGCCGTTTTCTCGGATAACGGCGGGCGATCCTCCCAGATTTTGTCTACTAAGTCTGCCGAGAAGTCGATATTTGCCTTCTTCGGGAGAAGCGCGGACTTTAACGCCTGTCCTTCTCCCATGGAAACCACGCGTCCGTCAAAGGCAAGCGTGCCTCCTTCCGGAATGACGTCCGCGATATAGTCCTCCAGCGTAGGAACGTCAGGCTGTCCCATCTTAAAGAGTGTGACGCCGCTTCCCTCAAGCTGCTTGGCAGCCTGGATAAAGTATCTGCCGTCCGTCCAAAGCCCTGCCGACGTCTTTGTGATGACGGCTGTTCCGGCTGACCCGGTAAAGCCTGTGATAAATGCCCTTGCCTTAAAATGTTCTCCTACATATTCGCTTTGATGATTGTCATCCGTAGGAATCAGGTATGCGTCGTACCCTTTTTCCTCCATCAGAGAACGAAGGGCCGAGATCCTTTCTGGTACAGTCATATAAAAAGCCTCCCTTGTAAATAATGATTTATATTATCATTCTAACATATCTATTTACAAATTGACAGAAATAATTATATAATTATTAAGATGAAAAGGAGAGAAGAAGATTGAGAAGATTGATGAAAATAATAGCGGCATTTCTTCTTGTAATCGCGGGAGAAATTGCGCGGGAATTATGTGTATTCCATGTAACCCGTTACACCGTGACGTCCCCTAAACTGTCCGGGCTTAAGGCGTCAAAGAAGATTGTTTTTCTGAGCGACCTGCACAACTATTGTTATAGGAAAGACAATGAGCCGCTTTTTCGTGCGGTTGCAAAGGAGAAGCCGGATTTAATCCTGATCGGCGGCGATATGCTGCTCCGGAAGGATCCGTTCTCCTATACCCATACGGTAAGATTTTTGTCGCGGCTTCCGGCAGTCTGTCCCGTATACTATGCCAACGGCAACCATGAGCAGAAGATGAAGGAATATCCGCGGAAGTATAGACGGTCGTTTCAGGTTTATAAAAGCCGGCTTGAGAAAGCGGGGATTCAATTTCTGGAAAATGAATCCGCGATTCTTTCGTGGGAGGGGATCAAGATAAGGATTACCGGCCTTGAGATACCGCTTCGGGGGTATGAGAGACGGGCTAGGAGACGGATTGGGAAGAAGGATATCGAGGCGAAGATCGGCGGGGCGGGGGATGAATATGAGATTCTGCTGGCCCATCATCCGGCGCATATCCGCGCTTACCGCGACTGGGGAGCGGATCTTATATTATCGGGGCATTATCACGGCGGGGTTGCGCGCCTTCCGGGAATCGGGGGAGTGGTGGCTCCGGATTTCACACTTTTTCCGGAATTTTCCGGGGGATGCTATAGGCTTGGAGATACCGCGGCCGTGGTCAGCAAGGGGCTGGGAGTACATTCCGTTCCGATTCGGCTGTTTAACCCGGCGGAGATTGTAGCGGTGGAATTATGATTGGGGATGTGATTTTTAAACCGGAACTTGTGGAAATGGAAAATATCCTGTATAATAGTACGGTTATAATGAAGAGGTAATACAGTAAAAGGATATATTTTAGGAGTGTTCTATGGGAATTCCGGTAAAACTGCAGGTCTTTGAAGGACCGTTGGATTTGTTGCTGCATTTGATCGATAAGAATAAGATCGATATCTACGATATTCCTATCGTGGAGATTACAAACCAGTATATGGATTACATTAAGGCGATGGAGAAGGAAGATCTGAATATTATGAGCGAGTTTCTGGTGATGGCGGCGACGCTTTTAGACATCAAATGCCGGATGCTGCTTCCCAAAGAAGTCAATGAGGAAGGGGAAGAGGAAGACCCGCGCCAAGAGCTTGTCGCCCAGTTGTTGGAATATAAGATGTATAAGTATATGTCTTATGAGCTGAGGGACAGGCAGGTGGAAGGGGATCAGGTGATGTTCAAAGCCCCCACGGTGCCGGACGAGGTACGGGAGTATGAGGAGCCTGTGAATCTGGATGAGCTGCTTAAGGATCTTACGCTTTCTAAGCTTCACAAGGTGTTCCGGGATGTGATGAAGAGACGGGTGGATAAGATTGACCCTGTCAGGAGTAAGTTCGGGAAGATTGAGAAAGAAGAGGTGACGCTGCCGGATAAGCTTCACTATGTGGCTGAGTATGCGAAAGGGCACAGAAGCTTCCGGTTTCGGGAGCTGCTTGAGAAGCAGGGGTCTAAGATACAGATTGTGGTGACCTTTCTTGCTGTCCTGCAGTTGATGAAGGAGGGGACGATTGTAATTGTACAGGAACACCCCTTTGATGAGATTATGATTCAATCGAAGGCATTTGCGTAGAGCGGAGTGGGAAGGGATTATGGACGAAGTGGAGATTAGCAGATTAGAAGGGGTTATAGAGGCCGTCCTGTTTACAATGGGGGATTCCGTAGAGCTTGAGAAGATCGCGGAGGCGATCGGACATGACAAGGATACGACCCGTAAGATTGTGCACAGGATGATGGATAAGTATGAGGCGGAGGATCGGGGAATCCGGGTAATAGAATTGGAGGACGCTTTCCAGATGTGTACGAAGAAGGAGACGTACGAATATCTGATTCGTGTGGCGAAGCAGCCCAAGAAGTATGTGCTGACGGACGTGCTCCTTGAGACATTATCGATTATTGCTTATAAACAGCCGGTGACGAAGCTGGAGGTGGAGAAGATCCGCGGGGTGAAATCGGACCATGCGGTTAATAAGCTGGTGGAGTACAATCTGGTGTGTGAGTGCGGAAGGCTGGACGCGCCGGGGAAACCGATTCTGTTCGGTACTACGGAGGAATTCCTGAGGCGTTTCAGCGTACAGTCCGTAGAAGACCTGCCGAGTTTGAATCTGGAGCAGATGGAGAGCTTCAAAGTGGAGGCCGAGGAAGAGGTCCAGCTAAAGCTGGATATCTGAACAAGAATATTTTACCGGAATAGGCGGGAAGATGTTTACATATATTGCAGTAATGTAGTGATATGTGGTGTGGCTGATGAAAAAGAAAATGATAGTGTGCAGTCTCGTGATTTGTTTGTTGTTCTCCGGAATCGGAAATATTCCGGTGGGGGCAGAGGAAAATGTGGAGGCGCCGGAGCAGTTATACGCCCGGTCGGCTGTATTGATGGATGCTGACAGCGGGCGTGTTTTATTTGGAAAAGAGGAACAGGAGATTCGTCCAATGGCGAGTACCACCAAGATCATGACCTGTATACTGGCACTTGAGAACCAGAAGGAGGGGCAGGTGGTTACGGCTTCGGCCTATGCGGCGGGAAGACCCAAGGTGAGACTGGGCGTCAAAGATCAGGAGCAGTTTTATCTAAAGGATCTTCTGTATTCTCTGATGCTGGAATCCCACAATGACAGCGCTGTTGTGATTGCGGAGGGGATTGCAGGCACGGTGGAAGAATTCGCGAAGCTGATGAACGGGAAAGCGGAAGAGCTGGGGTGTTCGGATACCCATTTCGTCACTCCAAACGGGCTGGACGACAGCGACGAGGGCGGGGTACATTCCACGACGGCAAGGGACTTGGCACTGATCATGCGGTACTGTATCATGCAGTCGCCCTGCCGGGAGGAATTTCTGGAAATTACGCGGACAAAGAATTATCAGTTCAGCGACGTACAAGGGAACCGCAGCTTCTCCTGTGTCAACCACAATGCATTTCTGGATATGATGGAAGGGGCGCTGACCGGAAAGACCGGCTTTACTTCGGATGCGGGCTACTGCTATGTGGGGGCGTTAGAACGCGACGGCAGAACGTTCATTGTAGCCCTTCTGGCGTGCGGATGGCCTAATAATAAGAGTTATAAATGGGCGGATACCCGGAAACTAATGGAATATGGGATTGCAAACTACCAGTACCGGGATGTGTGGGAAGAGGTAGAGCTGCCCAAGGTAGAGATAGAAAAGGGCGTGGAAGAGAAAAAGCCTTATGAGACGAAGTTTAAGATTCCTGTTCATGTAGAGGGGAAGGAGGAGATCCCCGTTCTGCTGCGGGCAGATGAAAACGTGGAGATCAAAACCGAGGTGAAGGATTCCCTGACGGCGCCTGTGCGGGAAGGGGACGCGGCAGGAAGAGTCAGGTATCTTCTTCAAGGAGAGGAAATTGCTTCTTATGAGGTCGTGGCCGGACGGGATGTCAGGGAGAGGGATTTGAATTGGGCGCTTCTTTGGATTACACGGCTGGCTTTATTGTGACGGTTACTGTTGTTACTTATAAAGGAATATTTTAGAACACGGCGGTTGACAAAAAGAGAGAAAATATGGTATTTTAAGAACAATCAGAATTGTTTCGAGGGGTCTGATGAATTCTGTTTTTCTGAACAGTTTCTAAGAGGTACGTCCGGATAAATCCAAAGATTTTCATTTTTTTCCTGAATTTGGTGTTGACATTTTGTAGCAAGTATACTACTATATTAATCAGAAAACGAACATTCGTTCGTTGTGTAAAAAGGAGATTGTAAGATGGCGAATGAAGATAAGAAGAAGGCATTGGATGCTGCGATAGCGAAGCTTGAGAAGGATTTTGGGAAAGGAACGGTTATGAAGCTCGGCGATCCTAAGGCGCAGGTGGCTGTGGAGACGATTCCGACGGGCTCCCTAAGCCTTGATCTGGCATTGGGGCTTGGCGGCGTCCCGCGCGGAAGGATCGTGGAGGTATACGGACCGGAATCCAGCGGTAAGACCACGGTTGCGTTACATATGATCGCAGAGGTGCAGAAGAGGGGAGGAATCGCCGGTTTTATTGATGCGGAACATGCGTTAGATCCGGTTTATGCGAAGAATATCGGCGTTGATATCGACGAGCTGTATATCTCGCAGCCGGACAGCGGAGATCAGGCCCTCGAGATCACGGAGACTATGGTACGCTCGGGAGCGATGGATATCATCGTCGTGGATTCTGTTGCGGCGCTGGTGCCGAAGCAGGAGATTGAGGGGGACATGGGAGACAGCCATGTGGGTCTGCAGGCAAGGCTGATGTCCCAGGCCCTCCGCAAGCTGACCCCTGTAATCAGCAAGTCCAACTGTGTCGTGATCTTTATCAACCAGCTTCGTGAGAAGGTAGGCGTAATGTTCGGGAATCCGGAGACGACTACGGGAGGTCGCGCCCTTAAGTTCTATGCGTCGATCCGTATGGACGTCAGAAGGATTGAGACTTTGAAGCAGAGCGGGGATATGGTGGGGAACAGAACCCGGGTGAAGGTAGTAAAGAATAAGATTGCGCCGCCGTTTAAGGAGGCGGAGTTTGACATCATGTTCGGTAAGGGAATATCCAGAGAAGGTGATATTCTTGACCTTGCCGTGGATTTAAAGCTGGTTAGCAAAAGCGGCGCGTGGTTTGCTTATAACGGCGACAAGATCGGACAGGGACGTGAGAATGCCAAGACCTATCTGAAAGAGCATCCGGACGTGATGGCCGAACTGGAGGCGAAGATACGCAGCAGCTATAATATCGGTGAAGATGCGCCGCTGGAGGACAAGAATGTAAAGCCGATGCCGAAAGACGGCGGAAAGAAAGGCGGCAGGAAGGCGTCTGCTAAGACAAAGGAGACGGAGAGCGCCGGGGAAGCCTCAAAGGAGACGGATGAAGACGCCGGCGATGTATCGGAAGATTCCGGTGCGGATGACGATAATCTTATCGAGGAAGTATAGAAAAAGAAGTGCCGGCAGAGGATTGATTCATTATGACAGTGACAAAGATTGAACCTGTGACCAGAAAGCGGTTCCGGGTATTTGTGGACGGGCAGTCAGCGTTCACTTTGTATAAAGGAGAATTAGAGCGGTATCATATTGAGGTGGACGCAGAACTTGATGAAGAGGTCCGACAGGAGATTCTTCAGAAGGTGATCCTGAAAAGAGCGAAAGCAAGGGCGCTGCATCTTTTGAATGATATGGGACGTACGGAAGCCCAGCTTCGCACGAAGCTATTGCAGGGAGGCTATCCGGCCGAGATCACGGAGGAAGCCGTTGCTTACGTGAAGTCCTTCGGATATGTGGACGATTCTGAATATGCCCGCAGTTTCATCGAGGGACGGAAGAATAAAAAGAGCCAAAGGGAGCTTTACGCCGCATTATGCCGAAAGGGGATTTCCGGTGAAGAGGCGAAGCAGGCTTTAGACGAGTATTATGGCCGGGAGGATTCAAAGTCGGCGATGGAAGCGCTTCTTCGGAAGAAGAAGTTTGAACCGGATACGGCAGATTATATTCAGAAGCAGAAGATGGCCGGTTATCTGATGCGCAAAGGATTTGGGTATGACGAGATTCGGCGTGTGATGGAGATTCATGATACTTACAGTTGAAGGATCAGAAAATAACTTGTACGGATTGCAATATATGGTTTGGAAAACGAGACGGATATAGACAGTGATATGCCGTTGCGGTTATTTTCTTATGATGGTGTAGCTTACAGGGGACAGCTTCTTGCAGATAAGGAGATGAAAGAAAAGACAGGAAAGCCCGTACCGAGGTATCCTGTAGTGACACTGGTTTTTAAAAATTTATTTTGTGTATGAGAAGGCATGGCAGTCTAAAAAGATTCCCATGCTTTTTCTGCGTTTTGGGGCTGGTAAAGGCCGCGAAAGAGGGAGACCCTCCTGGTCATTCCGGAGAAGATTGGCGCAAGGCGCAGGAGGCTGCAAAATTTGTGGGGCGTATCGTCAGGTGAAGCCGAGGACGCATCAAGATGTGGGCGGCTTAGATTTTGTCTCTATATGATCCACATATATCTTATTGTCATTCTGTAAGCAATATCCGAATGTTCACGCAGATAGAAGCCACAGGGAATGGAATTAGCACCGGCTTGCAGTCTTGACAGATCCACAAAATCTGCTATACTTAAAATAGTCAATAAATTGACTGTATAGTAATTGACTTTATGGGGGGGGGGGTGGATGATATAACAAAGGAAACCAAGAAAAATGCATATCTGTACTGCAAATTTCGGAATGAGCAGCTTGCGTTGTATGATGAGTACTCTAAACGCCACGGAATGTTGACGAAAACGCTGTTAGTAGTCAATGTTCTATATTATGACGATTTCTATGGCAAGGGCGGTGTGACGCAGACGGAGATTTGCCGGCGCACCTTTCAGGCTAAACAAACCGTCAATCTGATCATACGGAATCTTTTAAGCGAGGCATATGTAACGGTTGAAGAGCGAAAAGAAAATAAACGGGAGAAATTAGTACGGATGACCGAAGCAGGCAAAGCTTACTGTGAAAAAGTTGTCCGCCACATCACATGGGCAGAAGATACGGCAATGTCTATGTTTACACAGGAGGAACAGAAGCAGCTGATTGACCTCTCACGGACATTCACAAAAAATTTGACAGAGCTTATGGGTCGGGAAACGGAGGATTGAATCCCCCTTCGGGGATGCCTGTATGTCCTGAGAAAATAGACAATAAGGAGGAAATACGGAAGTTGATTTTGAGGTCATTAAAAGAATTTTGGAAGCAGGAAACAAAGCCCCCACTTGGGACCATAACCGTAATTGGCAGTTTATCATATTAAGGACCGATGAAGAAAAAGAATATGCTTTTTCAGAAGCCAAATCGATTGCAGATAAATTCGATGCCGACAGATATCTGAATATGCCCAGGCCATATCAGATTACATTGGGGCAAAAAATGTACGGCTACGCTATGCCCAGGCAATATACTATGCTGAAAAAAGCGCCATATGTGATTATTCCTTTATTCAGATCAAAGGAATTGAACGGCGAGTATGTTTCAAAATTAAATCCCTTTGCCACGATCTGGTGTGTGATAGAAAATATCTTTTTAGCGGCAGCGGCAGAAGGCCTGTCCTGTTCCATGCGCATACCGCTGAATAAAGAACACGATATAGTTAAGAAAAAACTGAAAGTGCCGCCGACCTATATGATACCCGTATTTATCGGTATTGGCCGCGCAAATCCCGAAGAACTGCAATTAGAGCAATATAAACCCGACATAGATAAACAAATACGATTTGGAAGATGGAAATGATTATAAAAGAAATTGAAGCAAAAAGCGTGATAACAAAATCTAATCTGCCCGTATGTGATTTTTCAGTAAACCCTTATACGGGTTGCGAACATGCCTGCAAGTATTGTTACACCTGTTTTATGAAACGCTTTACAAACCATCCCGAAGAATGGGGGGAATTTGTGGATGTGAAGATCTGGAAGCCAATCAAGAACCCAGGTAAATACAACGACAAGGAGTTGTTTATCGGCTCGGTAACAGATCCCTATCAGCCGATTGAGGAAAAATACCGCCGCACCCGCGCATTGCTTGAAGAACTGCAGGGCAGTAGGGCGAAGCTCTCCATTGCCACGAAGTCCGATTTGATCTTACAAGATTTAGACATCATCAAAACATTTCCGGATGCCCGTATTTCGTGGTCGATTAACACGCTTGACGAAACTTTTAAAGGCGATATGGATCAGGCAGTATCTATCGAACGCAGACTTGCCTCTATGAAAGCGTTTCATCGGACGGGCGTTCGAACTACCTGCTTTATCTCGCCGATTTTTCCCGGCATTACCGATGTCAAGGCGATTATTGAGCAGGCAAAAGAACATTGCAATTTGATCTGGCTGGAAAATCTAAATCTGCGTGGCAGCTACAAGAGGGTCATTTTGGATTATATCAAAAAGAAATATCCTGCCCTTCTGCCGCTGTATCAGGATATTTATAACCAAGGCAACCGCAGTTATTGGGAAGCGCTTGACACAGAGCTGCAAGAATACGCCGCCCAGATCGGTCTTGATTATGTGACGAATGATGACAGTATGCGCCGCCCCTTTGATGCGCCGCCTGTTATTGTCAACTATTTTTATCACGAAAAAATCAAGAAATCGGCACAAAACGGAGGGAACTGCAACTGCCCGAAGTTGAAACAATAAAAAGAGTCTTTGAGCCCGGTTTGTGGTGAAATACTATGCCGTACTGTGGCAAGGAGCAGCGTCTATTGCCCGGATTGCCAGAGGAACATGGGCAGACCGGATTAAAAGAATAGATATTTACTTGAAGTTCTTCCTTTAAATGTATATAATATTGACAGCCTGCGTTTTAGAAAATACCGTCTGTTTTTCCGATGCAGGTTTGACGGACAATAGTATTGCATAGTGTTGAATAATTACACTACAAACCAAGTTCCGCAATATAGGGATTTCCTGTGAATCCTACAGGGAAAACAGAGCGCAGAAAATTGCGAAATATATACAAAGACCGAAAGGAAACCTATGAGAAAATTAGCCTTAAATGATGAAATATTACTAAAAATCGAGAAGCCGGCCCGCTACATCGGGAACGAGGTCAACAGTGTCATGAAAGATCCTGAAAAAGTGGATATCCGCTTCGCCATGTGTTTTCCGGACGTATACGAGATCGGGATGTCGCATCTGGGCATCCAGATCCTCTATGATATGTTTAACCGGCAAGAGGACGTATGGTGCGAACGTGTCTATTCCCCTTGGATTGATCTGGATCAAGTGATGCGTGAAGAGCATATTCCTTTATTCGCTCTGGAATCCCAAGATCCGATCAAAGATTTTGATTTCCTTGGCATCACAATCCAGTATGAGATGTGCTATACCAACATCCTGCAGATTCTGGACTTAAGCCAAATCCCGCTTTATGCCCGGGACAGGGATGATTCTGTCCCCATTGTGATCGGCGGAGGTCCCTGTACCTATAATCCGGAACCGCTGGCAGATTTTTTCGACCTGTTCTATATCGGAGAGGGGGAAACCGTCTACGATCAGCTTTTGGACGCCTATAAAGAAAATCGGAGGAATGGCGGTTCGCGGAAAGATTTCCTCGAGAAAGCGGCTGAGATCGAAGGAATCTACGTACCGGGATTTTATGATGTGACCTACAAGGAAGACGGAACCATCGCCTCTTTTACTCCGGCGAATTCTCACGCAAAGGCAGAGATTCAGAAACAGATGATAAGCAGTCTTACGGATACGTATTATCCCAAAGCTCCGGTGGTTCCGTTTATCAAAGTAACACAGGATCGAGTTGTGTTGGAGATTCAGAGAGGATGTATCCGGGGATGCCGTTTCTGTCAGGCGGGAATGATCTATCGGCCTACACGGGAACGGGACGTAGAAACCCTGAAACGCTATGCTTACCAGATGCTTAAGAATACCGGACATGAGGAGATTTCCCTAAGCTCCTTAAGTTCCAGTGATTACAGCCGGCTAAAGGAGCTGGTGACGTTTTTGATTGAGGAATTCAAAGGGAACGGGATCAATATCTGCCTGCCTTCCTTAAGGATCGACGCATTTTCTCTGGATGTAATGGGCAAGGTGCAGGATATCCGAAAGAGCAGTCTGACATTTGCGCCGGAGGCGGGGTCTCAGCGAATGAGGGATGTAATCAACAAGGGGCTGACCGAGGAGGTTATCTTGGACGGGGCGGGACAGGCCTTCGAGGGCGGTTGGAATAAGGTGAAGCTTTATTTTATGCTGGGCCTTCCTATGGAGACGGCAGAGGATATGAAGGAGATTCCGCGTCTTGCAGATAAGATGGCCAGAAGATATTATGAGATTCCTAAGGATAAACGTAACGGGAAGTGCCAGATTACGATCAGCACCTCCTTCTTTATACCGAAACCATTTACGCCGTTCCAGTGGGCGGCGATGTATAATAATGATGAATATATTGCCAGAGCTGCCGTCGTAAAACATGAGCTGCAGGAGCAGTTAAACCGTAAGAGCTTAAAGTATCACTGGCATGACGCGGAGGTGACCGTGTTGGAGGGCGTCTTTGCCAGAGGCGACCGAAAATTGTCAAAAGTAATCTTAGAAGCATATCGCTTGGGATGTCTTTTTGACTCGTGGACGGAAACTTTTGACAATGAGAGATGGATGAAAGCCTTTGAGAATACAGGTACGGAAATCGGCTTTTACAATCTTCGCGAGAGGGATGCAGAAGAGATCTTCCCGTGGGATTTTATCGATATCGGCGTGACGAAAGAATTTTTATATAATGAGTGGCAGCGCGCGCAAAAAGGCGAGACAACGCCCAACTGCAGGGTGAAGTGTCAGGGCTGTGGTGTTATGAAATACAAAGGGGGCGTATGTATTGAAAGCAAGAATTAAGTTCCGTAAATATGGAGTGATGCGGTTTATCGGGCATCTGGACGTGATGCGGTTTTTTCAGAAGGCAATGCGGCGCGCCGGGATTCCGATCGCATTTACAGGTGGCTATTCTCCGCATATGATCATGTCTTTTGCGCAGCCTCTGGGAGTCGGCGTTACCAGTGATGGGGAATATCTGGATATCGAATTAGGAGAAGAGATTGACTTTATAAAATCGGTCGGACAATTGAACGAAGTAATGGTGGAAGGGATGGAAGTCGTGGATCTGGTCAGGATACCCGACGATAAGAAGAGCAGCGGAATGACGATTGTCGCCGCGGCAAGTTATCGGGTAACTCTTTTAGAATCCGCCAAATCCGCAGAAGTTACAAGAGCTTTTCCTGCTATATGGCAGTCAAAGATTGAAGAATTTCTGGGGCAGGAAAGCATAGTGGTTCTAAAAAGAACTAAGCGGAGCGAAGTGGATACGGACATAAAACCTTTGATCTATCAGATGCGGCTGGGAGAAGAGGGGATTGAACTGTTTCTGGCTGCGGGAAGTGAAAAGAATCTTAAGCCGGATCTCGTAATGCACGCATTTACAGACTTTGTAGGGGAGAAACCGGAGAGTGTTCCTTTTCATTACCACCGCAGGGACGTGTATGCACTGGAGCCGGAGGGGACAAAAATTACGTGTCAATCCAAGATAGAAGTTGTGACGAAAGATACGCGGCGTACCTATATACCTCTCGGCGAACTGAAATATTTGGAAAATTAACAACCGTTTTGAGAGGGAGCATAAGGTTATGAGCAAAAAAGAATTGAAAACCAACGCCATGCGTATTCTGGACCGCCAGAAGATCCCATACGAATATGAAGAATACGAATGTGAGAACTTTATCGATGGTATTCAGGTCGCCGACCAGTTGGGTTATGACCATGCCCATGTCTATAAGACGCTGGTAACAACTGGAAAATCAGGACGGTATTATGTGTTCGTACTTCCGATCGAGGATGAGATTGATTTTAAGAAAGCGGCAAAGGCAGTGGGAGAGAAGTCCTTAGAGATGCTGCCTCTTAGGGATTTAACGAAGGTAACCGGTTATGTGCGGGGCGGATGTACGGCGGTTGGTATGAAGAAACAGTATCCTACCATGATCCATGAGGCGGCGCGTAATCTGGATTATATTTACGTAAGCGGCGGCAAACTGGGGATGCAGCTAAAATTAAGCCCGCTGAACCTTCAAAAAGCGTCGGGAGCCGAATTCGGCGACATTATCCACTGACAAAGAACCGGAAAGGAATACTTATGAATACAATAATATTTGACGTTGGAAATGTATTGGTTAATTATGATTGGCAGAGTTACTTGCGCGCCTTTAATTATCCGGAAAAAATTTACGAGAGAATTGCGGACGCCGTATTTCGCAATGAAGACTGGCTGGAGGGTGACAGAGGGATAGTTTCTACGGAAGAATGGCTGAAGCTTTTTATTGAAAACGAACCCGGCCTCGAGCCGCAGATCCGCGAAGTGTTTGCCGGATTTGATGGTACGATCGTGCCTCTGTCTTACACGGAAGAGTGGATCGCTTATTTCCGCAGCCTTGGATGCAGGCTGTATTATCTATCTAACTATTCGCAGGAATTATACCTGAGATCTAGGGAGAAGCTTAGGTTTCTGGATACTTTTGACGGAGGGATTTTTTCTTATCAGGTCAAATGCATTAAACCTGACGAGAAGATTTACCGAATTCTTATGGAGCGCTATTCCATCCGTCCCGGCGACGCGACCTTTTACGACGACCGTCCGGAGAATGTCGAAGCCGCTGCAAGGCTTGGAATGAATGGCATCGTATTTCATCAAGATATTCCATTGCAGATGATGAAAAAATGATGTAAGATAAATAGAGTCTGAAAAAGCAGATATAAAAATGCAGTTTGGAGGATTACATAAGAAGATGAAGAAGGTCGTAAAATTTGGCGGCAGTTCGCTGGCAAGCGCAGAGCAGTTCAAAAAAGCCGCAAGAATCATCCGGAAGGAGGAATCCCGCAGATACGTGGTTCCCTCTGCTCCCGGAAAGCGTACGCCGGGAGATACCAAAGTTACGGATATGCTGTATAGGTGCTATAATCTTGCAACGATGGACGACGAGTATGAGGAAGAGTTCGAGGAACAGATGTCTGCAATCCGGGCGCGTTATGACGAGATTACGGAAGGACTTGGCCTTTCTATTGATCTGAGCGATGAATTTAAGACCATTCGTACGATGTTCAGCCAGAAGGCCGGCAGGGATTACGCCGCGTCCAGAGGGGAATACTTGAACGGAATTTTGATGGCGGAATATCTGGGCTATGAGTTTATCGACGCCGCAGAGGTGATCTGTTTTGATGAGAATGGGAATTTTGACGGTGAACGGACCAACAGTATTCTGGCAAAACGCCTTGAAGATACACATCAGGCGGTAATCCCGGGATTCTATGGCGCGATGCCGGACGGCAAGGTGAAGACATTTTCCAGAGGGGGATCAGATATCACGGGTTCTATTATAGCAAAGGCCGTACATGCCGACATGTATGAGAATTGGACGGATGTATCTGGTTTTTTGATTGCGGATCCCGGCGTCGTTAAGAATCCTAAGGCAATTGATGTGATTACATACAGGGAATTGCGGGAGCTTTCCTATATGGGAGCGACGGTTCTCCATGAAGACGCTATTTTCCCGGTGCGCAAGGAAGGCATTCCAATTAATATCCGCAATACGAATTCACCGGAAGACAGGGGGACGTTGATTGTGGAAGGAACCTGCCGAAAGCCGCGGTTTATTATCACGGGTATCGCCGGAAAGAAAGATTTTGCCTCGATCACGGTGGAGAAAGCTATGATGAACGCAGAAGTCGGTTTCTGCAAGAAGGTTCTGGAGGTGTTCGAGGAAAATGAGATTTCCATCGAACATATGCCTTCCGGAATAGACACTATGACGATCTTCGTTCATCAGGATGAATTTGAGGAGAAGGAGCAGAAGGTTATCGCCGGTATACATAGGAGCGTAGAGCCGGATTTTCTGGAACTGGAATCGGATCTTGCTTTGATCGCCGTCGTAGGGCGGGGAATGAAAGCGACTAGGGGAACTTCCGGAAGGATTTTTTCCGCTCTTGCCCACGCGAACGTCAATGTGAAGATGATAGATCAGGGATCCAGCGAGCTGAACATCATCATCGGCGTCCGCAACCATGATTTTAATGATGCTGTCAATGCAATCTATGATATATTTGTCAATACCATGATATAGGAAGGAGCCGCTCATGAATATTTTGTTTTTCTTAAAGCCGAAGAGCGAACTGGCTTATATCCATGATTATCATACGGTCCGTCAGGCTTTGGAGATTATGGAATACCACAAATATTCCTCTGTGCCGATTCTGAGTAAGGGCGGGACGTACATCGGCTCTATAACGGAAGGAGACCTTCTTTGGTCGCTGAAGCGCTGGAACCTTCTGAATCTTAAGGATACGGAAGAGATTAGCGTGCTGAAAGTTGACCGCAGGCTGGATTATCAGTGTGTAACTGCAAAGTCTAAGATGGAGGATCTTATCGGACGGGCAATGGAACAGAATTTCGTACCCGTTGTCGATGACCAGGGACATTTTATCGGGATTATCACCCGCCGGGACATTATAGAATATTGCTATAACAGGATGAAAGGATGCGAAGAAAGGCATGATCATTGATTTTCATACACATATATTTCCTGATAAGATTGCGAAAAGCACCCTTGATTTTCTAGCGGGCGTCTGTGGGACGGATCCTTATACGGACGGAACTTACGCGGGGCTTCGAAGTTCGGCGGACCGGGCGGGGATTGAATTGTGCGTAGCCCTTCCTGCTGTCACGAAGATCTCCCAGGTGGAATCCATTAACCGGTTTGCCGCGCAGTATCAGGAGGCTCCGGTTCTTTCGTTCGGCGGGATTCATCCGGCTTGTGAGAATTATAAGGATATTTTGAAGCATGTAAAAGAGCTTGGAATCAAAGGGATTAAGCTGCATCCGGATTATCAGGACATGTATTTTAACGATATCCGCTATAAAAGACTGGTATCTTACGCGTCGGAGCTGGGGCTGATTGTCAGCGTCCACGCAGGAATGGATCCCAAATCTTTGGATGACGTCCACTGTACGCCGCGTATGGCGCGGGAACTGATTGAGGAAGTTAAACCGGATAAGCTGGTTCTGGCTCATCTTGGAGGAAACCGGATGTGGGATGAAGTGGAGCGCGAATTGGTTGGTTTAGACGTATTTTTTGACACGGGAGTCGTGTTGGATTGTATATCCGAGGAGCAGTTCCTCCGCATAGTCGATACCCATGGCGCCGAAAAAATACTCTTTGCCACGGATTCTCCGTGGAAAGGGCAAAAAGAGTATGCCAAGCTTTTGTCCTCCATGCCGCTAAAGGCGGAAGAGAAGGAATTGATCTTTTCCGGAAACGCACGTCGTCTGCTGGGGATATAGAACCGGAGATAGGGTGTTAAAATATTTTTTGGAAATATAAGCAATTTTTATTGCATTATGGCTTGTATTCCATAAGATTGTATGTTATACTTTACCAGTATGCCGCACAGCGAGGTTTGAAAGCTCTCCATCCTTTATGGGGACACCGCAGTTGGCGAGTAATGATAATAGGAGGTGCCATATGTACGCGATTATAGCAACAGGTGGTAAACAGTACAAAGTAGCCGAAGGCGATATCATTAAAGTAGAGAAGCTTGGTGTGGAAGCCGGAGAGACTTATACATTTGACCAAGTGCTTGCAGTAAGTGACAACGGTTTGAAGATCGGGAATCCGACCGTAGCAGGGGCGACCGTAGAGGCTTCCGTAGTAGAGAACGGAAAAGCCAGAAAAGTCATTGTTTACAAGTATAAGAGAAAAACGGGATACCACAAAAAGAACGGTCACAGACAGCAGTATACTGCAGTGAAGATCGAAAAAATTCATGCTTAATATTGGAGAACATCCATGATTCATGTAACCATTTACCAGAATGAGAATAGAGAATGTGTCGGATTCCGAACGGAAGGGCATGCCGGGTACAGTGAGAAAGGTTCTGATGTAGTGTGTGCGGCAGCTTCTGTGTTGGTAATCAACACTATGAACGCCATAGAACGCTATGCACAAGACCCATGTTCCGTGATCAGCAATGATGAGGCGGGACTGATTGCCTATTATTTAGTGAACGGATATCCTTCCGAGGGCGCTGGATTATTGCTGAACACTATGATTCTCGGTCTGGAAAATATGGCGGATGATGCGAACTATGCAGAATATATTGATTTAACATTCGAGGAGGTGTGACAACCATGATGCAATTAAACCTTCAGTTTTTCGCTCATAAGAAAGGTGTCGGTTCTACAAAGAACGGAAGAGATTCCATGTCCAAGAGACTTGGCGCTAAGAGAGCAGACGGACAGCTTGTAAAAGCAGGGAATATCCTCTACAGACAGCGTGGAACGAAGATTCATCCGGGCGTTAATGTTGGACGCGGCGGTGATGATACATTATTCGCACTTGTTGACGGCGTTGTAAGATTTGAAAGAAAAGGAAAAGATAAGAAGCAGGTTTCTATCTATCCGGTAGCTTAAGCAATTGTGATTCTTAGGAGAGTGTTGCGGGATAACTGGTATCAGTTAGAAGGCAGCACTCTTTATTTTGTGAAAGGGGAACGTATATGTTTGCAGACAGGGCGAAGATCTTAATACGGTCGGGAAAAGGCGGAGACGGACATGTAAGTTTCCGCAGGGAATTGTATGTTCCTAACGGCGGGCCGGACGGCGGAGACGGCGGACGCGGCGGGGACGTAATATTTGAGGTGGATGAAGGACTTAATACCCTGCAGGATTACCGCCATAGGAAGAAGTTTGCCGCAAAGGACGGCATGCCCGGCCAAAAGAGACGCTGTCACGGTGCGGATGCGGAGGATATTGTCTTGAAGGTGCCGGAAGGAACCGTTATAAAAGAGGCGGAGTCCGGCAAGGTAATTGCGGATATGTCCGGGGAGAATCGCCGCCAGATTATCCTGAAAGGCGGAAGAGGAGGTCTCGGGAACCAGCATTATGCCACCTCGACTATGCAGGTTCCGAAATACGCCCAGCCGGGACAGCCTTCCCGTGAACTGTGGGTCACGCTGGAATTGAAGGTGATCGCGGACGTAGGGCTGGTTGGGTTCCCGAATGTGGGTAAGTCTACGTTTCTATCCCGTGTCACTAATGCACGGCCGAAGATTGCGAACTACCATTTCACTACCTTGAATCCTAATTTGGGAGTTGTGGATCTTGATAACGGACAGGGATTTGTCATCGCTGATATCCCTGGGCTGATTGAGGGTGCGTCGGAAGGCGTAGGGCTTGGCCACGAGTTCCTGCGTCATATTGAGCGCACGAAACTGATCATTCATGTGGTGGATGCCGCGGGAACGGAAGGCAGGGATCCTGTGGAGGATATCTACAAGATTAACGATGAGCTGAAGGCATATAATCCTGAGATAGCCGGACGTCCGCAGATTATTGCAGCCAATAAGATCGACGTTGTCTACTCCGGCGGGGAAGATCCGGTTGAGCGCTTAAAGGCAGAATTCGAACCCAAAGGCATAAAGGTGTATCCTATTTCAGGTGTGACGGGAGAAGGGCTGAAAGAACTTCTATATGCCGTATCTAAGGAACTTCAGGGAATGGATTCTTCTCCGAAGGTTTTTGCGCAGGAGTATTTCCCTGAGGAAGAGCTGATCTATGAGAATCTTCCCTACACGGTTTCAAAGGAAGACGAAGTGTACGTTGTGGAAGGCCCGAAGATCGAGAAGATGCTGGGCTATACGAATCTGGATTCGGAAAAGGGATTCGCATTTTTCCAGAAATTCTTAAAGAACACAGGGATTCTCGACGAGCTTATTGCGGCTGGTATTCAGGAAGGCGATACCGTGCGTATGTACGGTCTTCAATTTGATTACTATATGTGATTTCCTTTGCAATTTTCCGGCAAATAGATTACAATAAAAGGGAGATATGAAATGACGACAAAGCAGAGAGCTTATTTGAAAGGGCTTGCGATGACGATGGATCCGATTTTCCAGATCGGAAAGAACAGCATGACGCCGGAGCTTACCAAGGCGGTGGAAGAGGCGCTGGCGGCAAGGGAGCTTATTAAGGTCAGCGTGCTTAAGAATTGTGCGGACGACCCAAGGGAATTGGCGCAGATGATCGCAGAGCGTACCCATGCTGATGTGGTACAGGTAATCGGCAAGAAGATTGTCCTGTATCGGGAAGGGAAAGACAAGAATAAGAAGATAGAACTTCCCGGTTAGTGATTCTTAAAAGTCCTATTTTGGAACGGAGTTGGATAGACTATGAAGATCGGTATTATGGGCGGAACCTTTGATCCGATACACAACGGGCATTTAATGCTTGGACGGGCCGCTTTAGAGGCGTTCGAACTCGATAAGGTCTGGTACATGCCCAATGGGAATCCGCCTCATAAAGACGCTTCCTCAATTAAAACAGACGTAAAAGACAGGGTAGAGATGGTAAGGCTTGCCATAGCCTCCTGCCGGGAGTTTCGGTTGGAGTCTTATGAGGCCAAAAGGAAGGAAGTGTCCTACTCTTACAGTACAATGGAGTATTTTAAAGGAATCTACCCGGAGGATGATTTTTATTTTATCATAGGGGCGGATTCGCTGTTTATGATTGACCGTTGGGTACGCCCGGAACGGATTTTCCCGACCTGTACCGTGTTGGCGGCTTATCGGGATGAGATCAACACCAGACATGCGATGGAAGAGAAGATTCGTGAGCTGAACGATACTTACGGCGCGCGGATCCGTCTTTTGGTTACGCCTTTAATCAGGATATCTTCCCATGAGCTTCGAAGGGATGTCAGGGAAGGAAGGAGTATTGCAGGCCATGTTCCGGAGGCTGTCAATACTTATATTCTGGAGAATCACCTGTATGTAGGAGAGAACGCATATGAACTATAAGATCACCAAGATTCGGCGGAAATTAATGACGGAGCTGGATAAGGATCGATATGAGCATACCCTCGGGGTTATGTACACGGCGGCGGCTCTCGCTATGCGCTATGAGGAAGATATTGAGAAGGCGCTGATTGCGGGGCTTCTCCATGATTGCGCCAAATGCCTTTCAGGAGATACCAAGATAAAGCTGTGTAAAAAGTTTCATTTGAGCGTGTCGGAAGTGGAAAAGAGCAATCCAAGCCTTCTCCATGCGAAGCTTGGGGCGTTTTTAGCCGCCAAGA
Source organism: uncultured Dorea sp. (assembly GCA_910577685.1). GTDB lineage: Bacteria > Bacillota > Clostridia > Lachnospirales > Lachnospiraceae > Sporofaciens. The sequence goes on along the minus strand of CAJTOH010000004.1, from coordinate 106,778 downwards.
AATACCATGTGAAGGATAAGGAGATTATAGACGCCATTGCCAGCCATACCACGGGCTGTCCTCATATGACGCTTCTGGACAAGATTATCTATATTGCCGATTATATTGAGCCGGGAAGAAAGGAGCTGCCTAATATGGCGGAGGTGCGGAAACTGGCATTTACCGATATTGAGGCCTGTCTGTACCGGATCCTTGAAGATTCCTTGGAATATTTGAACAGCAGGAATGTCCCCGTTGACCCAATGACGGAGAAAACATATCTTTATTATAAAAGAAAGAGAGAAGGAGAGGAGGTGTAGTATGGATCAGGTAAAAGAGATGGCGCGTATTGTCTACCGCGCATTGGAGGACAAGAAGGGAGAGAATATCTCCATTATTGATATCTCCGCAGTCTCCCCGCTGGCAGATTATTTTATCATCACTAACGGTTCCAGCGACAGTCAGGTAAAGGCGTTGGTGGACAATGTGGAGGAGAAGATGCATATGGCGGGACATTCGCAGATCCAGAGGGAAGGGCTGCAGACAGGAAACTGGGTTCTTCTGGATTACGGCGATGTCGTCGTCCATGTATTTGACAAAGAGAACCGGGAGTTCTATCATCTGGAGCGGATCTGGAGTGATGGGAAACGCATTGAGAGTATTGAAGAATTATAGGGGAAGAGGAAGCGCCCTTCATAGATGAAACAGTTCTGGGAAATCTGTATTGTCTATGAAGGGCGCTTTGCCGCAATTTAGCTTTCGGCCAAATATCTTTTGGTATAAGTGCAGACCGCAAAACATAGGCCGCACAAATCCGTTTCAATTCCGGTAGCCTGTTTCATGCGCCGGATCTGTGTCTCTTTGCAGATTTCCTTATGGAAGAGCTCTGTCCGTGTCGTCTGTGCATCCCAAGACTTGCCCGTTAATGCTTTTCCCGGACAGCTCTCCACGCAAACGCTGCATGCGCCGCAGAAACTCTGGTTAATCGGCTGGGCGGCAGGCAAAGGAGTGTCTGTCAATAGGCTGGATAAGCGGATTGCGCTGCCATATTCTTTGGTAACCAACAGACAGTTTTTCCCAATCCAGCCGATTCCCGCCCTTGTTGCTACCGTCTTATGCGGAAGAGGGGTACTCCAATTGTCATCGATTCTGACCGCTTTGGTAGTATTTGCATACGCCTGATACCCGCAGCCTTTCAGAAATTCGGCTCCGCTGGAAACAATATGATTTAGTTGTTCATTCAAGGAATAATAGGCGTCATAATATTCTTTTGTAGGCGAATCCTGCAGATCCCGCACAATATGCCTCGGTACGGGAACCGCGACAGAAATTCCCGTCGTCAAGGTTCCTTCTGTAATACCGCTCAAATCTGCGATACCGATAAGTTTTGCGCCTTTTTCTCTTAGCAGACGGAACAAATCTTCAGTTATATTTGTAGATGTATGCATAGTTTGATTCCTCTCCGGATATTAACCGCAATATTCCCTATATAGTACCTCCTGTATGAGCTTGGGCTGAATCTCAGGATATGTCCACTGGTCGGATTGAACCGGCAGATTGTCCATCAAGAGAACCTCCGCCATCTCGCTGTTTAGTTTCTTCCGGAAGGTCTTGATATCCGCGAAATATAACATTCCGAAGGTTTCTTTTCCGGATGGATTCACCCGGGTCCGCCCCGTAACGGAATATGCGCATATAGGTTCAATATGGAAATCTACGGCACCGGTCTCCTCTGAAAGCTCCCTCCTGGCGGTATCCAGTATCTTCTCACGTCTTTCCCGATGCCCGCCGGGACACTCCAAAGTATTCCGGTCCTTATGCCTGCAGAATACCCATTTTCCTTCCGATGTCGCAACAATCACGGCAAATTTAAGCAGCCGGTCCTCAATTTGCTTGTAAAATCTGACTTTCATGAAACTTCCTCCAATGGTTCTATGTAATAATTATCTTTAGTTAAAGAAACGAAAAACGCCGATTACTTTACCAAGAATCTGCACATCCGTTACAATGATCGGATCCATCGTGTCATTCTCAGGCTGGAGGCGGATATGACCGTCTTCCTTATAAAATGTCTTCACAGTAGCCCCGTCCTCGATCAAGGCAACGACCATGTCGCCGTTATGCGCTGTGGAAATCTGCTCGACAAGCACCAGATCGCCGCTTAAGATCCCGGCGTTAATCATGCTTTCTCCCTTTACCTTAAGCATGAAAGTCGGGCTGTTCGGCATATACTCTATGGGGATAGGGAAGTAGTTCTCCACATTCTGTTCTGCCAGTATCGGCTCCCCGGCGGCGACGCGCCCTATAATAGGAACATTCACCATCTCACGGCGCATAAAATTAAAAGAATCATCCAGAATCTCAATAGCTCTGGGCTTGGTGGGGTCACGGCGGATATAACCGTTCTTCTCAAGGGTCTCCAGATGTGAATGTACCGAAGAGGTAGACTTAAGATGAACCGCCTCGCAGATATCCCTGACTGCCGGAGGAAACCCCCGTTCCAATATCTGTGATTTAATATATTCTAATATTTCCTTCTGCTTTGGACTTATCTTACCTTGTCCCATACGAAACCTCCTTTGTCAAAATATTTATCATTCACGAACATATTTCTATCTTAACACAAGAGTCAAAATATTCATCATTCACGAACATATATCTATTTTAACACAAGACATGGAAAATAGCAAACTGATGTTTAGAAAATACGTTCGGAATTGAAAGAACAGTATGAAATAGATCTATACGACAAATACCGATTTTTCCAAAAGATGTAGACAAAAAGAAACATTTATGTTATAATTTACCATATTATCACATATATTGGGGATTTGGGAGTTCTTTCAATATATAGTGTATTTAATTAGTAAGGAGGAATTTTCATGGCAGACACAAAAAATTATCATGAACAGACACGCATAGACCAGACAATCCGGCTTCGGGAAGTTCTGAAGTCCCTGCCGCCTTTTGCAAAAGATTATTTTCGGGCAATCGAACCGAAATCCTCGGCAAGGACAAGAATCAATTATGCATACGACGTCCGCATATTTTTCCATTTTCTTATGGAGAACAATCCTGTATACAAGGATTATTCGATCGACCAGTTTCGGGTGGATGATTTAGAAAAGCTAGAACCTGTGGATATTGAGGAATATATGGAATATCTTAAGGTCTATGAACGGGAAAATGAAATGATAACCAACGGTGAAAAGGGACTCGCCCGCAAGATGTCTGCACTTCGTAGTTTCTATAATTACTACTATAAGCATCAGATTATCACGAAGAATCCTACGCTGCTGGTGGATATGCCCAAGCTGCATGATAAAGCGATTATCAGGCTGGATACGGACGAGGTGGCGCTTCTCTTGGACTTTGTAGAGAATTGCGGCAGCCAGTTATCCGGACAGGCTCTCTCTTATTACAATAAGACGAAGGACCGCGACCTAGCGATTCTTACTTTGCTGCTTGGAACCGGCATCCGTGTATCGGAGTGTGTGGGCCTTGATATAAACGACGTAGATTTCAAGAATAATGGGATCACGGTAACCCGTAAGGGCGGCAATCAGATGACTGTCTATTTCGGAGACGAGGTTGCGGACGCGCTTATCACTTACATCGAGGGCAGCCGCAAGACTACCTCTCCCCTCTCCGGCCATGAAAATGCTTTGTTTCTGTCTACACAGAAACGCCGTATGGGTATCCAGGCCATTGAGAATATGGTGAAGAAATATGCGCGGCAGGTGACGCCGAATAAGAAGATCACGCCCCACAAGCTTCGCAGTACCTACGGCACGTCATTATATAAGGAGACCGGGGATATCTACCTTGTGGCGGACGTACTGGGACACAAAGACGTAAATACGACGAAGAAGCATTATGCGGCTATTGACGAAGACCGCCGCCGGCGGGCTGCGTCGGCCGTAAAACTGCGGGAAACCTAAGATTACAAGAAAGGACAAGAATACATGAAATTACAGCAGCTTTTGAGTTATACGCGAAAAGCCGTCGATGAATATACAATGATTCAAGAGGGGGATCATATTGCGGTCGGCATCTCCGGAGGAAAAGACAGTTTGACGCTGCTCTATGCCATGCATGGCCTAAAACGATTCTACCCGAAGTCGTTTCAGTTATCTGCGGTTACCGTGGATCTGGGATATTCGGGATGTGATTTTTCACCGGTGGCAGATCTTTGCCGGGAATTGGGCGTACCTTATGAGATTGTCAAAACGGATATTGCACATATTCTTTTTGAAGAACGGAAGGAAAGCAATCCCTGTTCCCTCTGCGCTAAGATGAGAAAGGGAGCTCTAAATAAAGCGGTAAAAGATATGGGCTGCAACAAAGTTGCATATGCGCACCACAAGGATGACATTATCGAGACTATGCTACTCTCCATGCTTTTCGAAGGACGGTTCTACTCTTTTTCTCCCCGCAGTTATCTTGACCGCATGGAGCTGACCGTCATCCGCCCGATGATGTTCGTCGAAGAGGCGGACGTCGTCGGGTTCCGGAACAAATATAACCTTCCGGTAATAACGAGCAGATGCCCCATTGACGGATACACCAAACGGCAATATGCCAAAGAACTTGCGGCGCAGTTGAACCGCGAACATCCCGGGGCAAAGCAGAGGATGTTTACGGCTATCCTGAACGGGAATATCAATGGATGGCCGAGCCGGATACCGGACCGCAGATAACCACAAAAGGGCTGTGAAAAAAGGCAGGCCTCCTGCCCCTTTTCACAGCCCGTTATTCGTTATAATTTTTTTTCACTGTCTCGTTCCCTGATCTCCACCAAGGTACGGATTGCGTCGGCAGTACCCTCGATTCCCAGCTTAGAGCTGTTCAGACAGAAATCATAGCTGTCGGCGGCTCCCCATTTTTTATTGCTGTAATAATTATAATAGCTTGACCGCTTCTTATCCGTCTTCATGATCAGTTCCTTAGCCTTCGCGTCCGTCAGGTCGTAGATTCGTGCGATCCGGCGAATACGTACATCCAAATCCGCATGGATAAACAACCGGATAACATTATCATGCTCTTCCAGAGCATAGTCGGCGCACCGCCCTACCAGAATACAAGGCCCTTCGTCGGCAATCTTCTTAATTGCGTCAAACTGAGCCAGAAATACCTTGTGGTTGATGGGCATATCCGTATAACTTCCGGAGGTATATCCCAGAGAATAGGTATCCATTACCAGAGAATACAGGAAACTGTTGGTTGGCTTCTCGTCATGAGTCTCGAATAACTCCTGACAGATCCCGCTCTCTTTAGCTGCGCGGTCAAGCATCTCTTTGTCGTACAGTTTAATTCCAAGTTGATCGGCAACTTTATAGCCGATCTCCCTGCCTGCACTTCCATATTGTCTGCCTATTGTAATAATAGTATTTGTTTTTGCCATACGAATCACACTCCTCTAAATTGATGGTTCTATTATATAATAATTTGGCAAAATTGTATATTATTTTCTAAAAATTTTACAGAAGTTAAACGCTAAAGCCTCTCAGACGCTCCAATAAGGATTGGAAATATTGGGGAAGCGGCGCTTCTGTCTCCAAGTATTCCCCGGTTCTTGGATGAATAAAGCCCAAGGTCCCGGCGTGAAGAGTCTGTCCGATAAGTCCCGAGAACGGACATCTCGAAGGTCCATACACCAGATCTCCGAGAAGCGGATGCCCGATACTCGCCATGTGTACGCGGATCTGATGTGTGCGTCCCGTCTCCAGCCTGCATTGGATGTAGGTATAGGACCCAAAACGTTCAAGAACCTTATAATGGGTTACGGCAGGTTTTCCGTTTTTCGCATGAGTACTCATCTTCTTTCTCTCTGTGGGATGCCTTCCGATAGGGGCGTCCACAGAACCCTCGTCGTCTTTAATATTCCCATGGACAACCGCCGCATAGATTCTTCGGATGGAGTGTTCCTTCAACTGCCCTGCCAGACTTTGGTGCGCCTCGTCGTTCTTGCATACTACCAGAGAGCCTGTGGTGTCCATATCGATCCGATGAACGATTCCCGGGCGCATCATGCCGTTAATTCCGGAGAGCTCCTCTCTGCAGCGGTACATCAGCGCATTGACAAGAGTACCGCTATAATGGCCGGGAGCCGGATGTACAACCATCTGTTTGGGCTTATTGACGATAATAACGTCCGAATCCTCATAAAGGATGTCAAGAGGGATATTCTCCGCCGCAATATCCGGTTCCTTCACATCCGGCAGGGTGATCTCGAGGCGGTCGCCAATCAGGAGCCTGTAGCTTGCTTTCACAGGCTCCTGATTCACAAGGACGTTTCCGCCCTTTATCAGCTTCTGCAGATAAGACCTTGACTGTTTTGGCATAGTATCCGCCAGATAACGGTCAATCCGTTCGCCTTCCTGACTCTCAATGATGAACAATTCTTTCAAGGTCTTCCTCCTTATAATAAAAACAGACCAGTACCGCCAATAAAAAAGTGGCCGTCGTCACATAGATATCCGCAACGTTAAAAATCGGAAAATCAATCAATTTAAAATACAGGAAATCTACCACGTAATTCAGGACGATCCGATCCACACAGTTCCCCCAGGCCCCTGCCATAATGAAAACGGCGCAGATAGAAAGGGGGGCGAATCGGCCCTCTATAGGGACTTTTAAAAAGAACCATATAAACGCGGCGCTGATCAGGAAGACGCTCACAAAAAAGAAGATCCTTTGATCCTGAAATAACCCAAACGCCGCTCCCCGGTTCTCCAAATATTCAAGCTGAAATACTCCGTCCCAGATAATAAAGGGCGGATTCCCCTTCAACTTTTCAATAACAAGATGCTTTGTAAACTGATCCAGAAAGACCAGAACAGAGACTGCCGTGACAGCGGCAAGATAATAGATCTTCCGGTCAGGTTCTTTCACAGTCGTATTCTTTGTCATATAATATCCCTCTTTTCCGGGCCGTATTGATGCGAACGATGCCCATAAGTATTTTTAGATATATCTCCGTATAACCGTAAGATACCGCCCTTTCTTGGTCTCTGATAATACGCCGTCGTATACGATACGCCCCATCTTCCGTACTGAGATAATGTCGCCTTCTCTTAGGCGGTATCCGTTGCTGGTTACCAGTTTTCCGTTGACAAATACCTTCGCACCTTCGATATATGCGGTAATCTTACTTCTGGACACAGGAAATGCAAGAGAAAGTACGGTATCTAAACGAATGGACGCTACGGTCCCCTTAATCTCTTCGTATTTTGGTTCGTAATTTTCAGGGAGGTTCTCGCCGACGCGGACCATGACGGAGGTATGGCGGATCTTTACCAGATTCTCTGCGATGTAGCCTGCCATCTCCTCTTTCACAAACAATAATGCTTTCTGCCCGTCCACCATAATATCTCCCAGTTTACACCGTTCGATACCGAGGTTCATTAAAGCGCCGAGATAATCTCTATGGCTTAATTCTTCACAGAACCGCCGGTTTACCGGCCCAATCTCCAGAATACGGATCGGATAGGGAATTTCTTGGCTCCCTGACAGGGCATCTCCGTCCCAATCCGGGAACGCATAAAGAGCATCAGGTAGAAAAGCAACCATCTGACGCTCTGATAGACCATACCCTCCATTAGTCACGTATTGAGATTGAAATAGACGCTTAGGCGTGGTATGTAGGATATTCAATTCATTCAGATTGAGAAAGTCACTGAACGTGATAATCCCGCGGATGTACGCAGTCCGTGCTAACTCAATCAGCCTTTTTTGCAGTAAAGTCTCTTCTTTATTCATCGTTCACAACCTGTACCCTAGAATCTGGAACGCATAGAAGAAGCGTCGAAAGAAGTATTCAAAAGATCCTGCAGATCCCCTGAAATATCAACGTTCGTAGGCGTTACCAAGAATATGTAATTCGAAATCTTCTGCAGATTACCGCTGATCGCGAAAGCTGCTCCTGAAGTAAAGTCAATAATCCTCTGTGCAATTTCCAGATCCTGACCTTCCAGATTCAGGATTACGGTTCGCCCGCTTAGCAGAGTCTCGGTGATCTCCCGGGCGTCCTCCACTGAATTCGGCCTAATTACGCAGACCTCCATATTGACGCTGTTATTCCTGCGTGACGCCGGCTGACGCATCGGAGTCACTTTATTGCTACTGCTTGGACGCGACGAAGACCTGCTTGAGCGCGCCGGCGGCTCATAGTCGTAATCGTCCTCCTCCGTATCGTAGGACTCGTCTCTTCCACGGCGAAAGAACCCCCCTTTTTTCGGCTTCTCCTCGTAATCGTCCTCATAATCCTCGTCAAAGAATTCATCGTCCTCATAGTCGTCGTCATCAGTCAGTCTCATAATATCTAAAAATTTATCTAATACTCCCATATGATAAAATGCTCCTATCTTCCGTTACTAGACTCTTCCATAATCGCGTACACCAAAGATTCCGGTTCCCACCCGGACCATGGTTGCGCCCTCTTCTACGGCAACGGAGTAATCATTCGTCATCCCCATAGATAGAACCCGCATAATAACATTATCAACTTTTTTATCCTTAATGTCAACAGATAATTTTCTTAAGCTCTCAAAAACCGGCCGATTATCCTCAGAATTTTCGACAAACGGGGCGATGGTCATCAGGCCCTGAACCCTTATATGAGGGAACTTTGCCACTTCCTCCACGAAGGCGGGAAGCTCTTTCGGCGCTATGCCGAATTTACTCTCTTCCCCGGCGACATTTACCTCGATCAGGATATTGACGGTAATATCCCGCTTAGCGGCCTCCTTTTCGATCGTCTCGGCGAGTCTGACCGAATCGACGGAATGTATTAGTTCCACCTTATCAATTATATATTTTACTTTATTGCGCTGCAGATGGCCGATCATATGCCACCGAATGTCTTTGGGCAGCGCCTCGTACTTATCCGCCAGCTCCTGCACCTTGTTTTCCCCGAACACGCGGACTCCCAGATCATAAGCTTCCTTAAGTTCACAGACGGGCTTCGTCTTGCTGACGGCAATCAGCGTGACGTCCTCCCGTCTGCGGCCGGCCCGTTTACAGGCGGCCGCAATCTCCTTTTCCACCAATGCGAGATTTTCTTTGAGCATTTTTATTCTCCCCTTTCCAAATGCTGAAACCCTAAAATACCACGTCGTTTTCATTAACATCGGCTCCGTTCAGCGCGATATGATCATAATTAGAAAGACCGTAATCGCTTCCCGACTCCACGATATAATAATCGTCGCTTTCACATAGGATATGCACCTGCTTGAATACGGCATAACCCTTATTGATATTATATACGCCTTTGATACTTTCTGTCCGGTCCGGAGTACAGGTATCCTCCGAGTCAGGCTTTACAAGGATCGTATCCGCATCGAAGGCGTCCGTTCCCAGATAGGCCGTGCCCGTCTCCTCGTCATAGTCGTAGACGTTCACGCTCTGAAACTTGGGAGCGCCTTCCTTCTGCTTCACCAGAACCCCCGTCTCTTTGCTGTTTTTGCCCTGGGTCAGATACTCTTCCGAGATCAGGTAGAACTTCTTGTCTATGACCGCCGACTTTGGAATCTTAAGCCCCGATTCATCTTCCAGAATTAACTCAAGATCCAGATAACGTTCTTTTGCATAACGGATCATAGAACTATCCATTGTCAGGACGCCTAAATGCATATTTCCTGTCTTATGGATAGAAAACTCTGCAACGGCAGTCTCATTGTCTTTGGAAAAACGGACGCGGACCAATTCGATCTTCTCCATCTCTTCAACCGTTTCTTCCTGCAGAGGTATTACGACGCTCCAGTTATCGTCTCTGATCAGCTTATATACAGGATCTCCAACCTTGACCTCCGTATTATTTTTCAGGTCGGCCTTTTCATAATTCTCCTTTGAAAACGTCGACTCTGATATATCGTTAAGGGACGAGGTCTCATATCCGTCTATGGAATAAACGATGATTCCGTCTGCGGCGGCCTGATAGATCCGGATATTGCTGCCCTCCTGCCCCGCCATCATATCTAACTGTGACTGACGATTCTGGTTTGAGCGGCTCTCAAGAACCGTCGTCACCGTATCCTTTAAGCCATAGACATCGCTGAACCGTTCATCCTGAAACCCTTCGGAAAACGCCTGTATCCGTACCAGCATTGCGGCCTGTTCCTCGGAAGAGAGCTTCTTCGATTCCTCGGAGGAGGTATCGGCAAAATCAAGCTCATGTTCGGATAAAGTGTACACACGGGTCTTCACTCCTACCTTGCTGCCTTCCGGAGCAAAATAATTCACATATCCGGCCGCTTCCGCCTGTACCACCGTCTCATTGCGCAGGACAAAGCCCGTATACGCGTTGTCTCTTAAGATAGAACCCTCCCTCACCTCATAGGCAGATACATGGGTTCCTGTCAGATAGAGCAGGATCGTGATTACCAGATAGATAAAAATAATCCCGAAGATGGCAAGCCCGATATTCATATGCTTTTTATTACGATACGCCTGAATATGCGCTAATTTATTTCCAGCCAACGTCAAGCCTCCTAACTTCCTTTACGCCTGAGAGCGCAGCTCCGTTCAGATAACGGAAATTTTTTCCCTGATAACTTCCCGTCGCCGCCATACGCTCTAACAGCTCATTCCTAAGTTTCCACCAACTTGTTCCCCAATTACAGAATAGGGCGTCCTTTTCAGGAACACGGCTGAAAAGCCTCTCCACAGCGATTTTAGGATCCAGATAATTCAAAAATTCTGCGGCCCTTTCCAGATACTCGGCTTTGGAACAAACGGTAACTTCTCCCTTCTCGTAAGCTTCGCTAAGAGGGGTGCCTTTCGCAAGGTATAAGGAATGGACTTTTACAGTCTCCGCACGAAGCGCCGATAAGAGTTTTGCCGTCTCAATGACGTCAAGGAGATTATCCCCCGGAAGATTCAAAATCACATGGGCGCAAAGTTCAAATCCGTAAGAATGAACGGCAGATACGGCGTCGATGAATTCAGCCAGCGTGTGTCCCCTGTTCATCCGTACCAACGTATGATAATTGCCGGTCTGCAGGCCAAGTTCTATAGTAATATTCAATCCAAGACGCCTGCGAATATCCGCCAGCACCTCAAGATATTCCGTTGAAACGCAGTCCGGACGGGTTGAAACGGCAATTTCTACCAGATCCTTCCCTTCCGCCGCTTCTTCCATATAAGACCGGAAACGTTCAAGAGGCAAAAAGGTATTGGTATAATTCTGAAAATAAGCGATAAACTTGCGGGCATGGTACTTTGCCTCTATACGCTGTCTTGTGGTTTCAAGCTGTTTCTTAACAGGAACATGATAATCCATAGCTTCGAACCCGGTTCCTAGCTCCGAACAAAACGCGCATCCACTGCCTTTCAATCTGTTCGGACAGGTCGCCGGAAGGTTCACGGGCAGCTTATATACCTTCTCCCCATACTTCTCCTTCAGATATTCCGAATAAGGATAATATGGTAATTTCTGATCCATTTGCCGAAAACCTCTCTCTCATATGTATAAATCATTTTTACAGAAGACATACTAAGCTCAGCAAGATAAAAAGGAGGAACTAAGTATGAAATGGTCTGACAATACAACTTTGACAATCGTAATCATAGGCGCAATCAACTGGCTCTTAGTCGGAATCTTCCGCTTTGACCTGGTAGCCTTTCTCTTTGGCAACCTATCCTGGCTCTCCCGCATCATCTATACGCTTGTGGGTCTGTGCGGACTGTATCTAATCAGCATGTACGGAAGAATCCGCTCTTCTGCCGAATAGATACGGGCAAAACACTGCCATTTATAAGAGAAAGGGGTATCAATGGATGCCCCTTTCGAATATTCTATTCATTTGCAGATATTCCATTGATCAGGGCCGTCATATCTTGGTACAATAAATCTTTTGTATCCGCACCCATCACAATAGAGATATAGGGACTGTTGTCAGGAGTCTGATTTAACAGGATCAGACAGTTGCCTGCCTGGTCCGTCGTACCGGTCTTACCGCCGATTACCGCGGCTCCCGCCGGCTGCTCGGCCTTCCCTGTCGCATAAAAGTTCGTCTGCGCCCAGTCAGACTGACGTACGGAACCGTCTGCCCCGGTAATCTGGGCCGTATATTGCTTTGTATTAATAATATCAACAAATTCCTGATGTTTTATACATTCGTTAAAAATCAGATACAGATCATATGCAGTCGTGTAATGTTCCGTATCATGAAGACCGTTGGAATTGACGAAATGCGTATTCGTCGCCATCAGCCTTTGGGCTTCCTCGTTCATCATCTGTGAGAATGCCTCCGTACTTCCCGCTACATGAACGGCGATTGCTACGGCGGTGTCATTGCCTGATTCCATCAATAATCCGTGCAGCAGATCTGAAAGGGTCAACTGATCCCCTGTCTTAATGCCGCACGTCTTCTCATCCCAAGCAAAATTCGATACGTCGGCCTCCTGAGGTACCGTCACAGTCGCGGACAGATCCGAATTCTTAATGGCAACCAATGCGGTCAGGATCTTCGTCGTACTTGCCGGATACAGACGTTCATGGATCCGGCAGGCATAGTCCACCGTTTGGCGGTTCACATCAAAGAGCGCGGCGGAATGCAGCGTGGAGGGATCTAAAACGCCCTCCGGCATAATATCCTCTGTCGCCGTACAGAGATCCCCGGCAAACAGCGAACCTCTATAAATATCTTTATTGTAGTTCTCTTCCTCATACGCCGCTACCACTTCTTCGTGCTTTGAGCATCCTGACGCCAGCGCCGCACAGACGGCGGCGGCAATGAGTAAACGATAAATCTTACCTGTACATTTCACGCCAATCAAGATCTCCTCTGTCAATCGCTAAAATAATCAATTCTGCGGTGGCAAGATTGCTCGCCATAGGAATATTATACATATCGCAAAGTTGGATTACGTCGTTTACATCCGGCTCATGAGGCTTCGGGTTTGACGGTTCCCGCAGGAAGATCAGCGCGTCGATATCGTTCTGCGCGATCTGTGCCCCAAGCTGCTGCTTTCCGCCCAAGGGTCCGGCAAGATATTTGTGTACGTTCAGGTTTGTGACTTCTTCGATCAGACGCCCGGTAGTTCCGGTTGCATACAGGTTGTGTTTGCTTAAAATCCCCCTATAAGCAATACAAAAATTCTGCATCAAAGTCTTCTTTGAATCATGAGCGATCAGTCCTATATTCATCTTCTTCACTCCTTATTGATATTTTTTCGGCTGTAACCCGACGTTTAAGACAAACCCCACCCCCATATACAGACTCACCAGCGATGTAAGCCCGTAACTGACAAAAGGAAGGGGAACACCCGTATTCGGCAGGATCTGAGTGGCAACCCCGATATTGATATAACTCTGGATACCGATCAGACCGCCGAAACCGCAGCATACAATCTTACCCGTCAGGTTCTGCGATCGCGTCCCTATTAGAATACATTGTATCACAATCAACAACAATAAAGCAATAACTATACAGCTTCCTATGAAACCAAGTTCTTCACCTATGATTGCAAAGATGAAGTCTGTCTGAGGTTCCGCAATGAAATTGCCGTTCTTTACGGAAGTCGTGGTATTATTGTTAAGTCCCTTACCCGTAAGCTGTCCGGAACCGATTGCCATAACCGCGTTTCTCTGCTGATACGCCGTATCGTTAGCATACTTCTCCGGCTCGATAAAGGCCAGGATACGCTGCTGCTGGTAATCCTTTAGAAGCTTCTGATCCGGCTGTACCACGATGCTTAAGAAAATCACCGCGGTCGGTACCAGAATAGCCAGAAGCATCCCGATAATCCGGTATTTCAACCCTCCTACGAAGATCAGCAGGCAGAGGACCAGAGCCGTACAGATCGTGGTGGACAGGTTTGGCTCCACAAGGATCAACACCAGCGGTATTCCGCAGAGTACGGCATATTTGATAAGGGTAAACTTATCGCTGATATCTTCGGCATGTTCCATGATGAACTTGGCAAAGAACAGGATCAGCAGAATCTTGGCAAGCTCAGAGGGCTGAAATGTTGTGAATCCCAAATCGATCCATCTTCTTGCACCGTTCACCTTATCCCCGAAAGGGATAACTGCGGCAAGAATCGCCACGGCAAACAGATAGAGCAGCCAGTAAAAATCGCAGACCCACACATAATCAATGAGGGATACGACAACCATCACACAGAACCCAAAGGCAACGCCGAAGATCTGTCTCGGCTGGTAGACTGCTTTTGCGCTTCCCACAGCCATAATCCCAATCATGGACAGCGCCAGCACAAGGAACACCAGGCTGAATTTATAATCTCTTAAATGGTAAGGTTTTGTAAATCTAGGTAATCTCACGCTTCTTCTCCTGCAAATGTAATAACGACCTGCGTCCGGTTAATATTAACCTGAAAATCATCTTCTGTAAGTTCCATATACTTGGAGAGAGAGGTAAAAAGCTCTCTGCAGATATTGTCATAGGCATCTGGCGTGCAGTGGACCCTGTCGGATATAACCAATGCCTTTACCCGGTTTCTGGCAATAGAAACCGATGATTTCCTCAACATATCCCATCCTCCTATTCTTTCTTAAAGAGGCTGGATATCTTAGAGAAGAAACCGGCGCTGCTTGTAAGCTCCAGAAAAGGAACATCCATGCCCATGATGCGTTTACAGATATTCATATATGCCGTGCCTGCTTTCGAATCCATGCCGATCACAGGCTCGCCTTGGTTCGTGCCGATCACCACCTGCTCGTCGTCCGGCAGCGCGCCGATCAGCGGAATGGACAGAATCTCCGTCACATCGTCCACCGTCATCATATCCCCGCGTTTCACCATATCCACACGGATTCGATTAATGATCAGCTCCGTCTTTTTCAGTTGGTGGCTCGCCAGAAGGCCGATAATACGGTCTGCGTCGCGGATTGCCGATACCTCCGGAGTCGTGACGATGATTGCGCGGTCCGCGCCTGCAATGGCGTTCATGAATCCCTGCTCAATCCCTGCCGGACAATCCAGAAGTATGTAATCGAACTCATCCTTAAGCTCGGACGTCAGTTTCTTCATCTGCCCCGGGGAGATTGCCGTCTTGTCCTTCGTCTGCGCGGAAGGCAGAAGGTAGAGGTTCTCATAACGCTTATCGCGGATCAGCGCCTGTTTTAACCGGCATGTACCCTCGATCACATCTACCAAATTATAGACAATCAAGTTCTCAAGTCCCATGACCACATCCAGATTACGAAGCCCAAGATCCGTGTCAATCACGACTACCTTCTTGTCATGCTTCGATAATCCGGCTCCAAGATTTGCCGTTGTCGTCGTCTTTCCGACGCCGCCTTTTCCCGATGTAATTACAATAACTTCGCCCATGAATAACTTCCTCCTATAACTGGTTTGACTTCAATATCTCCAATGCGCAGCTTTTTCGGCTTCATACATAAGGCTGCGATCACTGCGTCATAATTGCCGGAGGCTCCCGCGATCACAGTCCCGTAAATGGTTCCTGTGACCACGACGTTCTGTTTGGACGCCACAACCGCCCCCTCTTCAATATCCCCGACAATCACAATACTCGTCTCAGATTCCAGGATCTGTTTTCC
Organism: uncultured Dorea sp.; assembly: GCA_910577685.1. Classification (GTDB taxonomy): domain Bacteria; phylum Bacillota; class Clostridia; order Lachnospirales; family Lachnospiraceae; genus Sporofaciens. The sequence continues at coordinate 91,270 of CAJTOH010000004.1, read as the reverse complement.
TCTTAACGTACCTCTATAGAATCGGCCGTCTCTTTCATGGATCGTTTCCAGGCTTTCATCCAACATTCTTCTGTGGATTTCTTCCGTATCGGTGTCCTTCTCAATAATGCACAATATCTGTATCTTGGCAGCATCCTGAATGACCTCTGTCATTAGCTGCTCCTCCTCTTTTGTGAAAGTACGGCCCTCGAATTCTACCGCCATGTCCGCGTGACCGAAAAAATGTGCGGAAGACTGGAATTTCTTCTGAACCTCCGAAAGCAACTCCCCGAAGGGCATGTCCGGGTCGAAATAGATCGTAATCCCGTATCTGTTGCTCTTAATGAGCACCGGATCTTTCACATAAACTCATCCTTTCCTTCTAATCCCTTTCCCTTAATCTCCTCCTGTCGTTCCAACTTTCACCTTGGCTGCTTTTCCGGTAATTAATTCATTCTCCGGAGTTATCTCATAATAGTATTCCATTACATCGCTTCCGATATCGCAGGCATAATTAGAACTGTAACCATTAGCGATACGGACCGCGAAAGCCACCTCCGGACTGTCGCTCGGAGCAAATCCAACGAAAAGACCGTGGTCCGGATGGGTCTTACTCTGCTGTGCCGTACCTGACTTTCCAGACAGTTTTATATTACTGGCATTTATTGTTGCAAATAAATCACTGTGGGAGGTAACCATGTTGCGCATACCGGTATGAACTGCGGACCAATAAGCGTCCGATACGTCGGTGATCGTGTTGAACACCGACGGCTCATACTCTTTTATTACTTTACCGTCCACTGAAGTGACTTTATCAAGAAGACTTAAGTTATATACGGTTCCTTTGTTGGCAACGGCCGTAATATACCGTGCGATCTGGCTGACGGTATAATTGTTAGTACCCTGTCCGATGGACGACGGTACGGACGAATCGTCGGAGATCTGCGGGTCGGACTCCGGAATCTCAAGCCCCGACGTCTCGCCCAGCCCGAACTGAACCGCATACTTCTTCAAATTATCAAGCCCCAGATTACTGGAGTAATATACGCCTGTGGCCGACCCCTCCTTGGTGTCCGAGTCAATCTGATCAATCCCGTTTTCCTGAAGACTCATGCGGTAACCCACTTCGTAATAGTAGCAGTTACAGGAATGCTGCAGAGCCCCTGCCACATTCAGGCCTCCGTGAGCGCTTGGATAGATCCAGCAAGTCGGGTTCGGCTCTACTTTCTCATAGATTCCGCTGCATGGAAGATAGGTGTTCACATTCACGACCCCTTCCATCAGGCCGGCGATTGATACCAGCGGCTTATAGGTAGAACCGGGAGCAGTCTTCTCTTGGGTTGCATTGTTGTAGAAAGGTCTTGCCTGGTCTGTCACGAGTTTCTGATAGTAATTAGAATCCATCGCATTAGCAAGGCGGTTGTTGTCGTACCCCGGGTAGGACACGCAGGCGAGAACCTTGCCGCTGTTTGTGTCCGTCACGACGATGGAGCCGGTACACGGTTCAAGCGCAAGCTGTCCCGGCGTAATCTCCAAGGTCTCGATCTTACCCCTGACAAAATCATAGGCGGATATGCCGCCGGAATTCAATCCGTTGTACTGCGCCTCGTCAAACGTCAGAACTCCCTGCTCATAGAGCATCAGGCAGATCTGGCGTCCCGTCACCGCTCCCGACTTAATCATATACCGGTAAATCAGCTTATTAAAACTGTTGTCTGCTTGAATATCCTCTAAAATATAATTAATCATTCCCTGATAAAGTTCATTGGAATCGGTATATTCACCCTCTGCGGCCGCATATTCTTTTAACAGGGAGGTATCAACCCAGTTCTGAGAAATAGCATAGGTCAGATAGGTATAGATATTAATACTCTCATCATCCCTCCAAGCCTTGTAGGTGGCATCGTCGGTGTCAATGGCGTCTGAGCGGATGACTCCGTCGCCGGTCAGAAGATCCGATACGATATAAGTCATGTACGCCTGTGTCTCTTTCGGGAAATCACGGTATGACCGGGCGCCGGGATCTGTCAGTATGGCGGAAATATCCTGAATCACGCTCTCTCTTCTGGCGGAAAAAGCGGCAAAGACCTCCTTCTCCGTAACGCCTGCCTCCTCTTTTGCAAAGTGATTCATATCCAGAATCTCATTGCTGATAAATGTATTATAGACATCTCCGATAGGAATAATCACATCGCTGCCGTCTTTTACTTGGCTGCGGTCATAATCCAGAGTATTTTGGATCCTTGACAGAAGGATCCCCGCCAGTTCCTGTTCGATTATGTGGTATGCGGCCTTCTGCAGATTGGCGTCGATCGACAGGTACACATCGTTCCCCGCCTTGGGATTCTTCTCATTGATCGTCTCGATCACCTTACCCACGCTGTTGACATACAGCTTGATCTCGCCTTTCTTTCCCTGCAGCTCCGAATCCATGGTCTTCTCAAGCCCGGATTTTCCAATGGTATCCGTCTTAGAATACTCTTCTTTCTCCTTCTTGCTGAGCGCGTCGTATTCTTCCTGGGAAATCTGACCGATATAGCCGATAATATTGGCGAAACAATAACTGTCCTCATATCTGCGCATGGATTCCTCTTCGATGTTGACCCCCTGGAGGCTGTCCAGATTCTCCATAACCACGGCCACCGTCTCATCGCTGACGTCTTCCGCAATGGTGGTCGCGATGAATTTCTGATAGCTGTTCAGGGAGATTGCATAACGCACGTTTACCAGTTTGAGAACCTCCTGCCGTTCCATTTTTGACTGGTCGATTCCGTATCCGTTCACCTCGTCGGTACACAGATATTTAATGAGCGCTTCTGCCGAGATGTTCTTCTGTTTGGAGGAAAGCTCGTCAATAGTACGTTTTCCGTATACGTCCGCAACAAATCTAAGCCGCTGCGTCTCATTCTGCGCGACATACATATAATTATTATTATTGTCCAGAATGATCCCGAAATTATTAATCACAGTATCTCCATTGGATTCAACCATTCCGATTACGCTGGACACGACTCTGTTAAGTTCTTTATTCTTATGCTCCCGGTCGTCATACTCGCCGTTGTCTTCTATCGTGACTGCATAGGCCAGTTCGTTATAGGCCAGAAGATACCCGTTGCGGTCATAGATATTCCCGCGGGTTCCCTGTACTTCCTTGGTTTTCTGAATCTGCAGCTTATAATCATCCAGATATTCCTGTCCCTTTACGATCTGCAGATAGAATACTCTCTGAACCAAAATGGCGGACATAGCGCAGAACATCAATATGATTATGACAACTCGGGATTGAGAGATTTCCTTGATACCGGATTTGAACCGTTCCCATAAACTATACAAATTTGCTTGCACTCCTTTGTTCTTCTTCTTCCAGTTTCTTATTAATGTGTAATATGATCTGATAAAGCGCCAGAGTTACCAGAATGGTATATACCAATTCCGGCATCATAATTTTCATAAGGTGGGATCCAAAAGCAAAGTCACCCCGCAGCATATATAAGCATACATACGTAAGCAGTCCATAGAAGAAATCGCTCACGCCAATCAATACGATCGGAAGCTTGATATCGTCGTCATAGAACATCCGGCGGAACGAACCGTTCACATATCCGATAACCGAATAGAGAAGCATGTTGAATCCCAAGGTGCCGCCCCAGAACAGATCCACCAAAAGTCCCGACAAAAATCCGACGAACAGCCCCGACTTCTTCCCCCGCATAAAACCAAAGGAGGAGGTCACTGCGATCAGCATGTTCGGCTTAACCATAGCAAACGCCAGATATTGGAACACTGTGCTCTGGAGCAGAAAGCAGATCAGGATCACGGCAAAGGTTATGAACTTCCTCTTCATAGATCATTCTCCTTCTCCCGCCTGTGAATCAGGCTCCTGCTCAGGTTCCTGCGAATCAGCATCATCCTCGGGAGCCGCGTCGTCCTTTTGCTCCTCCTTCGGATTATCGCCCTCCAGCAGGTTGCGTTTGGTTGTGGTAATTACCAGTACCTCCTGCAGCTTACTGAAATCTACTGCCGGAGTAATATAGCCGGAACGGGTCAGGTTATTGGAATCTACTTCAATCTCACTGACGTATCCGATAAAGAGTCCCTGCAGAAAACGCGGACTTACATGGGAAGTCACCACCTGTTCTCCCGGCTCGATCTTGTTGTCATTATTGGGCAGCTTCTCAAAGCGGAGCCTTCCGTCCGCCATTAGCTTTAAGTCCCCCCTGACCATACAGGTATCCGAGGTTGAAAGCATCATGGCGCTTACGTTGCTGGCGTCGTCTACGATGGCGCGGACCCGGGAATAGGTAGGGCCTGCCTCGATCACGATCCCCACGAGGCCGCTTCCTGCCAGCACGTTGGAATCCACCTGTACTCCGTCCTGCGTCCCCTTGTCGATGGTGAAGTCCGTAAACCAGTTGCTGCCGTTATTGGCAACAACATGGGCTCCGATCTTCTCATAGTCCGAATAATTCTCGTCCAGCTTATACAATTCCCGCAGCCGGTCCAATTCATACTGTTCCTGCCGAAGCCGCGTATTATCTATGGTCAGGTCGTCAACCTTTGCCTGAAGCTTCTGGTTCTCCTTCTTCATATCCTCCAGCGTCTCAAAATTGTCCGACAGGTCGCTCATGAACCTGCCCACATAGCTGATTCCTTCCTGCATAGGAATCACGGTGTAGCTGGCGATAAAACGCAGAGGTCCGCCCCCGTCCGTAAAACGCTCGATTCCCAGCAGTATCACGGAGAGAACCGAGATGATGATCAGCCAGTATTTACTTGAAAAGGACGATTGATTCTTGTTCTTCATAATTATCTCATCCACCTATAATTTTCATCGATCATGGAAAATGCAAACTTGCGAAGTTCCTTCGACTCAATAATCTTCTTCAATCCGGACACTGCGCAGATATCCGGCTCTACGGAGGTCCGGGTCGTAATTCCGACCATCTCCTCCACATACATCTCAAGGCCCGCCGTATTAGCAACGCCGCCGGTCAGAAAAATCCCGTTTTCATTGATCGCCTTGCGCACCTCCGGAGGCGTCCTGTCAAGAAGGGACTGGATGGCGCTGACGCATTGGAACAAAGGATCCTTCATAGCCAGCCTCACCAGATTGATGGAAATCCCTTTGCGCATAGGAACGCCCGTGATCAGGTCGCGCCCCGCGACAGTGAGCATGGCTTCTACCTCGTTGGTGAATATTCCGAAACTCTTGCGCAGCACCTCCGCCGTATGCCTTCCGATCAGGAAGTCGTGGCTGTGGCGCACCAGGTTGATCACCGACTGGTCAAAAGTGGCGCCGCCCACCTTCACGAGACGGTTCATAACCATACCGCCCCCGGCGATCACCGACAGTTCTGTGGTCTCCCCTCCGAAATTCACGATAAATACGCCTTTTGTGTTCTGGACATCCAGATTCAGACCGATTGCGTCTGCAATGGACCGCTCTACAATATTGACTTCCTTCGCCTTTGCCGTCGAATGGATGACAAGGTCAAAGAACGCCTTCTTCTCTACTTCCGTGACATCCGTCGGTACTGCCACCACGTATTCCGAACCGCGGGCAAACTGCCTATCCTTCTTAAGAAGATTCTGCAGAAGAAACTGCATATCATGAAATCTGGAGATAACCCCTTCTTTCATGGGAAATACGACCTCTATATTAGACGGCGCCTTCTCGTACATAGAAAAGGCTTCGTCCCCCACGGCAAAAATCTCCTTCTCATTCTTCAGTGCGATTACGTCTTTTTCTTTCCATATGGTATCTTTCTTCTTATCATAAACCTTAATCTCATAGGAACCGAGATCAAGACCGTATACATTCCTCGCCATCTGACATAAATCCTTTCTAAAGCATGCCCTCTTCCCTAAAACTTACATAACGATTATTCCCAATTATAATATGATCTAACAGATCAATTCCAATTAATGCCCCGGCGTCGAGGATTCTCTTAGTCGTCAGCATATCTTCCCTGCTTGGAGTAGGGTCGCCGCTGGGGTGGTTATGCATAATAACAATGGACACCGCATTCTTTTGTAGCGCTTCTATAAAAAGTTCTCTCGGCGTGATCAGCGAGGCGTTCACAGTCCCCTTTGATATATTCGTCTCCCCGATCAGCTTCGCTTTTGTATTTAACATCAGAAGCTTCATTAACTCCTGCTTCTCATGACGCATATCTTCCATATAATATCTGGCAATCGTCTCCGGATCTGCAAAACATAAGGCCTCCTGATACGTTGCCTTAGAGAGCCGCTTTGCAAGCTCGGAGATACAGGAAATCTGAACCGCCTTCACTTTCCCCACTCCCCTGATCTGCATAAGCCGTTCCATGCTGAACTGGTGAATTCCTAAAATACCGGTCTTTCCGGTATGGTAAAGTATCCTCCTTGCCAGTTCCAGAACATTCTCTCCGCGGGTGCCTGTACGCAGCAGTACGGCCAGCAACTCTTCATCACTTAAGCTCTGCGCCCCTTTTCGTTCGCATTTTTCATAAGGACGTTCCGTCTCCGGTATCTCTTTTATGGTATTTGGCTGCTTCATCTCATCTTTGGATTCGTACGACACTCAAAACAGACTCTATAAGAAACGATAAATAATGACAGCAAGAATCACGCCCACAATACTTGCAATGGTAATCTTGATCGACAGGCCGAACGTCAGCACTAAAATCCCGAAATTCAGGACCACAGGCTCCTCAAGCCCAAAGGACTGACCATATCCCAGCCAGCTAAGCGCCGGCACTCCCTCAGCCAGCATACCGATAAAACCTCCAAGTACGATCCCTGTCAGAACAAACAGGAATAAAGCCCAGGAATTCTTGCCTCCTGCTCCCTTCATATGTACTCCTCCTCGTTTTGTCTATCTGAAAACTCAATACATTTTACCATATTTCGGAAACAGTGTATAGAGTAATCACATTAAAAATTTCTTAAAGTATTGCCTGGATGTCGAAAAGGGTGGGATTATAGAAAAAGGACGGACTTTTCAGAAGGGTCCGTCCTTAAAAGGGGTGGTATTCTTCCGCGATTGCCTGCGCGACTTTAAGGCCGTCGATTGCGGCGGACGTGATTCCGCCGGCGTAACCGGCGCCCTCGCCGCAGGGATAGAGCCCCTTCACCGTGCTTTGGAAAGAGGCGTCTCTCAGGATACGCACAGGAGATGAGGTACGGCTCTCGACGCCGGAAACGACAGCGTCCGGACGCGAGTATCCTTTCAGGCGTTTCCCGAAGGAAAGGACGCCCTCTTCTATGGCTTTCGCCAGTTCTTCCGGAAATACGGCCCTTACATTCCCCCATGTATAACCGCCTTTCATCTGGGGATTAATCTCCCCGGGACCTTTGGAGGGACGGTTCTTTTGGAAATCCCCGAAAAGCTGCACCGGAATTTTTCCGCCGCCGACCCGGTATGCGGCTTCCTCAAGCCTGCGCTGGAACTCCATTCCATAAAGCGGGTCGTACCCGTTATTTGAGTCCGGATTCGGCGACACCGTCACGACTACGGCGCTGTTGGCGTTGAGTCCGTCTCTTGCATGGTAACTCATACCGTTGACCGCCAGACGTCCTTCCTCGGAGGAGGCGTTGACAACATATCCTCCGGGACACATACAGAATGTGTATACGCCCTTTCCCTCCGGAAGATTTGCCGTCAGTTTGTAAGCGGCCGCCGGAAGATCCGGATCATGGGAAACTCCGTACTGCGCCAGATTAATCATTTCCTGGGGGTGCTCCATACGGACGCCCACCGCGAAGGACTTCGCTTCCATAGGAATTTTGTGATCTTTGAGCATGGAAAACGTATCTCTGGCGCTGTGCCCTACGGCAAGCACCGCGATTTCCGCCTCCAGTACTTCCGTATTGCTTTCCGTCTCCTTGTTACCGTATACTTTGAGCGCGGATAATTTCCCGCCGCCTTCTTCCCGGGTTATGACAAGATCCGTTACCTTGGAATGGAACCGGACCTCCCCGCCCCGGGAAATAATATACTTCCGCATATTTTGCACCACTTCGGCAAGAATATCTGTTCCGATATGCGGCTTACTCTGATACAAGATCTCTTCCGGTGCCCCGTTTTCCACGAAAATACTAAGGATCCTGTCGTTGCGTCCATGAGGGTCGTTCACCAGAGTATTCAGTTTCCCGTCTGAGAACGTTCCCGCACCGCCTTCCCCGAATTGAACGTTAGATTCAGGATTTAAGTCTCCCGAAGCCCAGAACTTTTCTACATCCTTCTTACGTTCTTCCACAGACGCGCCCCTCTCTAAAAGAATCGGACGATATCCGAGACGGGCAAGCTCGTATCCGCAGAATAATCCTGCCGGCCCGGTACCGATAATTACGGGACGGTGAGCCGGCGGCTTAAGCCCGGAGGCGTTGAGGGAATACCGCTTTATCTCCGGCTGAAACAGTATGTTCGCACTCTTCTGCCTTTTGAGGCGCTTTTTTATGTCCTTCTCATTCTTTACAAGAACGTCTATGGTATAGACATAGAAAAGCTGAGGCTTCTTTCTGGCGTCAAGAGACTGCTTCTTTCGTGCATAGGAAATAAGCATATCTTCCCTGATACAAAGAAGCCGGCAGATCTTCGTCCTTAGATCTGCCTCCGTGTGGCGGATATTAAGCTTCAGCTGACTGATCCGTATCATAACTACCGTCTCCTTTTTCCCGGACGACTTTCCGGGAGCATCGATAAAACAGAATAAAATCCCATGATCAACGCGCCGCTGATCAACAAACCTCCTATAATATCCGTAAACCAATGGGCTCCTGAAACTAATCGGCCGATCACTATCACCGCCATAATGATAACAGAAGCGATCCTGACGATAAGATTGACCGTTTTGTCCTTAACCAATACGCCGCATTCCAACATTGCGGCGGCCATAAAACAGCATGCCATCATTGTATGCGAAGAAGGATAAGAAGCTTCCAGATATCCGTCTATCAGAATCGGCCTGTAATTAACGATGTAGAATTCAAACAATACGTACACAATAATGGTAACCCCGTAAAAGATGCCGAGGGCGATGATACTTTTGTCTACTTTCAGCAGGCTCCTTCTTTGGACGAGCTGCATAAGACCAATTACCGCAAATACTCCCGCCGTAGACAGGGGAATGAATCCAAGCCAATATGTAATCGTGTACCAAAGCCTGTGGACTCCCAGAAATTCGTGTACAAGCCCATTAATCGAAGCAAAGCCTACGCTGGAGTCCTTTGGACCGATTGCATTGACGTCTACGGTCTGTATTAAAACGGTGAAAAGAATAAACAGAATTACCCATATTCCGGTAATGATAAAGTTTCCGGTTTTCTTTTGCATATTATACTCCTTTTTTCAAAGCGCCTTTTTAACGTTTTACAAAGTATTCCTCATACCATACCAGAAATGAATAGATCGTCCATACCTTCCGCCAGTTATCCGAGTTCCCGCCCACATATTCATCAAAAATGGCGTTGATCTCATCCAAGTGGAAGAACTTCTCGGCCGTCTTGCAGCAGAACTTCTCCCTTACATCCTGATTATATCTGTCGTCCGCCATCCAGATGCGGATCGGTACGATGAAACCGAGTTTTTTACGGAAGGCGATCTCATCCGGCAGCACCTTCGCCGCGGCCGTACGGAATGCAACCTTGTTCTGTTCCTTATCCACCTTGTATCTTGACGGCATCCGGGAAGCAATATCGAAGATCCTTCGGTCTGTCAAGGGCATCCTGATCTCAAGTCCGGCGGCGGCGCTCATCTTGTCCACGTTCAAATAGATATCGCCCTCAAGCCATAGCTGGATATCCACAACGGACATCTTCGCAAGGGGATCAAGCCCTTCGGTCTCTTTATAGATGTCCCTGACAAGGTTGATAGGAAGAACGTCCTCAGAATAATTCTTAAGGATCCGCTTCTTCTCATCCTCCTTCATGATATTGGTATTGCCTACATAGAAGGTCTTCAAATTGTCTCCGTAACGCTCTGCATTGCGGTACATATTATATCCGCCGAAAAATTCGTCGGAGCCTTCTCCCGAATAACAGATCTTCGTATGCTCCGCCGCAGCCTTACATGCAAGGGCGAATACAATGGAGGAAGCGTCTCCTAACGGCTGCTCCATATTGTACATCACATAGGAAACGGCTGCAAAATATTCCTCCGGGGAAATGCAGCGCCTCCGGTTCTCCCGTCCAAGGATTCTCGCCGTCTCCTCTGCAAGCCGCGACTCATCAAAACGTTCCTCGTCGTAACCGCAGGAATCCGTCATCTTAATATCGGACATTGCCAGCACGTAGGAGGAATCCACGCCGCCGGAAAGGAAGGATTCCGCCTGTTCCTCGGAGGTCTTCACCTCAGGCATGATCTTTTGGAGGGTTGTGTGGATCTCATCCGCCCACTCCTCTAAGGACTTGCTCTCGTCCGGACAGAAATCCGGCTTCCAGTAACGTTCTACTTTCAGTTCTCCGTCCTTCCAGATCAGGTAACGTCCGGGGAGCAGCTTCTTGACGCCCTTAAAAAACGTATCCTCCCCCGCGCCGTAGGTAAGGGTCAGATAAATCTGCAGCATCTCTTCGTTCAATTCCTTCACGAATCCCGGCTGCTCCATGATCTTGCGGATCGTCGTGCCATAGAGCAGTTTCCCGTCTGCCGTCTGATAATAGTAGAACGGTTTTGTCCCAAAATGATCGCGCAGACAGAAAAGCTGCTGTCTGTCAACATCCCACAGCGCGAAAGCGAACATCCCGTGCAGATGGTCCGCCATGTCATAGCCCCATTTCTCATAGGCTTTTGTGAGGATGAGAGGCTCCATATCCTCTCTTGGCAGCCCGGGCCAGATCTCAAGCTTTCGGCAAAGCTCTTCCCAATTCCTTATATGTCCTCTGTATTCCTGAACGTTTGTCATACTTGTACACTCCTGTCTTATTTTCTGTCTATCCATAAGCCTTTCGACAAAATAGGTTATTCTGTCGAAATCTGTCCGCCTTATAGTATATCTGCATTTTTCAATAAAATCAACTAGTCAATTTATTTTCCGAAAATGAATAGCATACGTCCGCCAACTGTAGTATGATAGAATTATGTAATTTTTATGTATATCAAAGGAGGAATTATATGCCAAACGTACAGATAATGGATCACCCGCTGATCCAACATAAGATCAATTATATCCGCAGCGAAGAAGTGGGTTCAAAAGAATTTCGCGAGATCGTCAGCGAGATAGCCTCCCTCATGTGTTATGAGGCTTCCCGGGATCTAAAGCTTCAGGATGTAAAGATTAAGACGCCGATCTGCGAGATGACGGGGAAACAGCTGAGCGGTAAGAAGATGGCCGTAGTGCCGATTCTGAGAGCCGGACTTGGTATGGTGGACGGGATTCTCAAGATGATACCGGCCGCCAAGGTCGGCCATATCGGGCTGTATCGGGATCCGGATACGTTTGAGCCTGTGGAATACTACTGTAAGCTGCCGGCGGACTGCAATGAGCGGGAGGTGTTCGTGGTGGATCCCATGCTGGCAACCGGAGGCTCTTCCGCCGCGGCAATCCAGCTTCTGAAGGAAAAAGGAGTAAAAAATATCCGATTCCTGTGCATCATCGCCGCGCCGGAGGGCGTAGAACGGATGAAAGAGGAGCATCCGGACGTATCTCTTTACATCGGCGCGCTGGACGACCGTTTGAACGAACACAAATATATTGTGCCGGGGCTTGGGGATGCCGGCGACCGTATTTTCGGAGCAAGGTAAGGACCAAAAGAAGGAACCGTAGTAAAACTACAGTTCCTTCCAAACCTCTGCGACATCCAGATCCGTCGTAATCTCATCTACGATGCGGGTACTGTCCACATGCATGACTTCGCCCTTATTCTTGTCCATGGAGACGAAAGCGGCAAACAGCAGAAGGCACAAAAACAGCCGAACTCCGAAGGTGCTTGGAGGGATGCCGGGCTGGTCGTCGCTATAAAGCTGATGATATGCCGCGCCGTATCTGGGATGGACAGCCGGAACCGATCTCCTCTCACCGTACAATTCCCTGGTCTGCGCTAAAAGCCTTTGTCTGCGTTTCTCTGAATCATTCACGTTCATCACCTCAGGAAAATATATGTAGGATCCTTCCCTGATATTCCATGAACAAGACAATAATTATTAACGGTCCGCAAGCTCCATTACGATATCGTCCCACGTAACCCCTTTCAGGACCATCAGCACCATGGCATGGTACAGGAAATCGGACAATTCGTACTTAATCTCCTCGGCATTGGGATTTTTGGCGGCAATCACAACCTCCGTCGCCTCCTCGCCGATCTTCTTAAGGATCTTGTCAATCCCCTTCTCAAACAGGTAATTGGTGTACGACCCCTCTTTTGGATGCTCTTTACGGTCTGCGATTACCTGATACACCGACTCGAACACACGCAGAGGATTCATCTCGTCAAAGTCATTGCCAGCCAGATGCTGGAAGAAACAGGTGGGATTGCCGGTGTGGCACGCCGCCCCTACCTGATCCACCTTGGCAAGAAGCGTGTCGTTATCACAGTCGAGGGTCAGGGATTTGACATACTGGAAATGTCCGCTGGTCTCTCCTTTCACCCAGAGGGACTGCCTGCTCCTGCTGAAATACGTCATCCGCCCGGTCTTAATAGTCTGGTAAAAGGCTTCCCGGTTCATATAGGCCAGCATCAAAACCTCCTGCGTCTTATAATGCTGTACAATCACAGGGATCAGCCCCTGGTCATTGGTCTTAAATTCCGAAAATTCGATCATGCTCTCAAACGAAGTCATCCGGATCTCTTTCTGCTCGCACTGTTCCTTAAACGACGTAAAATCCATATCCGGCCGGCTTACGAATCTTCCGGATAAGCCCCTTACTCCGGGAGATTTCAGGATCTTGAACAACTCCCCGCTCTCCATTGTGTCCGTAACAACCACGCAGGGGATATCCGTGATATTCGCGACGGAGTTTAAGTCCAGCCTGTGCATGAAAATAATCTCGCTGCAGTATTCCCGTATTATATGCTGGTGCTTAAACAGTGAATCAAAATCATTCAGGGAGACCGCGAGCTTTTCTTTTCCGAACCTCTTGGAAGCGTCTTCGATCAACTTAATACTGTCCTGTTTGGAAAAATTCAGTATCGCCCGTTTTGATCCTGCATAGAGGAACTTCTTGATATCCTCCTGACGCTTTATATTGCCCCCCGCCACCATAGGAATACGAATCACCCGGTTCATCCGCTTCATCAGGTCAATCGCTTCGTCATGTTCATTGGCATAGTCCGACAGGTCGAACACGATCAATTCATCTGCGCCGCTGTCGCCGTATCGCTTCGCAAGTTCGATGGCGTCTTCTGCGATCACGGTACGGTCGTCAAACCACCTCACCGCCTTTCCCTCTGCAATGAAAATGCAGGGGATCAATCTTTTATAAGTCATCACTTCACCTCCTTTATAAAGTTCCCTTCGTAGTCCATGCTTCCTTTATCCTTGGTTCCGGCCGGGTAGCCATATCAAGGGCTTTCCCGAAACTCTTAAACAACGCCTCGGCCTTGTGATGATTATTCTCCCCGTCCATAATGCGAAGATGCAGATTCATCATTCCGCCATATGATACGGCATAAAAGAATTCCCGGATCATCTCCGTATCTAATTCCCCAAGGCGGCCGGCCGAAAATTCCGCGTCAAATTTTAAATAAGGCCTTCCTGACAGGTCTACGGCGCACAGGGCAAGGGTTTCGTCCATGGGCAGGATAAAATGTCCGTACCGTTTGATTCCGGCCTTATCTCCCACCGCCTGAAGGATGGCCTGCCCAATCACAATCCCCGTATCCTCGATCGTATGATGGCAGTCCACAAAAAGATCCCCGCCCGCCTTTACAGACAGGTTAAAAAGCCCGTGTCTTGCGAATCCGTCAAGCATATGGTCAAAAAAACCGATTCCCGTATCAATTTCGTTTTTACCGGATCCGTCCAGATCAAGGGAAACCGTAATATCCGTTTCCTTCGTGGTCCTTCTTAGGGATGCTTTCCGTTCCATACTATATGTCCTCCTGCGAAAAACGTACTTTAATGGAGTTTGCATGCGCGGTGAGCTGCTCCGCCTCGGCAAACCTTTCAATATCCTCATGCACCGCCTCAAGCGCATTTTGCGAATAGGCGATGATACTGGATTTCTTAATGAAATCATCCACGGACAAGGGTGAGAAGAACCTTGCCGTTCCGTTGGTGGGAAGGACATGGTTCGGCCCTGCAAAATAATCGCCCAGCGGTTCGCAGGTGTATTCCCCAATGAAGATAGCGCCTGCATTGCGGATCTTCGTCATGACGTCGTAAGGATCCTTTGTCTGGATCTCCAGATGTTCGGACGCAATATCATTCGCCGCCTCAATGGCCTCTTCCATGGAATCCGCCACCAGAATATAACCGTATTGGTCTAAAGATTTTCGGATGATCTCGCTTCTTGACAGTTCTTTTAAGAACAAGTCAATCTGCCGGGATACCTGATGCGCAAGCGTCTCGCTGGTTGTCACCAGAATCGACGACGCCAGCTCGTCGTGCTCCGCCTGGGAAAGCAGATCCGCCGCTACATACCTCGGGTTCGCTGTCTCGTCCGCAATGACCAGAATCTCGCTGGGTCCCGCCACCGCATCAATACTCACGTGTCCGTATACCGCCTTTTTTGCCAGCGCGACATAGATATTTCCCGGGCCTACGATCTTATCCACCTTGGGGATGCTATGAGTCCCGTAGGCCAGCGCGCCGATTGCCTGAGCGCCGCCTGCCTTGTAAATGACGTCGGCGCCGGCTTCCTTTGCGGCAACCAGCGTATTTGCCGTAACTTTTCCGTCCCTTCCCGGAGGCGTCGCCATGACGACCTCCTCCACTCCCGCAACCTTCGCGGGGATAATGTTCATCAATACGCAGGAGGGATACACAGCCTTTCCCCCCGGCACATACACGCCGACCCTCTGAAGGGGCGTCACCTTCTGCCCAAGCATCGTTCCGTCGGGCTTACTGTCAAACCAGCTATACTGCCTCTGTTTGGCATGATAGTCCTCTATGTTGCCAAGCGCTTTGCGGATAACGGCAAGAAGCTTCGGATCCACAAGCCGGTAGGCTTCCTCGATCTCCTCTTCCGTGACCCTGACGCTTTTTGCATCCATATGTACGCCGTCAAATTTTTCCGTATATGCAAAAAGAGCCGAATCCCCTTCTTCCTTCACATGTTCTAAGATCTCCCCGACCGCTTTCTCATACTCCCCATACTGGCTGGGGCTGCGTTTCAAAAGTTGATCCAATAGATTCTGCCGTGTATCACGGTCTAAATATTGTATTCTCATAGATCGTACTCCCTCTCTAAACGATATCTTTTGTCAATATTTTTTGTTAATCAAGAAGCTGCGCGCGCAGCTGGGCCAGAAGATTCTTGATCCGCCCGCTCTCCATGCGCATACTAACCGGATTCACGATCATCCGGGCAGATAAGGGGCAAACCTCCTCAAGCACTTCAAGCCCGTTTTCCTTCAGGGTCGTCCCCGTCTCCACAATATCCACGATCACTTCGGACAGCCCTACGATAGGAGCCAGCTCAATGGAGCCGTTCAGCTTGATAATCTCCACAGTCTGGTGTTTTGTATTGTAAAAATAATCCTTGGTAATATTGGGATACTTTGTGGCAACCCGGATCAGTTCATGGTGTTTTAAAAGAGGGGCGGAATCCGGATGGCCGCAGATACACATTCTGCACTTTCCATATCCAAGGTCCAGTACCTCGTGAACCTTCCTTCCCTCTTCAAGAATCGTATCTTTTCCGACAACGCCGATATCTGCCGCCCCATATTCCACATAAGTCGGCACGTCAGGTCCCTTCGCAAGGAAAAACTTAAGCTTCATCGGTTCATTAACAAAGATCAGCCTGCGGGAATCCTTGTCTTTCATCTCCTCGCAGGTAATTCCGATCTTCTCGAATAATTTTAACGTCTGTTCTGCCAGACGTCCCTTTCCCAAAGCAAATGTCAGGTATCTCATAATCTTTATGAACTCCTATCTGTGCTGTTTTCGGCATCCTTATCCGGCTGGTTCCCACTGCCAGCGCCGCCCTCCGCGCCGCTGTTCAGGATCTTATGCTCCCCGGTAACCAGATTGACCATCGTAATCTCCCCGGATTTATCCAGATAGATCAGGTTCCCGGCATAATATTCATTGCCGTATTCCACATATTCGTCGAGACCGCGGGCGTTGTCCTTGCGGATCAGTTCCGTGTTCTTCGCCTTTCTCCTGAAATCCCTGGCAAGGGAGATTGCCTCACGCTTCCGTTCCGGGTCGTAAAGGATGACCGTATTTTTTCTTGTATAGACGATCCGAACCTTCTGGCGGACCAGCGAATTCATCAATTCATCAATTACGATGGCGAATCCGATGGCCGGGGACTTTTTTCCGAATTTTTCCGTCAAATGGTCGTATCTTCCGCCTTTCACTATGGCGTCCCCTGTGCCGAAGGTATATACCCGGAAGATAATCCCGGAGTAGTACCCATAAGTACCACTCATACTGAAGTCAAAAGTAACCAGCTTTTCTACGCCATATAGCTTTAATATATCGTAAATTTTTTCCAACCGGCGGATCGCCTTAACGCCTTTCGAATTGGGCGCGATATTCTTTGCCTGCGCCAGCGTCGTAATCCCCCCTACAAGGTCGTTCAGCGCGGCAAAGGCTTCCTTTGAGCTTCTCTTAACCTGAACGCTGTCCAGAAATTCCTCCACGCCGAAGAAATTCCGGTTATTGATCAGTTCCCGCACCCGTTCCTCGGCGTCTTCATCCAGATTGGCGTCTTCGATCAGGCTTTGGATGAAATCCACGTTTCCCACGCTTAGCTGAAACTCTTTAAGCCCAATGGTCAGAAGACACTCGATCACCAATGCAAGCATCTCCGCATCCGCCTCCACGGAAGCGTCCCCCATCAGTTCGGCCCCCATATGAGTCGTCTCGCGAAGCCGGCCCTGATAATTGGAATGGTTGATAAAGGTATTCCCGGTGTAACACAGCCTCACGGGCAGCATCTCGTCTTTTAACAGCGTCGCGGAAACTCTGGCGATTGACGGCGTGATATCCGGCCGCAGCGCAAGGGTATTCCCGTCCTTGTCAAAAAATTTGTACAAATCCTTGGAAGGGGTTGTCCCGATCTCCTTACGAAACACATCAAAATATTCAAAAGTAGGGGGCTGGATATCATGATATCCATATAATTGGAAAATCTTCTTCAGGTGACTTTCCAGAGTTAGTTTTTTTCCACATTCCACATTATATATATCCCTGACTCCTTCCGGAGTATGTAATACTCTCTTCATAGTACCTCCTGATCGCATCTGCCGCTTTAGTATACTACTATATTAAACCGTATAGAATTATAAGCATTTTCCAGCTTTTTGTCAAGTTTATCTCAAATCTGCGGATTTCCGGCCATTTCCGGCCGCAGGCTGAGTTACCGGCCACTCCGTGACAGTAACCGGGCCGAACTGTTCTATGTCTTCGGGGACTCGTCGCGGATCTTTAGATCCAGATTCATGGCGTCCAGATAGGGAACGTAACATCCCCGGAGGAATTCCATGAAAAACCTTGGATCCAGTTCCTCAAACCGGAAACTTTTCCGCCCGCCCTCCT
Organism: uncultured Dorea sp.; assembly: GCA_910577685.1. GTDB lineage: Bacteria > Bacillota > Clostridia > Lachnospirales > Lachnospiraceae > Sporofaciens. Next base: position 73,662 of record CAJTOH010000004.1, on the reverse strand, counting down.
TAGACCGGTTCCAAAAAGTACACAGCTCCTCAAACCGCATATAATAAAGAATATTCTTTGAAGAATAATAGATAAGTATAAAAGCAATCCCGCCCTGGCGTTCGAACTCTTCCATAAACTTTACCTGATGTTCATGGATATTCTGAAGCGGAAACGTCTTTGCAACACATTCTTTAGCGTCAAAGCAGATCGGGATCCCCTGCACCGCGCCGATATAATCAATGGTGCTGCGTTTGTCGAAATAGGCCAGCGTAATATGCCGATGCTCCTTATCCATCTTAACGGGCGTAATCGGCGTCGGTATCTTCTGGATTAACGCAAGCCCCTTTTCCAGATACCATTCATTGGTCCGGTTGACCATCTCTTCTAATGTTGAACCTCTAAGGCCTCTTGAATTCCATGTTCCCATACCGTCCCCTCGATCATCCTTTGGAACTTCTCCGGCAGCTTTGCTGTAAACGTCTTCTCCGATACCGCCTCGCACGTCCCGCTAAGGGCGGGAAATGTAATCTGGTATGCATGGAGAAGCTGAGAAGTAATCCCGAACTGTTTTTTATAAAATTCGTTAAAGCCGCGGTCGCCGTATTTGTAGTCTCCCGCCAACGGATTCCCTATTGAGGCAAGATGCGCCCTTATCTGGTGGGTCTTGCCTGTAATCAGATGGACTTTCAAAAGGGTCACGTTGTCGTTCCATGCCAACGGGACATAGGAAGTCTCTATTGGAGAACCTTCCCCCTGCTCTGTGATCTTTACCACATTCTGACGTTCATCCTTCCATAAAAATCCCTGAATCTGCTGCTTTTTCGTGATCCGTCCCTTGACGGCGCATAAGTAGTATTTTTTAAGAGTACGTTCGCAGAGCAGACGCCCCATGGTCTGTGAACCGGGAAGGCTCTTCCCTGCAATGATAATGCCGCTGGTGTTGCGGTCCAGACGGTTGCATACGGAAGGCTTGAAGAGATGAAGCTTTCCGGCATCAATCTCCTGTTTTTCAAGCATATAGGAAATAACATATTCGACAACCGACGTATCGTCTTTATCCGCTTTCTGCGATAACATGCCGCAGGGTTTGTTCAATAACAATAAGTCGGCGTCCTCATAGATTACAGGAAGATCGGCGCATATCCGCGAAGGAAGACCGGCATAGTCTTTGTCTGTCTTTGGTGAAAACTTCAAGACCGTATCGTCTGCAAGATAGATGCGTACATTGTCGCCCTCCGACAGCTTTTCATTGCCCGACGCCTTCTTTCCGTTCAACACAATATTCTTCTTGCGAAGCATCTTATAGATAAAACCTGCCGGAGCTTCGCTCAGATACTTTTTCAGCAGCTTGTCCAGCCTTTGACCGGCCTCGTTCCGTTTGATAATGATCTCTTTCATGTCTTCACCGCTCTATAGTAGTTCTTTTTATAACCACGCAAATAATTCAATACTACATGGCAATTCCGAATAAGATTTTCCGTATCTCACGTTCGCGGCGGTCATCTTCCGGACATTCCACGGCGGCAATGTTATTAAGCCCCTCGGCTCTGGCAAGAAACATGGAATAGTCGTGGAAGACCTTAACCGTCATCTTATCGTAACCATTATCCCTTAATACGCTCTTGATATGCCGTGCCAGCGCCGCTTCATCGGTGCGCTGGCTGCTGGAAAATCCGCATACCACATGTCCGGATATAACCAGCGCGTCTACGGGCATGGCTTTCTGCGTGCTGGTAATCAGCATGTCGTAAAGGCGCATCACCAGCGGCGCTTTTGCCTCTATCTCCTGATATCTCTCCGGCTCAATCCCTTTGTGCGGATAGACTAGGATGAATTCCACCAGCATCTTTGCCGCCGGAAGGCAGCCGACCACGGCTACGACCGTAAAAAGATTCTGTTTTGTGTTTGTCCGGAGATAACCCAGAATTAGAATCGCCGCTACGACAGCGAATTCTGCCAAAGCCCATGACAGGTACTTCGTCTTTAATGCCTTCAGATATCCCGGCTGTCCTTTTTCTATTTTCATCTGCCTTACCTCTTAAATTAGTCGTTTATTTTGCGGCAGCTTTCCCGCCGAACCGGTTCGCGCGTCCGAGGATCTCGGCGGTCAGTGCGTCCGGCGCAAGCTTCGCCGTTATTCTGGCGCACTTCATAGCCGGACCATAGACGGAGACCCGCCTTTTCTTCACGGAATCCAGCAGCGCTTTCCTTACCACTCGTTCTGGCGCAGCCTTCACAGAATCCTTGAAAGGATTGGGAAGCGTTCCGGAACGCCGGAAGAATTCCGTATCCACAGGACCCGGGCATACCGCGGTCACTATGATTCCCTTGGGACGAAGTTCTGTCCGAAGCGCCTGGGAAAGGCTGTATACATAAGATTTTGATGCCGCATATACGGCAAACCCGGGCTGCGGCGCAAAAGCTGCGGACGATGCAATATTAATTATTCTACTTCCATTTGCCAGATATGGCAAGCAGATTTGCAATATTCTGGTCAAAGCCAGACAATTTAAAGAAATCATTCCCAACTGTTCCTTGGAATCAATCTCAGAGAAAGACCCCGTCTTTCCGCAGCCGGCGGCATTAACCAGCATGCGGATACGGACATTCTGTCTGGAAAGCTCTTTCTCAAGACGTTCCATAATATAGTCCCGCTGCATGTCCCCGTCAAAGATCCTGACAGGAATGGATATCTGACTCTTTAATTCTTCCAGACGCTTTGTTCTTCTCGCCATCACCCAGATCTCGTCCAAATTCCTGTAAAGTTTTGGGATCTGGCGGGCAAATTCCTCTCCGATGCCGGATGAAGCGCCGGTTACAACTGCGATTCTCATAGAAATCCTCCCCCTTCACCTTTATCTTCTCACTTTTTCTTATGAATATTACGGATTGTCTTCTTCTTTTTCTTTTTGTCCTGTAACGGCCTGTGATTTTTGTCCGGGTCTTTGGGGCTTCTGCCTTTAGCCTTACCCTCCGGCGTTGTATCGGAACGTTTTGGCCGTATCAGGCAGCGGGAACCGTATCCCACCAGATCCATCCGTCCCGCCAAACGCAGCGCTTCCAACACCAGATCATAATTCTTCGGATCACGGTATTGGATCAACGCTCTCTGCAGCATCTTCTCATGAGGGTTTTTGGGTACATATACGGACGACATATCCCTTGGATCCACCCCCGTATAATACATACAGGTAGAAATGGTAGACGGCGTCGGGTAAAAGTCCTGCACCTGCTGGGGCATATACCCAAGGTCGCGGATATATTCCGCCAGTTCCACTGCTTCTTTCATAGAAGAGCCGGGATGCGAGGACATCAGATACGGAACCAGATATTGCTTTTTCTTAAGTTTCTTGTTAATGGAAGCATACTTCTCCCCAAACGCCTGATACACACGATTCGGCGGCTTTCCCATTTTCTTAAGAACCGCGTCCGACACATGCTCCGGTGCGACTTTAAGCTGCCCGCTTACATGGTGCTCGCACAGTTCATGAATAAAAGTATCGTCCCGGTCCGCCATCACATAATCAAAACGGATCCCCGAACGGATAAATACTTTTTTTACCCCCGGTATCTCTCTTAGTTTCCGCAGCAAATCCACATAATCCCGGTGATCCGCCCTAAGGTTTTGGCACGGCTTGGGATACAGGCACTGCTTTTCTTTGCAGACCCCGTAAGATAACTGTTTGCTGCAGGAGGGATAGCGGAAATTCGCCGTAGGTCCTCCCACGTCGTGGATATATCCCTTAAAGTCCGGGTCTTTGACCAGAAGCTCTGCCTCCGAAATCAGCGATTCCCTGCTTCTCGTCTGCAGGATCCGTCCCTGATGGAAAGTCAATGCGCAGAAACTGCATCCGCCAAAGCACCCCCGGTTGCTGACAAGGCTGAATTTTACCTCGGAAATCGCCGGGACGCCGCCCTCCTTCTCATAGGAGGGATGATAAGTCCGCATATACGGATAGCCGTACACCCGATCCATTTCCTCTTGATTCAGAGGCATGGAAGGCATGTTCTGCACCACAAACAGATGCTCTGCGTATGGCTCGATCAATCTTTTTGCGGAAAACGGATCTGTGTTGCAGTACTGCGTATAAAAACTTCTGGCATACAAAAGCCGGTCTTTCTTCATCTCCTCGTATTCGGGAAGCGTCAGTCCGTCATATACGCTGTTTAAATCTTTCGTCTTATACACGGTTCCCGGGACAAAAGTAATATCGCCGATATCAATTCCGCTCTGCAACGCCTCCGCAATCTCCACGATGGAACGTTCCCCCATCCCATAAGAGATAAGGTCCGCCCCCGAGTCCAGAAGCACAGACCGTTTCAGACGGTCCGACCAGTAATCATAATGGGCAAGCCGCCTAAGGCTCGCCTCGATTCCCCCCAGAATTACGGGCGTCTTCTTGTAGACCTGCCGGATCAGGTTGCCATATACCACGACCGCATAATCCGGCCTTTTCCCCGTCGCTCCTCCCGGTGTAAACGCATCCGTTTTACGCCGTTTCTTCGATACGGAGTAATGATTGACCATGGAATCCATATTGCCGGCAGATACCAGAAAACCAAGCCTCGGCTCTCCGAACTCGGTAATGCTTGACTTGTCCTTCCAGTCGGGCTGTGCAAGGATTCCTACCCGGAATCCGTGGGCCTCGAGGACTCTGGTAATAACGGCGTGTCCGAAAGACGGATGATCCACATATGCGTCGCCGGAAACATAGACAAAATCTACGTACTCCCATCCCCTCTCTTCCATTTCCCGCCTGCACACAGGCAAAAATCCCTTATTCATCATAATACCTCGTAAGTTTCATTTTTGATATCGTTATAACTGTAGATATAAAAATCGGCAAGGCTTCTCTTCTTCTCCTCCTGAACCCGTGAGAATTCATCGTCAACGGCGCACACTTTCATTCCGGCATTCTTTCCGGCAAGGATTCCCATAGGGACATCTTCGAACACCAGACAACGGCCGGGGGCAACCCCCATCTCGTCCGCCACCAAAAGATAAACATCCGGAGCCGGTTTCCCCTTTCCTGCCTCGCAGGAAGTCCTGACCGCATCAAAATACTGCTCAATCCCCAGAGCTTTCAGCGTATCCTCAACAAGAGTGCGCCCGTTGCTGGTGGCGATCCCGATCTTCTTTCCCTGACGCCTCATCTCCAGGATAAAGTCATAAGCCCCGTCCTTCAACGGCGCTTCGTTCATATAGCGGTCACGGGCCATATCCGTCCATTCATCCATGATCTGCTCGGGCGTCCTCTTAAGGGTAGGAAACACGTCGAGGAAGAACTGCACTACCTCCGTATAGCTCATTCCTTCGATATCTTCGTGAAAATTCTCTGGTTCCACCAGTTCATATTTTTTAAAAAAGTCCTCGTCAATAGACGGCCAGATCCACATGGAATCAATCAGCGTCCCGTCCATATCGAAAATCACTGCCTCTATATCTTCAAGCATGCTGGTTTTTAACATTTTTAACTCCTTTTAGCTCTTCTTCGGTAAGCTCCCTGTATTCCCCGGGATGAAGCTTAGGGTCTAAAACAAGAGGCCCCATCCGTTCTCTTTTCAGATAAGTCACTTCCTTGCCCACAGCCTGAAACATGCGCTTTACCTGATGATACTTGCCTTCCTGTATGGTCAGCCGAATCTCCGACTCCTCATTGCTTGCAATGATCTCAAGGACACCGGGCATGGTACGTTCCTCCCTGCCGTTCTCACCGATATCCAGCCCTTCTCCAAACGCCCTGACATCCTCTTTCGTGACGCGCCCTCTGATTCTGGCGTAATAAGTTTTATCTACATGTCGGCGCGGCGACAGGAGGCTGTGGGACAGCGCCCCGTCGTTGGTAATCAGGAGAAGGCCCTCCGTATCCTTGTCAAGCCGCCCTACGGGAAACAGGTCCTTGCGCCGCTTTTCAAGAATCAGGTCGACAACCGTCAGATCTCTGGGATCTTCGGTGGCGGATACTGTTCCCGCAGGTTTGTTCAGCATATAATATTCATATGTAACGTATTCCATAGATTTACCTTCCAGAGAAACGGCGTCCTCTCCCTGACGGATCTTGATATCGGGAGATCTGACCGTTTCGCCGTTGACCGAAACCAACCCTTTGCGGATCTTATGTTTTACCTCCTGACGGGTTCCGGCTCCCATATCCGCCAGATATTTATCCAGACGAATCATCAGCACAACCTCCATCCCGGCAGATATTTATTCTTCAAGACTCCGCCGGATGATTTCCCCCATCCCAGCGGGAAGCCGTCCACGCAGACAAGCTGCCATGACTTACCGCCGGATTCCTCCAGATCTCCAATATCCAGAGTCTCTCCTTTCAGGTAACGCAGAACCCTCGGGTCGTCTGCCGAAAAATTAATTGAATGGGCGTACTCTTCTCTTTTCAGGCACATAGCGAGCGCCTGACTCGGCTCGAACCGGTTCTTTTTCAGCTCTCCAAGCAAAAGCCCGGTACGCAGGAAACGGATCCCGCGTACATCCGAAAGCCCGTCCGGCATATAGAAAAGCCGTTCGCCCCGGAGTTCCAGCCGGCCCGCCTCAAGTTCCCATGTAATATCTTCAAAAAACGGTTTTGCCGCCTCCGGAATTCTTGACGGGGAATTCTTCCTTTTTTCATTCGTCCCGTCGTTTCTTTTGGGAATCCCTTCTCCCTTTTGAAGCAAGGCCAGATAATGCCCTTCTCCCTTCATCTTGTGGGGAAAGATCCGCACGGTCTTTCTCAAATCCCCGTCCGAAGGCAGCGCGGTCGTCGGAATTCCCGGACAGAATCCTTCATAAGGACGGATATCCAGAATCCGGAATTCAGGATATTCCTTTCTCAGGTTCGCGATGATCTCCTCATTCTCCCGGCTGTCGAAGGTGCAGGTAGAATATAGCATCATACCGCCCTTTTTTAACATCCCCGCAGCCTGCGTGACAATGCTTTTCTGGATATTGGAAAAATATTCCGGTCCATGCTCTTCCCATGCTTTCACCATCTTCTTGTCCTTTCGGAACATCCCTTCCCCGGAGCAGGGAGCGTCGATCAAGATCTTGTCAAAAAATTCCGGGAAACAGCCCTCAAGTCTCCCCGGCTCCTCGCACAGCACCGCAACATTCCCAATCCCAAATACTTCTATATTCTTAAGCAGTCCTTTCGCCCTTGAACTGCTGATATCATTGGCAACCAAAAGCCCTTTTCCGCAGAGCCTTGCGCCGAGTTCCGTAGCCTTTCCGCCGGGTGCCGCGCAGACATCCAGAACCTTGTCGCCGGGTTCTACGGGCAGGCGGTTGGCCGGAGTCATGGCGCTTGGCTCCTGAAGGTAATAAAGACCGGCAAAATAATAAGGATGCTTTGCCGGCGACAGCCGTTCCCCGTCATAATAGAATCCATTCTCGATCCATGGAATCTGCCTGAGCTCAAACGGGCAGATCTTCCTGAACTCTTCCACCGAAATCTTATTGGTATTCACACGCAGCCCATAATATCTTGGTTCCTCATAACATGCCAGATAGGCGTCCATCTCCCCGCCGAGAAGCCCCCGCATCTTTTCTTCAAACGTAACCGGAAGATTCATGGAAAATCCCTCCTTTCACAGGTATTCATAAAATACCGGACATTCAAAGACTAGTATAGCACATCCCTTGAGGTATCTCTATAAGATGTTTGAAAAAGTTAAAATTCAGAAAATTCATATTTTAATTTCTTATCTTCCAGAAATTGAAGGACGTAGTAAGGGTTCACACTAATCTCCTGCCCGTCTTTGACAGTGTAGATTCCTACATGGAGATGAACGGCAAACTGTCCCTTCGTTCCCTCGGGTCCATATCCGGAATCCCCCATATAGCCAAGAAGCTCCCCCGCCTTGACTTTGCTGCCTTCAGATATATTTGCATAGGAGTCCAGATGCGCGTAGTAATAATAAGTACCACTATTTGACGTGATTCCTACGCGGTATCCGCCCTTTTCCAGCCATCCAAGGTTAGTGATGACCCCGTCTGTCATGGAAAGAACCGGATAAACCCCGCGTTTATCAAGGCTTGCCATGACATCCGTACCCTCATGCCCTCTTTTTCCCTTGTAAGTACGCTCTGCCATCCAGCCGTCTACATAGGAAATTTTCAGGGACTTATCCACAACGGACTCCGGAATTGGATGATAATTCACTTCGTTTTCCACATTTTCGAGGAAAGTTTTGCACTCTTCCGATAATAAATGCCGATTTTCCCGCATGGATTCCGAAAAGAAATCCTTTCGGAACTCCGGGTCTTCCACCGTCTTCTGTTGGAGGGTACGACGCCGCCCGATCTCTTCCAGATAATCTGTTCCCAGAACCGTAAAAAACGCAAGCAGGAATATGTAGAGGATCATTCTGTCAATTTTCTGATTCCGCATATAAAAAAAACCTTTTTCTCACTATATGAAAAAGATTGGAAAACTTTCCTCTCAAATGTGGAAAACGGTGCGAATTATCGCCTGTTTTTTCAATGCGTTGTGGATAAGTCGCTATTATTTGATTGAAGAAAAATAAGCTGAGATTATCCGGACAAAGAAAAAAAAGAAGGACATGTAACATGCCCTCCCCTCTTCGGAAATAATTTTATTTATTTTTTACAGCCAGCGAATCCTTCATCTTATACGCAGGCAATCCGCCGAAAACTCCGCTTAGATACATCTTCTCAAGATTCTGCGCTACTCTGGGCTGTTCATCGGAAAAACGATGAAGCCCGCTTCCTTCGCTCCCCCTTCTCTCCACTGCAAAAATCTGATCCGGGCGAAGCAGCGAATTTGACAGAAGATTTGTTGAATGGGACGTAAGGAAAAGCTGCGCCCCGCTCTCCTGCTCCATCATAAATCTGATAAGCAGCTCTTCCAACCGATTATGCAGGCCGCCGAACTGATCAATCATAAGCATCCCTTTTCTCCCGGCCGCACGCAGAACCGCAGGCAGAAGATTCAGCAGAATTCGGTTTCCCGACGACTCCATCCAGGCGGGAATCAGCATGCCGCTTCCCTCCCGTTCAAAAAAGATCTGCCTTCCTCCATCGCTTTCCCGGCGATACCGAAGAAGATAGGGAAATTGATATTCCGTCAGAAATTCATTTATTCTGTCAGTTCCGTGTGTTTCCGCATATTTTTCCGCGCTCAGACATTCTCCGTCAAAAGCGGCAATCCTTCTGGCATAGGTATCTATGTAAACCGATCTTTTCAAAAAATCAAAGAATTTTTCCAGAATTTCGCCGCCTGAGTACTCCGGATTCATAGAAATATTCCTAAGAAACAGCTCGGAATCGTCTATATCGCTCAGAACCGTCTCCTTTCCTGCCGTCCATTTACATTTCTTTCCCAACCGTCCGATCACGGTCCGGCCGTCAATCTGCAGATTCTCCTCCACAAAAGAGCCGCCGGAAAACGAAAAGGAATAAACCAGATCATGGCTGTCTATCTCGAATTCGTAAGCAAGCCTGCAGACTTCCTCTTTTGAAAAAACACATTGACAGCGCTTTAAGTCGCAGGACTCCTGACGAAACAAAAGATCGGGAAGCAGCCTTACGGACTGAAGAATCGCCGTCTTGCCGGAAGCGTGGTCTCCTACGAGCAGCGCTCCTTTTAATATCTTTCCGCAGGTATTTTGTTCCAAAAACTTGTAGTTAGTCTTTCTTAAATCTAATACAGTCTCATACTTAAAGCATTTGAAGTTTTTTACAGTAATTTTTCTCAACATAATATGCTACCCCGTTTTATCCGTTTCCTATGGGCAAATTGAAGTGTTACTGAAATTTATTACAAGCTAACTGTAAATGGATGTAATTAAATTACATAAATATTATATCAAATATGGAAAATATTTACAACAGAATTCGTGCTTAGATTTTTAAAAATATGGGATAATTAATGTCGCGATACCGGACATTTGTATCCGCAGAGACTCTTCCGCCCCTGCAGATACAAATTAAGATATGATTTATTTACAATTCTTCAAAACTGCTTTCAGATAATCCCAGGATCTCTGGGTGGAGGCAAGATCAAGAGCCTCGTTGACAGAGTGTACGTCCAGAAGGTTCGGCCCAAAAGATACGCAGTCCAGATCCGGACGCTTGCCGAGGAACAGGCCGCATTCCAGTCCGGCATGGATTGCCGATACAACAGGCTCTTTTCCGTAGAGTTCCTTATATGTATCCACCATAATCTGGCGAAGCTCGGAATTCGGATCGTACTGCCATGCCGGATACTCTCCGATCACGCGTCCTTTTCCGCCCGTAAGTTTTGTACACACTTCCACCTGTTCTTTTATCTGGTGCTTCCTTGTCTCTACGGAGCTTCTGATCTGGAAGAGAGCGCGCACGCAGTCTTCTTTCGTCTCTACCACGCCCATATTCAGGGAAGTCTCCACCACCCCTTCCAGTTTGCGGCTGTATTCCTGAAGGCCGTTGGGACAAAGCTCAAGATAAGCGACAACATTTTCCGTGGAGGCAGCGTCAAACACCTCGGCGTCATCTGCCTGAGATACGGAAATATCTACTTTCAGCCCCGGCTCCTCGCCCATGAATTCATTATTCCAGATCTGTTCCATCTCCTTTGCCTTGGCAAGCACTGTAGTCTCCGCATCTTTGGAAACCAAAAATTCCGCCGTCGTATCAAGGGTGATTACATTATCCTTGGATCCGCCGTTCACGCTGATAAGATTAAAATCCGTCTCCTGAGACAGACGATAAAGAAAGCGGCCCGTCATCTTATTAGAATTGCCCCGCTGCTTATGGATCTCCGCGCCTGAATGTCCTCCCAGCAGCCCGTGAACCCTGAACGTCACAAGGCTTCCGCTCTTCTTCTCCTTATGAACAGGAAGGGTCGACTCATACTGGATGCCCCCTGCGCACCCGGTAGTCAGGATTCCTTCCTCCTCCGAGTCGATATTGATGAGCTTCTTTCCCTTAAGCAAAGTCAGGTCAATTGCGTGAGCGCCGCCCATGCCGTCCTCCTCGTCGACGGTAAACAGCGCCTCAATCGGAGGATGCGGGATATCGCTGCTGTCCAGAACCGCCATTGCCATGGCCACTGCGATTCCGTTGTCGCTTCCGAGAGTCGTATTCTTTGCCCTCAGATAACCGTTGTCGATATAAAGGTCTAATCCGTCCGTCTTAAAATCATGGTCAGAATCCGCCGTCTTCTCACACACCATGTCGAGATGCCCCTGCAGAATAACCGGCTCGCTCGTCTCGTAGCCCTCGGTTCCCGGTTTCGTGATGATTACGTTGTTGGCCTCGTCCTGAATAACCGCAAGCCCTCTCTCCTTTGCAAACGCTACACAGTAATCACTGATTCTCTTCGTGTCGAAGGTTCCCCGCGGGATCTGGCTCATCTCCTCAAAAAACCGGAGTACCTTCTGCGGTTCTAAATTCTCTAATACTGACATCTGTTTTTCCTCTCTTTTCTTAAAGTTATTATTTACTTCCATTATGTTACATCCTTCATAAAAAATCAACCACATCCATAGAATTATTTTAAGAGAAATAAGATAGGACTTTCTATGAAACGATTACTGACAATTCTGTGTGTCATACTTTTTTTTATTTCTATGCTTGCCTTTCCCCAGGCGACGTTTCAGGGGGCAAGTTTCGGCGTTCTCCTGTGGTTCAGGACGGTTCTTCCGACGTTACTGCCCTTTCTGATTATTTCAAACTTATTAATCCATACCGGGGCCATTCATATGATCTCTAAGATTCTTGCCCCGATTCTCTGCAGGCTCTTTAGAGTGTCGCCGTACGGGGCCTTTGTAATCTTAATCGGTTTTCTGTGCGGCTGTCCGATGGGAGGCAAGACGGCCGCCGACCTTTTGAAAAAGGGGGCTGTTTCCGAGTGTGAAGCGCGTTATCTCCTATCATTTTGCAACAATACAAGCCCCATGTTTATTGTCAGCTACATCCTTTGGCAGAACCTGAAAATTCCTGAGCTGACCCTCCCTCTTACGGCAATCTTAACGGGTACGCCGATGCTGCTTAGTTTTGGTTTCCGCCGCTTCTATCATGTGCCTGTCCACGGACAAAGTCTTGGCTTCGGCGGTTTTGAAACCAATAAAGATTCTCCGGACGACTGCATCATGAACGGCTTCGAGACGATCACCCGGATCGGGGGCTACATTATCCTGTTCTCGATCCTGATCTCCTTTGCCGGACTGCTCCCTGTAAAGTCAGAAATCTTTACGTTCTTTCTTCTGCCGTCTCTGGAGATTACCACGGGGATTAAGATGATCTGCAGCTTCGCTATGCCCTTGAACCTGCGGATTATAGGGGCGCTCGCCCTGACTTCCTTCGGGGGATGGTGCGCCGCCGCCCAGACCCGGGCCATGATTCAGGGGACTTCCCTGCCGTTCCTGCCTTATATAGCAGAAAAACTGATTACCGCCTTGGCAACCAGTCTTCTTGTATGGATCTTTCTTCTGCTCTATTAAAATAGGGGGGACGCTACATCATCTCTTCTTCATCCACGCTGAACTCCGGTTCCGGCTCCGCATTGCCGTACTCCGCCTCTAATGATCTGGCGGACTGATCCGGGATCTCTAACTCTGCCCGGTTGTTGTGTACCATATCGTAACATTCCTGCAGGGAATTCACAAGCCCGTCGTATTTCGTCGTATAGCTGTCCAGCGTATGTCCGATGATACTCTCCGCATTCGCCAGCAGGTCGTCCGTATACTGCATAGCGCCGATCCGGATATCATTGGCGTCGCTGGTGGCGTTATCCAGAATCTCCTGCGCCTGCTCCGTCGCCGCAGTTACGATCTCATTAGCCTGGGCGTAAGCCTGCTGCATGATTTCATGTTCGCTGACCAGCTCGCTTGTATGGATCTGCGCCTCCTCGATCATGCTGTCCGCTTTCGATTGGGCGTCCGCTAAAATGGCATCCTTATTGGCGATAATCTTCTGATAGCGCTTGATCTCATCCGGCGTCTTCATCCGAAGCTCCCGAAGAAGCTCGTCCATCTGGTCTTTATTCACGATAATCTTAGAAGTAGACAAGGGCTGGAACTTACAACTGTCTATATATTCTTCTATCTCATCAATAATCTGTTCAATACGGCTGCTCATTAATCTACACTCTCCTTTTTCTTTATCTTTTCTGTAATCCTGTCTGCAATCAGCTTAGGTACAAACTGGGAAATATCTCCTCCAAAAGCCGCCACTTCTTTTACCGTCGTAGAACTTAAGTAGGAATACTCCAGATTGGTCGTCAGAAACGCAGTCTCTATTTCCGGCACCATCTTGTGGTTCGTCTGCGCCATCTGCAGTTCATATTCAAAATCCGTAATCGCCCTCAGCCCGCGGATTACCATCCCGGCCTCCGCCCTGCGGGCAAAATCAACCAGCAATCCCCCAAACGGGACGATTCTGATATTCGGTATGTCACCCGTTACTTCCTCTAACATTCTAACACGTTCTTCCACGGAAAACAACGGACTTTTTGCTTTATTATTCAGGACTCCGACAATTAGTTCATCCACAAGCCGCGACGACCTTTTGATGATATCCAGATGGCCGAACGTAACAGGGTCAAAGCTCCCCGGATAGATTGCCCTTAACATATCCCTTTCCTCCCTGCCGGTTCAAGAAACACATGCTTGTTGGTCTTGTACACCTTGTTCTTGATTACGGTAAATCCCAGATCCTCCGTATATTCAAAATCCGTATCTTTCGCCGCTTCAACGATGATCACGCCCTCCGGCGCCAGCAGTTTTGAACCGGAAAGATAGGTCAGTACCCGCTCTTCCAGCTCCTGCCCGTAAGGAGGGTCCATGAAAATATAGTCGAACTGCTTCTCGCCTTCCAATTTGTAGAGAGCCGTCATGACGTCCATGGTCATGGTCATACCCTTCCGCGCCAGATGCGTGTGGGAGAGATTCTCCTTTATACACTGCATGGCTTTTGGGTTCTTCTCGACAAAGACGGCTTCCATAGCGCCCCTGCTCAAAGCCTCGATCCCGATGCCGCCGCTTCCCGCAAACAGATCCAGAAAGATACAGCCATACAAGTACGGCGCCAGCATATTAAACAGCGTCTCCTTGACGCGGTCTGTCGTCGGGCGCGTCTCTATACCCTCCAATGTCTTTAGTTGTAACCTTCTTGCGCTACCTGCGATTACTCTCATATAAAAACCCCTTATATTCCGTTAAACTGTAACTATTATAAATTTCCGCCGTCAATCTGTCAACTACCTTAAAAATCCGAACCTCGCTTCCTGTGTTACCGTTCACTCCGTGACCAGCGACAACACGCTTCGCGATAGGCCGCACTGTTACTGCTTCCTTACGGTACCGAGCTTCCGGTAGCGGTTCAGGCAGGCGTATATTTCCTGTTTCCTCGGCATCGCCAGATTCCCGGGAAGGTAACTGCCGTCGCAGACTGCGCCCAGTCCCTGGGAATCCATTTTCCGGTACAAGTCCTCAATCGTCTGCCCAAGGGTACGTTTCCCGTCGAATATATTCTCCTCCAGATGCTTTACGACATTTCCAAGGGCCGCAAGCTGCTCGGTGTCCATCAACTGCTCCACATATCTTAGGTCGATCGTCTCATGGTTCAGCGTCACGCCGTCTCTTCCCATGGTCTTAATCTTGATGCGTCCCTTGCTCTTAAGTCCGGGATAACTGCGGATCTTCCGGTCGAAGGAAGGCTTCTTCGGCCCTTCCTTGGGAAGTTCAAGCCGGGGATAATCCTCTGCCGCCGCCTTCGCAGGCTCCGTGATCTCCTTCGGCACGTAGCGGTCCATCTGAACGATGGAATCGGCCACCTGAAAATACGCGCCGGAACTTCCCGCCACGATCACGGTGGAAATACCGAACTCCTCATAGAGGGCCCGTACACGCTCGATAAACGGGGTGATCGGTTCCATATCTCTGTGGATCACCCGCTGCATCAGCTCGTCCCGCACCATAAAATTCGTCGCGCTGGTATCTTCGTCAATAAGAAATACCTTCGCGCCCGCTTCCATGCTCTCCACCACGTTTGCCGCCTGGGAGGTGCTGCCGCTGGCGTCCTCCGTGTCAAACGCCGCCGTATCCTTGCCGTTGGGCAGATCGTTAATGAACATGGAGATATCCGTATGCTTAATACTCCTTCCGTCCTCCGCGCGAATCTTCATGGCGGTCCTATCCGTCGCCACGTACTCTCTTCCGTCTCCGGCAATATGGGGGTATACGCCTGCTTCCAGCGCTTTTAGGAGGGTGGATTTGCCGTGGTAGCCGCCGCCCACGATCAGGGTTACGCCTTTTGGAATCCCCATTCCGCTGATCTTCCCCTTGTAGGGAAGCTCCATGACCACCTCCATGGACTTCGGCGACACAAACGGGACCGCTCCCTTCATAGGACGCTGGGATACGCCGGATTCCCTTGGGAGAACAGAGCCGTTTGCAACAAAGGCCACCAACCCCATAGGCTCCAACTGGCCGCGTATAGCTTCCTGATCCTCGGATAATTCCATAACCTTTCGTACCTTCCCCTTGTCAAGCCTTGCGTAATATAACGCCCTCTCCACGCAGGACGGAAGAAAATCATACAGAATCTTCATCAGTTCCCGGGCGTTGATGGTACGCCCGTTTGCCGGGAAACCGACCTCGAACCTTACCGTCACATCTCCGCTTGACGGATTGATCTCGCAGGCCGTCCGTTCCAGAATTTCTTGGGAACATCTGGTCGCGCTGATAATGCCGCTCTTTCCCGAACCCTTCGCCTGAAAAGAATACTGCTGAATCTGGTCGTAAAAATTCCGGATCAGCATGTCCTGCAGCGCAATCCGCTTATGCTTCTTGTCGAACAACTCCTTGGGAAACCCCGCCGCCCCTCCGGGAACCCGGACGCTTAGCTTGGAAGGAGCCGCGAAGGGGTCTCCCTGTACATGGTCGATGGATAACACGTATCTCCTAAACTGATAGACCCCCTTCGTGTCTTTATATGCCGGATAGCCTCTGTGGTCAATCCTCTCTAATAATTGTCTTAAATCTTCTGCTGTCTTCATCTGCTCTCCTTACATCGTATTACATTTTATTTGCCGTATCGGGCTTCGGCTTCCGCTGCCCTATATACATTGCGGGCTTTATGGATCCGCCGTCAATACCGGATCGCTTCTTCACGGGTCATCCAGAAATGGATTCCGGTTGTGGAGTCCATCCACCGGTCTTCATTAAAATCCAAGACCTCCACCCACTCGCCCTTATGATAGACAAAATTCTCGTCCACCAATGACCATGCCTCGTCAAATTCTTTTGCAGAGTCAAAGCTCTTAATCGTCAGCACCTTCGCTTTGCTGCACCGGCAGGACGGAAGCGTCGCAGACGTGCGTTTCGCATTTGCAGGAATCAGAAGCTGCACCAGCCGGTCGTTCACACATTTCTTGTAGCCGAGGATCGCCCCTTCTTTGGGGCAGTGCATCCGGAACCAGCGCGTCTCTTCGTCCGAAATAATCCCGTCAAGCTTCGCATGTTCCAGAACCGCCCCGAAAAGATCCGCTCCCCGTATGTCGCAGCCCGTCATGTCGCAATATCTCATAGAAGCGGTCTTCATATCCGCATTTCTGAAAACGGCCCCTTTCACGGAACAGCCGTCTAAAAGCACATTCTCGACAGTGGCTCTGCTTAAATCAGCCCCGCTTAAATCCACGTTCCGAAAAGAGCTGAGTGTAAAATCTATCCCCGATAAATCCCATCCCGAAAGATCCATATCTTTAAATAACATTTCCCGGAACGAAATACCTTCGTGATCTTTCCGCCCTTCCAAAATACCTTCTAACTGTTTCTTTGATATCGTCCTCACTTAAGCGCTTCCTTTCTCTTCCCGCCGTACGGCCGGGTATCCCTCTACAGCGCCACGATTCTGGCCCTGTGATGAATCGCCGGAAGGAACTTATTCAGCAGGTCCTTCGTCTTAAACTTCAAATGGCTCGTATTAATCCCCGGATTACATCCGAACCACTCCGCCTCTGCCACCTCTTTATCCACGATCACCTGCACATAGTCGTCCTCATCCGTCAGAAGCCCCGCGACGCTGGCGGAGCCGGGCGTGGTTCCGAGATGCTCCATCATCTTCTCAGGCGGGGCGAAGGACATGTGGGACACCCCCAGCTTTTTACTAAAAGCCGCCGTGTCAAAAGCCTTGTCCGCCGGCATCACCAGAAGGAAGAAGGTCGTCTTCTTCTGGTTGCACAGAAACACGTTCTTGCGGATCTGCGTGCCGATCGCCACGTCGACGGCGGCGCACTCTTCCATTGACGCGGCCGGATCGTTGTCCACCTGCTCGTAAGGTATCTTTAATTTATCCAATGTCTCATACATCTTTCTCTCCAACGGCATCCTTTCATCTGTCGGAGCCGATGTCCTGATTTCACTGATATACATTCTTCTCTTCCTCCATCTACGGTTCAAGACCTTAATTGTTCCCTAACATTATACCGAAACATTTGTGAGCTGTAAATAAATAACGTTAAGAACCTGTTAAAAAGGACCGAATCGGTTGCAGTTGTTTCCAAATCCATGTTAGAGTATACATATCTGCTAACAAATTTCTAGAAAGGACAATTCAATTCATGGAATTCTACCAGACAAAACTCGCTGAAAAACTAAAAGAAGCGCTGACGGCTGTTCTTCCCATTATCGGGCTTGTGCTACTGCTTAGTTTTACCATCGCGCCGGTTCCGCCCAGTATACTGCTGTTGTTTCTGTTCGGGGCGGTGCTCCTCGTCGTCGGCATGATGCTGTTTACCCTTGGGGCGGAGCTTGCCATGACTCCTATGGGGGAAAAGGTCGGGACGAAGATGGCGAACTCCGGAAGATTCTGGATTGTATTTTTCCTGTGCTTTTTCCTTGGGTTCGTCATTACGATCTCGGAACCGGATCTTCAGGTGCTGGCGGAACAGGTTCCTTCCATTCCCAATATCGTCTTGATACTGGCGGTTGCCTTTGGCGTCGGTTTTTTTCTGGTGGTCGCCATGATGCGTATGCTCTTTTCCAGATCTTTGCCTTCCATGCTGATTGTGTGTTACATCCTCGTATTTGCGCTGGCGTTTTTAGTACCGAAAGATTTCCTTGCAGTGGCGTTTGATTCCGGCGGCGTAACCACAGGACCCATGACTGTTCCGTTCATCATGTCCATGGGCGTTGGTTTTGCGGCCGTCCGAAGCGACAAGCATGCGGAGGACGACAGTTTCGGCTTGGTTGCGTTATGTTCTATCGGACCTGTCCTTGCCGTACTGCTTCTGGGGCTATTGTATCATCCAAAAGACGCCGTCTATACGCCGGCCGCCCTTCCGGTTCTCCATGATTCCGTGGAACTGTGGCGGCATTTTGCCCGGGAATTTCCGGAATATATGAAAGAGATCATGATTTCCCTGCTTCCGATCGCCGTATTTTTTGCAGTGTTCCAGATGGTTTCGCTGAAACTTAAGAAAAAGACGATCCTTAAGATCCTCATCGGCGTCGTATATACTTATGTCGGCCTTGTTCTTTTTCTCACCGGGGTAAACGTAGGGTTTATGCCCGCCGGCAATCATCTGGGGCAGACCATCGCGGCCCTGCCCTACCGCTGGATTCTGATCCCCATCGGCATGACGATCGGTTATTTTATCGTAAAAGCGGAACCCGCCGTCTATGTACTGATGGAGCAGGTGGAGGAAATTACCTCCGGCGCAATATCGGGCAATTCCATGGGAATCAGCCTCTCTCTGGGCGTCGCCGTATCCATCGGCCTTGCCATGACGCGGGTACTGACAGGGATCTCGATCTTCTGGTTCATCCTTCCGGGATATGTTATCGCAATCTGCCTGTCCTTCTTTGTTCCGAAAATATTCACCGCTATCGCATTCGACTCCGGCGGGGTGGCCTCCGGGCCTATGACCGCGACGTTCCTCCTTCCTTTTGCCATGGGCGCATGTCAGGCGATCGGCGGGGACATTGTCAGGGACGCTTTCGGGATCGTCGCCATGGTTGCCATGACGCCTCTGATCGCCATTCAGATTCAGGGGGCAATCTACAAATTCCGCGCCGGAAAAGATGCGGATACTATACCAGAAACAACATCCTATCTTGATATTCTGGCAGATGATGATATTATAGAATTATAGAATATAATCAAATTGGTTACTAAATAGGAGGATACCTTATGAATTCGTTATATATGCTCGGCATCATTGCCAACAGGGGTATGCGCGATAAATTCATACAGTTTTTTAAACTGCATAATATCCATGTGACGCTTACCGTACTGGGTCAAGGCACTGCCAGCGGCGCGATCCTCGATTATCTCGGAATGGAGACAACGGATAAGACGCTCTATTTCGCTTTTGTAACCCGGGATACATGGAAACTGCTGAAAAAAGACATGTACGCCCAAGTAAAGATTGACGTTCCGGGCAGGGGAATCGCATTTCTGATTCCCTTAAGCAGCATGGGCGGCAAGATGCAGCTCCAATACGTCACAGTGGGTCAGGAATTCTCTATAGAGGAGGAAAGCACGTTGCAGAACACAGAGTATGAACTTTTGGTCACGATTGCAAATTCAGGATATATCGAGACGATCATGGATGCGGCAAGGAGCGCGGACGCGCCGGGCGGCACCGTGATTCACGCCAAAGGGACCGGCGCGGAACATGCAAAGCGTTTTCTTGGGATCTCTCTGGCAGAAGAAAAAGAGATGATTTTTATCGTGGTACGCAAACGGCAGAAAAACGCGATTATGAAGGCGATCATGGAGCAGGCGGGAACGAACAGCCCCGCCGGCGGGATTATTTTCTCCCTTCCGGTTACAAGCACGGCCGGACTTCGGATGCTGGAAGAAGACGTATAATACCGCTTTTGAATGTACCGCCGGAAAGAAAGGAGATATTGCATGAAATATATATTGGCGTCCGCTTCGCCCAGAAGAAAAGAATTGCTTAAGCAGGCGGGGTTTGAATTCGAGGTAATCCCCTCTTCCGTAGAGGAAAACATTACGAAAACCGATCCTTCAGAGATTGTGATGGAATTGGCCGACAGGAAGGCAAAGGAGGTGTTCGGCCGCTGCGGACAGAAGGACTGCGTCGTAATCGGGGCCGACACCGTCGTCGTTTACCGCGGCGAAATCCTGGGCAAACCGGCAGATTCGGCCGAGGCGTTCGACATGCTCTCAATGCTTGCAGACCGCACCCATCAGGTATACACGGGCGTCTCTTTGGTTATTTCCCAAAAAGGACGGGTGCATACCAGAACGTTCTATGAATCAACGGACGTCACCTTCTGCCCCATAAGCCGCCAGGATCTCCTGGCCTATACAGCGACAAAAGATCCTTTAGATAAAGCCGGAGCCTATGGGATACAGGGGGCCTTTGCAGTCCATGTAAAATGTATTCACGGGGATTATAATAATGTGGTTGGCCTTCCGGTCTGCCGCCTCTATCAGGAATTGCTGGAAGAATACCCGTCGCCTTTGTCCGAACGATAACAATAACGGTTTTTTATGTCTCTCAGGGCCTTTGCATGTTTGCAGGGGTTCTTCCACTCTCTTGCAATCTGTTTTCTTAATTCCGTATCGTAAAGTCTCGGCGGCTCTATATCGAGTCTTTGGTGTACCTTGTCATTTTTCGAGGCATAGTTAAAAGATTCCGTATCCATGATCTGCCTCTGCGCCTCTTCCCAGGCCTCTTCTCCTTGCGCCAGATATTTCTGCCGGTAATAGTTGACGTCGCTGATGATCTTTCCCTGTTCATCCTCCTCAAGGACATTCCATTGGCTCACGAACGCCCCCTTCCTGTCAATAATGAATTCCGAATGAAAATCGGGGGTAAGCCGTTTCTTGTTTTCATGGCCTTTTTGGTATTTGCGGTAGCTCGAACCGGAGGGATATTTATTATGGAGCCTTGCAGGTTCCCTCAGCATTTTTACGCCGTTAAGCCCGCCCTTTTCAGAAGGAGCCTGCACATATGCCTCAAGCGCATCCTCGTCCGTCATACTGCCCTTCTTAAAATTATTTCTGATATACAAAATGTTATGCCGGTCGATATACATCCTAAGCTGATGGAGCTTTCGTCCCTCGGCTTCGCTTAACAGGTTCATCCCGGTTTCTCCGTAGGTTTCTTCAATATAAGCGGCAAGTTCCCGGAAAATTTTTCCGTGGGGTGGGATCTTCTCTCCTGCAAAGAATTTATTCTTTAATTGGAACATGCCGTTCTTGTCAATATAACCCTCCATCTTATCAATCAGATTTTTAACATAATCGTGTTCTTCGGATTTAGACATTAAATACTCTCCTTCTCCTATTTTCGATTCCTTCTATAATTCAGTATAGTTCCCGGACAATCTTCCGGTTCTTGTATTGTTTCTATAAAATACTACTATATTGACTAATTTTTGACAATATTTTAAAATGAAGGAAAATGCATAATGCAGTGGTTCTTTACAGTACTACTTATCGGGTTCGAAAAAAGCAACCTCTTACTCGAAGCTGCTATACAAAACTAAGTATTAAAATAGGTTCCGGGTTTTTTGACTCTTCATACAGACCATCTTCATCTCAGGCACACCGATATCGTCCGCAATCACTTTGCATTTCGTCATGAGAAGAAAATAAATATTCTTCTGCTCTCCACTTAAACATTCGTAATTGGCCTGTCCTTTTGCGATTACAAGATCAGCTTTTTGATAAATCTCCTGAAATTCCTCGGAGGTCCGATACAGTACGGTTCCTAAAGAGGAGTCGCCGTTACTGACGATATCCGCATAGGCGTCCACTCCTACCCTATAGGCGTCTTCCTCTATGGAATCGTTCACAACCGCCGCGCCCCGCGTTGCAAAATATACCCGGCACTGCGGCCCCAGTTCCTTGATCTTTTTGATCAGGACCTTATCAAGGCATATCTCCCCGCAGTTATCTCCCAGATAAAGCAGTGTATCCGCCCGACGGATCTCCTGTCTGAGAAGCGCCGAATCGTCTATTCCCAAATCTTCTCCCTCAAGCTTCCTAAAATAGGATTCGATATCTTCTGGCATCAGGGCATGGATGGGGTTGAAATCAATTATATTCCCTATAATCGCATATTTGACGCTTGCCAGAAAGGGATCCAAAGACTCATTCATCTCCTCCTCCAACCGAGGGAGCTGTCCTAAGATCATCTCGTTATACCGCATCCTGGTCTCTCTGTAAGGGTCGACGCATCCGGTTTCTTTTTTTAACAATGAGAAAATCTCCCCGATCAATTCCGGGGTGGAAGACCCGTTAAAATCCACTGTGCTTAAATAGGCAAATACCTTTCTTAACAGACCGTCTTTCTCTTTTAATCCGACCATATCGGCTGTCTTGATTGTCTGATTCACAATGCAGGGGATACACTTTTCCTGTATTCTCATCTCTTACTCCAATTCTGAATTCGTCCTTCGGTTCCAAACGGCATCGCCGAACGGTTAATTTAAAAATAGAGTGCCAAAAGACACTCTATTTATTGCACGTAATTAATTATATTTGCGTTTTCTAGCAGCTTCAGACTTCTTTTTACGTCTTACGCTTGGCTTCTCGTAGTGTTCTCTCTTACGAATCTCCTGCTGAATACCAGCCTTCGCACAGTTTCTTTTGAATCTGCGTAAAGCGCTATCTAACGTCTCGTTTTCTTTAACGATTACATTTGACATACTCTCACACCTAACCTCCCCTCCAGTCCATATTGTGCATTATACGACTGATCGGGTATTTTTCTTGCACTACATAAGATTATAACACATATTTCCATAACGTCAATATTTTTTTATCGAATATCTGCTTTTCTTAGCATTTTGTTATTATTTTAACTGTTCCTCAAGAGCCTGCGCTGCTTTTGCAAGGGCGTCCTCAATTCCCTCAGGGTTCTTTCCTCCTGCCTGGGCCATATTCGGACGTCCGCCGCCGCCGCCTCCGACGAGGGACGCAGCCGCCTTAATCAGATTACCGGCGTGGGCTCCCCGGTCCATGGCTTCCTTTGTGGCCATTGCCATCAGGCTTACCTTACCCTCCGCGGCGGATGCCAGCACGATAACGCCCTCTCCCAGTTTTTCCTTCAACTGGTCGCCAAGGTCCCTAAGTCCGTTCATGTCGACGCCCTCCACCTTCGCGGCGAGGAGCTTTACTCCCTTCACGTCCGTCGTCCGGTCCATAATATCCTTGGCCGCGTCTTTGGCAAGCTTGCTCTTTAAACTGTCAATCTCACTGTGCAGCGCCTTATTCTCGCCGAGCAGGTGGGCAATCTTCTCCGGCAGGTTGTCCGGCGACGCCTTAACAAGCTTAGCCGCCTCCAGAAGCTTCTTTTCCAGCTCGTTATAATAATTCATCAGCCCCTTGGCGGTAAGGGCCTCTATCCTGCGTACGCCGGCGGCGACGCCCGTCTCCGACAGAATCTTAAAGGCAGTAATCACACCGGTATTTTCTACGTGCGTACCGCCGCAGAACTCGATCGAGAAATCTCCCATGCTGACTACCCGCACGATGTCTCCGTATTTTTCACCGAACAGAGCGGCGGCCCCTGTCTTTTTCGCCTCTTCAATAGGCATGTTCTCTGCTTTTACGGTCAGGGAATTGCGGATCTGCTCATTAACAATCTCCTCCACACGTTCCAATTCCTCGGAACTCAGCGCAGAAAAATGGGTAAAATCAAAACGAAGCCTGTCTGCATTTACCGAAGAACCTGCCTGTTCCACATGGTTTCCCAAAACCATGCGCAGAGCCTTATGGAGAAGATGGGTTGCGCTGTGGTTATTAGCGGAAAGGGCGCGGTTCTCCGTATCTACCTTAAGAGCCGCAGCGTCCCCCGTCTTGATCATCCCTTTTGTTACACGGCCTATATGTCCGAATTTGCCGCCTAGAAGCTTCACAACGTCCTCAACCCGGAATTCTCCGTCTGCAGTGGTAATCGTGCCTCTATCAGCCTCCTGACCGCCGCTTGCGGCGTAGAACGGCGTCTGCTCTACGAAAATGGTTCCTCTGTCTCCGTCCGCAAGGGCGTCGGCTAACTCCGTATTCGTCGTAAGGACGGTTATTTTTGAATCCCATGCAAGATGATCATAGCCCACAAACTCTGTCGTAATCCCCGAGTCGATGGACTCGTAGACCGTCGCGTCCGTTCCCATGTAATTCGTAACCTTACGTGCGGTCTGCGCAGTCTTTCTCTGGATATCCATAGCTTTCCGGAACCCTTCCTCGTCCACTGACAGCCCTTTCTCTTCCAGAATCTCCCTGGTCAGATCAAGGGGGAATCCGTAAGTGTCATAGAGCTTGAAAGCGCTCTGTCCTTCCAGCGTCTTAAGTCCCTTAACAGCCATCTCCTTTTCCAGATCGGCCAGAATCGCCAGCCCCTGATCGATAGTCTTATTAAACTGTTCTTCTTCCTTTGTTACTACTTTGAAGATAAGCTCCTTCTTCTCCTCCAGCTCCGGATAACCGTCTTTGGAACCTTCAATCACCGTCTCCGCAAGCCCTACAAGGAATTCTCCCTGAATGTTCAGAATCCTTCCGTGCCGGCAGGCGCGGCGCAGCAGGCGGCGCAGCACGTACCCTCTGCCCTCATTGGACGGCATGATCCCGTCTGAGATCATGAAAGTCACGGAACGGATATGGTCTGTGATCACACGGATGGATACGTCCGCTTCCGCGTCTTTGCCGTACTCCATGCCCGCAAGCCTGCATACGTGGCTTCTCAGCGCCTTGATGGTGTCGACGTCGAACATGGAGTCCACATCCTGCACGATACATGCAAGACGCTCAAGCCCCATACCGGTATCAATGTTCTTCTGTTCCAGTTCCGTATAATGGTTCTTGCCGTCGTTGTCGAACTGGGTAAATACATTGTTCCAAATCTCCATATAGCGGTCACATTCGCAGCCCACCGTACAGTCCGGCCTGCCGCAGCCGTAGGCTTCCCCGCGGTCGTAATATACTTCGGAACAAGGCCCGCAGGGACCTGCGCCATGCTCCCAGAAATTGTCTTCCTTGCCAAACCGGAAGATTCTCTCAGGCGCGATCCCGATCTCCTTATTCCAGATCTCCCACGCCTCATCATCCTCCAGGTACACAGACGGGTACAGCCTGTCCGGGTCAAGCCCCACAACCTCTGTCAGAAACTCCCAGGTCCAATGGATGGATTCCCTTTTAAAATAGTCTCCGAATGAAAAGTTGCCCAGCATCTCAAAAAACGTGCCGTGCCGCGCAGTCTTACCCACATTCTCGATATCCCCTGTGCGGATGCACTTCTGGCAGGTCGCCACCCGTCTTTTCGGCGGAATCTCCTGCCCGGTAAAATAAGGTTTAAGCGGTGCCATCCCTGAATTGATCAGCAGCAAACTTTTATCGTTATGCGGCACCAGCGAAAAACTCTTCATCTTCAAATGTTCCTTGCTCTCAAAAAAATCAAGAAACATCTTTCGCAATTCATTCACTCCATACTTTTGCATGATATCCTCCTGTTTTTATTTGTAAACCGGCTGTTGTCATCCGGCCGGTACACAAATTCTAAAAAATA
Organism: uncultured Dorea sp.; assembly: GCA_910577685.1. Lineage (GTDB taxonomy): Bacteria > Bacillota > Clostridia > Lachnospirales > Lachnospiraceae > Sporofaciens. The sequence goes on along the minus strand of CAJTOH010000004.1, from coordinate 48,196 downwards.
ATTATAAAGAGAAGCAGGCGGTTTGTCAATGTTCCACCTGCTTCTCTTTTATGACTTCGCCATTGCTTTTGCAAAAGCCTCCAGCAACATCTCTCGTTCTAACGGCTTGTACACAAAAGCCTTCACGCCGATATCTTTCGCCTCGTTGATCGTATCATCATATGCCAGTGAGGATACCATGACAATCCTTGCAAACGGATAGTCCTTCAAAATCGCTTCAGCCGTTTCCAGACCGTCTATTCCGGGCATAATAATATCCATCGTCACCAGATCCGGATCTACCTCGCCGTATCGGTCGATCGCCTCTTCTCCATCCCGACAGTAAGCTACAATCTCATATTCTGTGCCCGCAAGTAGCTTCTGCATCTGCATTTCAATTACTCGGGAATCATCCACTACCATGAGTCGCTTTCCCATAAGATGCCTCCTTCTTAAAGCTTATTATAATGTTCCGTTTCTATGCTATGAAAAAACCGTCTATTTGCCTTCTGGTTCCAGACAGGTAAGCTCTGCGTTCTCATTCCCATCGCTGGTATAAGTGAGTTCAAAATGCTCGCCGCACCCTTCCGGGACGTAACGCCCATGGTGAAAGGACGGTATCCCAAACCGGGACGCCACCTTCGTCACCTGATACAGCCGCGCTGCGATCTGTCCGCATAACATATTAAAATACTCTTTTGAAAAATCTTCCACATCCTGATGTGTAATCTCTTCTTCCTGCATCATATACTTCGTCAACCGGGCAAACAGGGACGCCTCCGCACACATCGATACGCTTGTGCGGAGTCCCCGTTCAAAAGTTGCATATACTGTATACATCTCACCCGTCGGCTTGACATTGCCCTCATGCAGCGATATTCCGGCCGCCTGCTGAGTCACGCCGCGGGTAATCTGATCAAAAATCTCTTTCAATCCCTCCTGAGGTACTACAGTATCCAAGTAAATCCCCCTTTCGTATAGTACAGGAGCTACAATAAACAAATCTCTCCGCCTACCAGCCTTGCGTCTAACATGCTGGTTTCCTTAGCCAGAGACATCGACAAATCTCCGATGGAAATCACTACCCCCGGATAGGCGATATTGCATTTCATTCTGCATCCGCCCTGCTCTTCCAGTTTTTCTTTGAGCTTTTTCAGTTCCTTGTCAAACTGGCCGAGCTTCATCCGGCCTATAGACAGATCCAATCGTAGCTTGCCCATTCGCTGCGTCCTTGTAGGACTGTCTGGCTGGCGCTCAAGCCTTTCAAGTTCAGCTTCCTGCTTTTTAATATTCAGTAACAGGGTCTCCCTCTCGAAATCCGCAAAGGGCTGTCCCCCCAGAAATATAGAAGTAACACTCTCTGATTTTGAACCGACAACCTTGGCGTTCACTCCCTGAGCCGCACGGATGCGTCCGCCGATAATCGTACCTCTTCCGCTGCGGACATTCACCTCTCCGTCGCAATAGACGTCGCAGTTCACGATACAATCTGTCTGAAGGCCTCCCCGGCAGTGGACGGTGCAATTCTCCATATACTTGGCATAGACGTCATGGTGTGCGCGGATCATCGCTCTGGAATCGCCCAGAATACCCTTCGCTACAATCAAGTCGCCTCCCGCCTCAATCTCGGCGGCCTCCACTACGCCGTCGATCGTAACATTGCCGATTGTCCGAACTGAAAATCCGCTGCCTACATCTCCATGAATATGTACGTCGCCGACAAAATTGATATTTCCGGTAGAAAAGTCGACATTCCCGCCAATCTCTAACACAGACTTGACAATGAAACTACGCCCGCTGAATTCCACGCGTCCTGACTTAACCGCCAGAAGCTGCATACCGTCCTCGCTTGCCTCCGTATTACGTCCCTTCGGAAGGGCAGGCGTCTTCCCTTCTTTGCAGGCGATCTCCTCGTCCAGTACGGTTCTTCCCGGAATTCCCGGCACGGGAGGAATGATCTGGCAGATTGGCTGCCCCTTTTCTACATTCTGAACAATGTTCAAATGGAAGTAATCCACCCTTCCATGCTCATCTTCTTCAAACTTCTTCTTCACGGTACGCTTATAGAAGTCCTCGATATAACCGTCCTTCCCATGGACGACCGCCCTGCCTCTGGCAATCAGGAACAGGTGGAAATACCGGTCGGGCGCATCAGCCAATGAATCCAGCAAGCTTGTATCCAAACCGAAGGAAACCCCGCTCTCCTTAAGGATTCCATCCAACATATCGCGATCCAGTTCTTTTCCTTCCCCTATAGGGGGGGAATACTACAAGCCACGCGGCCAACTGATCTGCCGCAATATAAATAATCGGCTGTGCATCCAGTTGAAACGGCGGTTCTTCTTCCACTTCTTCTTCCGCTCCGGACTCTTCTTCCTCCTCAGAAGACGGCTTAGGTTCCGGTTCCTTAGGAATCTGGGAGAGACGGTCGGCGGCTACGGCAGTAATCGCCCTGCGAAGCCGCGACAGTTCTTTTTCCAGTTTCTCATCCACAGGCCCGTCGTCATCGCCATAGTCCATACGCAGATGAGGGAGCGGCGCGTATCCCACCTGCTCTCTCCACTTCTCAAATAACAGAATGAACGGATGCTCATGGGATAAAATCAGTTGATTTATGTCAGGTTCAAGCTGGGGCTCCGGCAAGGGTTCCGTCCGTCCTTCCGGCGCCGTATCTAAATCCGGCAAAGATTGTTCCTGAGCTTTTTCCCCAACGCTCTCAGTCCGTTTGAAGCCAAACAATCGACCCCAAAACCCGCTCTTAAACTCCATACTTCTCCACCTCCCTTATCAAAATCTACCGGGCTTAATCCTTAAGACCTGCTAAAATAAGTCTCCTCGGTAAATATTGGTGCTATAAATCTTGACATACTGCTACAATTCTTATTATACTCTCGTCCGTACCAGATTGACAAGAGGGAATTTATATTTATTTTAACTCGATCTCTTCTAATTCCTTCGGAGGCAGCTTTTTCGTGGATCCGGCAACCAGTTCCTGTACTTTCTTCTTCGCCTTGTCTACCTGAAGGTTCGTACCGGCTCCGGCAACACAGCCTCCCGGGCATCCCATTCCTTCAATCAGGCAGCCGTTCATGCGGCCGACTTTTGCAAGAGAAAGGATCTTCTTACATTCCGCAAGCCCTTCCGCATGCGCAATCTTGACGTCCACGCCCGGGTAATACTCCTTAACACAGTTCTCAATGGCATTGGCCACGCCACCCGCATAAGCATACCCGCGGCCTGCACCCGTAGCGTTGTGGAAGGAAGATTCGGCCTCGTACCGGGCCAGATCAATATCCTTCGCGTCGAACATTGCCTGCAGTTCTTCAAACGTGATTACAAAGTCCACGTCGCTTCTGACCGTTCTGCGCATCGCCTCTAACTTCTTCGCCGCGCATGGTCCGATAAATACCACCTTTGAATTGGGGTGTTCCTTTTTAATGGTACGCGCCGTAGCAACCATAGGCGTCAGTTCCTGGGATACCTGGTCTACCAGATCCGGGAAATACTTCTTTGCAAGCATCGCCCAGGACGGACAGCAGGAGGTCAAAAGGAAAGGAAGTTCTCCGGTCGTCACCTTGTTCACATAATGGTGGGCCTCTGCGACGGCTCCGATATCCGCACCCAAGGCAACCTCATAGAATTCGGAGAAACCAAGTTCCTGAAGCGCGGCTTTTAAATTCCTTGGGGTGATGTTGTCGCCGAACTGCCCTGCAAATGCCGGCGCGATCTCGGCGATAATCTGGTCGCCCTCTGACAGGGCTCTTGCAAGCTGGAAGATCTGCGACTTATCGGAAATTGCGCCGAACGGACAGCTTACCATGCACATACCGCAGGAAACGCATTTCTCATTATTAATCACAGCGCGCCCATGCCTGTCTGTCTCAATCGCTCCGACGCCGCAGGCTTTCGCACAGGGACGCTCTTTCTTGGAAATGGCGTCATACGGGCAGGCGGCTTTACATTTTCCGCACTTAATGCATTTCTCCTGATTGATGTAGGAGCGGCCGTTCACCATAGAAATCGCATCCTTGGGGCAGACCTCCATACAAGGATGCGCCAGACATCCTTTACAGACGTTGCTTACCTCATATCCCTTCTCCGCGCATCCCTCGCATGCAGACGGGATTACCTGCATAAGCGGCGGTTCGTAATATTTATCGGATATATTGCTCGACTCCACACCCTTTGTCAGGTGAACCGGCTTATTCTCCGGTCTGAGAGAAAGTCCCATTGCAAGCCTCAGCCGTTCTCTTACTACTGCGCGGGCGCGGTAAACGCTCTCCCTGTACTTCATGGTATCTTCATTTACAATCTTGTACGGGATCTCTTCCATGTCGTCAAGCAAAGTCTCGGCGTCTGCCTTGAATCCCAGCCTTGCCACCTCTTCAAATACGGTTCTCCTGATCTTTCTGACTGTGGTATCTAATCCTCTTATCATGCGAACAATTCCTCCTAAAATGATATATAGATTTATTATTTACTAAATATAACTATACTTGATTGTTAAATAATTGTCAACCAATACCAATGTTTAATATCCGAAACAATTCCCTCACATTCTTACAAAAGAAAAATATTATGCTTTTTACATGCGGCGCGCATTTCGTCAGGCCAGAGGCTTGCCTGTACTTCGCCTACATGGGCGCGGTCCAAAAGGAGCATGCACAGCCTTGACTGCCCGATTCCGCCGCCTATGGTATAAGGAAGTTCCCCGTTAAGCAGCATCCGATGATACGGAAGATTTTTACGATCTTCACAGCCGGCTTTCTTTAGCTGCTCCTCCAGCGATTTCTCATCTACGCGGATCCCCATGCTGGAGATCTCCAGCGCGCTTTTAAGGTGCTCAAACCAGAACAGAATATCCCCGTTTAGCTGCCAGTCGTCGTAGTCGGGGGCGCGCCCGTCGTGAGGCTTGCCGCTTGCCAGTTTATCCCCGATCTTCATCACAAATACACAGCCGTATTCTTTTGTGATAAGATTTTCCCGCTCTTTGGGCGTATGATTTGGGTAACGGTCCTCCAATTCCTGGGAAGTAATGAAAGTCACATCCCCCGGAAGTTTCTTAGCTGCGTCCGGATATTTGTACCAAACCTCGTGCTGCATGTGTTTAATGATCTTGAAAATATTACGCACGGTCTCCTTTAACGTCTCTTCCGTCCGTTCTTCTTTCGTAATCACCTTCTCCCAGTCCCACTGATCCACATAACAGGAATGGAGATTATCAAGCTCCTCGTCCCGGCGGATGGCATTCATGTTCGTGTACAAGCCCTCCCCCGGCCGGAAACCGTACTCATGCAGGGCCATACGCTTCCACTTGGCAAGGGAGTGCACCACTTCTACCGTCTCGTTCGGGATTCCTGCGATGTCGAACCGTACCGGACGTTCCACGCCGTTCAGGTCGTCGTTTAAGCCGCTGCTCTTTTCCACAAAAAGAGGTGCGGAAATTCTTTCCAGATTCATCTCTTTTCCGAATTCCTTCTGGAAAGTATCGCGGATATACTTGATGGCCTCCTGCGTCTGCCGCACGCTAAGCCGCGGGTCATAATTTTCTGGCAATATTAAAGACATATTTTTTCTTCCTTTCCTTCTTGATTAATCCTGTTCTGCAAATATTCTCTGGGCATAGTAGACAGACTGCATCGCGTCTTTTCCGTAGAAATCGGCCCCGATCATGTCTGCATACTCTTGGGTCAGTACCGCTCCGCCCACCATAACCCTGCAGTCCGGTTTCTTCTCTCTCAGCAGCTTTATGGTGTCCTCCATGCTTACGACCGTCGTGGTCATTAAGGCGCTCAGTCCCACCAGACGGACGTCCTGCTTTACGGCACATTCCGCAATGGCCTCCGGAGAAACATCCTTTCCCAGATCGACGACGTCGAAGCTGTAATTCTCAAGCAATACCTTCACGATATTTTTCCCGATATCATGGATATCCCCTTTAACCGTGGCAAGGATGACCTTGTGCTTCTTTCCTGCCTCGCCCCCGTTCTTCGCCAGAGAATCCTTAAGCACGGCGAATGCAATCTTGGCGGCGTCCGCGCTCATGAGAAGCTGGGGTAAAAATACGGTTCCCTTCTCGAATCCCTTTCCCACGCTGTCAAGCGCCGGAATCATGTGATGATTGATAATCTCAAGGGGCGGTAAGGTCTGCAAAAGCTCTGCCGCTCCATGGTGCGCCTCCTCCTTCAGGCCTTTTTCAATAGCCTCCCTCAAAGTAAGAACCAGATCCCCCGAAGGCTTCTTTAAAGCTTCTGCCGGTACAGAGCCGTATTTGCGGATATAGGATTCGCAGTTTTGGTCATAGTTCATAAGGGCGCAGTAGGAATCGTAGGAACGCATCATATCCTCGCTGGAAGGGTTGACAATCCCTGCGCTCAATCCGTTTAATAATGCCATGGTATAGAAATTGGCGTTAATCACAGGGCGGCAGGGAAGGCCGAAGGAAATGTTGGATACTCCCAAGACGGTACACACGCCGTAGGCTTCACGGACTCTTTTCAATGCGTCAAGCGTAATCTTGGCCCCCTCCGGCTCGGAGCTTATGGTCATGGCAAGAACGTCTACCACGATATCCTTCTTTGGGATTCCGTATTTTGCCGCTTCTTTTATGATCTTTCCAGCAACCAAAAGCCGCCCTTGTGCGGTTTCCGGAATCCCGTCTTCATCAATGGTAAGGGCGACAACCACGCCGCCGTATTTTTGTATCAGCGGGAATACGGCATCCATGGATTCCTGCTTGCCGTTTACAGAATTAATCATCGGCTTGCCGTTATAGATACGCATAGCGCTCTCCATTGCCTGAATGTCCACAGTATCAATCTGCAGCGGAAGGCTGGTTACGCTTTGAAGCCGGGTCACGGCTTCCTGCATCATGGATACCTCGTCAATATCCGGAAGCCCTACGTTTACGTCCAGAATATGCGCGCCCTTGTCCTGCTGCGCAACGCCTTCTCTTAAAATATAGTCTATATCATGTTCTTTTAATGCCTGCTTAAACTTCTTTTTACCTGTGGGATTGATCCTCTCGCCTATGATTACAGGCTTTCGGTTCAAAACCACGGCCCTTCCATAGGAGGATACAATGGTGTCCCCTTTTTCCGTCAAAGGCCGCGGGCGTCTTCTTCCCGCCCTTTGCACCATGGCCCGGATATGATCCGGCGTGGTTCCGCAGCAGCCGCCGATGGCGCTTGCGCCAAGATCCAGAATCTCTTCCATCGTCTCTGCAAACTCGTCAGGCTCTACATCATAGTACACTTCCCCCTTCCGCTGTTTGGGAAGCCCTGCGTTTGGTTTGACAATCACAGGGATCGAAGCGTACTCCATAACCTCTTTCAACACCGAAAGCATCTGTTTTGGCCCCAGCCCGCAGTTCAGTCCCAGGGCGTCCACACGAAGCCCTTCCAACATCGCCACAACTGCAGGCACATCTCCGCCTGTCAGTAATTTCCCTTTTTCATCAAAAATCATAGTTACGGTGACCGGAAGCTTCGTGTTCTCCTTCGCTGCCAATATGGCGGCTTTCACTTCATAGGTATCGCTCATTGTCTCTATATGGATGAGGTCGGCCCCGGCTTCCTCCCCATAACGCATGACTTCGCGAAAAGCCTCATAGGCTTCTTCGAATCCCAGATCTCCCATAGGTTTTAAAAGCTTACCCGTAGGCCCGACGTCGAGGGCAGCGTAGGTCTTCCTGCCGTCGCAGACACCCAGCGAAGCCGCTTTCTTAGCGTTAGCTACGGCGGCTCTTATGATCTCCTTTAACCGGTATTGGGAGTCGTGGAATTTCAGAGCATTTGCGCCAAAGGTATTGGTCAGGACAATATCGCTGCCTGCCTCGAAGTATTGCCTGTGAATGTCGATGATCTCATCAGGGCGGGTCAGATTCCAGGTCTCGGGAAGTTCTCCCGGCTTAAGTCCCTTAGATTGGAGAAGCGTACCCATTCCTCCGTCAAAATATAACAGGTCTTTTCCTAAATGTGTTCGTATCATATGATGCTCCTTATATGCGGCGGTAATTGCAGTCTATTTTTTCGCAGGATTCGCAGCTCTGTACATGGCAGGGAATATTGATTCTGCTCAGTCCGATAATTGCCGTTACGGATTTTGACGGGGTGAGCATGTTTCCGTCGGTCAGGGATAATCCGATCTTCTTGGGCGCGTCCAGCATACGAAGGATCTGTTCCTGATGCTTGATGGAGAAATCGCCGTAACCGGGACTAAACCTCGGCCTTAGAAAGTATCCCTCTTCTTCCTGCTCGCGGCGCAGTTCTTCCTGACAGCAGTCCAAGTATTCTTCCAGCATAGCCGCCGCGCATGCCTGAAGAATGACGACTCTTGCCATGTCGGTGAGGGAATAACGGCGCAGCAATGAGTCTACGCCTACTCCCAGAGTTGCTCCAAGGATGTATGCCTTTTCACAGCTTTTCAGATTCCGCCAAAGGTTTCTGCTCTTGATCTTTAATGTTCCAATCGACAGACAGTCCTTTGCTTCCAAAGACACGTCAAAAATGCGATAAACGATCCGTCCGCCTGCAGCCTTCTCCAATTCCTGAAAAGAATTGGAGATCAGCGCAAGCATACGATCATCTATCGCATGGTTTCCATATCCCAGATAACGAACTGCCTCCTTTGTTCTTACATCCATACGTTTTCCTTCTTGTTCTCTTATACTGCTATAATCTCTGACAGGTTCCGCATAATTGCTTCGGCGACCTCCGGCTTATTCATGGAATATACATGAATATGGTTCACACCGTTGGCGATCAGGTCTATAATCTGATCTGTGGCATAGGCAATTCCCGCCTGCTGCATCGCCGCGGGGTTATCTCCGAACCGGTCTACGATCGCACGGAACCTCTCCGGAAGGATCGTTCCTGACAAGCCGCCGATCCTTGCGATCTGCTTCTTGTTGGTTACCGGCATGATTCCCGGAAGAACCGGAACCGTAATCCCCTTCTCCCGAATCCGATACAGGAAATTATAGAGAATATTGTTGTCGAAAAACATCTGGGTCGTCAGAAAATCAACCCCACATTCAACCTTGTGTTTTAGATTGCGGATGTCGTCCTTCTTATGCTCCGTCTCTACATGGCCTTCCGGGTAACAGGCGGCACCGATGCAGAAATCACCCTGCCTACGGATATCCTCAATCAGCTCGCTGGCATAACGGTAATTGTTAGGCAGCGGGAATTCGCTCTGGGCCGGGATATCCCCTCTAAGCGCCAAAATATTCTCAATCTGGTTCTCCTTCAACTGGTCTATAACCCTGTGTACCTCCTCCTTTGTCGAAGATACACAGGTTAAATGCGCCAAACTCGTCACACCGAAATCGTCCTTAATCTGCGTAGCAATACTGACAGTGTTCTTACTGGTACCGCCCCCTGCGCCGTATGTTACGCTGATAAAAGAAGGTCTCAATGCTGCGATCGCTTTGGTGGCGGTAAGTACGCTGTCATACCCCGCGTCCGTCTTCGGCGGAAACACTTCAAACGAAATATGCGGTTCTTCACTCTTAAGTATGTCTCGGATCTTCATGTTATCTTTCCTTTTAAATATGAATCTAATGTAAACCTACTGTCCAAAATATCCTACATGCTGTCGTACAACTCCTCATACTGCTTCGCAGAATTACCCCATGAGAAATCCTGCCCCATTGCACGTTCCACCATCTTATTCCAGTCGCGTTTTCTGTCGTAGTAAATCCGCTCCGCATAACGGACCGTCGCCATCATCTCATGGGCATTATAGTTGGAAAAGCTAAAGCCCGTACCTCTCTTCTCAAATTCATTGTACGGCTCTACCGTATCCTTAAGTCCTCCCGTCTCCCTGACAATCGGAAGCGTTCCGTATCTTAAGCTCATGAGCTGGCTCAGCCCGCATGGCTCGAACAGAGACGGCATCAGGAATGCATCGCAAGAGGCGTAGATTCTATGTGACAAAGGGTCTGAGTAATAGATATTAGCGGACACCTTGCCTTGGTATTTCCACTCAAAGTGACGGAACATGTTCTCATACTTCTCCTCACCCGTACCAAGCACAACAATCTGAATGGCGTCCTGACAAAGTTCATCCATCACATACGCCACAAGGTCGAAGCCTTTCTGATCCGTCAGTCTGGATACGATTCCGATCATCATCGTATGTGAATCCTGCGCCAGATTCAGCTCTTTTTGCAATGCCAGTTTGTTCTTCACCTTCTCCTTGCGGAAATTATCGATGTCATAATTCTTCTCAATATGGGGATCCGTCGCAGGATTATAGTCGTCATAGTCAATGCCGTTGACGATACCTGACAGGCAGTTCGCCTTCGCATTCATAAGGCCGTCAAGCTTCTCGCCGTAGAACGGCATCTTAATCTCCTCAGCATAGGAATTACTTACCGTGGTAACCCGGTCGGCATAGACGATACCGCCCTTTAAGTAATTCGCATCCTTATAGGCTTCCAGCTTGTCCGGTACAAAATAATACTGCGGCAGCCCCGTAATGTCCCGTACCCTCTTCGTATCCCATGTTCCCTGGAACTTCAGGTTATGTATGGTCATGATCGTCTTAATTCCCCGATAATACTCGGTCCCGAATCTGAAGTTATCCAGATAGATCGGGATCAATCCTGTCTGCCAGTCGTGACAGTGGATGATATCCGGACGGAAATCAATCACAGGCAGAGCGCTCAGGACAGCCTTGGAGAAGAACGCGAATTTCTCGATATCAGCGTACATATCTCCGTAGGGAGCAAAACCGTTGAAGTAATACTCGTTATCTATAAAGTAGAATGTAATTCCTTCGTGTTCGTATGTCAGTACGCCTACATACTGCTTCCTCCAGTTCAGATCCATATAGAAATGCGTATGGTAGGCCAGTTTTTCTTTCCATTCTTCCTTCATGCACATATACTTCGGCAGCATGACGCGGACATCGTATTTCTCCTTATCAAAGTATTTCGGCAGAGAACCGACAACATCCGCAAGCCCTCCTGTCTTGATAAATGGTACTGATTCTGATGCTGCAAATAGTATTTTTTTCATACTCTTTTCCTCCAAACCTCACATATATATCCCTATTATACCCTACTTTTGCCCAGAAGAAAAGTATTTATCTATTTTTATATTCTAATCTTATCGTATCCGCAATCAACGCGATGAATTCCGAGTTCGTCGGCTTTCCTTTTCCGTTGCTGACCGTGTATCCGAACAGGTCGTCCAATGTATCTAGTTTTCCTCTGCTCCACGCTACTTCTATGGCATGACGGATTGCACGCTCCACCCGGCTTGCCGTTGTCTGATGTTTTTTCGCCACCGTAGGATATAAGACCTTCGTAATGGCGTTGAGTACGTCCATATCCTCCACAGCCATGATGATCGCATCCCTGAGATAGTGGTAACCCTTGATATGCGCCGGTATCCCGATCTCGTGTATCATATCCGTCACACGTCCCTCCAGATTCGGCTCGGGCCGGTTATCTATAACCGTACCCGGGGAAACCTGAGGTTTAAGTTCATGCCGGATCACCTGGTTCGCATGTTTGATCCGGTTAAGCACCATCTCATTGTTAAATGGTTTCATGATGTAATAGCTTGCACCCTTTTTGAAGGCATCTTCTGTAATTCGTTCCTGGCCCACTGCAGTAACTACAATAAAATCAGGATGTTTCTTAAGTCCTTTGTCATTGCTGACCATTTCCATAACGCTGAGGCCGTCCATCTTAGGCATGATAAGATCAAGCAGGACGACGTCGGGCTGTTTCTCCTTAATCAGATGATACATGTCCTCCCCGTTGTTCGCCTTTCCCACCAGCTTTAATTCCTCGTCATTGCTTATGATTTCGCCAAGCAAATCCAGAATTCTTTCATTGTCGTCGGCTATAGCCACGTTTATCTCTCTCATTTTACGCAATGCCTCCTTTCTTAACATCAAAAACTGTCGAGTTTGATTATAAAGTCTGGCACGCGGAAAAACAAGAAATAGCGTTCGTAAAAATTTTACATTTATCGACAGCGGTTATCGACAATTTTTTAACTATTCGACATTTTCCATCATATCCTCTATAAATATGCCATATCCCTTGGTGGCGTCATGGACGAACACATGGGTCACGGCGCCGATGAGCTTTCCGTTCTGGATAATGGGGCTTCCGCTCATGCCCTGCACGATTCCGCCGGTCACGGAAAGCAGTCTGTCGTCCGTTACTTCAATCACGATCCCTTTGTTGACTTCACTTGTATTTTTGTCGATTTTTGTAACACGGATCCGATAATCTTTTACGGTTCCCTCCACGGCGCAGCGAATGGTCGCGGGTCCCTCCGTGATCTCGTCTTTGACCGCCGTTTCCATAGGCGTCTGATCCGCAAAAAGGGCGTCGATCCTGTCAATCGTACCGAAGATCCCGCAGTCCGTATTACTGGTGATTTTTCCAAGAACATTATAGTTGTTGTAGACGATAATTCCTTCCATTCCGCCGGGGGTACCGTCTTCCCCCTTCTGGATGTCGCGTATGCTGGTCTCGTAAACTCTGCCGTTGTGAATCTCAAGCAGCTCGCTGGTATCTACGTCATGGATGCCGTGTCCCAATGCGCCGAACCGGCTGTTCGTGTTCAGGAACGTCACCGTCCCAAGCCCCTGGGCGTTATCCCTGACCCAGATCCCAAGCTTACATTCTCTGGCATTTAACCGCACCGGCTTCATCCTGATATTCATATACTGTTCCTGCCTGCGCACCCGCAGAATAATATCCTCGTCTCCCAGATCCTTTACCGTCTCCACAAGATCGGATTTGTCATGGATTTCCTGCTCGTTCAGGGCGACGATATAGTCTCCCGCTTTCACAAGGTTTGCCGCAGGCTCGTAGTCCATACCGTCCTGCGCGGTAATAGAATCCGTACCCAGTACCATTACTCCTTCCGTCTCCAGATAGATTCCGATGGGCATGCCGCCGGGAATAACCATATTCTCTGAGGACGTAGCGGCGTTGACCTCCGCCTCAAGCCTGCTCTGCTGATATTCGATCAGATAATAGCCGCCTCCCACGGCGGCCAGAAACGTTACAATTATGATCAGGATTCTCCGATACCAGTATTTTCTCATCTTCATAAACCTCGACTTTCACATTAAGATTTCTTCCTTATTATGTGACAATTCCCGAAAATTTACTCAGATTTTTATGCTTAATCATACAAAGATGTATTTACTCGCCGGCCTGCGTCTGTCTTGCTAACTCCTTCATTTCGACGGCGTTCTTAAGTACGGTATCCGTAATCTTCGCTCCGCCCAGAATTCTTGCCAGCTCCGTCACAGACTCCTGTTCATTCAGTTTCCGTATCTCCGTCCTGGTATCCCCTTGGCGGGTGGCTTTCTCAATCATGAAATGATGGTCTGCCATGGCCGCAATCTGAGCCAGATGGGTGATGCAGATGACCTGATGTCCTTTTCCGATCACCGCCATTTTTTCGGAAACCTTCTGGGCCGTCCTGCCGCTGATCCCCACGTCGATCTCGTCAAAAATCAACGTCTCAATCTCGTCTCTTTTTGCCATAACCGCCTTGATTGCCAGCATAATACGGGAAAGTTCGCCGCCGGACGCGACGTTTGCCAAAGGCTTCAAGGGCTGTCCCGGGTTAAGGGATATCATAAACTCCAATTCGTCCGTACCCTCTGAGGTATAATCCTTCGTCTGTGCGAACCGGATCCCGAACCGGACGTTCTCAAAATTCAGATCCCGAAGCCCCTCCTCGACCGCCTCTTTAAAAACCTTTGCCTGCTTCTTCCGAAGAGCGGACAGCGACTTTACATGCTTTTTAAGCTTCTCTTCCGAGGCGTTTGCCTTCTTCTGCAGTTCCTCTATGTACCGGTCATAATCCTCCAGAATCCGGATCCGTTTCTCCTGCCGCGCGCAGTATTGGAGAATCTCCTCAATCGTATCGCCGTACTTTGTCTTAAGATGATTGACCTCGTTTAGACGGCTCTCCGTCTCGCGGAATTCCTCCTCCGAGAACTCGCACTCGCTTCCGTAAGCCGCCAGCTCCCGGTTGAAATCATTGAGCAGGCTGTCAATCTCCACCAACTGGTCGTATAATCCCGACGCGGTATCGTCATACTTGGCAATGTCGGAGATTGCATGGATTGCACGGCTCAGGTTCTCGCTGGCATTCTCATTCCCCTCGCTCGTATAGATATACGCCTCGTTTACGCACTCCGCGATCTCCTTGCTGTTGGCCATCCTGCGGTAAAGAGCCTCCAGGTCTTCGTCCTCTCCCGGTTTCAGATCCGCGTCCCGAATCTCCCCGGCCTCAAACCGGAGGAAAGAAAGCTCTTTAGCCCGTTGCGCCTCATCCGAAGACGTTCCCTTAAGCTCCTTCTCGCACGCCTTGTATTCTTTGTAAGCGTCCCTGACCCTCTTCTTCGCCTCGGCGACCGTCTCCCGGGCAAATGCATCCACAATTCCCAGATGATTCTTTTTATACAATAAGGACTGGTGCTCGTGCTGTCCATGAATATCAATCAGGATCTGCGCGGCCTCCTTAAGAAGGCCGCTGCGCACCGTCTCGCCGTTGATACGGCTTACGCTTCTTCCCGCCATCAACCGTCTGCTAAGGAGTACGACTCCCTCCTCCGGATAGATATCCAGTTCTTTCAGCTTGCGGACCTGCTGTTCGTTTTCTACCAGAAAGGACAGCTCCACCAGCCCGTAATCCGCCCCCTGTCTCAAGATATCCTTCGAGTACCTTCCGCCGAGGGCAAGGTTCACAGAACCCAATATGATAGACTTGCCCGCTCCGGTCTCCCCTGTCAGGATATTCAACCCATCTTCAAACTCCACCTCAATCTCGTCGATCAAGGCAAGATTCTTCACATGTAAATTCTGTAACATACCGCCTCCTATAAGACTATCCTGCCAATCTTATCCATTACCTTCGCCGTATCCTCCACGCTTCGTATAGCGCACATAATCGTATCGTCCCCGGCGATGCTTCCCACGACTTCCCCCCACTTCATGGCGTCGACCGCCGCGCATACGGCCATGGCCATTCCGGAAACCGTCTTGATAACCAGTATATTCTGCGCCATATCCATTGAGACGAATCCGTCTTTGAGTACCCGGATATATTTTTCGTTCAGGAAACTCTCATCCTGATGGATCACATACCGCTGCTTCCCATTCTGTCCGGGGATCTTCGTCAGTTTCAGATCGCGGATGTCTCTGGAAACCGTGGCCTGCGTCACCTTAAACCCTTCCCTGTGCAGGTAATCTGCCAGCTCTTCCTGAGTCTCAATATTATACTTGTGGATCAGCTCGATGATCTTCGCATGTCTGTTTCCTTTCATGGTGTTATTTTCCTTTCATCTTCCCGCGTAATGTTTCCAGAAAGCTGACTTTGCTCAGCTTTATCATCGTAGTGGAGGCGCCGGATCTGCGCACCACCACTTTGTCGCCCGTCTTAAGGGAGACTGCGTCCGCACCGTCGAACGCAACGTATACTTCTTCTCCGGAACCGTTGCGTCCCGGGCCGATCTCAATGACAATCTCGTCCTCGGAAGACAGGACGATACTTCTGGTATTTAACGCGTGGGAACATATAGGCGTAATAACGATAAGCGACGCCGTAGGCTCCACAATTGGGCCTCCGGCCGACAAATTATAAGCCGTAGAACCCGTAGGCGTAGAAAGGACTACTCCGTCCGCCTCGTAGTCGTTCAGAAGCTCCCCATTGACATATAACCGGAAATGTATGATATGCAGTTCCCCTTTTCTGGACACCACAATATCGTTGAGGGAAACGTCAGACCTGCCGTCCTCAAAAATACCTTTCAGCATCATACGCCGTTCCAGTACATAATCCCCCGAAAGAAGCTGCTCCATTGCCGCGTCGATACCGCCGACCTCCACCTCGGTAAGATACCCGAGGGTTCCCATATTGACGCCGAGGATGGGAATCTCTTTCTTACGGAACAGTCTTGCCGCTTCAATCAGGCTTCCGTCTCCTCCAATCACGATTGCGCAGTCCACTTCCTTTGGCACAGAGGACTTGATAATCTTCTTATTCTCGTCTTTTTGGCATAAAGTATAGACCTTCCCCGCCTCCTCAAGCAGTTTTGCCACCTTTCTGGTCACAGTCTGCCTGATATCTTTTCCGTCGTTCGTAACAATTAAAAATCTGTCCATTCTGTTTTACTGCTCCTTCGTCAGCGTATCAAACGCCCTGTCCGTGACCTGTCCTACGTCTGCTTTCGGATCGACGCGCCCTTGCTTTTCTTCGCATTTGGCCAGCCGCATCAGATATTCGATATTCCCTTCCGGTCCGCGAATCGGGGAAAAATCCAGATCAAGCACGTCAAACCCCGCCTCAACGGCATACCCAAACACCTTCTCAATTACTTCCACATGGGTGCTCTTCTCCCGCACAACGCCTTTCTTTCCAACCTTATCCCGTCCGGCCTCAAACTGCGGCTTAATCAGCGCCACCACCTGCCCCTGACGGCACAGATATCCGTGGATTGCCGGAAGCACCTTGGAAAGTGAGATAAAGGAAACGTCGACAGAGGAAAACTCCACCGGTTCCCCGATATCTTCAGGCGTCACATAACGGATATTAGTCTTCTCCATACAGACAACCCGTTCGTCCTGCCGGAGTTTCCAATCCAACTGCCCCCTTCCTACGTCGATAGCGTAGACTTTCACGGCGCCGTTCTGAAGCATACAATCGGTGAAGCCGCCGGTAGACGCCCCCACATCCGTACAGACCTTCCCTTTTACATCTACGTCAAAATTACGAAGGGCTTTCTCAAGCTTGAGTCCGCCGCGGCTTACGTAGGGAAGGGCATGCCCCCGTACTTCTATCGCGCACTCCGCCGGAAAGACAGCGCCCGCCTTGTCCTCGCGCTGTCCCTCTACAAAAACGCTGCCGGACATAATGATCGCTTTTGCCTTCTCTCTGGAAGGAGCCAGATTTCTTTTTACCAGCAATATATCTAAACGTTCCTTCATAGTTACTCCCATATCTCTGTCACTTACGTTCGCCTTCCCTGTTCTTCCCGGCCAGTTGGCGGTAAGCGTTAATGATCTTTTCCGTCATCGCCTCTACATTGATTCCCGTCTCTTCTCTGAGCGCCGTAATGCTCCCGTGTTCTACATATTCGTCGGGAAGGGCCAGAGGCAGTACCCGCACGTTTAGTCCGCGCCTGCTTGCATATTCCATTACATGCTCGCCGAAACCTCCCGTCTGCACATTCTCCTCCACGGTCGCAATCATCTCGTGATCCCGGCACAAATCGTCGATCATCTCCTTATCAATCGGCTTCACAAACCGTGCATTGACTAAGGTACAATCATATCCGCGCTCCTTTAAGATATCGCGAACCTCTGCCGCCGCCTCAAACATATGCCCAACGCTCATTACGGCGATCTTAGACTCGCGGTACACCATCTCGCTTTTTCCGAAAACCACGGGCGAACGGAAATCCCGATATCCGTCGTAGGCTTCCCCCCTGGGATAACGCAGGGCAATGGGTCCTTGATAAGAAAGGGCGAAACGAAGCATGTCCGCCAGCTCCCATTTATTCTTCGGGGACATTACCGTCATATTGGGTATGCTGCTCAGATATGACAAATCAAAGATCCCCTGATGCGTCTCGCCGTCGCTTCCCACCAGACCGGCGCGGTCTACCGCCAGCACTACCGGAAGGTTCTGAAGCGCCACGTCATGGATCATCTGATCGTACGCTCTCTGTAAAAATGAAGAGTACACCGCAAATACCGGATGTACGCCTCCTGCCGCAAGACCCGCCGCGAACGTAACCCCGTGCGCCTCTGCTATCCCCACATCAAAAAAACGCTTAGGATAAAGCTTTCGGAATCTTGAAAGTCCCGTCCCGTCTGCCATCGCCGCCGTAATAGCCACGATCTCAGTACGGTTTCTCGCCTCATCGCACAAAACCTTGCCAAAAACGTCCGTGTAACTGTCCTTCTTATTATTCGGCATCTCCGGCTCCCCCGTCTCAATCTGGAACGGCCCGATACCATGGAACTTATCCGGATGCTTCTCCGCCGGCTCGTAACCCTTTCCTTTCTCCGTAATAACATGGAGAAGCACAGGTTCGTCCATCCTGCGCGCTTCCTTTAAAGCGCGGCAAAGCACAGGAATGTCATGGCCCGGTATCGGTCCCAAATACGTAAGGCCCATATCCTCGAAGAACATCCCCGGCACCACCAACTGTTTGATGCTGCTCTTTGTTTTGCGCATCTTCTGTATCATGGAATCCCCGACAACAGGAACCTTATGCAGAGCGGTAGTAACGCCTTTCTTTAAACCTGTATAGAAGTCCGCAGTCCTAAGCCCTGCCAAATACTTGGACATACCGCCCACATTTTCCGAGATTGACATGTTGTTATCATTCAGCACAATAATAAAATTCGTATCCAACGCAGAGGCGTTATTAAGCGCCTCATAGGCCATCCCTCCGGTCAGGGAACCGTCTCCGATTACAGAAACCACACTGTAATCCTCACCTCTTAAATCTCTCGCCTGCACATAGCCAAGTCCGGCCGAGATCGACGTAGAACTGTGGCCCGTATCGAATGCGTCGCACGCGCTTTCTTTCCTCTTTGGAAAACCGCTCATCCCTCCGTATTTGCGCAGTCCGTCAAAACCTTCCTTCCTCCCGGTCAGAAGCTTGTGTGTGTAGGACTGATGGCCCACGTCCCATATAATCTTATCCTGCGGCAGGTCGAAGACAAGATGCATCGCCATGGTAAGCTCCACAACGCCTAAGTTCGACGCAAGATGTCCGCCGCTTTTACTGATCTTCTCAATCAGAAACTCCCGGATCTCGGCTGCAAGCTGTTCCAGCTCTTCCGGCTCGAGGGCTTTGATATCGTTTTCCTTCCGTATCCTCTCTAACATAGTCCGTCCCCTCTCTATCTGTCCCTGTGGATCAGTTGGAGTAACAAACGCTCCAGAAAAACATTCTCTCCCGGCAGTTCGTGAAGCAGACGGATTGCATCCTTAGACAGCCGTTCCACTTCCTTTTCTGCCTCCGGAATTCCCATCAGGGTAACATATGTTGTCTTCTCATTCTTCTCGTCGCTATGGACAGGCTTTCCTAATACCTCGCTGGTACCGGTCACATCCAGGATGTCATCCTGAATCTGAAAGGCCACCCCAATATACCCGGCAATCTTCTCGACTTTTCGAACCTCTTCCTCCGAAGCCCCTCCTAAGATTGCGCCGATCATCATGGACGCTTCAATAAGGGCTGCCGTCTTAAGCCGGTATATGGTATCCAGCACGTCGCGGGAAACTTCGCGCCCCGTCTCTTTCACGTCGATGACCTGACCGCCGATCATCCCATAGATCCCCGCTTTGTCCCCAAGGACCGCAAGCGCCCTTCCGATGGCAAGACTGTCCTCCGGATCAGTCACAAAGGCTTTAAAAGCTGTCTCAAACGCATAATTCAGCAGAGCGTCCCCCGTGAGAATCCCCATATCCTCCCCGTAGACCACATGGGTCGTCTTACGCCCCCGCCGGTATTCATCGTTATCCATTGCCGGCAAGTCGTCGTGAACCAGAGAGTAGGTATGTATCATCTCAATGGCAGCCATAAACGGACGCAAAGCTTTGGCCTTTCCGTTGTACAGGCGAAATGTTTCCTGCATCAGCATCGGGCGCAGACGCTTCCCTCCCGCCAGAAGGCTGTACCCCATCGCCTCCATAATTACACTCTGATATCCCTTCTGCTTTGGAAGATATTCCTGCAGAATCTCTTCTATCTTTTGTACTTTCTGCTTCATCTGAACCTGAAAATCGTTATCAGAATTCATGTGTTCCACCCTCTTCATCTAATATAAGCATTTTCTTTTCTACTTCATCAATCCGCTCGCTGCATTGTTTTAACGCATCCATACCCCGATGATACAGCCGGAAGGAATCCTCTAAGGTAACGTCTTCTCCCTCCATCTTATGGATTACGTCCTCCAGCTCCGTAAATAACTCCTCAAGGCTTGTACCTTTCTGCTTGTCTGTCTGATCCGGCACTCTCATCCCCTACCTCTCTTTTTACATGCTTTTGATATCAATTAAGCGGCTCTTTTCTACTTCCGCATGGATTATTCCATCCGTCACATAGATAGACAGGCGTTCCCCCGGCCGCACCTGCCCGACGCTTTTGACCGCCTTCTTATCCGCGCCCTCAACATAAGAATATCCCTGATTCAGCTTCTGTATTGGAGACAGCCCTTTCATCGCCTCCATGCAGACCGCAAGCCTATGCCGGCTGTCTCGAAGCCGCCCTTCCATACGCAGGCGAAGCCGGTCTTCCAGATCCGCCAGACGCTGCTGGCGTTCCTGTAGTTTGTACCGCGGATGCAGGTATTTAAGCCGCGTCTGACATTCCTTAAGTCTTGAACGGTTAAGCGCGGCCTTCTGCGACAGCAGACGATTCATTGCAAGTCCGTATTCCTTAAGCCGTGTCTGTGTCTGACGGTAATCATAGACCGCAAGCTCCGCAGCCGCGGACGGCGTCGGCGCGCGCAGATCCGCCGCATAGTCCGCAATGGTCGTATCCGTCTCATGCCCCACGGCCGATATGACCGGGATCTGGCAGTCAAAGATCGCCCTGGCAACATCCTCTTCGTTAAACGCCCACAGATCTTCAATAGATCCGCCGCCCCTTCCGACGATTATTACATCCACCTTAGCCTTCTCCAACATACGGATTCCCCGGACGATACTCTCCTTTGCTCCTTCCCCCTGCACCTGCGCCGGATACAGAATGAGCTGGACGTAAGGGTTCCTGCGTGCCGCGATATTCATGATATCCCGTACTGCCGCTCCCGTAGGCGCAGTTACGACTCCTACCCGCCCCGCATACGCCGGAATCGGCTTCTTATATTCTGAAGCAAACATTCCCATCTCTTCCAGTTCTCTTTTGAGCATCCGGAAACGCTCATAGAGAACGCCGTCTCCGTCCTGACGGATCTCTCTGGCATAGAGCTGGTAAGAACCGTTTCTCTCATATACGTTCACCCCGCCCAGCGCCACCACCTGCTGACCGTCGCAGAGACGAAAAGAGAGCCCGCCCCGCTGCCCGGCAAACATAACACAGGCAATCGTTCCGGACTCATCCTTCAGTGAAAAATATATATGTCCTGACGTATGGTACTTACAGTTCGACACTTCACCCTTCACATAGATACGGTTCAGCATATAATCCTGGGTAAACATATTCTTAATATAAGCATTGACCTGTTTTACTGTATATATACTCTGTGCCATAACTCTCCTTCCAAAAGGAGCCTGCTCCTCGTACCTGACAGCTTCAGACTGCCAGCTTCGCAAGTACGGCGTTGACGAAAGCCGGCCCTTCATCGCTGCTGTACTTCTTTGCAAGCTCCACAGCCTCATCGATTGCCACGCCCACCGGCACATCTTCATCCCACTTCATCTCGTACACAGCCAGACGAAGGATCGTAAGATCCACTTTATTCATACGGCTGGTCTTCCATCCCGTAGTATGGGTATTCAGCAAGGCGTCGATCTCCTGCGCCTTCTCCGCCACCTTCTGAGCCTTCTCGCGGATGTATTCGATCTCCTGCTCCTTTGGATTCTCAAGCTGTTCAAAATAGAGTTCCAACTGCTCCGGCATCTCTCTGGGCGGCTGGAATTCTATCCCAAACACCATCTTAAAGATATGTTCTCTTAACTCTGACCTCTTCACTTATGCTTCCTCCGGCATATCCACTCCGGCAACACGGATATTGACGTCGGCAACGTCAAGCCCTGTCATGTTCTCAATGGCAGCCTTCACCTTTTCCTGGACTTTCCGGGTGGTCTCTTTGATGCTGTAGCCGTAGTTCAGGTTCAGTACTAAGGAAACGGTTACGATTCCGTCCAGTACGTCCACCTTGACGCCCTTTGACAAGGACTTCATTCCGAACTTGCTGACCAGCTCTCTCGTGGCATTCCCGGTCATGGACGATACGCCTTCCACCTCCATGGCTGCAAGGCCCGCAATAATTGCCACGACTTCGTCCGCAATCTTCACTTCTCCCAGATTCTCATCAGTCTGTATGGTATATGTGTTACGCTCTTCTTTGCTCATATTTGTGAAACCTCCTGTTTTAGTATACACTTCTTTTTATTATATCAAATGAATAAAGATTTGCAAAGTAGGGGCTTTGAATTTTTCCTACTTTCTGTAACGGATCCGCCTTCCGGCTTCACCGTCACCAAAGCTTATCTTCCGAATTCAGACAGCTTAAGCCCCTCGTTGCGTTCCATAGTCATACGGATACTCCAATCATTGACAAATAATAAGAGAGGGCGTCCTTTTAAATCCTTAACCTTTTTCATATCGGACGTCCCTGTCAGTCTGTCAAGGTCAATGTCCGTGTTCTCGATCCAGCGTATATACTCGTACGGAAGGTTATCGAGACGGATATCAACGTTGTATTCATTCTCCAGACGATATTTCAGCACGTCGAACTGCAGGACGCCTACCACGCCCACGATTATCTCCTCCATTCCCGTGTTGAACTCCTGAAAGATCTGAATCGCGCCTTCCTGTGCAATCTGGTTAATCCCCTTGATAAACTGCTTGCGCTTCATGGTGTCCACCTGACGGACTCTAGCAAAATGCTCCGGGGCAAAAGTCGGGATCCCCTCATACGCGAAACGTTTGGCAGAATTAGTCAGCGTATCGCCAATAGAGAAAATTCCCGGATCAAACACGCCGATAATATCCCCTCCATACGCCTTGTCTATCATCTTGCGCTCGCTGGCCATCATCTGCTGGGGCTGAGAGAGGCGCACCTTCTTGCCTCCCTGAATGTGGTATACGTCCATTCCCGCCTCAAACTCACCGGAACAGATACGCATGAAGGCGATCCTATCCCTGTGGGCCTTGTTCATATTTGCCTGAATCTTGAATACAAAAGCCGAAAAATCCTCCTCTTCCATGGGATCCACAGCTCCCTGGTCGGACGTCCTTGGCAAAGGAGAAGTAGTCATGCCAAGGAAGTGCTGCAGAAAGGTCTCCACACCGAAATTGGTGAGGGCGGAACCGAAAAATACGGGGGAAAGTTCTCCTCTGCTTACCAGCTCCTGATCAAACTCGGCACCCGCGCCGTCCAGAAGCTCTATCTCTTCCGTCAACTGTGCAAGCTGCGTATCTGTTATCCTGCCGCTGATCCCGGGATCGTCCACAGCGATCTTGTGCACTTCTCCTTGGGTAGTTCCCTTATGAGTATCCGAAAACAGCTCCACTTTCTTCGTGTTACGGTCATAAACTCCTTTAAATTCCTTGCCTGAACCAATGGGCCAGTTGACCGGACAGGTGGCGATCCCCAGCTCATTTTCAATATCGTCCAGAAGCTCGAAGGTATCCATTGCCTCCCGGTCCATCTTGTTGATAAATGTAAAGATCGGAATATGGCGCATAGTACATACCTTGAACAGCTTCCTCGTCTGGGCTTCCACGCCTTTGGACGCGTCGATCACCATCACGGCAGAATCCGCCGCCATCAGCGTACGGTAGGTGTCCTCCGAGAAATCCTGATGCCCCGGGGTATCAAGGATGTTGATACAGTATCCTCCGTAGTTAAACTGCAGCACCGAGGATGTGACGGAGATTCCCCTCTCTTTCTCAATCTCCATCCAGTCCGACACTGCGTGGCGCGCCGTCGCCTTACCCTTGACGCTGCCTGCCAGGTTGATAGCGCCTCCATATAAAAGAAACTTCTCCGTCAGGGTCGTCTTTCCTGCATCCGGGTGGGAAATAATAGCGAACGTCCGCCGTTTTTTTATCTGGTTCTTTATTTCATCTGCGATCTGTGACATAATGTAGAAACACTCCTAAAATATAGTATTGCCGCTTTTTGCGTTGGTAAACAGTATAGCATACCTTATTAACCTGTGCAACCATCCATCCTTCGGCAAAAAAAAGGTATCCGCCTGATTTAATCCCGCGGATACCTTTTTAAACCCTTGTTATTGCGCAAACGGCCGTTTCATAAACAAAAACCGAAAGAATTGAACCAGCGTGTATACAACCAGCGCCGATGCAATGATTGTCTCAATCCCCGCCAAGATACCAAGAGCCGGTATGGGATATCCCCTGTCCCCAAGACATACCATCGTCTGTTTTGCCGCAGTCGCGCTGATCACGAACGGAAATGTAAATGAGGCATAGCTGGGGTAAAAGGGGAGTTTTAGATACTCGGCAGCCTTAACAAATGCAAATAGATACAGCGCGGACGCAGTTACAAACATGCCCAGCAAAAAAACGTAATTCTTCGGCGTCACGGACTGCAGGTAACCCACTATGCATAGGTTAAAGGGCGCCGCATAGATACAGATCAGAGGTTTCGACGGATCCGGAATCTCCTTGTATTTTACATAACGGACGGTGACCGGTATCAACAAGACGGTCAGGGATAGGAAGCCGAACCAGAATACGGCTTCCCCGATCATTAGCTTTCCGTATGACGGCGCGGTGACTGCCGCGGTCACAATGCCTACGTATACAATGTAATAACTTGCGAACACCTGAGGCATCTGAAGCTTTATGACAAATCTTAAGGTAAAATACACGATCAAGATGATATGGAGTACAATGGCGGACAGCCAGACTGCGTATGCGGCAGCCCCTATCCATGGCTTTACATAGACGCTAAGCAGCATCAGCGACATTGGAAGCGTGCCGGAAACGCTTGCCAGAACCGGATTCTTTAGATCTTCAAGCACTTCTTGGGGGAACAGGGACAGCTTTAGCAAAACCATGACAAGCAGGAAGCCGGCGATGCCTCCGCAGATATGGCGGAATACTTCGGAATAACTTGAAAGCAGATTTCCTAAGGCCATCGTTCCAAGCATCACCCCGCATAACGGAATAGGCACTTTCCTAACTACTTCTCTCATTCTCTCTAAGCCTCGCTCCGTAGATTTTATAATTTGTTATCTCTATATATTCTGTCGGTTATTTATGAAAATATTCCGGAAACCATATTAATGTATCTTCACCTATGATTTTAAATTGATATCCCCGGTAAAAAAGGAGAACCCGCAGGTCCTCCTCTGATTAATAATGGATTATGACAGGCGTACCCATCTCAATCATATTATATAATTCTGCCGCCTTATCTAACGGCATATTCACACACCCATGTGAACCGATTCCTGTAATCTGGTTTAACGCGCCCCCGAAACTTCTCTGCCAAGTAGCGTCATGGAAACCGACTCCCTGCCAGGTAATCCGCATCCAATAGCTTACCGGCGTCTCATATTCCGGCTTTCCGGTAACCGGATCCTTCGCTCCTACCAGCACTTTGTCTAACTTCTTCTCCACAATGCTGTAGACCCCTTCCGGCGTAACCTTCTCCGGAATCGGTTCCCCGGTCACTACATCCGTCTCAAGCGCCACGGAACCGCCGACAACATACCACATATGCTGCGCGCTTAGATCAACCTCCGCATAAGTATCTCCCCAATCCGGCATGGAATGTGACGCGGCGACACCGCTGATATAGTATTCCGGCTCCTTCGAAATCACTTCCTTGTTGTTCAAAGCATTCCGTATCGTCTCAAACTCCGCATCTTCGTTAATCGACCAGCCGTAGGTCCCCCCGGACACAGAAGCGCTTTTGCCTGTGGGCGTAGTAAACGTCCTCGTCTTTCCGGTAGTATCATACTGCTCTCCGAACTGCTCCAGCCATCCTCTGATCCCATTCTCATCCACGACTACATTCATATTCTCATCCACGGACAACCATGTAGATATAACCGACTGATCAATGACCACAGGAACATCCATATTGTAAGTAATACTGGCCTTGCAATATTCATTCATCTTATCGCATGCCTGCTTCACTTCTTCCGAATCCGAAAGAAATCTCGGCGCTTCGTAGCAGCCCTGTTCTTCCAAATTCATCTCCGGCGTAAGATGCTTAATACAGGCCGCAACCTTCTCCAGCAAAGCCTCCGGCGTTACAGAAATCCCGTAACTCTCCGGCGTAATGACAAACTGGCTGCCGTCATATGAAGGAGAAGCGGATTGGGCCGGAGCCTGTCCTGCCTGGGCGATACCAAGAGAATTAACCTTTGCCTGAAGTTTCGCTTCATCATAAGACAGATCAAAAGTAAGGTCCTCTTCGCTTTTATCGAAAACTGCCTTGGGCCACGAAAATACGTTCTGCTTTTCCAAAATTTTATCAAGTTCGGAATTCTCTTTATATGCCAAGCCAATGTCTCTGCTGCTGATCGTCTCTTTTCCGCCGTTAATATCTTTGATAGCCAGAGTATATTCCCCTATCTGTCCCTTAAAGAACTCCTCCGCCTCCGATACGCTTTTGCCGGAAAAATCATTCCCGTTAATCTCTGTATTAGGTAAAAAATGACGGGTAAAAAATAAAGAAACTCCTATGTAAGCCAAGCCGAGTAAGCCGATGCTTCCTCCTATGACGCTCCCTGTAGTCATACCCGTCTTTTTCTTTCTTTTCTTTCGTTTTCCCATGTTAATCACTCTTTCATTCTTGCTTCAACTATGTTTTCCTAAAGAATTATACCATAGCCTCCCTTTCTTTTTCAATTACATATGCATAATTGTTCAATTCTATATCAAAAGGCCACATGCAAAAAATGCACGTAGCCTGTAAAATATTTACAGTTTCTTTTCTTCAATCGTAATAGAATCCCCTTCACGCAGTTTCTGCTGGAACAACCCCGGCTCTCCGTTCACGGTCAGCTCAATCGTACCTTTCGGATTATTGAGATTAATACCCGAATACTGGAGCAGGTCCATCAGATAGTAGGAATTTCCGTTCTCTTTACGCGGCAGACGCAAAGGCGAGCCATTGAGCTGAAAGAGGATAGTCCCTCCCCTGTTCATACGGGCTGGCGAAGAAGCAAACGATGATGTTCCCGAAAGATTTTCCGCTCCCCCGGGCGGTCCTCCCTCCGGACTTACAGGCGTCGGAGCATAAGCGGACTTCGGCTCGAATACCGGCGCTTTGCCATAGCTTGTCTGCGGTCTTGACCGCAATATCGGTTCCTGCTCCTGTCCGGGAACGGGTTCGGAGTGATCCGCCCTGCCCGCTCCAAAATCCAACTCTAGCTGACCGTCCTCTCCGAAACCGTCTTTCTGCCTGTTAGAAGCGGTTAAAGGCTGATTCACATATTCTTGCATAATAGTGTTCCTTTTCAGGGATACGTGATCTGCAGCGGCAGCTTCTGAATCGATCTTCGCATGTTCCGCCCTGTTTTTGATATCTGCAACAGCATCCGTGACCTGCATACGCCTAGCAGCACCCTCTGTTATGTCTGCAACAGCATCCGCGGCCTGCATACGCCTGACCGTACTCTCTGACTCTGAACTTATACGCTGTGCCGGCGCAGCCTTTGATTCTGTGTCAAAACCTGACGTCTCTTTTTCAGCCGGATTCGATATCTCCGTTTTTTCCCAATTATCCTCTTCTTGTGCAGGGTACTCCTCTGCCTGGGAAATACTTTCTATCGTGTCCGTCTCATCTATCCAGGCCTCGTCCATCTCGGTCGAGCTGTCTTCAGCTTCTTCTTCATAGATTAAATGTCCGGCATCGTCTGCCTCCGCGGCTTCCTCTGTCTCTATATTCTCCGGCACCTCTTCTTCCTGCCCCTCTGCCTCCTGTTCCTCTTCTTTCTTCGGCATCCTGATTCGAATTACATCCCCGATCTTTAGAGGCGTCTCTAAAGGCATAAAGACTCCGTTCAGCGTGATTTCAAGACACTCGTCCGCCCCCTCGATATCGCCCAGACAGGCGCTTGCAGGAATACCCGGAACCGCAGGGACAAAATCAATACAATCCCCTGCATGAATCACTGCGGAGAGCTTACCTTCCTTCTTATTAATAAACAATGACGCAGCCTGTGCCGCCGTACCGTAGAACACCTTACGCTTTCCGTTGACCGTCACAGGAAGGCTGGAACCCGGACGCCCCAGAATATCCTGAAAATTATATCCATTCATCATCAGAAGATTAAGAGCGGTAAAACTGCCGCTCCGGAATAATTTCGCCGGTCTGCCGTTCAATGTCACGCGGAAACTATCGTTAATCAGATTAAGCCCGGATGAGATTGTGATTCCAAGCGGCGTCGCATACTCCGGATTATTCAGGTCATACTCATCGGAAAAAGCGCTGATTCGGAAATTATTTCCGGCAACAGCCACACGGTTCGCATCCATCTGAAGTGCGGCGGTAACCCCTTCCCTGAGTCCCGCAAGCTTACTGCCGCCGCCTGCAAGGAACAATGCGGACGGGGCGCTGCCGTTGACTTCTAATACTTTCGCGGCAATCTCTTTACACAGAACCTCGCAGGTACTCTGGATACATTGGAGAACCTCTTCCCTCGAAGCCTTCCGCTCAAATCCCAGAATATCCGTAAATGTAATGACTTCCTCACGTTCGATCTCCGCCTTCATGGCTTCCGCCGTCGCGAAATCCACCAGATACTCCCGCATGACGGCTTCCGTCACCTCATCCCCCGCCACGGTAGCCATTGTATATCCGGTCACGCTTCCACCGGTGCAGGCGGCAATATCCGAAGTACCCGCCCCTATATCTACCATAACCAGATTCAGAAGTCTTAAATTCTCCGGAATCGCCGCATTGATTGCCGCAATCGGCTCCAGAGTCACGCTGACAACCTCCAGGCCTATCTTATTCATAGTTGTATACAGACTCTCCACTACCTCGCTTGGAAGAAATGTTGCGATCAAGTCCACCTTAACATCCTGCCCCCGATGATCTTTCAGGCTGGAAATCCTGTAATCATCCAAATAGTACTGGCAAACCGTATATCCCACAAGATAGAAACGGCGCATATCCTCCTTCGCACTGTTCTCCGCGTCGAAGGCTTCTTCCACCTTGCTGATCGCGCCCGCCTCCAGACGGCTGATCACCTCGTCGTCAATTAACTGTTTACCGGGCAGGTTAATCTCATACTCAGCCCGCTTCGTGCGAAGGGCGCGGCCGGCCGCCGCGACACAGACACGGCTTAACTGGAAATTCACCTTCTCCTCCAGACGCCTCTTCACCTTTTTCGCCAAGGCTGTTACTTTCTCTATATTCTCAATCTGCCCGTCAATCATCGCACGCTCCGTATGTTCTTCCTTCTCAATGGCAATGATTCTCACCTTATCCTCTTCAACGACCCCTACCATTCCGATAATACTTCGCGTTCCGATATCCAGAGCAAATATCGCATTTTCATCCTGCGTCTGCACCTTTTGAATCTTCTGAACCTGTGCCTTTTTTATTTGTCCCTTTGCCATGTCCGTCCTCCTGTGTAATATAAGCGGCCCTCATACCGCCTACAAATTTTCACTATAGACTATTATAATAAACTTCCATTTCAATGTAAATAATTTTCTGTTGGAAACGTTCCGAAAAGGTTTGAAATTATCTCTTAACGTCTAAAAATGTTCGGAAGGGCTGCCGCATTAAGCATAAATTCTACAAGATATGTATATCTTGTAATCATTCTGCTTATTGCAGCAGCCCCCACGCCTGCAGTCAAAACTATGTACGCCTATTTACCTTCCGTACTTACAGGCGTAATCACAATATTCTGCGCCGCTACTCCGGTCTTGCGCGCCACGATATCTTCAATCTGCGCCCGGTTTGCATCGCTTAGGTCGGCGGCGTTTACCACCACGTCGGCCGAATCCGCGGTTAAACTTATAACCACTTCGTTAAAGCCTTTAGAAGCAAGAAGCGTCTCGGCCGCGGCCTCCTTTTCCGCTAAATCCGTCATAGCTACCATCTGGTTGACCGCATCCTGTTTCTGGGCGTCGCTTAATGTCTCATTGTCGATAATCTCAAGCAGGGATTCTTTATTCTTGGCCCGAACCTGTTCCCTTGCGACTTTCGCCTCCGCCACAACTGCGCTTGCCTCGCCGCCGGTAAGCACCGCCTCGCCAGGCGTGCCGTCCACGCTTCCGTCAGACCCTTCCCCGTCCTGACTCTCGATATCGTCCGACGCGCTGGCAAGATCTTCCTCTGAAATATCCAGAAGTTCCTGGTTGGCAAGATCCGCGTTTGCAGTCTCCGCTTCTTTCTTGTCCCCGAAAATCTTCCCCGAATAATTCAGGTATCCCGCCGCCGCGATCATGACGGCTAAAGCCGCGATAATTATCTGGTTCTTCTTCACTATTTGTTTCACTGTTCTTCCTCCTACTTTCGCCACATTATTTTAACTCTTCTTCATTACCCTAATCTTATGCGTGTCTATGCCAAATAATGCCTGAACTGCCTCAGTTATATTCTGTTTAACCACAGAATCCGAGCCTCCCTCGGCGATAACCACCACGCCCTCAATCCGGGGGCTTAGCTCCTTGCTTACATAAGGCTCTCCCGCCGAGCCGCCGTCGCCGTACACGGTCGCCTCCTTACGGCCACCATTCTTAGAAGACCTTGTTCCTCCCTGGCTGTCCGACTCCGTAACCGTCTCGTCCGTAACTTCCATGTCCTTCTCCACCACTTTTTCCGCCGAAGATTTTAACGTGATCATCACAGTTACGTCCCCGACCCCCTCCATCTGGGAGAGCGCCGCTTCCAACCGGCTCTCCAGACTGCACAGGTACTCGTCCTGACTGGCTTTGGCAGACCCGTCGCTTAATCCCAAGCCTGTCTCCGTCTTCTTTTTCTCAGTCCCCTTCTTTTCCGTCGGAAGAGCTATGACAAGCAGGAGTATCCCTGCAAGCGCAAGAATGAGGAGCTGGTCCTTCTTCATCTTTTTCAGGGAAATCTTCCCGAGAATCGTAAATAATTTCCTTTTTCCTCCTTCCAAGTCCATCCTTCTCATCTCCCTATTTTGATCTCGTCCACACCGATTGACGCCCCGTCCCCGGCTATCGTCCCATCTTCCTGCCTCTGCCGGATATTCTCAAGCTCCTCTTTCGTCACGTCCCCGGTCCCGTTCAGGTACTGCGCCGCCTCCTCCATCTTCTCCACCTGCTTTTGGTATTCCGGGCTTTTATAAAGATTCTGCCACAGATTCCCTACGCCAAAAATCCTAAGAAACGGATCCGTCAGCATAACCGCCAGCACCATCCCCGTAAAGAAACGGATATAACGCTTGTAGTCGGAATTAGGAACCACATGCAGGACGGCGGTTACCATGACCATGTAAAATGCTATATTCATGATCCATTCATACAAATAAGAAAACATTCTCACACCTCACACATTTCCCGTGACAGCCGCAACAACTACGATTGTTAGGAGGAATAAAAATCCTGTGGTAAAAATCACGCCCAGCAGCATCCTGCATCCCTCCCCCACAGTCTCGATACACCCCACGATCCTCTTGTCAGACACAGGCTGTATGATTGCGGCGGCCAGCTTGTAGAGAAGAGCGATACAGGCGACCTGCGCTAGCGGAACAATACACAGGGCGACGGAAATCACCGCCCCTGCCATGCCGATTCCGTTTTTTACAAGGACGGCTGTTCCGATTGCAACCTCCGCCATGCCGCCTATGGCGTCCCCGATTCCGGGAATCGCTTCGGCGCTGCGGGTAATGGCGCTTCGCTTAACACTGTCGATTGCCGGACTGATCAGGCCCTGGATTACATTTAACCCCACAATACAGGCCAGCACCGTCTTTAGAATCCACGACACGGCCATCTCGATGAGTTCCGCAAATTTACTCAGATAGTCCTCATCCGACAGGTAATTCAAGACCCGCACCATCATATAGATATGGAGCATGGGCAGCAGGAAATTCAGGATCAGCGCTTCCGTCAGAAAGATCAGGAACAGCACCAGATGATAGAAAGCTACGGATGTCACGCTCCCTCTGGCGATGGAGACTGCCAGGAAATACAGCGGACAGAACACTCCCATAAAGGCAGTCAGCGCCTCGATTCCCCCTCTCACCCAGCTTACCACTGCTTCAAAAGAGCTGATGGCAAGGGCTATGAGCAGCAGGTACAATGCATAAAAGCTGATGTCGGAAATCTGGCGGCCCTTAAACACCTTGGAAAAATTGCTGAATACGGCTGCCAGCAAAGCGATAATCAGCATGTGGATCAGACTTTCCCGGCTGCTTTGAAAGGCGTATCCAATCTGCTCTTTCACAAGCCTGCCTACAAGACCGACGGAAAAGTCCATATCGCCGGATAAGATCCCCATCAGAGTTTCCTGAAAATCAAGCCGTTCTTTAGGGAATAATTCTTTCAGCGAGTCGTCTATTTCGTCAAAATCATACTGGTCGGAAAGGCCGATTCCCTCTAAGGGTTCTTCCTTTGCCGCCGCTTCCGAAACCAGAAATAAAAGTGTAAAGATCATAACCCCAATCTGCGCCGCCAGCGCACGTATCCCTTTCTTCATGACAGAAATTCCCTGATCGTATTCAGCAGGGTCATGAGAATGGGCATACTTAAAAGCATTACGGCCAGCTTACCGAAGATCTCAATCTGGGACGCGATCGTCTGATAACCTGCATCCTTACAGATTCCCGCGGAAAATTCCGCAATATACGTGATGCCGAGCATCTTAATCAGCGTTCCGACGTACGCCTGATCCAGCCGGATAAATCTGCCGATACCCTTCATCGCCTCGACGATCGTTCCGATCCGTTCCAGAACGCTGAAAAAAATAATCAGGCTCAGGGTCACCGTTATGTAAATCCCATACTCGGATTTCCCGCTTTTAAACTGCACCGCCAAAAGTGTCCCGGCCACACCCATAATTCCGATCCGCAGCATATCCATTGCAATCCCTTCTTTCTAATGTCGGATCCTTTATAACGCAAACAGCCGTTTAATAGATTCAAATAGATCGTAAATATACGGCACAATCCAGAACAACACCAACAGAAGTCCCGCAAGGCTTGTCAGAAACGCCTGCTCTTCCCTCCCGCTATGTTTCAGCACCTGGCTTAACACGGACACCAGAATTCCCACAGCCGCAATTTTGAATATCAGGTTCACACTCATGTACTCCTCCTCTATATCAACAGGACTGTGATAAAGATCCCGCTCATCACGCCCAGGCAATGGCACAGCCTTATCTTCGTCCGCATTTCCTCCCGCATCTCCTCCATAGAAAGCCTGATCTCCTCAAGATACAAATCAAGAGTCTTTATCTGCATACCTGCATCCGCGATCCCCAACCGGCTTCCAAAGGACGCAAGCCGGAGAATCTCCTTCTTCGGAAGCCCGGATGCCTCAAGACAGGCCTTCGTACTCTCCTCCCACATCTCTGCAAAGGTGGCGTCCCGCTCTTTATCCATCCGGCCGCACAATCCAAGCAGCCATTCCCGGTACGGGCTTTTCGCCGTCTGTCCGATCTGCATAAACGCCTCTCCTAAATATGACCTTGCATATAGGATTTCACCCCTTAACAGATACAGAAGTTTCTGCAGATACTGCAGCTCTTTATAGCCGTTTCCTATCCGCATAGCCGCCTCGTGTCCCCACATGGAAGTGGCTGCGATGACAATCACGCCGCCTATTGTTTTCATCAACATGGCTCGCCCGCCGCCTCACGGTAGAGGAGGTTTCCCCGGCTGTCGAACAGGCCGCCCACCTGCCCCACACGCTGCCTTTTTCCAAGCAGAATATACCTGTCGAACCGTTTTTCAGCCACCATACGGTCAATCAGAGGCTTCTTCCTAAGATCCTCCATAGAATCCGCGTGGATGGTGGCAAGCATCCGGCATCCGCAGTGCATGGCGTGTTCGATGGCATGTACATCCTGCGCCGAACCGATTTCGTCCACGGCCAAGACTGCCGGACTCATGGAACGGATCAGCATGGACATCCCTTCCGCCTTGGGGCAGCCGTCTAAGACGTCGGTGCGGATGCCCAGATTATTCTGCGCAACGCCTCTAAAACATCCGCCTATTTCAGAACGCTCATCCACCACGCCCACCGTCATGCCGCCGACCCATCTGTTTCCGTCGGAAATCTGGCGTATCATATCCCGAAGCAGCGTCGTCTTACCGCATCCCGGAGGGGATACGATCAGCGTGTGGCAGAGCCTCCCCTCCTGAGTGATATATGGAAATACCAGATCCGCACATCCGACCGCCTCGTGGGACATCCTAAGATTTATGGATGAGATATGGCGCAGGTTCTTTACCCTCCCGTCTTCAATAATCGCCTGACCTGTAATCCCCACTCTGTGTCCTCCCTCGATTGTAATAAATCCCTGTTTCATTTCCTGTTCGTATGCATACAAGGAGAAGTTGCCGACATACTCCAGCATCTCCTTTACGTCCTCCTTTGTTACGATATAAGGCCCGTCCCGTTCCTTCCCAATCATGCGCTCACTGCCGCAGTAAATCATAAGAAGCGGCTTTCCCACCCGAAGCCTGAGTTCCTGCATGCAGGAATCCTCCAGCCGTTCCCGGCTTACCGCAAGCCTGACGTTTCTGGGCAGAACCCTCAAAAGTCTGTCATTTAACATATCTGTCCACCTCTTAATTCCAATATATGTACAGGCATTATATTTATGAATAAAAAATACAAAAACCGGGACACAGCAGATCTAAACTCTGCTGTGTCCCGGTTCTTAATTATATATTTACTCTGCAACGTCCTTCATACTGAAAGAAATACGTCCCATCTTATCCTTGCCCAGACAGACTACCTTCACCACGTCTCCCAACGTCAGTACGTCCTCCACCTGTCTTACTCTCTCCTTCGCAATCTTGGAAATGTGTACCATTCCCTCCTTGCCCGGTGCGAATTCAATAAACGCGCCGAACTCCTTAATGCTGACTACCTTTCCTTCCAAGACCTGTCCCGCCTCGAAATCGGTCACGATGATATAGATCAGCTTCTTTGCCTCATCCATGCTCTTTGCATCCGTTCCGCAGATAGACACAGATCCGTCGTCCGTGATATCGATCTTCACGCCGGTCTGCTCAATAATCGCATTAATGGTCTTGCCGCGCTGTCCAACCACGTCCCCGATCTTCTGCGGGTCGATCTGCATCTGGATAATCTTCGGCGCATACGGCCCTACCTCCGGCCTTGGCTGCTCAATGGTCTTAGACATCACCTCGTCAAGGATGTATGTCCTTGCCTTCTTCGTCGCCGCAATCGCTTCTTCGATAATCGGCCTTGTAAGACCATGAATCTTGATATCCATCTGGATCGCCGTGATTCCCTTGTGGGTCCCGGCAACCTTAAAGTCCATATCCCCGAAGAAATCCTCAAGCCCCTGAATATCCGTGAGTACCAGATAATCGTCGTCCGTCTCGCCTGTCACCAGACCTGCCGAGATACCGGCGACCGCCGCCTTAATGGGCACGCCTGCCGTCATAAGCGACATGGAGGACGCGCAGATACTCGCCTGCGACGTAGAACCGTTAGACTCAAACGTCTCGGATACGGTGCGGATCGCATACGGGAAATCCGTCTCGCTTGGAAGGACAGGGAGCAGCGCCCGCTCCGCCAACGCGCCATGCCCGATCTCGCGGCGTCCCGGCCCTCTGGACGGCCTTGTCTCTCCTACGGAATAGGACGGGAAATTATAGTGGTGCATATATCTCTTGGAAGTCTCCGCCTCGTCAAGACCGTCAAGCCTCTGGGCCTCGGCCAGCGGAGCCAAAGTCGTAATGGTGCAGATCTGCGTCTGCCCGCGGGTAAACATCGCGGAACCGTGAACCCGGGGAATCAGATCGATCTCCGCCGCCAGCGGACGGATCTGGTCGATGGCTCTTCCGTCCGGACGCTTATGATCTTTCAGTATCATCTTGCGCACGGTCTTCTTCTGGTACTGGTACACCGCCTCGCCAAGCACGGCAAGCCATTCCTCCTTCTCCGCAAATGCTTCTTCTAACTTCTCCGTAATCTGGCGTATATTCTCCTCACGCACCTGCTTCTCATCCGTAAATACCGCTTCTTCCATCGCCTCCGGCGTGACAATCTCCCGGATTGCCGCAAACAATTCCTCCGGAACCGCGCAGCTCTCATACTCATGCTTCTTCTTGCCGCACTCTGCCACAATGGTATCGATAAACGCAATTACCTTCTGATTCATCTCATGAGCGGCAAAGATCGCCTCGATCATCTTCTGCTCCGGAACCTCGTTGGCCCCGGCCTCGATCATGATCACCTTCTCTTTGGTAGAAGCCACCGTAAGCGTGAGATCGGATACCTCTTTCTGGGCAGCCGTCGGGTTAAACACAAACTCTCCCTCAACCAATCCTACCTGCGTCGTAGAGATCGGTCCGTCAAAGGGGATATCGGAAATACTGGTGGCGATCGCAGCCCCCAGCATTGCCGTAAGCTCCGGAGAGCAATCCTGATCTACGGACAAAACCAAATTCTCCAGTGTTACGTCATTGCGGTAATCCTTCGGGAACAACGGACGCATAGGACGGTCAATAACGCGGCAGGTAAGAATCGCATTCTCTGACGCCTTGCCTTCCCTCTTGTTAAACCCTCCCGGTATCTTCCCTACGGAATACAGTCTCTCATTATATTCTACGCTTAACGGGAAGAAATCAATCCCTTCCCTTGGCTTCTCGGAAGCCGTCGCCGTACAAAGTACGGTAGTCTCCCCGTAGTGCATCAGTACGGCTCCGTTCGCCTGTTTCGCCACTCTGTCTACGTCCACGCAGAGTTTTCTTCCGGCCAGCTCCATCTCAAATTGTTTGTACATACATCTTCTCCTTCTTAATTATACATTTCCTGTGGATAAAAGCCGCCGAAACTACTGAAAAACATATTTGAACAGGATAAATATGCTTTTCAGTGGTCTCGGGCATAAAACTTCTATCCATTACTAATAACTGCCGAAATACAACTGATATAACATATCAGCCGTTTTCCGACAGTTTTTAATGAAGGACGCAGCAAAATCAATCTGCGCCCTTCCGTATGACTATTTTCTAAGTCCTAATCTCTCGATCAGTGTACGGTATCTCTCAATATCCGCCTTCTTCAGATATGCAAGCAGCCCTCTTCTCTGTCCAACCATCTTAAGAAGACCTCTTCTTGAATGATGATCCTTCGGGTTGTTCTTAAAATGCTCGGTCAGGTCGTTAATCCTCGCTGTCAGGATCGCAATCTGCACCTCCGGTGAACCGGTGTCCCCGGCTGTCCTTCCATAGTCTGCTACAATCTGTTCTTTCCTCTCTTTGGAAATCATGTTGTTATCCTCCTTCTCTGATCATTAAACGCCGGATATTAAGTAAAGGTTGGAGCATCCTTTTACCGAATATCGGCTTCCATACCTGTCAAGTATAGCACAGAGCATGTCACATGTAAAGAATTATTTTATTCATCGTCATCGTCGTCCGCCGAATCCGCAGGTTCAAGGATTGCGAAGGCAATATTCGTCGCATGATCTCCCACGCGCTCTAACCCTGAAACCGTATCCGAGAACATCATTCCCGCTTTCGGCGTACATTTATTCTTGGTCAGCCGCTTAACATGGGAATTCTGCAATTTTTTCTCCAGCTCGTCGATCTCGTCCTCCAGCCGCAGAATCTCTGCCATGTGCTTATAGTTCCGGTTCTTGAACATCTCTAGAGAATATCCCAGAATCATCACGGCCTTTTCATTCATTTCCTTAAGCTGCCGTTTCGCCTTATCGCTAAAATCAATCCCCCACTCAAGCCGCGTCTTTGCCGAGTCGGCAAAATTCTCCGCATGGTCTCCGATTCGTTCAATGTCATTGACCACGTGGAATAAACCGCCGATCAGCCGCTCGTCCGCAATGGGCAGTACAAGCTCGTTTGCCCGCACCAGATAATCCGTAATCCGGCTGTTCATGAAATCAATGTATTTCTCACGCTGGTAGACTTCCTTAATCTTTTCTTCGTCAGGATCGCACAGCACGTCCATGGCAACCCGAAGATTTTCCGCCGCAACCCGGCCCATATGCTCGATCTCCGCGATTCCGTTTACCACGGCCGTCGTAGTAGACAAAATCTTCCCGGTCCCGATAAACGGCAGTTCGTACTCGTCTTCCGCCGTCACGTCTTCACCCGGCACGATGCGGTAAGTCGCCTTAACAATCCACCCCATGAACGGGAACAGCATCGCCACTTCAAAAACCTTCATCAGCGTATGTACGTTCGCTACCGACCTTGCCAGATTGCCGCCCGATATGTACAACATCATATCCGTAAACGGGTCAATGGCAGCCAGCAGGATGATAAACATTACGGCAGACCCGATCACATTGAACAGAAGATGAATCAACGCCGCGCGCTTTGCATCCTTCTTGCCGCTTAAGCTGGCAACCAGCGCGGACACACAGGAACCGATATTGCAGCCAAGTATCATGAAAGGGCATATTGCAAATTCCAGAAGGTTCTGGGACACCATCAAAAGAATGATACCCACAGTCGCAGAGGAACTCTGCAGCACAGCCGTAATTGCAAATCCGGTAAGGATTGCCGCAAATGGATTGGTCAGTGATGAAAGGAACTCTATCATCTTCGGAGATTCCTTGACGGCTTCCATACTGTCCCCCATGATGCTGAGTCCCATAAACAGGATACCGAATCCTAAGATAACCTCTCCGATCTTCTTAACCCCCTGCTTTTTACAGAACATGACCATTACCACGCCGATAATTACGATCAGCGGCGCAATGTCCGACAGGTTAAAGGCAATCAACTGTCCGGTGATAGTCGTACCTATATTCGCCCCTAAGATAACCCCCGACGCCTGCATCAGGTTCATAAGCCCCGAATTCACGAAGCTGACAACCATTACCGTCGTCGCGTTGGAAGACTGGATAATAGCGGTAAACACAATTCCCACTATCATACCGATAAACCGGGTCTTGGTAAAGAATTCCAGTATGCTCCGCATCTTTGCCCCGGCCGCCTTCTCGAGTCCCTCACTCATCATCTTCATCCCGTACAGGAAGAATCCCAGTCCTCCGAGCAGCATAAAAATTGTCGTGATCCTCATTCGTATTCTCCTTTACTCTACATTCGCAAAGAAATGTTTTCCGTACTCAATATCCCTGTCAATGCATGCTTTAAGTTCCGAAACGCTTTCAAATACACGCTCCGCCCTCCGAAATGCAAGGAGATCGACGGTCACTTCCTTCCCGTAAGCATCCCCGTCGTAACCGAACAGAAAACTTTCTATCAACACCCGCTCCTCTTTACTAACCGTAGGCTTCACGCCCACGTTGGAGATTCCGTGGAACCATTGCCCGTCCACCTGTATATTGCTTAGATACACCCCTCGAGGAGGCGCAAGTTTATGCTCCGGCCAAGCCACGTTCAGTGTCGGGAATCCAAGCTTCCTCCCAAGTTCTTTCCCGTGTTCCACCTGCCCGATGATTCCGTACGGATATCCCAGAAGCCGGTTTGCAAGCGTTAAGTCCCCCCCGCTTAGAAGCTCCTTGATATAGGTACTGCTGATAACACGGTTCTCATACCGTTCTTTTTCTATTACAATCAGGCGGTATCCATACGCTTCCTCAAACTGCCGGAGCAGATGGATATCCCCCTGTTTCTCATAGCCAAACTGAAAGTCCGTCCCCACTACTACATATCTGGCATGAAATCTGCGGCATACAATGTCCCGGATAAATTCTTCTGCATGGATTCTGCTGAATTCAAGGGTAAACGGACATTCTGCAAGAACGTCCACCTTCCCTTCAAGCCGCCTATGCCTTTCTTTTCCCGTCATCAGCATCCGCGGTGTCTTACCGGTCCTTTCCCACAAGGGCCGCATGTCAAAGGCACACACGATACTTGCAAGCTCTTCTGATTCCCCCAGCTTTCGGACCTGCTCCACCAGTTTCTGATGACCTGTATGGAGACCGTCAAATTTTCCGAAGGTCACTGCCGCCTCTTTCCTGCCCTCATAGTCAGACAGCCTGTTGATGTATTGCATATCTGTCCCTCTTTACTCTACATATATATCCCCAATATATCCGCCAAATCGCCCGCTGCGTCATTCGCCGTTTACATAGAACATCTTCACGATTCGATATTCTTCTTCCTGACGGCGGCAGACCGCAATGAATTGTCCTTTCTCGTCATAGACCCTGACGCAATCCGGACATTCGTCCGCTTTCCCGTCCTTCCATCCCTTTGGGTCCAAAACGTCAAGGAAAGCCTCCTTTGGCAGCGGATTCCCGTTCTTCGCCGGCGAATCCCATCTCTTACTTACGGTCAGCCCGGGATAATCCCGGAACATCCCATCCATGGAAATTAATACCTCCGTCAGGCTGCCTTCTCTGTATTTCTCCGCAATCTCATCGATTGTCAGGCTGTCCTCCAGTAAAAAACGTCCCACGCGGGTACGGACCAGCTCCTCCATGCATCCGCCGCACCCAAGCCGGCCTCCGATATCATGGCACAAGGTACGGATATACGTTCCTTTAGAGCAGGACACTCTTATATGCACCCTCGGCAGATCAACCTTAAGCATCTCAATCTCAAAGATCCTTACTTTCCTTGCCTTGCGCTCGACTTCTTTTCCTTCCCGGGCAAGGTCGCAGAGTTTCTTACCGCCCACCTTAAGCGCCGAGTACATCGGCGGTATCTGCGCATACTCCCCCAAAAATCCCCGGATGGTTTCCCGTACTTCCTCTTCCCGAAGCTTCGAGGTATCTTCCGTCTTAATCGTCTGTCCGCCGACATCCTGAGTGTCCGTTACCCGTCCTAACAAAAGCACCGCCTCGTAAGTCTTCTCCCGGTCTGTGAGCATATCGCACAATCTTGTCGCCCTTCCAAGACATACCGGCAGAACCCCTGTTGCATCCGGATCCAAGGTTCCCGTATGGCCGATCTTCTTCTGCCTCGTAATCCCCCGAAGCTTCGCCACCACGTCATGGGAAGTATACCCCTTCTCTTTTCGCACATTCAGAATCCCGTGTATCATATGTATCCCCCGATCTGTGTCTTTCCTCCTGCATCCGCGCCTTCCTGACAGATTCTCCCGAAACCTCCGCATATTCTACTTCTGTCCTAAGATCTGCGCCTCTATCTGCCTTGACAGATTGTTTAAAACGTCATAATAAGTCCCGGCCATGGTAAGTCCGGCCGCCTTCTTATGGCCGCCCCCGCCGAAATACTTTGCGACCTTGCTTACGTCCACTCTCTCCTTGGAGCGCAGACTTACCTTGTAAACATTTGTTTCCAGCTCATACATAAAGATTGCCACTTCAATATCCTTCGTGACCCTGAGCTGACTCACTATTCCGTCTAAATCTTTAACCTTCACACCATAGAAATCCATGGTTTTCTTAGTCACATAGGAAGCAATACAGGTCTTATCCATAAACAGGATACTCTCAAGCAGCGTACGTCCCAAGATCTGATTCTGAGCGTACGTCTTCTCATAATACGTATCTTGAATCAGTCTGGCGCCGTCCACGCCTTTCTCCAGAAGATTTGCCGCCATACGGAACGTAGACGGGGACGCACTGGTATACTGAAACACTCCGGTATCGTGTACAATCCCCAGATAAAGGGCCTCTGCCGTATCCAGAGAAATCTTATCCTCCTCCATGAGCTGATAAACCAGCTCGCATGTAGAACTGGCGTCCGCCACAGTATATTCGTCCTGCGCAAAGCCCGTATTACTGATGTGATGATCGATACAATAAGTCCGCTTCGCCTGATCAAACAGGGGGGCGGAGAAGCCCAGACGCTCCTTGTCCCCGCAGTCCAGACTGATAAACAGGTCATACGCTTCGCCCTTCTTAATCTCATGCCGTATGAATTCCGTAGATTTCAGGAAGTAGAATTTATCCGGCATCTCTTCCAGATACACATCCACCTTCTTATCACTGTAGTTATCCCTGATATAATGATACAATCCCATGCAGGAACCCACACAGTCCCCATCCGGACGGATATGGCCGCCGATTGCGATTGTCACAGCGTCTTTCAGAATCTTATTCAGCATCTGCATCCCCTTCCGTTGAAATATTCCTGGTCACTTCGTCGATCTTTCTGGACATATTAACGCCGTACTCAATCGACTGATCTAATACAAAACATATCTCCGGCGTATTCCGCATATTCAGCGTGCGGGCAAGCTCACGCCGGATAAAGCCTTCTGCATTCTTAAGACCCGCAATG
This sequence comes from uncultured Dorea sp., assembly GCA_910577685.1. Classification (GTDB taxonomy): domain Bacteria; phylum Bacillota; class Clostridia; order Lachnospirales; family Lachnospiraceae; genus Sporofaciens. The sequence goes on along the minus strand of CAJTOH010000004.1, from coordinate 6,173 downwards.
GTATCTTCCTGCTCTTTTTTGCCTCCAAGCACACTGATATACGCCTTACAGGTCTTAAGGTCAGGAGCCACCTGCGCTGCCACCACGGAAGTCCACGGTGCGACGCGGGGATCCTTCATATTCCTGATAATGTCGCTGAGTTCCCTTTGTACCTCAGTATTGACTCTGGTATTCTTTATGCTTCTTTTCTTCATTTTCTTACACCCTAACCTATCTCGGGATCTCTACCATCTTGAATGCTTCTACAAGATCACCTTCCTTAATATCGTTAAAGTTGGCAAACACAAATCCGCACTCATATCCCGCTCTGACTTCTTTCACATCGTCCTTGAACCGTCTGAGGGATGCAAGAGGCCCTTCAAAGATCACGATTCCGTCCCTTGTCAGGCGCACGGAACAATCTCTCTCGAACGTACCGTCCAAAACGTAAGAACCTGCAATCGTGCCGACTCCCGACGCTTTAAAGGTCTGGCGAACCTCGGCATGGCCCAGCACCTTCTCCTCAAAGATCGGGTCAAGCATACCCTTCATAGCCGCCTCTACATCTTCAATAGCATTGTAAATGACACGGTACAGACGGATATCCACGCCTTCCCTGTCCGCCGTCTCCTTCGCCGTTGCATCCGGACGCACGTTGAATCCGATAATAATGGCGTTGGATGCGGACGCGAGGCTTACGTCGGATTCGTTGATCGCGCCGACTCCGCCATGGATGATCTTCACCACAACTTCTTCGTTGGTCAGTTTCAGAAGGCTCTGCTTCATAGCCTCCACGGAACCCTGTACATCCGCCTTCACGACGATTCCCAACTCTTTCAAATTACCCTCCTGAATCTGGCTGAACAAGTCGTCCAGAGACAGTTTTGACTTCGTATCCTCAATCAGCTTCGCTTTGCTCTGTGAGATAAATGTCTCGGCAAAGCTTCTCGCTTCCTTATCATTCTCACATGCGACGAACACCTCGCCCGCATTAGGCACGTCGTTTAAGCCAAGGATCTCTACCGGCATAGAAGGACCCGCCTCTTTCACGCGTCTTCCCTTGTCGTCCATCATGGCTCTTACCTTACCGTAAGCGGAACCTGCCGCAATGGAATCGCCCACCCGCAGAATACCCTTCTGCACCAGAACAGTGGCAACCGAACCTCTTCCCTTGTCAAGCTGCGCCTCCAACACAAGGCCTCTTGCACGGCGGTCAGAATTAGCCTTAAGTTCCAGCACCTCCGCAGTCAGCACGATCATCTCCATCAAATCTTCAAGCCCCTGTCCGGTCTTTGCAGACACCGGCACGAAGACGGTGCTTCCGCCCCAGTCTTCCGGAATCAGTTCATATTCGGTCAGCTCCTGCTTCACGCGCTCAATATTCGCACTCGGCTTATCGATCTTATTGACCGCAACCACAATCTCCACGCCTGCAGCCTTCGCATGGTTGATCGCCTCCACGGTCTGGGGCATCACGCCGTCGTCCGCCGCAACTACCAGGATCGCAATATCCGTGGAGCTTGCTCCCCGCATACGCATAGCCGTAAAGGCTTCATGTCCCGGCGTATCCAAGAACGTGATCTTCTCCCCGTTCACATCCACCACATATGCGCCTATATGCTGAGTAATTCCGCCGGCTTCTTTGTCAATGACTTTGGTATGGCGGATGGCATCCAGAAGAGAAGTCTTACCATGGTCGACATGGCCCATGACGCAGACTACCGGCGGACGTTTCTTCATGGTGCTTTCGTCCTCCTCGTCCTCTTTCAAAAGTTCCTCTATTACGTCTACAACCTCTTCCTTCTCACAGAGCACGTCAAACTCAAGAGCAATTCCTTCTGCCGTCTCGTAATCAATCTCCTGATTCACGGTTACGATCTTGCCCTGCATAAACAGTTTCTTTACAATCACGGAAGGCACGATCTTCATCTTATCCGACAGCTCTTTAATCGTCAGAACTTCCGGGATTATAATGGACTTAATCTCTTCCTCCACCTTCTGCTCCCTCTGCTGCGGCTTCTGGAACTGCGGTTTCGGTTCGTTCTTTTTCTTGCCCTTTGCGTTTCTGCCTTCCTCTTCCTCGCGGCGGTAATCTTTCTTCTTATGATCTTCCTTACCTTTGCCTTTACTGCGCTGTGGTTTCTGGCTTTCCACAGCCGGCGCCGGAATACCGGAACCGCCGCTTCTCTTCTCGCCTCCCCGACGGTCGTTTCTCTCGCCCGGTCTGCGTCCCTGCCCGCGGTCTCTGTCACGGTCGCTTCGGTCTCCTCCCTGGAACCTTCCGTCGCGGTCCTTATCGCGGTCTCTTCCGCGGTCTCCTCCCTGGAACCTTCCGTCGCGGTCGTTTCGGTCTCTTCCACGGTCTCCTCCTTGGAATCTTCCGTCGCGGTCTTTACGGTCTTCTCCCTGGAACCTTCCGTCGCGGTCTCCTCCTTGGAATCTGTTATCACGGCCCCGATCTCTGTTTCGGTCTCTGTTCCTGTCGCGGTCCCCTCCCTGAAATCTGTTGTCACGGCCTTCCTGCGGACGGTCCCCACGCTGAGGACGCTGATTTCTGGAATCCCCGCGTCTGTCCTGCCCCCGTTCAAAACGCTCCGGACGGTCAGAACGGTCACGGTCAAAACGCCTCTGGGCCGGTCTTTTTTCGCCGGATGCCGTTCGCTCCGCGCCTCTGTCCGCGGGCTTTTCCGCCGCTCTTTCCGTCTGCTGCATATTTTGAGTCTTTTCTGCCGTAACTGCCGGACGCTTCACAGCTTCTACGGCCTCAGTTGCCGCAATTGCCCCGGATCCTTCCGGACGTTTTACCGGTTCAGCCGGCTTTGGAGCCACCGCTGCCGGACGTTTTGCCGGCTGCGCCTTCTCCGGCGCAACGGCCGAAGCCTCCTGCCTTGTCAAAGCCTGCTTAGAAGGACGGCCGTTGTTCACCTGCATCGGTTTTCCCTGACTCTGGGCGGTACGGCTGTTGCCTCCCGGCTGGGCAGCCCTTCCTCCCGGTCTCTTTCCCTGTCTGCCGCCATTCTGCGTATTCTGCGGACGGAATACATGCACGATATTCTTCTTCTTTGGCGCTTCCTGATCCGGCTTAGCCGCCGTATCCCTTGCCATACCTTTTCTCACAACATTTGCGTCGTCCTCTTCAAGCGCGCTCATATGATTCTTTACTTCTATATTTTTTCCGCCAAGGAACTCGAGTACCTCCTTACTCTGAACACCCAATTCCTTCGCCAACTCGTATACTTTGATTTTTGCCATATTTACTACCTCCTCTATGCAACTGTGTTATCTTCTGCATCCATACTCTCTCTGATTCCTTTTGCAAACCCCTGATCTAATATTGCAAGAGATGCCCGGAACTGTTTCCCCATTGCATGCCCCAAGGTATCTTTGTCTTTATAAAAACAGATCGGCACGTGATAAAAATCACACATATTTTTAAACTTCTTCTTTGTATTATCAGACGCGTCATCAGCTATGATGACCAACGAAGCTTTGCCGGACTTCACTTCCTTCTCCGTACAGAACTCTCCGCTGGCAGACTTTCCGGCCTTCGTAGCCAGACTGATGAGCGACAAAGCTTTACTCTGTCTCAAGTAGTCCCATCTCCTTTTCCAACGCTTCGTATACTTCTGCCGGAATAGACTGCTTAAACGAACGCTCCAATCCCTTATTCCGGACAGCCTTCTTTAGACATTCCTCAGTGGGACAGATATAAGCGCCCCTTCCGTTCTTCTTGCCTGTGGCGTCCAGAAGAAACTCGCCCTCCTTCGTCCTGATTACCCGAATCATCTCTTTTTTATTCTTCATCTCCTGACAGCCCACACATCTGCGTACAGGAACTTTTTTATTTCCGCTCAAATAACCACCTATTCCTCTATTTCCTGAAATGTAATCTCGTCTTCCCCAACATAAGCGTCATATTCCTGCTCCTCATCCTCCGGATAAGCGTATTCCTCGTTCGGCTGTTCCTCTTCATAGCCTTCCTCGTAAGACTCCTCGTACTCCTCTTCGTATACGCCCTCGCTCATCTCCAGATAATTCTCCGGAAGATCTCCCGACTCGATAGCCTGCGTCTCGCTCTTAATATCAATCTTATATCCGGTCAGTCTTGCGGCAAGCCTTGCATTCTGTCCTTCCTTGCCAATGGCCAGCGATAACTGGTAATCCGGCACAATCACGCCGGCGGTCTTATCGTCCGGATCCGCCATAACAGAAATAACCTTGGCAGGACTCAGCGCATTCTCTATCAGAATTGCCGGGTTATCGCTCCAATTAATAATATCAATCTTCTCTCCCCTGAGCTCGTTGACAATGGCATTGACACGGCTTCCGTTCATACCGACGCACGCTCCTACCGGATCTACGTCCGGATCATTGGACCATACTGCAATCTTCGTCCTGCTTCCTGCCTCCCTTGCAATACTCTTGATCTCGACAACGCCGTCCTTCACCTCTGTTACTTCTGCTTCAAAGAGGCGCTTCACAAGCTCCGGATGCGTGCGGGAAACCAAGATCTTGGGCCCTTTAGTGGTATTCTTAACCTCCACGATATAGAGCTTCACACGCTCGGTAGGCTTGAATACTTCCCCTTTGACCTGTTCGTTCTCCGTCAGCATCGCATCCGCCTTTCCGAGGTTGATACTGACGTTTCTTCCTATATACCGTTGGACAATTCCCGTGACAATGTCCTTCTCTTTCTCGAAATACTGGTCGTAGACTACCTTGCGCTCCTCTTCACGAATCTTCTGCAGGATCAGGTTCTTCGCATTCTGGGTAGCGATACGTCCGAAAGACTTGGACTCGATGGGAATCTGCACGATATCTCCAAGCTCATATTTGCCGTCGATCTTTCTGGCGTCTTCTATACTGATCTCCTCCAGCTTATCCTCCACGTCCTCTACCACGGTCTTTTCGGCAAAAAGCCTGTAATCACAGGTTGTTCTGTCCATAATCAGCTTGATATTATCGGCCTTTCCAAAATGGTTCTTACAGGCATTCAGCAGAGAATTCTCGATCGCATCCAGCAGGGTCTCTTTACTGATCTCCTTTTCCTTCTCTAATATATTCAACGCTTCTAACAATTCCGTATTCATTGTATTATCCTCCTATCTATCAAAAATCAAATGCGAGGCGTATCAGCGCAATATCGCTCTTCTCAAATATCCTCACATTCCCGCCTTCCTCTTCGATCGTTACCGTATTCTCATCGTATTCCTTCAAGGTTCCGGTAAATTCCTTTTGCTTCTCTATCATACGGTAAGTCCGAATCTCCACTTCCTCTCCAAGACTCCTCTTGAAATCCTTCTCCTTCCTGAGAGGTCTTCCAAGTCCCGGAGAGCTGACCTCCAGAATATACGCCTCATCTATATAATCCTTCTCATCCAGGATATCCGAAAGCCTGCGGCTTACCGCTTCGCAATCGTCAATACTGATTCCCCCCGGCTTATCAATATATGCACGAAGATACCATGTACTACCTTCTTTCACATATTCCACATCTACGAGTTCAAATCCATACTCCTCTATAATGGGGTTCAGGATCTTTTCTGTTTTCTGTTCATAGCGCTCTCTCTTCGTCAACGGCAATTTCCTCCTTACCAACAAAGAAGAGTGAACTTCCGTCCACTCTTCTGCCGATTTCCTTATGTAACTATTACACAGTATAGCACTATATCCCTGTAAAATCAAGGCTTTTTTCAAAATAATTAACCTTGTCGTTACTATTCAGCCATCCGGCTGAACCTCTGTACTTATTTATGCTTGGAAAAGCACTTGATTTAGTAATAACAGAGAAAATTATTTTTTTGTTTGTCGAGTTTTCCACAAATATTAAAGTCTCTTTATCGTTCAGACAATAAACGGCTACACTTAGGCTTATTTTGTGGATAACTTTTTATGAACGCCCTAAAATCTCCTCATTTTCATTCCTTTTTTACACAATGTTTATACAAATACAAAGCGTTTTCCACCGTGATTTTGCCCAAGGAGTTTTTGTCATTATTCGCTTTTTCTCTGCATTTCTGTTAAAATAAGGATCAGAAAGAAGAGGTGTGCTATGGGAAGGGCAAGTGATTATGGACATGGATTATACAAACAGCTGGAAGAAGTCATGGCGCGCCTCGACTGTGTGGAAAAAACGTCATCCCGGGAAATCAATCACCTGAATGACCGGATTGGCCTGTTAGAAAAAGAAAATG
>CAJTOH010000003.1:24105-141910 GCA_910577685.1 uncultured Dorea sp. | reverse complement strand
TGCTTTTCCAAGCATAAATAAGTACAGAGGTTCAGCCGGATGGCTGAATAGTAACCAGAATCCCATAAAAATATCGAAAAAGTGTTGACAACCAGATTTCAATGCGGTAGTATAAATTTTAGTTTCGCACTTTAAACAGTTAAAATTTTACAGTGCAAATATTGTTGGAGGATTACAGTTTATGATTATTGTACTAAAACCCCGTTCTACCCATAACGACCTCGTCCGGGTTGAGCAGATGATAAAAAGGAGAGGTCTGGACACCCACATCGTAGAAGGTTCCGACATGACCATTATCGGTTGTATCGGCGATACCACACAAATCGACTCTAAACTCTTTGAGGTCGATCAGGCCGTAGAAAAGGTCATGCACGTCCAGGAACCCTACAAACTGGTGAACCGGGCATTCCACCCGGAGGACTCCGTCGTCGATGTCTCCGGCGTCAAAGTAGGAAACGGGAATCTGGCTATGATTGCAGGCCCCTGCTCCGTAGAATCCTTTGAACAGGTACTTGAGATTGCAAAATCAATCAAAGCAAGCGGCGCTAACCTGTTAAGAGGCGGCGCTTTTAAACCGAGAACCAGCCCTTACTCATTTCAGGGCTTAGGTCTGGAAGGCTTAGATATCCTGTGCGCAGTCAAGAAAGAAACCGGACTTCCTATTGTAACGGAATTGATGTCGCCCGACTATCTGGACATTTTTAACGAGAAGGTCGACCTAATCCAGATCGGCGCGCGTAACATGCAGAATTTCGATCTTCTAAAGCAGTTAGGACAGTTAGACCGTCCCATCCTTCTAAAGAGGGGGCTGAATGCAACTTATGAAGAATGGATTATGTCCGCCGAATACATCATGGCTTCCGGCAATGAAAACGTCATTCTGTGCGAGCGCGGCGTCCGTACCTTTGAAGCCTACACAAGAAATACCCTGGATCTTCAAAGTATCCCTGTTGTACGCAAGCTCACCCACCTTCCCATCGTCGTGGACCCAAGCCACGCAGGCGGCAAATGGTGGCTGGTAGAACCCATGGCAAAGGCTTCCGTGGCCGCAGGCGCAGACGGACTTATGGTAGAGGTACATAACAACCCTGAATGTGCTCTATGCGACGGTGCACAATCCCTAAAGCCAGATAAGTACCACACTCTGATTCAGGAAATCACCCGGATTGCAAATGTACTCGGAAAGAATATCTAGGAGAACCATATGAAACTAAATGTAGACTTGGGACGCGACAGCTATCCCATTTATATCGAAAATAATCTGCTGGATCACGCCGCAGCCCGGATCCAGGAAGTATTTTCCGGCAGGAAGATCATGGTCGTCTCAGACGATAATGTTTATCCATGCTACGGACAGAAGCTTACGGACCAGCTATCCTCAGAATACGAGACAAGCCGCCTCGTACTGCCCCACGGAGAGGCGGCCAAAAGTTTTCAGACCCTTCCCCGTATCTATGCCGCCTTCCTTGAAGCGAAAATTACCAGAAGCGACCTAATCATAGCGCTTGGCGGCGGAGTAATCGGAGATCTGGTTGGTTTTGCCGCGTCCAGCTTCTTAAGGGGCGTAAAATTTGTCCAGATACCTACTTCTCTCCTTGCGCAGGTAGATTCTTCCGTGGGCGGCAAGGTCGCGGTTGACCTTCCGGAAGGCAAGAATCTGGTAGGAGCATTTTACCAGCCGAAGATGGTACTGATCGACCCGCTTGTACTGGACACACTTGCTCCCCGTTTTATCAACGACGGTATGGGAGAAGTAATCAAATACGGCTGTATCAGGGATGCGGAATTATTCCGGACATTAGAATCCCGAAGTTCCTTTGCGGATCTTAAGGAATCGCTTCCCGATATTATCCAAAGATGCGTCGACATTAAACGCATAGTGGTGGAACACGACCAGTTCGACACGGGCGAGCGGATGCTCCTGAATTTCGGTCATACCCTTGGACACACGATCGAGCAATATTATCATTATGAAAGAGAAAGTCACGGGGAGGCCGTCGCAATCGGCATGTACCAGATCGCAAGGCTTGCAGAAGACGCAGGGCTGACGCCCGCCGGAACCGCCGGACAGATCAAAAACCTGCTGCAGATATACGGGCTTCCCTTCGAATGTGGAATCCGGCTTAAGGAATTAACCCAGGCAATCGCCGTGGATAAGAAGAATCTGAACAATAAGCTTAACGTTATTCTGCTTAAGGATATCGGGACCAGCTATATTCATCCTACAACATCCGCCTTTTTCGATCGGCGCAGCGAGTGGATGATGTGATTCCCGGGGACGCCCGCATTATACATAAAATCTACAAGACATAGTACTTCAGAATTAATCAGGAGGAATATTTCATGAAACTACAAGGAAAAATCGCAGTCATAACCGGTGCCGGGAAAGGAATCGGACGTGAAGCGGCGCTGGCCGCCGCCGCCGAAGGCGCCGTCGTCGTTGCGGTCGCCAGAACCCGGACAGATCTGGATGAAACGGCGGCAATGATCAGGGATGCAGGCGGAACGGCAGTCTCCCTCTCCCATGACCTCACGATAGGGAGTGAAGTTGAGGCCATGGTGGATGAAGTAAAAGCCAGATACGGCAGGATTGATATTCTTGTCAATAACGCAGGCGGATACCCGTCAGAAATATATAAAAATAACGAGCATCAGGCGATCAGGCTATGGGAGTGGTCGGAGGAACAATGGGACCAGATCATTAAAACCAACGTACGGATACCTTTTTTGTGTATGAAGCATGTTCTTCCGGTTATGATTGAACAAAGATGCGGAAAAGTTGTCAGCGTATCCTCCAGAATGGGACGCATCGCCTCCCAGATGGGAGCATATGCTGTCGCGAAAGGCGCAATCATTACTATGACCAAGACCGCCGCCATCCAGACTCAGGAATACGGTATTCAGGTGAACGCCGTATCGCCGGGAATCGTAGATACGCCGGGACAGCGGGTATACAATCACTCCGTAGGGCAGGACGGCATAAAAATGGGCAGCGCAGCCGACGTGGCAAAGGCAATTCTGTACCTGTTATGCGACGCGCCTCCGGTAATGACCGGGCAGTCAATCGACCTGTTCACTACCGTATAAGACTTCAAATTTCGTTCTTTATTTGTTTACAATTAATTCTTATTTTTAACATACTTTTATCACAGTTTCCGCTTATACTGTAATTGTTCGATAACACGAACAAAATTCTTTTTCATAACTTTTTCCTCAGGACTGCACTCCTCCCAATTTGCAGTCCTTTTAAATGTCTTTTTAAGGAGATTATCGAATGTATCCTTCTTTTGGACGATGGTATGTCTGGCCGTTTCCATATTCTTTCTGCTGGCTCAATATTCAGAATGGCTGGCTTCCCACGATATGCTGATCGGGTTTCTTGCATTTCTGGCTATTTCGGCAATGGCATGCGTGATTGCCCTCCCGGCGGCTTTGATTGCGATGTTCTTTCTTGAGGGAATCAAAATCATACGCCGCGAAGGTCTGAAACCCACGAATCTTTTGTCAATATTATTTGCAGTCCTGCTGTTCGCCTACTTGTCCGTCTGGCCTATGCTCGGAAGTTCGGGAACGAATACCATTGGTAATTTTCTCTATGGAATAGTCAGCTTTTCCGCCCTCTATCTATTGTCGCTGATGGCAATGTATTCCCTCTCCGCAGTCCTCAACCTTCTTCATTTAAAAAAGAAGAGAAACGCAGATTACATTATCGTACTCGGCTCCGGAATCATCGGGGCGAAAGTCACTCCCCTGCTTGCAGCGCGGATTGAAAGGGGGATAGACCTCCTGCGTCACAACCCGGGGGCTCTTCTGGTCATGTCCGGCGGGCAAGGCCCCGGCGAGGACATCCCCGAAAGTCAGGCAATGGCTGCCTATGCCGTAGACCATGGCGTAGATCAAAGCCGGATCATTACGGAGCAAAAATCTGTATCAACAGAAGAGAATCTGATGTTTTCAATGGAATTGATTGACAAGGAGAATCCGCGGATTATAATCGTCACAACCGCTTATCATGTATTTAGAGCCTTGATTCTGGCAAGACAGCAGGGAATCAGGTGTATTGGATTCGGCTCCAAAACGAAATGGTATTTTACATTGAACGCCCTGCTTCGCGAATTCGCCGGATATCTTCGGCTGACATGGAAGAAACATGCGGTTGTAATCGGCATAGCGGCGGTTATCTCAACGTTGTCCCTGATTCTTAAAATTATTGGTATTATCTTTACATTAATGAGACTGCCGCATTAAACATGAGTCCGCTACGCTCATGCCCCTGATCTGCCTCGCAGGTCCGGCCACCGCAAGAATCACGGAAGCCCCTTAAGCAGCACCTTCCCTTCGTCCGCCTCGTCAAGACCGCCGATCCAGTTTAACAGCGTACTTTTTCCGGAACCGGAGACCCCCACGACCGCTCCGAATTCTCTCGTCCGCATGGAGAAGGAGACCTGTTTCAAGGCCTCCACCCGGGCTTCTCCCGTTCCGTAAACCTTTCCCGGATTTTCTACTTTTAATATTTCCACTGATTACACCCTGCCTTTCTCTCCTTATCGGTACAAGAAAATCATAGCATATTTTCCTTACATTCAGGTGAAGCAGTCCTTACAAATCAGTAAGAAATACATCAGCAGCCAGTTTCTGCCAGCCTGAACCGCTTCACTAAACTATTAAGCATATCTGCCTGCCCGGAAAGCTCCTCGCTGGCCGCCGCGCTTTCCTCGCTGGTTGCAGAGTTGTTATGTACAACCGTAGCTATTTGGTCAACCCCGGAAGTGATCTCCTTAATTGCGCCGGCCTGTTCTATAGACGCTGCGGAGATTTTCCCGATTGTGGATACTACCTCCTGAACCTTATCCACAAGCTCCTCAAAGGTATCGCTGGTCTTCCCCATGATCTCTTCCCCGTTGGAAACGGCAACGATAGCGCTTTCGATTAGAGCCGTGGTATTTTTTGCCGCTTCCGCAGATTTTCCCGCCAGATTCCGAACTTCGTCCGCTACGACGGCAAATCCCTTCCCGGCGCTTCCGGCCCGGGCTGCCTCCACCGCTGCGTTGAGAGCGAGAATGTTGGTCTGGAATGCAATGTCGTCAATTACCTTAATGACCTTTTTGATACTTTGAGCTGTTTCGGAAATCTCCTGCATAGCAGAAATCATCTTATCCATATCCTCGCGGGTAGACTGGGCTACATTTCCGGAGGCTGTAGCAAGGAAATTAGCCTTTTCCGCATTTTCCGAGTTCTCCTGAACCTGATTGGATACGTCCGCAATGGTGGCAGCTAATTCCTCCACGCTGCTGGCCTGCTCTGTGGCTCCCTGAGCCAGCGCCTGCGCTCCGCTGGAAACCTGATTCGCCCCGGCGTCAATCTGGCCTGCGGAACTGTAAATCGCGCCCATAGATTCATTGAGATTGCCGATAAGCTTATGAACAGCCGTTTCGATCTCTTTCATTTCTCCCGGAAATTCCATAGAAAGCCCTACGGTCAGATCGCCCTTGCTTAACGCTCCCATGACCTGAGAAATCTCGGAAATTATACTTTTCAGTTTCTCAAAGCTCTCATGTATACTCCTGCAGGTTTTTCCCAGTTCATCTTCGCTCTCATAACTGATGCAGTTGTCAAAATCACCCCGCGACAGGGCGTGCGCCGCATTCTCAATTTCTAACAGCGGCGGAATTATTGCTTTTACTATCTTGCTGATCACGATAAAGCTGATGACGAGCGCCAGAGCAAGGAGGCACACTGTGATGATTAACGTACCCCAATAAGTTTTTTTGCCTATTTCCGCCTGTTTATGCGCCAAATCATCCTGATCGCCGCCTATATCCGCCAGAATATCGGCCTGTTTATCCAGTAACGGCCTGAGTTCCTTTTCAAAGATCCGAAACGCTTCCGCTATGCTTTCCTCCGTACCCTGCTTAAGCAAATCCGCCGTCTTTTCCCTCGGCTTTGCTTCCTCCTTAAAACAGGAGTCCAGTTCATTAATTTTACCCGGGTCGACCCTGTAATTCAACTTATACTGATCTAAAAGCGCCGAATTCTTTTCCACTTCTTCCTGCGCCTTATCCAAATACCCCTTGATTGCCTGCGGGTCTTCTACCGCAAACGCCATTAACTCATAGCGCTGCTCCGACATCAGATTTCTGCGCATTTCCCAAAGATAATCTTTGTTAGCAAGCGTCTTATTAATTAAAGTATTATTCTCTTGATGAAGCGCGTTTAACCCCAAAATAGCCAGCAGGGAAACGCCCAGCATCAAAACAATAAGAACTCCAAATCCTAACAACAATTTGCTTTTGACTCTCAAATTTTTCATTACTCATTATTCTCCTTTTCTAATTACGCTTAATTTCTGTTTTTTAATGGTTAATCTTATCAATCGTCTGTGTGTAAATACCGCTGGCAAAATTCGGAGATAGTAAGCGGCTTTGAAAAATAATATCCCTGCCCTACGTCGCAATTAAGCTGCTTTAGCGTATGGAGCTGTTCATAAGTTTCTATTCCTTCCGCCACTAATTCCGTCTGATCCAACGCCTTGCCCATTTGAATCGCATGCTCCACTATAACGCGCGCGTTCTCATTTGTTACAATATGATCCACCATGCTTTTGTCAATTTTAATCGTATCAAAATCAATCGACGCTAAGGTTGCAAGGTTGGAATATTCCGTACCGAAGTCGTCCAGCGATACCGTAAATCCAATGCCGCGAAGCTGCTTCACCAATGCTGCCAAAACCTGCAGATCTGTTTCTGTCATACGTTCCGTCATTTCTACCTCGATCATATTAGGAGATATTCCGTAACGCTTTAGAATATTACATATATTTTCCACAAAACCTTCGTCCATTATTGTAATGCGGGAGAAGTTGACTGAGGTCAGGGGAAAACTCTTTTTTGAAGATATCCGGTCCCTCATTGTCCGGCAGACGGTTTCCAGAACATAGTAGTCGATGAGTTGGACTATTCCTTCTTTTTCATAAATGGGAATGAACATTGCGGGAGAAATTATTTCCCCGGAAGTTCCTGACTTTCTAACCAACGCTTCCGCTCCGGTTACTTTGCCTGTTTTCAGATGTATCTTAGGCTGCAGTAATACCGTAAACTTTCCGTTTTTTATTTCCTCGATCAGTTTATTCTTTAATTTTGAACAATAGGCATCCTTGTCGGCGCGTGTGGAGACGTAGTAGGATTGCTTATACATTCCCATTAGATTTTCCGCGTCTATTATCTGTTCCGTTACGTCGATTTCCCCCGGCGACCACTTAGTCCCGATGGAAATGTGTAAAGTATCTTTAACATTTACGGACGCTTTCAGTTGTTCTACTAAACATTGAAAATCTTCTCTGCCTATATCCGGAAAGAATCCCGCAAACATATCTCCGCTAATCCGATAGGCGTCGCCGGGACAGATACCGTTTAAGATGTTCGCAGTCCGTATCAGCATCCTGTCGCCGTAGGACTGGCCGTATGTGCTGTTAATATTCTTTAATTTATCAATGCATATGCATACCACTCCCAGACAGGAAAGCGAAGCTTCCTTCAATTCCCGGATGCGCTCAATATATCGTTTACGGTTGTACAGGCCCGTCATGCTGTCGTGATAAGTCAGCATATCCAACCGGTACAGCAAGGCGCGCTTTTCCAGTCTGTCTATGACAAAACGGGAAAGCGTCCGGACCAGCTTCGGGGCATTTGTATTATCCTGCGGGCCGGTCACGCCAAGTAATCCAATAACCGCGCCGAGCCGGTCAATCAGCGGAACGGCAATCATTTTTTTTGCTCCTTGAGCCTGTAATATCCGGTATTCCAAAGAATGTTTGCCGGCCTTTCTATCATCTGCGCTAATGCACAGAAATCCTGCTTCGTTATTCGATTCCACGCAGCTCCCGGCAGAAGGAAAAGAATATTTTTGCGTATTTGGTACACATATTTCCTGACTGTTCCATCCATAAGTGGAAACAAACGTTTTCTCCTCTCGATTCATTTCATAGATATGCACGCAGTCCGCTTTATAGAATATTCCAATTTGCGCAAGACAATGATTGATCGCAAGATCCGGATCATCAAAATTGCCTAACTGGTGAATACAATTAATTATCGCTTCATCGGCGAATTGCCGCTTAATACCCCCGCCTCGATCAGTAATATCCGCAGCGATCTCCATCCGTACAAGCCGTCCCTGATAATGGACCAGCCGGTCCCGCAGTAAGTAACGCCTTCCTAACGCTTCATTGTCATGTTCCCAGATGTAAAATTCGGTTTCCGTCAAAAGGTGATTGGTGCAAAACGGACACGGCGCGTCTAAGCCCTGTAAAACTTTGTAGCACGGTTTGCCCTGATAGCCTGACGCCGAGGTCAAACCGACAGCTTTGCAGGCCGCCGGACTTAGATATAAAAGCTCATGCGTATTAATATCTGCCAGATAAACGGTATCATCGTTTGCATCATTCATAATTCTTAATAAATTATTGTCGTACATACTATCTGCTCCTACCTATTTACAACATGATTTTCATTACGTTGTATTCTAAGCGAATATAACTATGGAACATTATATTTGATTTAATATTTCAAGTCAATCGCCAAAATGTTAAATGTAATTTGAAGTCAAAAAAGTACATAAAACAGGGAGTATATTTATTCACAATTACCAAAAAAGTACAAAAAGCAGACCGGGGAAAATGTAATTTTTAACCGGTCTGCTTTTTGTACTTTTTTAACTGCCAAAGGAACGGATTTCCAAATTTAACAAAGTATATAATATTAGAAAAGCTGCTTGTTACGGTCAAATTCAGAAATTTTACAACATAATGAAAATTATGTTGTCACTAATTCCAAGCGGTTCAATTGCTTTATATGGACGCAGCCGCTCTCCATCGTATAGATGCGGGTGGGTGCCACATTGGAATGGCCCAGAATATCTGCCAACCGGGAAAGGTCTTTCTCTACGGAATAGAAGGTGCGTGCGAATAGATGACGAAGGTTGTGAGGGAATACTTTATCCGGATTCACTCCCGCGCTTTTGCACAGAGCTTTCATATCGCGCCAGATATTAGAACGATCCAGCGGATTTCCCTTTTTCGTCGTGAATACCGGTCCCTTCGTCCTTTTTTGTTTTTGCAGATATTTTTTCAGCAGACGGCAGAGCTTCTCAGGCAGGAATACCATTCTGCGCTTCCCCTTGTTGCTGACCTCGGTGCGTCCGGTCCGAACCGCCTTGACGGTGACGAATTTCAGCTCGCTCACCCGGATTCCGGTAGCGCAGATCGTCTGGATCGCCAGGGATAAGCGCTCATTTTTCTTAACTTCGGCAGCTCTCACCAGACGGATGTACTCGTCCCGGGAAAGTTCCTGATTTTCGTCCGCAAACAGTGTCTTTTGAATCTTCAAAGGTTTTACTCTTAGTTCCCTCCACCCCATAAAATTGAAAAACCCGTTGACTGCTGCCACCATGGAGTTGACCGATGCGGGAGCATAAACCTTTACAAGCTGTTCTTTCCATTCAATCAGTGCGGTCTTAGTAAGCGGTTTATCTGCCATATATTCCAGCAGGACGTTCAAATCATGGCTGTATTTCCGAATCGTTGCCCCGGCTCGTTCCTGCTCGGCCAGATCGGCAAGGTAATCCTTAATATTCCGTATGGTTAATGCATATTTTTTCTTCTTCATATCTTATCCTCCTAAACTGAAATTATAACTATCATGTATTGTACCTTGTACGACGCCGGTTATACTTATTTTTTCAAGGTAACCGGTATTTTTAGTAACAGTAAAAACCTCTTCAATAAAGGTTGCCAAGCGGCGTATAAACATGTATACTGTCCCATGAAGCATTAAATAATGCCAAGAGAGGAGATGATTGTTTATGATGAAAAATGTTCATGTCACTTTAAACAGAAACAATGAGACAAAGAGGGTGACTGTACAATAACCCTCTTTGAGATGGAGGAAAAGTATGGTCGTATATGAAATTGATAAAGTAAGGTTCCGGCTCAAAACACATCATGATTTGACCTGGATCAAAAAGTATGGAACCGTATTCTCAGTTATTGACGAGACAGGTTCCGGATGTATCTCCTTTGGCGTTGCAGACGGCGCGAATAAGTATTTTATTAAAATAGCCGGCGTGGATACTATTGACGCAGAGATTTCACCGGAGGAATCCGTAGAAACGCTAAAAAGCGCGGTAAAGATGTACCAGATATTAAAGCATCCGAATCTGGTGGAATTATTGGAACACTATCCGTATCAGGACTATTATGCCGCAGTATTCCGATGGGTTGAGGGCGGATGCCTGTTTGATTATTGGAATTTTGAAAAGTACGAAAAAAATCCTGATATCCTAAGCCCTGCCGCAAGGTTCCGGGAGCTTCCGGCCGAGCGGAAACTGGCGGCGATAGAAGACATTTTTTCTTTTCTGGAAACCGTCGCAGAGAATCGTTATGTTGCGGTGGATTTTTATGACGGGAGTCTGATCTATGATTTTGAGACAGATAAGATGACGGTATGCGACATTGACCTGTTCCGTAAGCAGCCCGCCGTCAATGATATGGGCGAGGAATATTGGGGAACGAAGAGGCTGAAAGCGCCGGAAGAGTATATCATGGACGCTGCAGTCGACGAGATTACAAATGTTTACACACTTGGAGCTATGATTTTTGATTTCTTCGGCACATTTACCTCCGGGGAAATCAGCCGCAGATACACAGACAATAGATTCATGCCCTGCCCCGAAGAAAGATGGAGCTTGGGAAAAGAAGCCTATTTTTCAACGCTGCGGGCAGTGGAACTTGATAGGGAAAAACGGTATAAAACAATATCTGAATTCCACAAAAGTTTCCGATCGGCAGTAATTACCAGATAATCCTTAATTGCAAAACGGAGAGTCAGGGATAGATCCCCTGCTCTCCGTTTTTTTGATCCGATGAAATTTAAAACCAAAGATTATCTA
Organism: uncultured Dorea sp.; assembly: GCA_910577685.1. GTDB lineage: Bacteria > Bacillota > Clostridia > Lachnospirales > Lachnospiraceae > Sporofaciens. The sequence continues at coordinate 130,966 of CAJTOH010000003.1, read as the reverse complement.
TTAATTTATTTCTCTTTGCCCTGACCTTCTTGCGGTAAGAATAATGATGAAAGAAAACAGCAGGATGAACAACCATATATTGGGAGAACCGTCTCCTGTTTGAGGAGATTTTTGGTTCGCGTCTTTCGTATTCTGTACCTGCGTCGACGGCTTTTTATCGGAACCGTCCTGAGGTTTATCTGACGGCTTATTATCAGGCTTACCCGACGGCTCTCCTCCCGGTCTGTTCGGCGGTTCTTCGGTTTCTTCCTTTTCCTTCATTGTCAAGGTCGTCTGTACCACACCGTCTGTAAATTGAACCCTGACCGTATGGACTCCGACAGACAGCGTCCGTATATATTCGGAGTTGAAGGTAATGATTGTGGAGCCGGATACTGCCGTATAGTGTTCCTTCCCCACTTCTTTGCCATCTATGAAGACGCTTACAAACTTGTCTAAATCTCCGTCGATTTTAAGGGTTACTGCCTTATTATCATCTTTTATCATTGTCTGATCTGCGCCTTCGATTATCTCATATGTTTTCTCTCCTGACGGCGGCTCTTCGGTTTCTTCTTTTTCCTTTATTGTCAAAGTCGTCTGCGCCTCTCCGTCCTTATACTCTACCTTGACTTTATGAACTCCTACTGCTAGTGTTTGGATGTATGCGGGGGTAAATGTTATGATTGTGGAGCCGGTTGTCGCCGTATAGCGTTCCTTTTCCACTTCTTCTCCGTCCACATAGACGCTGACTAACTTCTCTAATTCCCCGTCGATTTTAAGGGTTACTCCCTTATTTTCTCCTTTTATAACCGTCTGATTTGCGCCTTCGATTACCTCATATGTTTTCTCTCCTGACGGCGGCTCTTCGGTCTCTTCTTTTTCCTTTATTGTCAAAGTCGTCTGCGCCTCTCCATCCTTATACTCTACCTTAACATTATGAGTACCTACTGCCAGTGTTTGGATGTATACGGGAGTAAATGTTATGATTGTGGAACCGGTTGTCGCCGTATAGTGTTCCTTTTCCACTTCTTCTCCGTCCACATAGATACTGACTAACTTCTCTAATTCTCCGTCGATTTTAAGGGTTACTCCCTTATTTTCTCCTTTTATAACCGTCTGATTTGCGCCTTCGATTACCTCATATGTTTTCTCTCCTGACGGCGGCTCTTCGGTTTCTTCTTTTTCCTTTATTGTCAAAGTCGTCTGCGCCTCTCCATCCTTATACTCTACCTTGACTTTATGAGCACCTACTGCCAGTGTTTGGATGTATGCAGGAGTAAATGTTATAATTGTGGAGCCGGTTGTCGCCGTATAGTGTTCCTTTCCCACTTCTTCTCCGTCCACATAGACGCTGACTAACTTCTCTAATTCTCCGTCGATTTTAAGGGTTACTCCCTCATTTTCTCCTTTTATAACTATCTGATTTGCACCTTCGACTACCTCATATGTAATCGATCCCGGAGGCGGAACCGGAACCAAAGACGCCAGAGCCTTTTCGATTGCATCGGCATATCCGTCCACTACATCCTGCTCCCAGAAAGGCAAAGGCCTTCCCTTGTCTGCTGCTTCTAAAGCTTCCTCTACCGCTACAAAATTGGTATAATCTTTCCCGTCAAGCGCTTGTGCCTTCTTAGCTGCAGAATCTACCTTACTGTAGTCTGCCTCTAAGTATGACAAATCCCCGGAATCATTCTTAATGTTATCATAAGACGGGACTCCGTTTGAGGAGATAACTCCTCCTATATAAATATCCTTTCCGGAAGAGATACTCCCTGTTCCGATCTCCGTCGTGCCTCCGGTAATGGAAATACTGCCTCCGGCATAAATGCTGTCGTTATCGGAATTGCCAGATGAGGTGATATCCGAATCCTTTATGGTAATGTCTCCTAAAACACGAAAACCGCCCAGTTCCTTCTCCGAGAGCGATTTAACCTCGGAATCCGTAATCTCCGCCGAACCTTTACAGTATATGCCCACATCATTTTCTCCCACGGCGTCTACATAAGAATTCCTAATAACAGTATCGTTACCCACGGATAAGGAAAACCTATTACCTTTTGCCGCCAGTTCCGAAGAATCTATAATCTCAATATCGTTGCAGAACATCGCGCTTGATTGCGTCGATACCAGATTGACAGAAGAATGAGATATCGTTACCTTTTGTCCGGCCGCCTGCAGCGCCTGACCGCTTTGCGACGAGATATTTAATTCAGAACCGTTTAAAATCTCTGTTTGTCCGGCCACAACGGCATACTCAGTTGCGTCTTTGATCGTTAGGGCGCTTCCGGAGATACTTAATTTTCCAGCAAAAGAAATTCCTGTATCCAGCGATTCCATGGCAATGCTCGTATCATTGATTGTAAAGGAGGTTGACCCCGATAAATTGATACCCATACATCCCATATCGTCATTTCCGGGCACCTGCATGGCGATCTTTATCTTAGAATTATTGATCAGATTGTCGCCGCCCGTAGAATAGATTGCATATGCGCTGGCATCCCTCATTTGGCCAACTTCAACCTGCAGGTCGGCATCCTCGATGGTCAATCCGCCCAAGTCAACACCGATTCCTTTACAGGGAATTACGGAAAGCGAAGCAGCCTGCTCTATATGGATCAAGAGCTTTCCTCCCTCAATCCCCCTTATAGTCAACGGCTCTTTACTGTAAATCCCGGAATGTGCGTTGATCGTATTCTCCCCAATTAATTCAATGACCACGCCGGTTTCCTCAGTTTGAATTCCATCGATTAAAGGCTTGTTGCCGGAATTTTCAGTGATTTCTGCATTGTCAAGCCTTAGAACCTTTGCGACAGGATCATAAGTCGCCGTACCGGTTCCGCAGGGAATCTGGTAGTCTGGAGTCGACAGGATATTTTTCCCGTTTACATAGATCGGTTTGTTGGCCGCCAATGCCGTTTCTGACCGCAGAGCCGCCATAAAGCAGAATACCAGAAACATAAAAAATAATTTTCTTTTACCTCTCATAGTTTTTACCTTTCTAAAATAATTTGCAAAGTAAGTATATATCATTTTGAGTGTGTATACAAGATAAAAACTAAATATCCCATCTTTATATAAGAAAGTTTATTCGAAAGATACTCCCCTCCCCTGTCCGGCTCTCCACCGACAGAGTTCCTCCCTGACCTTCCACGATCGACTTCGCCAGCGAAAGCCCAAGCCCCGCCCCCTGCCTGTCGCCGGATGTTTTGCTCCGGTAAAACTGTTCGAAAATATGATGGATATCCTCCCCGTCAATGCCGCATCCATTATCCTCCACGCACAGACGGAAAACTGCCGGGGATCGATTCCATGATACTCGTACCACGCCTCCCTCCTTCGTATGGTCCAACCCATTTTTAACCAGATTCGCCACCGCCTCTATCGTCCACTCCAGATCGCAGAAAAGTACCTCCTGAGACTGTCCTTCCATCAGAATTTCTTTTATACAGTTCGATCACCTTCCCCGCATCTTCATAGACTCTCTCCCGCCGTCGCAGGAAGAACGCCGTCCCGTCCAGTATAGCCGCCGCGAATACTAACCCGGTACACATAAGCCTCAAGATTGCGGGAACGGACGTGTGTTTTATAAGAAGCAGCAAATAACTCTCCGTCCCCTCCGCAGTCCAGCCCCCGGATCACGCTGGTCTCTTCATCGGACGCCGTCAGGAAAATGATCGGAACCGGGTTGCCGGACTCCCTCAGCTTCTCACACAAGGTGAACCCATTTCCGTCCGGCAGCGTTACGTCAAAAAGAAAGAGCGCAAACTCCGTGCCTCTTTCAATCAGCCTTTCAGCCTCCTTTATGGTTCTTGCTATCTCTATATCGAATCCGTTTTTCTTTAAAGAATAGGCCAAGCCGTCTATCAGACTGATATCATCTTCAAGAAGTAAAAGCTTTCTCATATAAAGCACCTCCTAAGGCCCTTTTTCTATTATACATGATTCGGGGGAGAAATGTCTGCTTACAAAAATGTAAGGTAATGATACCGGATTTTGGTCCTGATTTTGCCGTCGTCTGTCAGAAAAGGGACGTATAAAAAGAGTAAGGGGTATCTGTTTCGACAGCCCCTTACTCTAAAAATCTTCAAACAACATTGGATACTTATTCGTCCAACATTAATTTTCCCGCTTTTGCTTTCTCCTTTAATCTGGCAATCTCTTCTTTTTCAACCTGTTGAATGCTTTTTTCTGGTGTCGGTAAATCTTCCGGCATTGTACCGCCTATTTTCTCAATAGCCCCTCTCACTTCTTTCCCAACCTTATAATGGGTAACTGTTGCCGCCTTTGCACCAGTAATCTCATCTTTCCGCAATTTTTCTTCTGTTTGTGATATTCTGAATAAATTAGCAATAAGCTCCGTACTTCCCATATAATCAAGAATTTTTTGCCCTACATCCAGTCCTTTTCTCTTGTGTATGTCATCAACATCCAGTCCTCCATATAAACCCATGTATCCGGAATTCTGAAAAATCGCAAATTCTTCATTTGTAATAACGCCTGCGTCATGTGCTGTTTCCGCGAGAAGCTGATTCCACTGCTTAATATCTCCACGAACTACCAAGCGTCTTCTGTCCTCATCCAATTCATTAAAATGATCCGCCACTTCCTGCCGATATGTTTGGATTGCAAAATAGGTCTGTCCTAAAGCTATCACTTCTTTTCGTGGATCACCGTTCTGTACAATTAAATAGCAGGCATAACGAGTAAGTTCATAATCCTTAACAGGCTTACTTGCTGCACCGGCACTTACGATTTTCCCATTTATTGTACTCTAACGCTGGCGCCAACTCTCTGGCTGACCAAAATTCGCTGCCATCTTTCCTGATATGTTTTATATCTTCAAATTTTTTGTATTCTTTAGCTTTTAATTTACTCATAATACGTTCCCCTTTGATTACACGTCAAATAATAGTTTGCTTCCTTCTTATGCTTTATTGTAATCCTTTGAATTTGCGGGAAATTGAGAACCTATTTTATTTAAAACAATCCGAATGATTGACATCCAATCTCTGCCTATTTCCCCGGCTGTCCATAGTACGCGCCAGCGCCATGCTTCCGGTAGTAATGCTTATCCTGAAGCTCTTGGGGCGCAGGCTGGTTCTGCGGGTTTATCATCTCACAGCGCGCCGCCATCTTCGCAACTTCCTCCAATACTACCGCATTATGCACCGCCTCATGGGCATCCTTTCCCCAGGTAAACGGCCCGTGATTCTTACACAGCACAGCCACAGACGCATTATAATCAAGGCCCCTCGCCTCGAATTCATCTGCGATCAGTACGCCCGTATTCTTCTCGTACGCTTCGTCGATCTCCTCTTTTGTCAGATTCCTCACACAGGGAACCTCCCCATAGAGATAATCCGCATGGGTCGTCCCGTAACACGGAATCCCCCTTCCCGCCTGCGCCCAGCTCGTCGCCCAGGAAGAATGGGTATGCACGATTCCCCCCACCTTCGGAAACCGGTTGTACAGGACAACATGGGTCGCAGTATCCGAGGATGGATTATATTCCCCTTCTACCTTATTCCCTTTCAGATCAACTACCACCATATCCTCCGGTTTCAGCCTGTCGTACTCAACGCCGCTGGGCTTGATCACCAGCAGCCCGCTTTCACGGTCGATTCCACTTACGTTCCCCCATGTAAAGGTAACCAACCCATACTTCGGGAGCAGCATATTCGCTTCATACACGTCTTTTTTCAGTTGTTCCAGCATATTCGTAACTCCTTTATTATATCAGGCTTTCCAGAGCCGCTTTCTCAATCGCGATCCCCTTCTTATACCGTTCTATGAAGACTTCGTATCCCTCTACGTCCTTCGGATCCGGCTCCATCCTGCTTCCTTCGTTTCCGGCAAATACCTTCTTCGCCAGATAATCCTCCAAATTCTCGCCGTTCTCCTTATTCTTCATATAAGCCGCCAGAAGAGCCATTCCCCATGGCCCGCCTTCACCCGCCGTCTCCATGACAGATACCGGCGCGTTGATGGCCGCCGCAAGGATCCTCTGCCCGACGCCTTTCGTCTTAAATAAGCCGCCGTGTCCGAGAATGGAGTCAATAGCCACATCCTCTTCTTTCAGAAGCAAGTCCATACCTACCTTGATCGCCCCCAAAGCCGTAAACAGGTTCACGCGCATAAAGTTAGCCAGATTAAACCTGCTCTCCGGGGATCTTACGAACAGCGGACGCCCTTCATCCACCCCTGTTATAAATTCTCCCGAAAGATAGCCGTAGGATAAAAGCCCTCCGCAGTCTGCATCCCCCTCCAAAGCCTTATTGTATAAGACGCCGAATAGCCGGTTCATATCCACCTCGATACCGAAGCTCTCTGCAAATTCCCGGAAAATGCCTACCCACGAATTCAAATCCGAAGTACAGTTATTGGCATGTACCATCGCCACCAGGCTGCCGTCCGGCGTAGTCACAAGGTCAATCTCCGGATACACCCTGCGAAGCTCCTTCTCTAGCACGATCATCGCAAACACACTGGTTCCCGCAGATACATTCCCGGTTCGCTTGGCAACGCTGTTGGTCGCCGCCATTCCCGTTCCGGCGTCCCCCTCCGGCGGACACAGCGGGATTCCCGCCTCAAGATTGCCGCTCTCATCCAGAAGTCTTGCTCCCTCTTCGGTCAATACTCCCGCCTCTTCCCCGGCAACCATAATTTTAGGCATAATGTCCCTTAATTTCCATGAGAAATTCTTATCGGCCACCAACTCGTCGAATCTTTGAATCATTTCCTGGTTAAAGTCCTTCTTCTGTATATCGATGGGGAACATACCCGACGCATCCCCGATACCAAGAGCCTTAACCCCCGTCAGTTTCCAGTGAATATATCCTGAGAGCGTCGTAAAATACGCTACGTCCTTCACATGTTCTTCTCCGTTGAGGATTGCCTGATACAGATGGGCAATACTCCAGCGAAGAGGGATGTTGTACTGGAATAACTCAATCAGCTTCTTTGCAGCCTCGCCCGTAGTGGAATTTCTCCAAGTACGGAAGGGAACCAGAAGGTTCCCCTCCTTGTCAAACGCCATATATCCGTGCATCATTGCGCTGAATCCAATGGAACCGATCTTCTTAAGCACGACCCCGTACTTTTTCTGTACGTCTGCCGCCAGATTTTGATAACTGTGCCGAAGTCCTGTCCAGATATCGTCCAGCGAATAGGTCCAATTTCCATTTTCCAGACGGTTCTCCCACTCATGGTCGCCTGATGCGATCGGCGTATGGTTCTCGTCGATCAGAACAGCCTTGATTCTGGTCGAACCCAGCTCAATACCAAGGGCGGCCCTGCCGCTCTCAATTACTTCTTTTACGTTGCTCATGCGTTGCTCCTCCTATTTCCGGTACGCGACACTATTCCACAGCAGTTCGTTCCTGAACTGGCGGATTGTCGTATCCTTGTCGATAAAGACAGCCTCAATGCCCATGCATGCCGCCCAATCGCCCATTTGCTCGGAAGTCAGGTCATAAGAGAATGCGGTATGATGCGCGCCGCCTGCAAGAATCCATGCTTCCGCCCCTGTCCTAAGGTTCGGCTCCGGCGTCCAGAAGGCGGTTGCCACCGGAAGCCTCGGCATCGGTTTCTCCACCTTCTTACAGTTCACGTCATTGATGATCAGCCGGAACCTATCCCCAAGATCGATCAGGGACACGGCCACCGCCGGACCTGTCTTAGACGTAAATACCAGTCTTGCAGGGTCTTCCCTGTCTCCCATGGACAGCGGCTGTTCTTTGATGCTGATTCTTCCGTCGGCAACCGTCGGGCATACTTCCAGCATATGCGCCTGCAGGATTCCCTCTTTGCCCGAGGCCAGATTATATGTATAATCCTCCATGAATGAAGTTCCTTTTGCATCCTTCATCCCCTGAGTCATGATCTTCATCAGGCGCACCATCGCCGCCGTCTTCCAGTCGCCCTCTCCTCCGAAACCGTATCCCTTCTCCATCAATCTCTGGATCGCCAGTCCCGGCAGCTGCTTTAAGCTTCCCAAATCGCCGAAATGGGTCACGATCGCCTGATAATTCTTCGCCTCCAGAAACCTCTCGAATCCGATCTCTATTCCCGCCTGTACCGCTACATGCTCTCTGAACTCTTTCTCATCTCTGCCTTCCAAAAGTATCTCATACTTATCATAATATTCTTCGACCAACGCGTCAATATCTCCTTTGGAAACCGCTTCTACTTCTGCCGCGATTTCATTTACCGGGTACGCGTCAATCTCCCATCCGAACTTAATCTGCGCTTCTACCTTGTCGCCCTCGGTCACGGCAACGTTCCTCATATTGTCGGCGATGCGCATAACGCGGATGTGGCTGCTCTCGATGACGCCCACTGCCGTACGCATCCACGAACCGATCCTCTTCTGAATATCCTCATCCTCCCAGTATCCCATTACGACCTTGCGCTCCATTCCAAGACGACTGAAAATATGTCCGTACTCTCTGTCGCCGTGAGCCGCCTGATTCTCATTCATGAAATCCATGTCAATGGTATCGTATGGAATCTCGCGGTTGAACTGTGTGTGGAAATGAAGCAGCGGCTTCCTGTATTCCTGAAGCCCCAGAATCCATGATTTTGCCGGTGAAAAGGTGTGCATCCAGGTGATAACCCCGGCGCAGCTCTCGTCCGTGTTCGCCTCGTTCAGCGTCTTCCTGATCAGCTCATTGGTGATCAGCGTCGGTTTCCATACTATTTCATATGGAAGGTTTCCGGAAGCGTTCAGCGCCTCCACCATTTTCTGTGAATGTTCCGCTACATGCGCCAGGCATACATCCCCGTATAAATCCTGTGAACCTGTGCAGAACCAGAACTGGTAAGCTTTTGATTTTAACATGATAATTTCCTCTCTTTCTTGAAAATGTGTCTGGATTTATTTTCTATGATCTATTATAAGGAAATGCAAGGATTATCTGCAAGTTCATAACTCTGCCTGTTTGGAGAAGAAGTTACCTATTCCGACTTGTATATTTCCACCATGAACCTGAATTTAAGGGATTGACTTTCCGCCGAGCTTATGACATACTAATGTCAAACCCATACGGGAGTGGATTTTTCAAGAGAGATCTTTTTTCGCCACACAATAACTGCAAAGTTCTTGTGTGGCGTTTTTATGTTGAAATGGAGGTAAAATTATGGAACAAACATTTATGAAAGAAAAGAAAATCCTGCCTCTGGTTCTGTCCATGTCCCTGCCCATGGTCATCTCCATGGCGGTCAATTCCCTGTACAACATCGTGGACAGCTACTTTGTGGCCAAGTTAAGCGAGGACGCCATGACCGCACTGGCGCTGGTCTTTCCCATCCAGAACATGATTAATGCCATCGCAATCGGGTTCGCAATCGGAATTAACGCAAGCGCGGCATATTTCCTAGGCGCAGGCGATCAGGTCAATGCAGACAAATCCGCCTCCCAAGGTTGGTTCCTGAACATTGTCCACGGAATAACCTTAACCGTCCTGTGCATCGCTATTATGCCTTCATTCCTTCGGATGTTCTCCTCGGATGAAACGGTGATCGGTATGGCCCTCAGCTATTCAAACCGGGCATTCCTGTTTTCGACGGTAATCGCCCTCACACTCGTATACGAGAAGCTCTTTCAGGCGGTCGGAAAGATGAAAGTATCCATGTTCTGTATGATGTGCGGATTCATCGCCAATATCATTCTGGATCCGCTTATGATCTTCGGGATCGGTTTCTTCCCTGCAATGGGGATAGCCGGAGCGGCATATGCGACCGGAATCGGGCAGATGCTCACACTGGCTGCATATCTGGTGTTCTGCAAAACAGACCCTATTCCCATAAAAATAAAACGCCGGTACCTGAAACCTGAGAAGAATGTCGCAATGAAACTATATTCCGTCGGGATTTCGGCAACCTTAAGCCTTGCCCTTCCCTCCCTGCTGATCTCCGTCCTGAACGGAATCCTTGCCTCATTTTCCGAAACCTACGTGTTGGTGCTTGGCGTGTACTATAAGCTGCAGACCTTTATCTACCTGACGGCAAACGGCATTATCCAAGGCATCCGCCCGCTTATGGGCTACAATTACGGCGCAGGTGAGAAAGAACGCGTCAGGAAGATTTTCGGCACTACCCTTACCCTGACCATGTGCGTCATGTGCGTCGGAACAATTCTGTCCTGGCTGATCCCTGCCGAACTGATCGGTCTGTTCACGTCCAACACAGAGACAATCCGAATCGGCGTCGACGCCCTTCACATTATCAGCCTCGGCTTCATCGTTTCGGCTGTTTCCGTTACCTGCTCCGGCGCTCTCGAAGGTCTGGGGAAAGGGACGCCGTCCCTCTATATCTCGCTGCTTAGGTACGCGGCGCTTATTATCCCCGCAGCCTATCTCCTGAGCCGTTTTCTCGGCGCGGACGGCGTCTGGTACGCCTTCTGCCTGACAGAACTCGTATCGGCAGGGCTTTCTTACCTCATATACCGGAAGCAAGAAGCGATGTAGAAATAACTTGAACATTATAACATTTTATAGTATGATCTGTATCAGGAACTGCCGCGTAACAGCAGGCGGTCCTGACGCATATCATTGTGCTTATATAGAAAATCTACGCATATTTGCAGCGGGAATCAGGTGCGAATCCTGAGCGATGGGGTCACTGTGAGGGCTTTGCCCGTAGCCAGACTACCTGCATATATGTAGAATGGGGCTTCCGTCCAAAGCGAAACATTCTATCTCTATTGCACTATTAAGGGGGAAGTTTGCTTAAATGAGCAAACTTTTTTGTTTCTTTGGAAATTTTACAATGATATCAACAACTCAACCAAAGAAAGGAACAAAAGAAATGACCGAAAAACAATCCAACAAAAAAGTAATCATCCTGATCGCGGCTCTGGTAATCGCTGCAATCGCCATGTTTGGCATCTACAAGGTATTTATGCCTAAAGGCCAGACCGGGGCGAAGAAGATCACCGTAACCGTAGTACACGCCGATGAATCATCCAAAGATTTCACATATCAGACAGATGAAGCTTATCTCGGCGACGTGCTGAAAGCGGAAAAACTCGTGGAGGGTACCGAAGGAGAATTCGGACTGTTCATCACCTCCGCAGACGGGGAGACTGCCGACGAATCCAAAGAGCAATGGTGGTGTATTACCAAAGGCGGAGAAATGTTAAATACTTCTGCCGATCAGACGCCGATCGAAGACGGGGATCAGTTTGAACTGACCTTGACAGAAGGATATTAGAAAATTACATTCAGACAGAAGGACGGGCTTATGGAAACACGGAAAGCGCTGAACAAAGTTAATACCAAGGAACTCGCGGGCATGGCGCTCCTCAGCGCAATCCTGCTCATCGGGCAGGTAGGCCTCTCCTTTCTGCCCAACGTCGAGATCGTATCCCTTCTTATTTATATATATACTCAGATTTACCGGAAGAAAGTATTCTTCATCATCTATGTATTCGTATTTTTGGAAGGTTGTATCTATGGCGTCGGGCTGTGGTGGTTTGGCTATCTGTATATATGGAGTATTCTGGCGCTGATCGTCCTCTTACACGGTAAACAACAGACGCCGGTACTGATGACCTGCGTAATCTTGGGAGCATACGGGATCTCTTTCGGCTTCCTGTATTCCATCCCGTACTTCGCAGCCGGGGGATGGGCGGCCGGATTCTCTTACTGGGTTTCCGGAATCCCGTTCGACCTGCTCCACTGTGCGGGCAACGTCGCCGTGTCGCTGATATGCTACCGGCCGTTACGTTCACTCCTTGGGAGACTTAAGAGCCAATCCTGATTGACCGCCGGGATGAAGGCGGTAACTGCAACCACACAAGAAAGAAAAGAGGTATCCCCATGACACTGTCTCAATTATGCGCTCACGTTACCGCCGCCCAAACGGCTCCTCTGCCGTCCGGCCACAAGCTCTGCCACCGTCTGGTCTGTCCGGAATACTCGAAAGCATCTCCGGAAGTCAAGACATACCCACTCCCTCCCAGCGAAAGGATATTCGCCTTGTGCTGGAATATCTGCGCGGTCCGGACAGGCGGCCGTTCTTTGGACACGCACGGACAGCCGCCTGCTCCTCTCTCCTTACACACCACCCTCTGTCCCTCGCCCACCCCCTTCTGCTGCCGGTTAGACTTCACTTCCGGGCAAAAAACCCAGCTCCATACGCACGATTACATCGAGCTGTCCTATGTGGTGGAAGGAGAATTCCGTCAGCGGATTCTGGGACGGGACATCATATTTACCAAGGGAGACCTGTGCCTGATCGACAAGAACTGCGTACATCAGGACTACCTTCTGGATCAGCCTGCTATCATCTTATTCCTCGGCATCGCCAACGACATGTTCTCGGAGATCATGGACGAAAATATTGCCACGCAGAAAATCATCTCCTTCTTGCAGTCTGCCCTCCTCAAACAGAAAGACCTGCAGCAATATCTCCATTTCCGCCCCGGAGCGGATCCCGCCGCTTCCGAGGAATTAGAACGGTGTATCTGCCTTCTGCTTGAGGAACTGCAAGGCAATGAGATTGGCTCCCACTATATCTGCAAGGGGCTGCTTCTGCGCATCTTCCGGATCATAAGTTCCAGATATGATTTCTCACTGTCAAAAGAACTGCGCCGGACAATGAACTGGATTGTATTTGAAGAAATCTCCGACTATATCAAACGCCACTATGCCAAAGTATCCATAAAGGATCTGGCCGCCGAATTCCATTTCCAAGAGGATTATTTTAACCGGATCATCAAGAAGAAGACCGGCTTGACATACTCAGCCTATGTACAGCAGATCCGGCTTGAACATGCCGAACATATGCTGGCCGCTTCCAACCGGAGCGTCGATGAAATCGCAGAGCTGGTCGGCTACCGGAACAAAGGTTATTTTTATAAAATTTTTCAGGAAAAATACGGAACTACACCGTCAAAATACCGGAAGCTCCGATAGTATCATTTACTCTTGCGCTTCTTGGGCTTTGGCTCAGGAAGTTCCCTGCAAGACGCCGCCACAAGGTTCGTCAGCGCCTCCTTGTTCTCCACGTCTTCCATAAGGAAATAATTCTTCGCTCCCTCATATGGCGGCGCCTCCTCAAGATCCGGGCATATCTTCCGCCCTGCATCGGTAATCTTTATGTAAAGCATGTCTTCGCAGATCACGCCGAAGATCTTCCCGTTGCAATAAATACCGTATTCCCCGAACATTTTCCTATAGGTAATGTCGCCAGCATCCTTAAGCTGGTCTGCTATAAATTCTACAAATTCGATTCTTGATGCCATTAATATACGCTCCTTTTTATTGATTGAATTAAAATGCTACGGCGTCAGATATCTTCTGCGGATCCCTTCCGCAAATTCCAGAACCTCCCGCCTTAGTTCTGCCGGTTCAAGAAGCTCCGCGCCCTCCCCGAAGGAGGCGATCCATCCGACGACGCTTGTCTTGTCCGCAAACCCAAAAGAGAAAAGCAGCGTGCCGTCCGGTTGTTCGGTAAAGCTGTCAAGCCCGTATTCTTCCACCAGCCGCCACTTGTATTTTGGCATGATTCTGGCTTTCACCTGGTAAGCATTGGGAAATACCCGCTCCGGGGACAGGTCGGGAAACGGCGGATCCCCTCTCTTTTCAAAAGCTTCTTCTATCTTCAAGTCAGTCATCCGCCCCAGCTTAAACATCCGAAAATCTTCCCTTCTTACGCACCATCCCCAGATATACCAGCTTGACCACTGAAAAATCAGATCATATGGCTCTATCACCCTTTTTGATTCCCCTTTGGGCGCATAATAGCAGAAGGAAACCCTTCTCCCTGAACGGATTGCTCCGTGCAGCAATTCGATTTTCGGCGAAAGAGTATCCTTGTACCACGAAGAAAGGTCAATCAGAATGTGCGTGTCCCCCGCAAGCAGATTCGAAGCGCCTGCCGATAATTTCTCCATCAGCTGGGCATACCGGTTTGTGCCGCTCACACTGTCAAGGCTCCTAAGCCCCGCGAGAATTGCCTGCATGTCCGAAGCGCTGAGCAGCGTCCTGTCAATCTTGTACCCTTCCATAATAGACACTCCGCCGTTTATCCCCTGCTCCGTCACCAACGGGATCCCCGCCATACACAACGCTTCGATATCCCTGTTGATCGTGCGGCGGGAAACCTCGAACTTCTCCGCAAGATACGGCGCGGTCACCTTTTCCTTCTGCAGAAGGATTGACAATATACCAATCATCCGGTCAAGTTTCATTCGTAGCCTCCTCCCTTCCGCCTAAACCCACGAAGTCTATATTTCTTTCACGGGATGCCTGATTACCGTTTTCAGATTCTCTGGTTTACATCTGCGCACATCGCTCAGATATATTTCATGGTGATAACGCTCCCCGCCCATATCCGTCCGATACCCTTGCGCGCTGACAAATGCATCCATGGCTTCTATGGTCGCCGGTTCGTCGTCGTAAGCGCCGATATGCATGCATTGTACGCACAGACCCTCGTCATAGGTAAAAAATTCCACCGAAGAAAAATCGGTCTTCTTCTTAGCCCCAGCCTCCGCCGCGGCCCATTCAAACGTTTCCTTCATCACAAAATCCGGCAGGCGGATCATAGATATCCATTCAAAATCATCTTTTCTGGAATACTCTACCCCAGCCGTCCCTTCCTGCCACCAAAGCCCTTCCAGCGGCGGCACGACAAAATCAAAATACCCGTCAATCCTATGGTCTCCTTTCTTGCTCATCTTTATGGTAAATGCAATTCCATATAGCAATCCTATGGACTGCTTATATGCGCCGCCTTCTTCGTTTGGATCGCCCTTACCCCGCACGGCAATAAAATTCATAGGAGGAACCGTTATCAGCTCCGGCCTGCTCTTCGGCAGGTAGAACTCTTTATATTCTTTTTTATAATCAAACGCCATAATTCCATATCCTTTCTTTGTCCCGGCCATGATTCCGGAAATCTTCCGTGTATACACAATACTCCTGTCTTTTGGTCTGATTGCAAATCTGCTGACAGGATAAGTATACTACAAAACCACGACAAGTGTATGTCATGTTTAAAAAAGTCTTTTCTTTGGAGAAAATTGTTCATAAAAATCACTGTTGATTTTTTATGACAGAAATGATATATTAAGAACTAGGAAAGCACCCACTCCAAAGTGGATGCCCCCGATTGTAGACTAGATGTCCTTACGGACACCGCCTATCCTGTGGGCTGACAGGATAGGCATTTTTATTTCTTCTTGTTCCTCTTGTCCAGAAAGGCAAGAAACGCAATCACTAAGCTGCCAAAAGATATAAGCAAGGCTAATATCCCGATGAAAATCGTAATGATCTCATAAGCTGTCATGTTACGCACCTCCCTTCTTCTTCACCGGTTGACCGGCCTATGTAAGCTCGGGAGGCTGCCACCCTGTCATGGGCGCTTTCCTGCATGGCGATACCATGCAAGTACAGATTAACACTTTTTTCCTCTCAATTCAACAATAACTACTCTTTTTCACAGGCCAAAAAGATTGACAAACTATATTTTTTTCGTAGAATAGATTCTATACCACATGAACGGAGGTTAAAAAGAAAAACTATGAACCAAGAAAAAGTCTACGCAATGAATTTTGCCAAAGTTTACTCCTTATTAGTGGCAAAAGCGGAAAAAAAGGGAAAGACCCGGGAAGAGGTAGATACGATTATCTGCTGGCTGACCGGATATACTAAAGAAGATATCAAAAAATCAGCGGCCGGCGCCGTTACCTACGGAGATTTTTTCCAAAACGCCCCCGCTCCAAACCCCAACCGCAGATTAATCAAGGGCGTCATATGCGGGATACGCGTGGAAGATATAGAAGAACCTCTCATGCAGGAAATCCGTTATCTGGACAAACTTATCGACGAACTTGCAAAAGGAAAAGCCATGGATAAGATTTTACGCAAATAACTTACGTAAGCCCCACACTTGAAACCCGAAAGGAGCATAACAATGACCAGCAAAAACTATGAATTTTACGCGGCCATAGAAGCCGTTCCGGACAAAGGCGGCGCATATGTCCGCTTTCCCCATGATATCAAAAAAGAGTTCGGGAAAGGACGGCTCAAAGCACAGATTACCTTCGACGGCGAGCCATACAGCGGGAGCATCGTGAACATGGGCGTCAAAAATGCCGACGGCACGGTCTGTTATATCATCGGAATCCGCAAAGATATCCGTAATAAAATCGGCAAACAGCCCGGCGACGAGGTTCTTGTAACCGTTACTCCGCTTCCGGAAACTCCAGACGAATCGTAAGCCTTTGCCCGTTCAATTCCGCGCCCACCTGTCCGCCCATCCTTTCCATCAACTCTTTTACAATAAACAGCCCAAGCCCGGAGGAGCCTTTCCTCCGAGCCGAATCTGCCTTATAGAACCGTTCAAATATCTGCTCCGGGTCAGGCACGCTGGTCTCTGACACCAGATTCTCAAAAGAAATACCGCAGCCGCTCTGCCGGATGGAAAGCCCTCCCCTGCCGTGCAAAAGCCCGTTCTGAATCAAATTATGGAAAACTCTCCGGAGACATTCTTCATCCGCATTTACCCGAAACCCTTCGGATTCGAACTCCACCTCCGGGGAAACTCCCTTTTCTTCAAATTGACGGTACATTCCCACCAGACAGGCCCCAAGAAGCGGAAGCGCCTGAATCTCACTCATATTCAATTCAAATTCCGCACTGGTCAGCTTCGTATACAAAAATAATTCTTCCAGCATATCCCCCAGCTCTTTCAGCCGGTCGTCCGCCGTCTGCAGATAGCGTTCCCGTCTTTTTGGCTCCTCACATTCCCGTGCAAGCTGGACATACCCCGCCGCCCCGGTAAGGGGCGTCCGGATATCATGCGCCAGGCTGGCAACATTCTGTTTCAGCTGCTTTTCCCCTTTCTCATACTGCCTCTGGTTCTGAAACCACTGCTGCCTGAGCCTGTTCAACTGCCTGCACAGCAAAAGAACCTCCCTCTGTCGGCACTCCACGCCAATCTCCATATGGCTGCCCCGCTCGATTTCCCCGAGCTGCCTGCGCAGCGAACGCACCGCAAGGATACTGCGGATATACTGCACTGCCAATACAGTACAAACACTTCCCAATAACACAAGCACAATCGCCATATCACCCTCCTGTCTTCCACCGCCGCCGAATTATATATCCTTCTTCTTCAGCACAATCCCCGCAATCACCGTATATAAAATCAGGAATCCAAATCCCACCGCATACACATACAAATCCTTCGCGGAAGTATATTTTCCCGGGCCCATGCCGCAGGTCAAATAAATCGAATATTCCAGCCACTTTCCAATATGAAACATACCCAGTATTCCATACAGAGTCATCACAATAATCCCGCTGCCAAACAGCACCGCCGCCGCCGTACCTGCCGCCACGCTTCTGGTCAGGACGCAAATACAAATAATCATCGCGGCAAACGCAGTGGTCACGAACCACACCCAGGACAGATAGAACAAGACGTCCTTCCATCCCGCATAGGGTACCAAATCTCCGAACAGCCGGTTCAGCAGCAATGTGAACAGCAGATGTATCACCAGATAACAAAAATTCACAATCCATGCAGTCATGACCTTGCTTACTATATACTTCCACCGGTTCTGGTGCAGAGCCATAATATTTTTTATAAAACCGCCCTGAAAGTCCGCACATACGAACAACATGACCCAGATTCCTAATACGGCGTTATATGCTCCTCCATCCAGGCAAGTCTGCCGGAAGAATATCAAAGAATCTACACCCTCCAATATACTGCCTAGTTCTATTGTTTCATCCAAGGTCACCATTCCGATACGCAAAGCAATCTCTTGCCCCTGGGGCGTCGACATCAACCACATTAAACCAAAAAGAAGCACGGTCGTCAACAACAGGAATCCGGCGCATACATAAACTGACTTGCTTCTCTTCACCCTGTATAAATCCATGCGCAGCAAATTAAACATACTGACGTCCCCCTTCCATGCGGTCTAAGAAATACTCCTCCAAATCCATACGGTGGAATCCCGAGGCATACACCGAAATATGATTCTCAATCAACATCTGGTTCACCCCCGCGCCATCCTCTAATCCATAAATCCGGATTCCCCTATCATCCGCAACCTCCGTCTGCATCTTAGGGAACGTCTCCTGAATCAACGCCAGGGCGCGTCTCACATCCTGCACCTCAATCTGGAAATAATCCTGGCACTTTTCCATAAGCTCTTCGCTGGTGAGCTGCTCAATCATCTCCCCATCCTTGATAATCCCATAGTTGGTAGAAATCTTGCTAAGCTCCCCCAGAATATGGGAACTAATCAGAATCGTCTTCCCCTCTTCCTGAAGCTCCGTAATCAGTTGCCGAAGCTCCCGGATCCCCTCCGGGTCGAGCCCGTTGATTGGTTCATCCAGAATCAAAAGGTCAGGATTCCCCAGAAGAGCCAGCGCAACGCCCAGCCTCTGCTTCATCCCCATGGAGAAATGCTTCACTTTCTTCCTTCCCGTATCCGCAAGCCCAGTCTTCGCCAGCACCTCGTCCACACTCTTCTCGTCCGCAAGCCCCATGCACTTTGCCTTCATCATCACATTCTGCCTTGCAGTCATATTCCGGAACAACCCCGCCGACTCAATCAGAACCCCCAACCGCCGCCGCACCAAAGGGTCGCTGACCGGTTTTCCAAACAGCAGGATTTCTCCCTCCGTCGGGCTTGCAATCCCGCAGAGCATTTTCAGCGTGGTAGATTTCCCGGCTCCGTTCCTGCCGATGAAACCATAGATTTCTCCCTCCCGAATCTTTAAATCCAACTGCTTCACTGCAGCCTTATCGCCGTACATTTTCGTAAGAGCCGTCGTCTCCACTGCAAATATATTCCTTTGCGCACTCACTTTCTCAATCTCTCCTTTCTAGCACCTCTGTAATGCCTATCCTTGTTACATGTATAAGTCTAATACAAGAGTTTTTAAAAAGTCCTCAGAAAAGTTTAAGAAAGTTTAAAGCCCATCCCCCACACCGTCTGAATATAGGAATCCGTGCCGCTCTTCTTTAATTTGGAACGGATATTGCTGATATGGACATTGATGGTCTTATCCTCCGCCAGATATTCCTCCCCCCACGCATACTCGTAGATCATCTGCTTTGTAAAGACCCGTTTGGGATTGCGTATCAATAATTCCATAATCAAGAATTCATGCCGGGTCAGCTCCACCAATTCCCCGCAAGCCGTCATCTCTTGGGTATCCGGGTTCATCCTCCATTCACGGTAAGCATAGACCTTCTCCCCGGGTACATTTTCCACGGAGCCGGACGCGCCTTTTGCACCCGTCCCGTCCCGTTTCTCCCGGCGGCGGAACTGCACCTGTATCCGCACCAGCAGCTCCGGCAAATCAAAGGGCTTGCACAGATAGTCCTCCGCGCCTGCCGACAGTGCCTCCACCTTACTGTGAAGCCCGCTCTTGGCAGACAGCACAATCACCGGCGTCTTCTCCGAAAACACAGATATCAGCTCCTCCCCGGAGATTCCGGGAAGCATCAAATCCAAAAGCACCAAATCATACTCTTCAAGCCCAAACAGCAGTTTTGCCTCACTGCCGGAAAACGCCTGGGTACACGCATACCCATGTCCTTCCAGATAGTCGTTAAGCATCTGGTTATTCTTCGCATCATCCTCCACAATCAGTAACTTCTGCAATCCTCTTCCCTCCAACCAGAACGATTACCGCCTTCCAAGCCGAATCACATTCCAAGACGCCCGGTTCAGCATACTCGTCATCACGCCCCCGTCCATCGAAGAGCGGTCTACCGTCTTAGGCTTGACCCGCTGCTCTCCCGCACTGTTTACGGTTTTCAGGTTCCCATCCTCCAGTACGATATGCTCGATGACCTGATATCCCTCCATGCCACGCAAATCCGTGGTCAGCAGGATATCTTCATCCAACGTCCGGTTCACCGCAAAAACAGTCAGTTCTTCCTCCTCTTCGCGGTACACGGCGACGCTCTCCACATCCGTAACCTCCTCATGCTTCGCCGTATCATGTCTCGGCGACGCCAACATCGGCTTCAACGCCGCGCCCCTTCCATATTTAGAAGCATGCATGAACGGATAGTAAATCGTCTGTTTCCACGCCGCGCCGCCTCCCGCCTCAGTCATGATTGGAGCAATCACGTTCACAAGCTGCGCCAGACAGGCAATCTTTACCCTGTCCGCATGCTTCAGAAGCGTAATCAGCATCAGCCCCACAAGCAAAGCGTCCTCCAGCGTATAGATATCCTCCAGCATCGGCGGAGCCGACTGCCATGGATGGTTTGCGGTGATATCGTCATCCGCCGCATTGGAGTGGTACCACACATTCCACTCGTCAAAGCTAATGTTAATATCTTTCCGTCCCCGCTTCTTCGCCTTCACATAATCACAGGTCGCAATCACGGTGCGGATAAATTCCTCCATATCGTCGGACTGCGCCAGGAAATCCAAAGTATCGTTGTCCCTGTTGCCATAATATTGATGCATGGAAACATAATCCACATAATCGTATGTACATTCAAGAGTCTTAGACTCCCATCTCGGAAACGTAGGCATATCAAGCGCAGAACTTCCGCAGGAAACCAGCTCGATGCCCGGGTCAATCAGCCTCATTGCCTTTGCCGTCTCCTCCGCCAGACGTCCATACTCCTCCATGGTCTTGTGCCCAAGCTGCCACGGCCCGTCCATCTCATTTCCCAGGCACCATACCTTCACCCGGTGCGGCTCCTTCACGCCGTGGGCAATCCGCATGTCGCTGTATTTCGTTCCCCCGGGATGGTTGCAGTATTCCAGCAGGTTACACGCATCCGCAATCCCCCGGGTTCCCAGATTCACAGCCATCATCATTTGGGAATTCACTTTCTTTGTCCATTTTGAAAATTCATTCAGACCAACTTCATTCTTCTCCAGGCTCCGCCATGCTAATTCAAGCCGCTTCGGACGCTCTGCCACCGGCCCTACGCTGTCCTCCCAGAAGAAATTCGATACAAAATTCCCGCCCGGATACCGGATAATCGGCACGTCAAGCTCCTTTACCATATCCATCACGTCCTTACGGAAACCATCCTCATCAGAAAATGGGTTCCCCGGCTGGTACAGCCCGTCATAGACGGCACGTCCCAGATGTTCGATGAAAGAACCGTAGATTCTGTCGTCAATCTGTGCGATACTGAAATCCTTATCAATGATCATCTTTGCTGTCTTACTCATATCGAGCCTCCTTTATTCCTAAATGCATTTCCTTCATTCTTCTCCCATCTTATCATAACTGACGCAAAGCACACAATACTTTTCCCTACTCGACGCGCGACACGTGCGCCGCCTTAGCGGCTGACTTCCTCTGCACGGGTCTGCGCATATGAAAGGGGCTGTCGCATTAAGCATAAATTCTACAAGATATGGCATTTCCCAAAAACTACTTTCTGCCATATCTTGCAGTCATTCTGCTTATTGCAACAGCCCCTTAAGACAAATCTCAGCCTATCCGCAGTGATGCCCGCATCCGCCTTCTCCGTGCTGATGCCCATGGTGGCTGCACACCGTATCCGGGTCATAATTAAGCTCTCCCGCCAGATAAGCCTCCACCTGCGCATCCGCATCTCCCTGTGCGCCCGGAAAGAGCTTAATCCCGGCCTCAGCCAGCGCGTTCCTTGCGCCCCCGCCGATACCGCCGCAAATCAACACGTCAACGTTTCCCTGCAGCAGAAAACCTGCCAAAGCGCCGTGCCCCTGCCCGTTCGTACCGACCACTTCGCTCTTTATCACTTTCCCGTCTTCCACTTCATACACTTTAAACTGCTCGGAATGGCCGAAGTGTTGGAAAACCTGTCCATTCTCATATGTCACTGCAATCTTCATATCTATCCACACCTTTCCCGTCACATGATGTGATTATTTCTTTAATTCAATAATCCTCTGGTTGCTGCTCCCCCTGAACACCAGCGTCACATCCTTGAGTTCCTCCACGAACTCGCCGTCCACCAGTACGTCAATATAGGACAGCATCTCATCTGTCACCTCCGTATAGACCTTTCCGCCCTTTGCGAGATCCACGTCGTACAGATAACCGCTGTAACACCAGACATCCTTCTCAGGGTATCTCTCCTTGATCCTCCTCAGAAGCCCCGTCAGGACTCCCTGATTCTCCGGCTCAAAGGGTTCCCCGCCAAGCAGCGAAAATCCCTGTATATACTCCGGCTCAAGAAGCCTGAGTATCTCCTCTTCCGTCTCCTCCGTATAAGGCTGCCCATACTTAAAATCCCATGTCTCAGGATTAAAACACCCCCTGCAGTGGTGCCTGCACCCCGAAACAAACAGGCTGACCCGGACGCCCGGGCCATCTGCTATATCACATTCTTTTATATTTCCATAATGCATATTCTCACCTTCACTCAACAGTACACGAAAAAGGATCCGCCAAACCGCCGGCAACAACCTCTATGCCAAATTCCTTCCCTCTCTACAGATGCAGTACCCGGTCCTTAATCTCCTGAGTACGCCCCTGATTCCAAAACTGCGTACCGATATACCCGCAAGTCCGGCGCGCCACGAACATCTTATCCTGATCCTTGTTCCGGCAGTTCGGACACTCCCAGATCAGCTTGCCCGCGCCGTCTTCCCTGATCGTAATCTCGCCGTCATATCCGCAGCATTCACAATAATCGCTCTTTGTATTCAGCTCGGCATACATAATGTTATCATAGATAAACTTCATCACCGCCAGAACCGCAGGAATATTATTCTGCATATTCGGCACTTCGATATAGCTGATCGCGCCGCCCGGAGATAACTTCTGGAAATCCGCCTCGAATTTCAGCTTCTTAAATGCATCAATATCCTCGGATACATGTACATGATAGCTGTTCGTGATATAGTTCTTATCCGTAACGCCCTCAATAATACCGAACCTTTTCTGTAAACACTTGGCAAACTTATACGTTGTGGACTCCATCGGCGTACCGTACACAGAATAACTGATATTCTCCGCCTCTCTCCACTCCTTGCACTTGTCGTTCAGCCTCTGCATGACTGCCAGCGCAAAAGGCCTCGCCTCCGGATCCGTATGGGACTTTCCAAGCATCCGCATACACATCTCATAGAGTCCCGCATAGCCAAGAGAGATCGTTGAATATCCGTTATACAGCAAGTCGTCGATTACCTGACCCTTCTTGAGCCGTGCCAGCGCACCGTACTGCCACAAGATCGGCGCCACATCCGAAACCGTTCCAAGAAGCCTCTCATGCCTGCACCGAAGGCCTCTGTGGCACAGCTCCAGACGTTCGTCCAGAATCTCCCAGAACCTGTCCATGTCCCCCTCGGAAGAACACGCCACATCCACCAGATTAATCGTCACGACGCCTTGGTTAAACCTGCCGTAGAACTTATGGCTCCCATCCTTATTCTTCTGGGAATCCTCCACCGTCAGGAATGAACGGCATCCCATGCACGGATAGACGTCTCCACGCTTTAGTTCCTTCATGATCTTCGCGGAAATATAATCGGGAACCATCCGCTTAGCCGTACATTCCGCCGCCAGTTCCGTCAGATGCCAGTATTTGGTTCCCGCCTTCACGTTGTCCTCATCCAGTACATAGATCAGCTTCGGAAATGCCGGCGTAATCCACACGCCCTTCTCATTCTTAACGCCCTGCATCCTCTGAACCAGCACTTCCTCTATAATCAACGCCAGATCGTCTCGAACCTGTCCTTCCCCAACTTCGTCCAGATACATAAATATCGTCACGAACGGCGCCTGCCCGTTACACGTCATCAGCGTAATCAACTGGTACTGGATGGTCTGGATACCGCTCTTTACCTCTTCCCGCAGCCGGCGTTCCGTCACCCGGCTGATGATCTCGTCGTCCAGACTCTCGCCGCACTCACTGCGCTCCGCAACTACGGCCTTGCGCAGCTTCTGCCTGCTGATATCCACAAACGGGGCGAGATGCGCCAGCGTAAACGACTGCCCTCCGTACTGGTTGCTCGCCACCTGAGCCACGATCTGCGTCGTCACATTGCATGCCGTAAAGAAACTGTGAGGCTTCTCGATTAACGTCTCGCTGATCACTGTACCGTTCTGGAGCATGTCGTCCAGATTAATCAGGTCGCAGTTATGCTCCTTCTGGGCAAAATAATCGGAATCATGGAAATGAATGATTCCTTCTTCATGTGCATTCACAATCTCTGCGGGAAGCAGCACGCGCTTGGAAAGATCCTTGCTGACTTCTCCCGCCATATAATCCCTCTGCGTCGAGTTAATGACAGGATTCTTATTGGAATTCTCCTGCGTAACTTCCTCGTTAATGTTCTCTATTAAAGAAAGGATACCGTTATCCGTAGTATTCGACTTACGTTTCAATTCCCGCCTATAGCGGTAACGTACATACTTCTGCGCCACTTCATAGCCCCGCATCTCCATGATGCCTCGCTCTACCATATCCTGAATGTCTTCTACATTCACAGCATGAGGCAGCTCCCCTACCTTAGATGCTATATTATCTGCAATCGCAACGATCTGATAATCGTTCATCTGATGAATCCTGTCCACCTCGCCGTTCGCCGCTTTAACCGCATTCACAATCTTCGACAGGTCGAACAGAACTTCCTCTCCATTACGCTTGATCACATTCGTCTTCACGTCCATACCCATTATATTCCCTCTCTTTCATACATGCACAAAATATTGATCCTTCCTATGCAAACCACACAATATGTTGGGTCACGTACTATCATACACTAAACTCGCAAGAAAGGGAAGGGGAACTATAAAAAAATTTTCAACAAATATTACCTGTTATTTTCTATGTGATTTCTCCATATATGATACTTGACACCGCTCATGGACCATACCCTGAAAACGCAAACAGCGGAAAATCCTATATAAGCCCCAAATGGTCAAACGCTTTCCATATCCCGTCTTCCTTGATCGGCGACGTCACATAATCCGCGATCTCCTTCACCCACGGCGACCCGTTCCCCATGGCGACGCCCGCGCCGGCAAACCGGATCATCTCGATATCATTGTCGCCGTCTCCAATCGCGACCGCATCCTCCCTGCCACATTCCTTCACCTTCAGGA
Organism: uncultured Dorea sp.; assembly: GCA_910577685.1. Lineage (GTDB taxonomy): Bacteria > Bacillota > Clostridia > Lachnospirales > Lachnospiraceae > Sporofaciens. The sequence continues at coordinate 105,941 of CAJTOH010000003.1, read as the reverse complement.
TCTGGCGGATCGCTTCCGCCTTCGTGATATAGTTGGGTGTAATCTCGCCGGCCCAGCGCCCTGAATACGGCAGACAGATGTGCGTGATATGGAACGAATATCCCCACTTAGAAAGAATCTCCCTTCTCACCTCATCCTGACTGAAAACGATCAACTGTTCCACATCCGGCACCTCCAGCAGCGACTCTACCGGAACTGACATCAAAGCCTCTGATTCGTCCACGCACAGCTTCTCGCACAAGTCGGTATAAATCCTGCAGTAATCCTCCCAGTTCTCCTGAAAAACATAGCCGCCCTTGTTGTTTCCCATCTCCACAACGCAACGCTGCTCTAAAAGGTCTTTCATAAGCTCAATATACGCCAACTGCGTGAAATACTTGTGCGCGATCCGTTCTCCCTTATATTCTATATATCCGCCCGAACTCGCAATCACTCCGTCAAATCCGATATCCCGTATCTTCTTCTCAATCCGGCAGTATAACCGCCCCGTATTAAGGAATACCTCATGACCGTTCCGCCTTGCTTTCCGTATCGCTTCTACGGCGGACTCCTGTACCGTGCCGTCAAAATCTCTAATCGTACCGTCAATGTCCAGAAATATCACTTTCCCCATCAGTCTATCCCTCTCTCACAGATGCCTTCACTAGTCTTGTTACCATTTTACCATATATTGTACAATATCTCTGTTCGATTTTAAATACAATTTACAAAATGTTTACACATCAAATTAAAAACGGCAGCACCCCGTAATCTTACAGAATACTACCGTCCATTTCTTCTTCCTCTACCTCTACCATCTTGAGAATGTCGCATACATCACACTCCAAGTAATTACACATCTTTTCCAACGTATGGAGATCAACGCGGACCACCTTATTTTTACAGTAATTATTCAACTGAGTGCGCTGCAGCCTGCACCAATAGCAGAGCGTTGTCTTACTGACGCCTTTCTCGGTCAGAACCCTCTCAATATCAATCACTATTTTCTTCATGTTTCAACCCCACATTACATCTTTTGCATTAGTATACCCAGATTTTTCTTGAAAAAATAGATGTAATAAATTACACTGTAAGTAACTGCACGGTTTCTCTTCGGCACAAAAAGGAGGTAAGTACTCATGAAGAAAAAGAAATGGATTCTGATCATTCCCATGCTCGTCCTATTGGCCGCTTTCTGCATGGAAGAAGCCAAGCCGTACGAGATTCTGAACTCTACGGTTATATCTTCCCCTAATCTTACGGAAAACGAAATTACTCTGGTAATACACAGTCTTCTTCCCGTCGACAAGGAAGCATTGGCTAAAAAAATTGTGGAAGACCACCTGCGGCTGAACGGCGGCAGGCCCAACCAGTATTTAGAGCTGGAGCTATACCGGACCAATCTGCACTACAGCCTAAGAAAGGTTTACGATACCATCCTTTGTAACGATAAGGGGGAGATTGTAACGGAGATCGAATTTTGACAGGACAGGAGCTTGCGAAAATACAAAAGATGTAGTAATGTGTTGAGAGAATAACAAAAGGAGATTCTTATGATTTTCGATACACATGCACATTATGATGATGAACAATTCAGCAATGACCGGGATGAGCTGCTTCGTTCCATGGCGGGCAAGGGCGTAGGCACAATCGTTAATGTCAGCGCATCCCTCGATTCCTGCGAACGGGTCGCGGACATGGTGCAAGACTACCCTTTTATGTATGCCGCAGTCGGCGTTCACCCGGATGAAACAGGCAGTTTAGACGACGAGTCTTTGACCCGCATGAAGGAATTATTTACGCGGGACAAGGTAATCGCAGTAGGAGAGATCGGTCTTGACTATTATTGGGACAATGAATCCCACGACCTTCAGAAAAAATGGTTCGTCCGCCAGCTTGAACTTGCAAGGGAGCTTGACCTGCCCGTTCTTATCCACAGCCGGGAGGCGGCCGCCGATACCATGGATATTATGAAAGAACACGCGCGGGGGCTTAAGGGTGTGATCCACTGCTACTCGTACTCGAAAGAAATGGCAAAGGAATATGTGAAGATGGGCTTCTACATCGGCGTCGGCGGAGTAGTCACATTCAAGAACGCCCGGAAGTTAAAAGAAACCGTGGAAGAGCTTCCCCTTACGTCCATCGTCCTTGAGACAGACTGCCCATATCTTGCACCCGAGCCTTACCGCGGAAAACGCAACAATTCGGCATATATCCAATACGTGGCCGCGGAGATTGCAAGGCTTAAGGGAATTACCTGCGAAGAAGTAATCGCAAAGACTGAGGAGAACTCAAAAAATCTATATGGCATTTCATGAAGCCACGACAGGCCGGACTGACACATTCATAGTAATCCCCATATCTCTTCCGGTAAGCTTCTTCGGCTCTTTTGACAATCTCGCCGACATTTTCCCGGCTGTCCTCTATAAAAGGCAGAACCGGCTAAAGCAGGATTCCCGTATAGAGTCCTGCTTTAGCCAGTTTTTTAATCGCCCCGAATCGCTTTGTGGAACGTGAAACATTCGGTTCGATCTTCTCTGCCGGCTCATCCGACGACGTCGTCACCGTAATGTTTCCTCCGAACGCTTATACTATAATTGTTTCCTGTCGAGACAAAAGGCCGCCAGAGCCATACACAGCATAATCATGATTCCCGCCGCTATTATACCGGCATAATAATCGTCGGGACTGCCTGCCCCATACAGAAGTTCCGTCCCGCTCATCAGCTTTGCCGGAAGAACGGCGTCAATCTTCGGGAACATTGCAAGAAGATAAACCCCTGCCGCAGCCCCTCCGGTTCCCATAAGTACCTGGGAACTGCTTTTTGATACGGAAGAAAAAAATATATGAAACGCCACCAGCCACACACCGTACAGCCACGTACAGGAAGCTGCAAAAAATAGATTTTCAGCAATCCCATTGTCCCAGAAATAGGCATTGTAGCCATAAGTAATTCCAAAACAGATCCAGTACAGCGCCGTCCATGAGCCGTATAAGAACACGGACTTTGCCGCCAGAATCTTTCGACGTGTCAGACCTTTGGCAACTACGGGAATCAACGTCCCTTTCTCATACTCCCCGGTAAAATTCCCTCCGGTAATCAGTATGAAAATAATCAGCCCAACCGGTATATTTTTATAAAACTGTGTCCATGAAGTCATTGCGTCCACCCGGACGGCAGCCACAGCCATCCCCGCGTCTGCCAGCGATTCCGCCATTGACTCCATCAGCCATGGCGTGAGCTTAGCAACAGCCGGATTCATGATCCCGAACAATACGAAAACCAGCAGCAGAACCAACAGCCGCCCGGTCCGGCTCCACTCCATCCATTCTTTTTTCAGAAATGCTTTCATTTGCCTACCACCTCCATGAACAGGTCTTCCAATGCGGCCTCCTGCCGTTCGATACGTATAACAGGGCACTTCCTGTCTGCAATAAAATGCAGAATCTCAGGAAGCCTCCCCGCCTCCTCCAACCGGAAACTCCTCTTCCCATCAATTATAAGAAAAGGAAATGCCTGCCCCAGCGTACGGGCATCTTCCTCCCGCTCCACCTCCACAGCCACCTCCGAAGCCTTCCTAAGCTTACGGATCTCATCGAGAGACCCCTCCAAGGCAATCTTCCCCTCGTGCAGGAACGCCATCTCATCGCAGATGTGTTCCACATCCGAAAGAATATGGGTGGAAAAAAGCACCGTAGTCTCTTCTTTTGCCGCGGTCAGGATATCCAGCAGCTCCTTCCTTCCCGCCGGGTCAAGGGCGGAAGTCGGCTCGTCGCAGATCAACAGCTTAGGACGGCAGAACAGAGCCTGCGCAACACCTAGACGCTGTTTCATTCCCCTTGAAAATCCCTTGATCCGGCGGGCCTCCTTTTCCAGCCCCACCAGACGCAAAAGCTCCTCACTGCGGCTTTTGATCTCTCTCGCCGGCATGCCGGAAATCTCCCCGCAAAACCGCAGATACTCTGCCGGAGTCATAAACGGATAGAACTCCGGAACATCAGGAAGATAACCCACGAACCGGTTCGTCGGCGTGTTCCCATAACAAACCGGCATGCCGCTCACGGTGATCTCTCCCCCGTCCGCCGCAAGGAGTCCCAGAATCATCTTCATCGCCGTGGTCTTCCCCGCGCCGTTCTGTCCCACAAAACCAAATACCGTGTGTTCCGGAACAGAAAAAGTGACGTCTCTAAGCACCTGCTTTTCTCCAAAACTCCTAGCCACATGCGACAGCGTCAGCATCTCCATATCAGCTTTCCTCCCTTCCCAGCAGGAAATAGAGTATCGGTCCGATAAACTGCATCCCCGCTATGGTAACGATAAGCCACAAAGTCCGGCTGCCCCGTTTGTATGTTTTATGCGTCAGAATATGATGGAGCGTATAGATCAACAATACAAATTCCACAATCACTAAAGGGATTAAAAAGGGTAATATTTCTCTGAGTTCAAGCATAATCTTCTCCTCCTTCTGTTCCATTATTCATAAAATCATTCTCAAAATGCAGCACAATCCTTTTAAATTCGCTATCCTCCTTGACGGTGTCAAAGATTGGCCGGCATAAAGAATCCCGTACGTTTGAAACAATAAATTTCCTGCTCCGCAAAGCCATATCCCCCAGAGGAAGGCCTTCGATCCAGGCATCAAGACGGTCAAAATATTCATCCCCATGGAGCGTAATCTTCTCGGCACGCAAAAGTTCATTGACACACTTCTCAAAAAGGCAAAGGGCGTGCAGAGCCTCCTCTTTCTTACCGTTCATCGCATACACTGCCGCCGTCTGATAGTGAAACTGCGCCGCATTGTTAGGGTGAAGCTTCTCCAGCTCATATTGTTCCATTACAGTTCTTATTCTGCATACGGTTTCCCTGCACCTCTTTAAGTCATCCTTATACAAATCCAGAGACATCAATGCATCTCCCACCAGATTCAGCACATCCAGATATTCCCTGATCTGTACGTAAGCCTTTGCCTTCTCATACTCTCCCGCCGCCTGATATGCCTGAACCAACAGCGCCCCGTCCTGCCCTGCAAGGCGTATGGGATTTAAAGCCGGTTCCAGCAGATTAATCGTCTCTTCCGCCCGCCCAAGCTGAAGGCTTAACCCTGCTTTCAAAGCCAGGGCATCGTTACAGACTCCTACGTCACTGCAATTCTCCAGAATGTGGACGCACCATGAAACCGCCTCCTCTAAAATCTGTTCCTGCTTCTCTTTCGAGGCCGCCAGCATGAAATGATTCAAATACAATACGCACAGCTGCAGTAGAAATGGATGACAGGAATAGTACCGACGGGCGAGAGCGCGGGTTTTTTCTATTACCTCATGAAAAGGACGCTTCGCAAAATCTGACACAAGCTCCCCATAGAAACGGCGAATCTGCTCTTTGGAAAGCTGGGCTTCATATCCAAGCAGCTCGTCTATGGTTATATCAAAAAAAGCCGCAAGCTGAAGCAAAATCATAAGGTCCGGCGTGCTCTGTCCATTCTCCCACTTGGATACCGACGCCTTGGTCACCCCGAGGAAATCTGCAAGCTCCTCCTGAGTCATCTTACACTCATGTCTAAGCCGGATGATGTTATCAGATAGTTTTAATCTATCCATAGTATTGTTCTCCTTATCGACCGGTGTATTACACCTTTTCTTCATTATAATAAAAAGAAAACCGCTTATCAATCGATCACTTTTCTACTTTTGAGCAAAAAAATCAACTAACAGGAAACTTTCAAAAGAATATTGACCAAAGAATAACAGATCTGTCTATTTTACAGAAAGAAATATTTTACCTCACCAGATTGTCCCTGAAAATCCGGAGACAATCTGGTAATTACAGATATCCTACAGAAGACCCGCCCGCAGCTCTTCCGGCGTCTTCATCGACAAAAGCCCCGGCGCAATATCAAACACGGTTCTTGCCCCGCTCTCTCCCGCCTTTGCCAGACGGTACGCCGCCCTCGCATAGCAGATTAACACGCTCGCCGTAAATTCCGGGTTGGAATCCAGCTTCAGAGAATACTCGATAATATGCTGGCTCCCTTCTTTGCCGGTCTCTCCGCTGCGGATCACGAATCCGCCGTGGGGCATCTTACTATGCCGCTCCTTTAACTCTTCCTCCGAAATAAATGTTACCGTCGTATCATACTCGTCAAAATAGTTCGGCATTGTCTTAATTGCCTTCTCAATTCCCTGAAGATCTGCGCCGTCTTCCGGAACTACATAACATTCCCTGAGATGCTTCTGCCGCGTTGTCAGTTTTGGTTCGCTTCCGCTCCTAACCTGCTCCACGGCAGCCTCCACCGGCACCGTATATTGGATACCGTTCTTCACGCCTTCCACCCGGCGGATCGCGTCCGAATGTCCCTGGCTCACGCCTTTTCCCCAGAACGTATAGGTACTGCCCTGAGGCAAAATAGCCTCCGCATACAGGCGGTTCAGCGAGAACATGCCCGGATCCCATCCCACGGAAATAATTCCGATCTTTCCGCCCTCTTTCGCCGCCTTGTCAACATTGCCGAAATACTCCGGAATTCTTGCGTGGGTGTCAAAACTGTCAATCGTATTAAAATCTGCCGCAATTTTGGGCCCCATCACAGGCAGATCCGTTGCAGATCCGCCGCAAAGCACCATAACGTCGATCTCCTCCTTCATGGACAGCATATCGTCCATATGCATCACAGCCGCTCCCTCCGTAACGATCTTCACTGAATCCGGCTTCCGTCTGGTAAACACAGCTTTCAGTTCCATATCCTCGTTACGGGCAACAGCAAGCTCCACACCCCTGCCGATATTTCCATATCCAACGATTCCAATTCTAATTTTCTCCATAAATCCACATCCTTCTTTCTTCTTTTTCTCCCGGCATCGCCGCCGAATAGATTACCCGGTCGCCCTTGGGTGGCACACTCTAACGATCATCAGCAAATCTCGGCCCCCGCAGGCATCTCCTTCTCCGGTGTCATGAGCGCCAGATTCCCGTCGGCATCCCCGGCGCACAGAAGCATCCCCTCAGACAGCACGCCGGCCAGCTTCGCCGGTTTCAAGTTCACAAGAACCATGACCTTCTTGCCGACCATCTCCTCCGGCTTATAATGAGCCTTAATCCCTGATACGATCTGCTTCACCTGACTTCCTATCTTTACTTGGGAACAAAGCAGCTTCTTCGACTTCTTCACTTCCTCGCAGGCAATAATCTCGCCGACCTGAAACTGCATTTTCCCGAACTCCTCGAACGTAATCTCCGGCTTCGCCTCAATATCGATCACAGCGTCCTCTTCCTTATCCGCCTCCTCTTTTACCGGCGGATGAAGCTCTTCCACCTTCTTCATCACCTCGTCGATATCCAGTCTCGCAAATAGAATCTCCGGCTTCTCCGTCACCTTACCGTCGCCCAGCTGCCCGAGAATCTTCTCGGACGTTTCCGGCATAAAGGGTTCGATCATCGAAGCTCCCGCCTTGATGCTCTCGATCAGATTGTAAAGCACCGTCTCCAGACGGTCCTTCTTGGCATCATCCTTGGCCAATACCCACGGCATCGTCTCGTCAATATATTTATTACAACGCTTAAACAGGTTAAAAATCTCCGTAATCGCATCCGCCACCCGCAGATTCTCCATCTTAGCCTCCACGGCCTTCGGCGTATTCTCCGTAACCGCTTTCAAGTCAGCGTCCACAGCCCTGTCTTCCTCCGACTCCGCCGCGCCCTTGTCCGCCGCCGTTCCGCCAAAATACTTATTCGTCATGGAAACCGTACGGTTCACCAGATTACCGAGGGTATTTGCAAGGTCGGAATTCATACGTTCCACCATCAGCTCCCATGTTATCACACCGTCGTTGTCAAAAGGCATCTCATGAAGCACAAAATAACGCACGGCGTCCACCCCGAAGAAATCTACCAGCTCGTCTGCGTACAGCACATTCCCCTTGGACTTGCTCATCTTTCCATCCCCCTGCAGAAGCCAGGGATGACCGAAAATCTGCTTGGGAAGCGGAAGATCCAGCGCCATCAGGAAAATAGGCCAGTAAATGGTATGGAAACGGATGATATCCTTTCCGATCAAATGCAGATCCGCCGGCCACTCCTTTTGGAACTGTTCCGTACTCTCTCCTTCGCACTCGTACCCGATTCCCGTAATATAGTTGGTCAGCGCGTCAAGCCACACATAGACCACATGCTTCGGGTCGAAATCCACCGGGATCCCCCACTTAAACGAAGTCCTGGACACACATAAATCCTGCAGTCCCGGAAGCAGGAAATTATTCATCATCTCGTTTTTCCGCGATACCGGCTGAATAAAATCCGGATGCGTATTGATATGCTCGATCAGGCGGTCCGCATATTTGCTCATCTTAAAGAAATATGCCTCCTCCTTCGCAGGCTGCACCTCGCGTCCGCAGTCCGGGCATTTGCCGTCCACAAGCTGAGATTCCGTAAAGAAAGACTCGCAGGGCGTACAGTACATGCCTTCATAATGTCCCTTGTAAATATCGCCTTTATCATACAATTTCTTAAAAATCTTCTGAACCTGCTTCTCATGTTCCTCGTCCGTCGTTCGGATGAATTTGTCGTAGGAGGTATTCATCAGATCCCAGATGCGCCGGATCTCGCCGGCAACACGGTCGACATATTCCTTGGGCGTAATTCCTGCCTCTCCGGACTTTAATTCAATCTTCTGTCCGTGTTCGTCTGTACCGGTCTGGAAGAACACGTCGTATCCCTGACTCCTCTTATACCTCGCAATCGCATCTGCAAGGACAATCTCATAGGTATTCCCGATATGGGGCTTTCCTGACGTATAGGCAATCGCCGTCGTCATATAATACTTTTGCTTTTCACTCATTTTCTTTCTCTCCCTTCCGCCCGCAGGGCATACATTACGGTACGCCCTTGGGTATGCAGCCATAAAAAAACCGTCCTCCCGTATATATCGTTAAATATACCAAGAAGACGGAATCTTACCGTGTTACCACTTCTATTCGCCCCGCCCTCACGGACGGAACCTCGCCAAGTGCGGCCGGCATAATCCCCGGCAACACTCTCTCGCTGTAACGGGCGAACCCATCGCAGCCTATATTGAACGCCGCTTTGACAGTCCCGGAATCTCCGTAATTCCTATACTGCCCTCCGCAGCCGTCCCATAGTCGGTGCGCCGCTCAGAAGCCATCTTCGTCCCTTCTCCCTCCATCCCTCTCAGCATCCCCATTCTCCAATCATTGCCGATTCGATTCATGGTTCCGAACCGCAAGAAACTATCTAGCCAGTCTTCCGCAGCTCTCCGGGAATTCTCTGTAAGATTTCAAAAGGCTTACTCTCTTCCTCATCGCTTTTTCTTTCATTGATTATGCTCAAAATCCTATCATACTCCGGCTTGGCTTGTCAAGTACGGATTTTTGGCTGTCGTTCATGGCTGCCGCCTATTGTCCGATATCCTCCAACGCCTTTTCCACCATGCGGAAATCAATCTGCAGCCCGCCTCCAAAAATCCCGACCGGTATCTTCTCCCTCATGCCGTATATCGCCGGACGGCTGTCTTTCTCAAAATAGTATACGACGACCTTCCGACGTTCGATATCCGCCATCCAATACTCCCTTACGCCTGCCGCCCCATACTTGCGAAGTTTGAGATACATATCCTTGCTGCGGGTCGATTCGGACAAGATTTCCATAACAAAATCAGGCGCGCCCATAATACACCTTCTTGTAATCTTATCCTTATCGCAGACAATCAATACGTCCGGCTGCACCATCGTCTTGTCGTCTCGGTCAAGGCGCACGTCTACCGGCGCAATCCATACTCTGCATTTTCCTTTTTGACTGTCAATATAATCCGCAATCTGTCTGGAAACCCGTAAAATCACCTCCTGATGCCCGGTCGTCGGAGCGGCCATATCGTAGATCTTCCCGTCTATCAGTTCCACTCTCCGGTCGTCCGGCAGCCCATAATAATCCTCCAACGTATAGCTTTTCTTCTCCGCCTGATATGCGCTTGTTTCCCTTACCTCGCTTTCGTACACCCAGGGCTTTAGCGCTTTCTCCAACGCCTTTAAAGTCTCATAATCCGGAAATTCCGGCTTTCCGCCGAATATCTTTCGTATCGTGTCCATCGGAATCCCTGTCAATCCTGAAATCTCCTCATATGTATAACCCTTCAATTCCCAGTAATATTCCGTTAAATTTATATCCATACCGCCGTCCGCTTCCTCCCCTACTGGCCAAGCTCCAGAATTTCCTCTTCTACCGGGGCGAAATCAATCCGCAATTCGCCGCTAAAAATCCCGACCGGTATCTCCTCCCTCATGCCGTATATCGCCGGATGACTATCTTTCTCAAAATAGTATACGACGATCTTCCGACGTTCGATATCCGCCATCCAATACTCTCTTACGCCTGCCGCTTCATATTTACGGAGTTTCAGAATCATATCCTTCTTCCTTGTTGATTCGGACAGAATCTCGATAATAAAATCAGGAGCGCCCATAATACGTCTTCTGGTAATCTTATCTTTATCACAGATAACCAGAACATCCGGCTGTACCATCGTCCTGTGATCACAGTCAAGCTGCACGTCCACCGGGGCGGCAAATACCCTGCACTTTCCCTTTTTTCTACTTATAAAATTCTTAATCTGCATGGAAATCTGCATAGCCGCCGCCTGATGCCCGGTCGTTGGAGCCGCCATATCGTAAATCTTTCCGTCTATCAGTTCCACTCTCCGGTCGTCCGGCAGCCCATAATAATCCTCCAGCGTATAACATTTCTTCTCCGCCTGATATGCGCCTGTTTCCCTTACCCCGCTTTCGTACACTTGGGGCTTTAACGCTTTCTCCAACGCCTGTAAAGTCTCATAATCCGCTGCTTCCATCTCTCCGCCGAATATCTTTCGTATTGTCTCCATCGGAATTCCTGTCAATTCCGAAATCTCCTCATATGTATAACCCTTCAATTCCCGGTAATATTCCATCAACGTAATATTCATACGACTATCCTTTCTTACAGATACATCCCGCTTCAAGGCTGATATAGCTTCACTGTTACTAAAAATCCTGCTGCATGTCTTTTGTATTTTCTGCATATACATATATAAAAACATGGAAGGTTCATTATGTCAAAAAAACGCTCTGTACTCATCGCCTCCCTGTTCCTGACGGCTCTCATTGCGTCTGTCTTTTTATTCCGCCATTTTAGCGGACATGAAAACCAGCGGTTTGAAACCTACACGAAAGAACTCTTCTGTCAGGAAGTAGCCGGAAGCACGATTTCATTACATTACACTCTAAAGAACCCAAAAGCCTATGGGATTGACCATGCCCCCGTAACTTTCGGGTACTGCACCACGGACACCGCGGCAATCTGCGCGTCTGCTGAAAACGCGCTCGCGGTACTGCACTCTTTCGACCGCAGCCGTTTATCGAAAAAAAACAAGCTGACCTACGATATTCTTGAAGATTATATGGATTCCGCCCATGAGCTTGCCCCGTATGCCCTCTACGAGGAGCCTTTGGCGCCCATGACCGGAACGCAGGCCCAGCTTCCTGTTCTGCTGTCTGAATATCGTTTCTACAACCAAACAGACATTGATACCTATCTGGAACTGCTGACCAAGGCTCCTGAATATTTCCGGTCTATTCTGGAATTTGAACGTGCAAAGTCCGAATCCGGTCTTTTCATGGCGTCTTACTCCGCCGACGCCATCATAACGGAGTGTCAGGCGTTCATCGATATGGCCGACGAGAACTATCTCTACTCCTCCTTCGAGGAACGGATTGCCGGCGCAGACCTGCCTGATGAAACCAAGAAGGCCTACATAGAAACGAATTCCGAACATATCAAGAATTATATTTTCCCGGCCTATGCGGAACTCAAAGACGGCCTTGCCGCCTTGCGTGAAACCGGAAAGAACAACAACGGACTCTGCCATCTGCCCGACGGAAGAAAATACTATGAACTGACCGTCGCCTCCGAGACCGGCTCCTCAAGGAGCATCCCGGAATTGCAGCAGCTCACCCAAGGCCAGATGTTTTCGGATCTCACGGACATGCAGAAAATCCTTTCTCCCACCGCAGAAGGGGCTTCCGTTTCCTCCGACCTGTTCAAGACTCAGGGAATCCTTCTGGAAAATCCCGATCCCAAAGCAATCTTGACAGACCTTGAAACGAAACTGGCGGACAATTTCCCAAAACCGCCCAAAGTCAACACGGAAATCAAATATGTCCAGAAATCCATGGAGGAATACTTAAGTCCTGCTTTCTATATGATTCCTGCGATTGACAATTCCTCCGATAATGTGATTTACATCAATCAGGGACATCTGCCGGATGACCTTTCACTCTTTACGACCCTTGCCCATGAAGGCTATCCCGGACATCTGTACCAGACCACCTACTATGCGAGCCGGAAACATGATCTCATCCGGAATCTATTGAACTACGGCGGTTATGTTGAAGGTTGGGCGACCTACACCGAGATGATGAGCTACTATTACGCCCCTGTCTCCAAGGAACAGGCAACGCTTATGCAGAAAAATACCTCCATAATCCTCGGGCTTTATGCGCTGGCCGATATGGGGATCCACTATGAAGGGTGGACTCTTCTGGACGCTGTTTCATTCTTCCGGAGCTATGGGATTACCGATACGGACACGATTGAGAAAATATACGACCTGATTATTGCTGATCCTGCAAATTATCTGAAATATTATATCGGATATCTGGAATTTCTTGAGATGAAAAAAGAGGCCCTTGAGGCGTGGGGAGATGATTTCTCACAAAAAAAATTCCACAAGGCCGTGCTTGACGTTGGACCGGCACCCTTTGACATTGTTCGGGAATACGGCTTAAAAAAATAATCCGGAAGGTCTGTGTGGATTTTACGGCAGCGGACGGCAGTTCATACCCGTCCTTCTTCACACAGGCCGGACAGCGCCATGGCAAACAAACGGCCGCCGGTATCGTCCGCTACCCGATCACAACCTCCATCTTAACCCCGTCTTTCCCGCTCAGCCCTGTAATGAAGCGGTAACACACCCTCTCTTCCATCTCTTCGCAGACGTAGACGTTAAAATAGCTGTGCCTCATAAACTCAGAAAGATGTAAAAATACATTTTTTGCCAATAGATAGGAAAATCTGTCCAGTAATATATTGACATAAATCTTCCGGCTCTCATCCGTCTCGACGCGACATTCGCTTACGCCTTCCTCAACACCAAGGAATAACCGGATATCCTCAAGCATCTCCGGTTCCGCATGGGGACGGAACTCTTCAAATATCTTCCAATTCACTGCTTCCATAATGCTTTTCTCCTTCCAAGCCGTACGCTACCCGAAAAACAGCCGGTAACAAAGATAAACGGCTGCCAAAACCGCCACGCAGGCGGCTTCTGCTAAAATAAGCTGCTCCCTGCCCTTCTTCCCGTCTTTTCTCAGCTCATCCGGCTCCATCAAAAGCGCCCAAGGGCTGTGCTTCTGCATGGTAAACACGATTCCTTTTTTATCGCTTTCCCCAATCGCCTTGAGGAATTCACGCCAGTTGCTTTCTAATAACTTCATCCCTCTGATTAGGTCTGCCTGCATATTCTGACTTTCCACGAGCGTCCTGAAGAAACCCGCCCGCTCTGAATATGCCTCCTGCTGCCGATATACGGAATCCTCTTTTTTCTCCATAAATATCTTATATGCATACCGAAGCCCCTCTTCCGCCGCTTTCTGGGGACTCTTCGTCTTCTCGTAAACATTGGTCGTGTAATGATATACCTTATAGACGCCCTTCTGTGACAGGTAAAAGTCTACCATCTGGTTGACGGCGCTCTTAACCGGAACTTTCAACGCGCTGTTCTTCCCGGAACTCTCCGCATATACCTGCCCCTTGATAGACGTCAGCGCCGCAATGAGTCCTGTCACCTCCTCATTCTTCGCGCTGATCCCGGGATTCTTAAGCAAGCTGCCGCTGCCGCCGATATGGGCCGCAAAACTGTTCGCCCTTTCCAGTTCTTTTCCGGTAACCGCCGCCTTCCCGCCGGGAATGACGGATGTCCCGGAATTTTCTTTTCCTGCTTTGCTTAACGCCCTGTTACGCTGGTTAATCTGCTGCTCTCCCGAACGGTTGGGAGCGTCGTACTCCTGATTGATACGGACCTTCCCGCCCTTCGTCACACTGTAGATTCTGCCTTCCTCCTCAGATGCTGCGGACAGACCTCCGGAAGATGCGCCCTGGACAGAAGCGGTATACATACCTTTCTTTCCCCTGCCGCCCCCTCCTTCCTGCATCTGTGCTTCCGGCATAAAGTATCGGGTGTTCCCCCCGGTCTTCATGGCACCCCGTGTATAAAATCTGTCCGCAGCCTTAGGGGAAATCGACTCGCCCGTGGTCTGCTTATATATGCTGGATTTTACAACCCTAACAGCCTCTTTCTGCCCTGTTCTTTCCAACATTTCCAACAGTTCATTCAGGTCTTCCTCCAGCAAAAGATTCAGCTTCCGGGACAATACTTCATTCAGCCGTTCGATCTGGGCTGTCTGCTCTTCTCCCAATGTATGTGTAAGAATCGCTTCCAGAAGCGCAAGATAGAGTTTGGATAACTCTTGAAGCTCCGCCGAAAGATGCCCGTCGCCCGAAGGCATCCATGCCTGAAATGCATTCCACAATTCCTGCTCCATCTCAAGAGTCCATTTGATATCCGCCTCCTTCAGAAGCTTCCCTTCTATCCCGAACCACTTACTCTGCTTGGAAAGTTCAGGCGTATCCCTCTTCTCTTCCGTACGGTCCCTGCCGCCCTCCTCTTCCTGCTTTGCTTTCCTGTCCGCCCGCTCCTTATCCAGATTCTCCTTCACCTCTGCCGCGTGTTTGGCAGCTTCTGTGATCAGTACCTGCCCCGCCTCCATCTGCGCGCACTTTCTTGCCATCCTGCTCTCTGCCGCAACGGACGCAGCCGCAGGCATAGCCGAATCTCCTCCTGTTTCTTTAACCCTTGGCATGTATATCCCCCTTTAACCCCTAACTTGCAGGCTCATAGACCTCTGTTTTACTCTTAACCAAAACAGCCGTGAATATCCCTCTTATAATAAATATCGGCCTATTTACATATGATCTAACCTTTAATTCTATATTAACACAAAAAAGGGAACAGGTTCTTAGTCCCATTCCCTTGCATCATTAAAACTATTCCGCCTCGAGCCTGCTATTTGGAAACTCCGGCTTTCTCATAATAGCTGTCGAACAGATCGCCGATTGCGCTGTGCGTCTCCTGTGAAATAGACGGAAGCGACTTGCCCCATGACTTAGTAGCCTGCTCAAATCCCTTCTCCACTGCTGCCTGCATCTCTTTCATCTTCTCCGGATTATCGCCTGCAAGCGCATAAGCAAAATCAAAAATTCTCTGTGACGTCTGCTTTACACCCCAGTATCCGTCTTCTGAAATAGCCTGCTGAGCCTCAGCCTTCGTCTGCGCGTCTACTGTGAAGTTGCCGCTGGCAATCTTCCTCCACATGTCGTCGCCATTCGCGCTTATTCCCGTAATTCCCTGCTTCTGGAACATCTGGGTCATCATATTCGTGAAACGAGCCATCTGGTTATCCAGATCAGCCTTCAAGCTCTGTACAAGAGAAGCTCTCTCTGCATCGCTCATCTTATTCGTTACCTTTGTGTCGCTGCTGAATTCTACGCGGTCCGTATTAGTCTGAGGATTCTTCTTATCTACGGCGCTTACCGCATCCTTGTTCTGCTCCTGTGCCGCCTTATCTGCCGCCGCTACGTTGTTCGTATTTGCAGCATAGCCAGTCGGTGCCTGAACATTCTGATAGTAAAGGTCATTGATTTTCACGGTATTTCCTCCTTTTCTTCTTTCCATGATCTAGTACAGCATTGCACTAGCGTGCTAAGAAAATCATATTTATGTTCTATTACTTATATCGGCGGCGTCCGTAAAAAAATAAGTAACTCCTTGTAAATAACTTCCGGATTTACCATTTTAAGTAAATCCGGAAATTATTTACCCCATCTCCACATCCAAAACACTTGTTAATTTCATTATTTTTATGTAAAATTATCTTAAACAGCCCGGAACCCCGACCATGCCGTCACTGCATGCATGGCCTCCGGATTCCGGACAGGACGCTCATATACCGCGGGAGGAATATATTTACCATGACGAACACTCCCCCATACGAAAGCATCACGCTGAGAGAAGAAATATCCATCAAGGATATCTATTCCATCCATTATTTTGAATATTCCAAGGATTTTATATATGAAGGCGAATCCCACGACTTCTGGGAACTGCTTTTCGTAGATTTCGGCAACATTGAAGTCACCGCCAATACGCAGACCATATCTTTGAAAAAGGGCGAGATGATTTTTCACAAACCGAATGAATTCCACGCCTTAAGGGCAGATGGGAAGGCCGCGCCCAACCTTATTGTCATTTCTTTCAAATGCGACGCTCCCTGCATGGGTTTCTTCGAGAATCAGATCATCACCATAGACACTACCGAGAACTTCTATCTGGGACAGTTGATTGCAGAAGCCAAAAGAACCTTCTATACCCCGCTGAACAACCCGTTGGTATGCAAGCTCAACCGCTATTCCCAGACGAATTTCGGAAGCGAGCAGATCATAAAGACTTCCCTGGAACTAATGCTGATTAACATCTTCCGCCGCCTTGCGCCCCAGAATAACACCCACTTTATTCCTTCCACCCCCCCCCCCGGATGAATACCCAAAACAGCGATATAACACGGATGAACCAGATCGCCCAATACCTGAACAAGCATGTCCATGAACGGCTGACCGTTTCCGATATCTGCCGCGACAACATCATCGGCAAATCCCAACTCCAGCGCTTATTCCACCAATACGAGGGCTGCGGAGTTATAGAATATTTTTCACGGCTCAAGGTAGATACCGCAAAGATGATGATACGTGAAAACCGCTATTCTTTCACAGAAATTGCAAATGCCCTGAATTACTCATCTTACCAGTATTTCTCTTTGCAGTTCAAGAAGTATACGAGAATGTCTCCTTCCGAGTACAGCTCTTCTACGAAGATCTTCACAGAAAATAACCTGAATGCGGTAACTCCTGCGCGCGCCGCGACCTAGCTAAAGCCCCTTAATCTCCGCCGGCCAGACGGAGATTAAGGGGCGCACCCGGGCGCAAAAAAGGCCCGGGGCCAATCCCCGGGCCATACCTTCCCCGCAGTTATTCTACAGCGCGTCCTTAATCGCCTGATTTACCTTCCTGCGAAGCCCAAGCAGATAAGACTCATCCTGCGGATATTCATCGAAAGTAACCTTCTCTTCATCTATAAGCTCCAGAACTTTCTCCCTTCCCGCCAGTTTCTCCAACGCCATGAACGCGCAGTAGTCCGACATCGCCTCATCCATCAGCATCTGGCGCATAGATTCCTCGGGTTTCCCGTCCTTTCCGGGATAGACAAGGAACGGGTCCCCGGATGGAAACGCCCCGCCGGCATCCGTACAACGGTAGGGATCGATCGGATACATAGAACGTTCCGAGTTATAGAAATTATATCCCCAATGAAGGAACCCATCAAGCCGGTACTTATATAACTGCACCCCAAGAATACGGGTCCGGAATCCCGGCAGTACAATGAACCGGTTCGTCACATCCACATACTGCGCCGTACAGTAATAACCCCACAGCTTCTCCGGGCGTTCCTCAAGAAACGGCCCTATATGGTTCACGGCGCAGACCGGCTGCCTTACAAGGCCTTCTTTGTAGAAACTATAATCCGACAGCGCGTCGATTACCTGAAAACCTTCCAGGTCCTTTGCCACGCCTTCCCATGCATTACGGAAGTTCTCCATATGCTCCTTTTCCGGCTCGTCCGATATATGAAAATATGTCCGGCCGTCAATTCCAAGCTCCTTTAACTCTGCTTTGAACGCAGTAAGAAACTGGTGCAGGAACTCCCGGTACTCTTGTCCTGCGGAATCCGTATCCCATCCGAAAATCTGTTGGTATGTTCCGTCCTTTACCGCCATTATCTTGGGCGCCGCCTTCGCTCCCCACTGGCTGAACAGATGGGAAACCTCAAAATATTCTATCCCACAATCCAACGCCATACGAACCCATTTACGGAAGTTCCCGAATTCAAAACCGTACTTCCCTTCCGAAACGACTACGTCCACAAGCTGCACCGTACGGCGCTCCCCTCCGATTGCAGTGTCAAGGGGCGGCGTAAACACAGGCGTCAGCAGCATGTTGCACTTATGCTTTGCAGCCGACCGTACAAACGCCTCCACGATCTCCCAATATCTGTCGGAAAATACCTCCGCCTGATAATAATCTGCCAGACAATCGCTGTGAAACCACTCCGTATAACGAATCGGCAGCTTCGGAAGCCCCGCGTCCAGAACCTCACATGTAAACTCCGCTTCACCCAGAACCTCACCGTCTGTTTCCAGCCTAAGCTTCACAGGATATTCCCCTGCCTCCAATGCATCGTCTGTTTCCACATCAACCCACAGGCACCTCCACTGGCCGGATACCAGCGGAAATCCAAGCTCCGGAATCTCGCTCAGACAATCCGGATACATTCCCGGCTCAGTGGCAAGATATCCGCTGTCCCGCTCCATATGGCACGGATACTCACACGGCGCCAAATTAACCATACGGACATGCACCCTGTCCATAATTGGGGACAGCACGGTTACGCCGCCCCTTTCCTTCCTGTCGCCGCCCCAATAATATGCGATCTGGTATGAAAGCGTTTCCCCCTTAAGGCCTGACAGCCTCTTTTCTTCCAGCTCTTTTACATTCTCTCCGCCGGAAAATACTTTGCACATAGAAGATACAATCTTGTACTGAAACTTCATAATAACCTCTCTTTCTTTTCTGTAAATCTTTATGAACCTATCAGTTTGCCGAGTATTGCCCGAATCTCTTTTACCTCTTCGGCGGTACATCCAAGCTCTTGCGCAATCTGCTGGTCTGTCGTGCCCGGGTCCGCATTTAACCGTTGTAAAATATTCCCC
This sequence comes from uncultured Dorea sp., assembly GCA_910577685.1. Classification (GTDB taxonomy): domain Bacteria; phylum Bacillota; class Clostridia; order Lachnospirales; family Lachnospiraceae; genus Sporofaciens. The sequence goes on along the minus strand of CAJTOH010000003.1, from coordinate 86,981 downwards.
GTCAAAAATATTCCTTCCCGCCGTCCCTTTTTCCTCCCTTTCTCTATTCCTTCTTCTCTTCCTTCTTCAAGCAACAATTCCGCTACCTGTGCCATACGCAGCACCTCCCTGATATATTCTGCAGTATCTCAGTGTATGTAGGAACATATTGGTTTGCTCTTTTATTATATCGAAAATCGTACCTTATTAACAGCCCTTTTTCAAAACTGCAATAGCTGTTCCTTCCTCGAATTACCGCAAGAGCTTCTGATCTCGGACAACGGATTTCTCGAAGAAAACGGATATTTGGAACAGACAAAATGATCCTGTGAATCATCCTTATAGGTATTGCAGGTACAGTAATAGAGCTTTGCGCCGCAGTCGGCACAGTAGACGAGGCCGGAGAAAATGCTGGTTTTCCCCGTCTTTGTCGGCCTGCGCTTATTCGCTCTTAACGCCTGCACCCGTTCCCATTGTCCCCACTCAATGATTGCCGGCTGCGTATCTTCAAATATCCGTCGGTTCTCTTTTGGATTTTCCATCCGCTTCTTAAATTTCAAGGACTTGGTATAAGTCTTAAAATTGACGGTACAGCCGGTATATTCCTGTCGCTCCAGTATTCCGGCAACAGATTTGGCACACCACTGATACAGGTTGTCCGGCATAGCCCATCCTTTCTGCCTGGCATTGTACGCCGTAACGGTCAGCACCTTATCTAATGTAGTCCCAATTGTATTTTTTACAAATCTGCAATACCCTTTGTGTAACGTATAGGCCATCAGCGGTTATTACGATGGGAAGTCTTGGGAACTTCTTTTTTATTTTTTCCGCCAATCTGACAAACGCCTTACTTTCACAATCCTGCTTAACTTCTTCATCCCTTTTATTTACATACTCCTCTGAATTTTCGATGGTTTCCGATGCCATACTGCACACAAGATTATTTCCAAAATAAATCTTCGCTTCTAAGACACTTCTATGGTATTTCGTAAATTCAGTCTTTTCCACTCTGTTATAGCAGCGGCTTGAGTAATTTTCGTTCTTTTGCTTATATCCCTCATCCAGCTCTGTGGCATCCACGATCACCTGCCACTTCTTCAGGACTCTTGCCTGCTCAAATGTTTTTCGTCTGACCATGGAATAGACGATATCCTTCCGGATCTTCTCCAGTTCCTCAGGATTCAACCTTTCAAGAAATTCATTTACCGTTACTCCATGCGGCATGTATTCCTGCCCATGTTCCCCTAAAAAAGTATACAGGTTTTCTACTACCTTTTCGTTATTGAACTTTCTCGTCATTTCCTGCATGCTCGAAAGCCCACCGATACATTTGTAATAGATCGTTCCTAGCATAGTTTTTACAGAATAATCAATATAGCCCTGATGGCGCGGATCTTTTACCCCGGCAAATTTTGAAAACAACCCCGGATAAAACCGTTTCTGGATTTTATTACATTCAGCAACCGGATTCTTTTCCAGTTTTTTTCTAATTCGTTCTTGTTCTCTACTCATTTTTTCCCTCTGCGATAAAGTTTTTCTTTTATTTTACCTTATTGCAGAGAAAATAGCTTAAAAATAAGCAGATTTAGTGCGAATATTTTTTACCTTTCAAAACTGCAAAATAAGATAACATTGACATTCCAGCCTGAACCAATTATATTATCAGTATCCGAGGGCTTCGGATTTTGGCAGAAAAAATCACCGGAATCATTATCATTCCATATGATACCGCAATATTGGAGATGTTTAGAATTATTCTTCTGTCTAACAAAAAAAGATTAAGTCTGTAAGTTTTTCCTTGCTTACAAACTTATTATACAAGGGAGGAAAAGGAATGGGATTTTTACAACAATTTCTAGATAAGAAAAAATATGTATTCAGTGTCATAACAATCCGGATTCGGATACACTGGCTTCTGCCTATGGACTGTATTGTTTTTTTACAGACAGGGGAATCGAGACAAAGATCATTTACAGCGGTTTGAAAAAAATTGAAAAATACAATCTTCGTTATATGATAGAGCATTGTGAGATTCCTGTTTGTTATGTAAATGAACTTCCTGAAACAGAACTTTTGCTGATCGTCGATGGTCAGTATAAGCAGGGAAATGTGGAGAAATTTGATGCGCCGGAGATTGCTGTTATAGATCATCACATATGTGTACAGGAAGAGAACGAAAGGACGCTGATTGCTCCCAATTACCAAAGTTGTTCTACAATCATTTGGGAACTGCTTGAAGAGGAAGGTTATCCGGTAAAGGGAAACGAAAAGCTTTGTGTGGCTTTACTATTTGGTTTATTTATAGATACAGCATCTTTTTATGATTTATATGGAGATAAGGATATAAAAATGAGGCTGGCGCTTAGCGGCGAATATCCTCTTTTTGACAGATTAATCAAGTCCTGCATGACAGTGGCAGAATTGATGATTGTCAGTGATGCGATGTATAATCACTATTTTGAATATAGAAAAAAATTCGCCGTAGTATCTGCCTTGAAATGCGATCAGTCTATACTTGGTATTATCGGAGATTTTGTGATACAAGTAGATAGAATTCTAGTAAACTTTGCATATACAGAGATAAACGGAGGATATCAGATATCCATAAGGAGTTGTGATAATAAGATTTTGGCCAATCAGCTTGCTAACGGGATTTTTCTGTCGTTAGTCATTTTTTTCTCAGCGCTGGCTACGAGCCGATCAAAATCACTTTGATATAAGCGGTCTTGTATCACACGGTACTGTTCAAATTCACTTTCCGCAAAGGCTTTTGCGATTGCGGCTGTGACTTTACTCTTGTTTTGCAAGACTTCCGCATCATTGAATTGCAGGAACGCATCCAGTTTGGAAGCCCAATCTGCCATCGTCATGGGGATATGCCGTCTGGCTTGTCTTGTAGCGTAGTCCAGATACATCGTGACAATCTCGTTAAGCTCCTGTATTTCGCCCTTAGATAAGTAATTCTTTGCAATTGACACATCCGCTTTGACAATTTTTCCATCGGGTGCATTACGCCATGAAGTCAACCCCATATGTTCTTTTGTGTGGTTCGCTCTTGCTACAATGACCTCCACTACGGTATTTCCGTGAACGGCATAGTGCATTTTATTCTGTACTGTCGCAAAAAAATCTTTCGTGATTTGGCTGTCAAGGGAATAATCAACAGCAGTAGCATAGATGTCTGTAATTTTTTGATAGAAACGGCGCTCACTAGCTCGAATCTCCTGTATCTCAGAAATTAAGTGGTCAAAATAATCCTCGTCGAAGATTTGACCGTTAATCAATCTGCTCTTATCCAAAACATACCCTTGCTTCGCAAAGGTATCCAGCACTTTCGTTGCCCATTGTCGAAACTGTGTTGCCCTGCCAGAATTGACACGGTAGCCAGCGGAAATTATGGCAGATAGCGAATAAAACTTATACTGATAGGTTTTTCCGTTATCCGCAACTTGTGCAAAATTTGCACAAGTTGAATTCTCAGATAATTCGCCGCTTTCATAGATATTTTTCAAATGTTTTGTGACAACGCTTCTGTCTACATCGAAAAGCTGACCAATCGCTTTTTGTGTTAACCATACATCGTGATTCTGCACACGGACTTCAATGCCATCTTCATGGGCATCCTTTGTAAATACAAGAAAGTCCACAGTGCTGTTGCGGATCTGTAATTTTGTATTTTTGTTCTCAGCCATTATGTATCATCCTCCAATCATTCCTTATCGGGATTATTTTTTCTCGCTCTGCTTTTGTAAACATTATGCTTATTCTTGCACTGAGGGATGCAAAATACAGCACTTGGTCTGCTCACGACAAATGCTTTAGTGCGGTGTTTACAGAGCCGGATAATTTTTGAACAGCTGATTATCTCTTGCGTAACTGAAATTAACGTTTTGGTAACTGAGAACGCTTGATTTTACTGGATTCTTGGATTGTGATGTTGCAAACGCAGGACTTCTCATTACTCCTCACCACACCACAAAACCTAGCTATAAACTATATATCAAACTCTTGCTTTACCCTAACTTAGTAGATATTATTGTCCTTTGTCTTAATTAATCCATCTAAATTATTCTGTTTTATCGCTTTTACTAATTTTTCTACACATTCACGTTCTACAAACAACATTTTTATAGTTTTTAATTCTTTATATAAGATTCCGCAATTAAGAGCATAGTAGTATGCAATCTTTCGTGCTCTCTTATCTCTAACCAAAAAAACTTTTGTATCATTATTGCTATCATCATTCCATGCTTTATTATTCAGATATTCTGCAAGCACGCTTCCACTTTTTGCTTGTAAAAATTCTTTAATATCTTCCTGATTTAATCCATACATTCTCAAATTTTCAACAATCAGATTTTCAGAAAGATACTTCTTTTGCTTACTAATCGAATCCATATGACATTCTCCAAAAAAGTCGCAGGTATCATTACGCAAGTCCTTCTCTTGCCTGCTTCCAAGAAAACTCCTCATGAGATAAAGAACTTAAATCCCATGTATCAAATGTAACTGAAATTAACGTTTTGAGAACTGGAAATGCTTGATTTTACTGGATTCTTGGATTGCGGTGTTGCAAACACATTACAAACGCAGTACTTTTCATTACTCCTCACCACACCTCGAAACTACATATGCTCAATATAGAATTCATCCTGACAACTCCTGCCCTCATTTTTTAATAGTAGTTTGTGTTCGTCATATGAGCGCATCCCATTTACCCGAAGGATTTCTCCAATATTCTGCCTGCTGCTTGGAATAATTCTGCTTTGTACCCAACGCATACTCCAATCAGAATCTATGGAGCGAATACCCTTCTTCAAAAATAACGACATCATAAACGGAGCTTCCGTAGAAGTAACATTCTCCGGAATATCAATTGTGTATTTCTTTGTTCTCTCATCATAGTTTAATATTCCGACAATTTTATTTTTATTGTTTCTTTTGATTGCATATCTGCTCAAAATAACACCACCTTTTCCAAATCATCTCCCAAATTTTGTTCATATGAACCTCTGACAAAATATTATCGATATCTCTAACAATATACTCTCGATCTTCTATTTTTAATTCTTGAATCTGTAACTCATATCCTTTTGGTATCAATGATAAATTATATTCTAAGGATTTTGCTCCAATATAGTTATTAACCGGAAAATCTTTCATCACATCTGCTTCTTTCAGAAGTTTTTCATCACCATATGTTGAAAACAACAACGACACTCCCTGATCAAACAATGGTGCCATTCTTACGCTGTCTTCTTCATCATTTCTCAAAACTTCCAGATTACTTCCATGACGATCTCTATTGGCAATTAAATAATCAATGCAAAACATCTGATACATATATAATTCCCAACCATTTCTTATTGCAAACTCCAACGGAGATTCCTTTCCTTCTTTTTGTAAATCATAATATAAATCATATGCCAGCTTTTCTTCATTGTCCTTACGGAAGTTTTCCGAAACAGAAATCCATGTTTCCTGTTCTTTACCCTCTATGATGATTTGTGCATGTATCAATTTGTATTCCACGTGCGGAATTCCCAAAACATCCATTACTCGGCTTACAATCAATTCATTTACACATTCATGCCCAAATACTCCTCGGTAACTATCGTAGTTAGAAAGTTTATAATATAACCTTTTACCACTCACTTCTTCATATGCTTTCAAAAAACATCCCGGGGTTCCAGGCGACATTTTTCTTGTCGCCCAATCCAGATGTCTCATATCCTGTAATTCACAAATAATATCCTGCACACTGTCACCTCATCTCTAACTCTTTTGTGTCAGCACTGTTGACACAAAAGAGTATTGCTCATTCAACGATTTTCCTAGCCTCAGGAAAATCGGTTACAATAGCAAAAATATAAATCTATATAGATTATACCATTATCCTCTAATAAAATACACAACAAAAACTCCCCAAAACCGAAGTCTTGAGGAGTCGAAAATCTTTCTGAAATTGTACGTTCTGAAACGTATGATTAACTCTTACTGAAGTTAGAATCCCGATTTTTCAACATTATTTATACATTTGTAAGTTACTTACTCCATATCTGCCACAAATTTTTCATACCACGTCGGCACAATATGCGAAGCCCTGACCGGATTTCCATTCTTATATATTGCAAACCTACGAAATTCTATTGTGTTATCATAGAATACTGCCAAATTGCTTTCCGGCAAAACCTTTTTCAAATTATCAAATGTCTCAAAAAATCTTCTTTCTATATCCTGCTCTGCAATACCATGACCGCCCTGTTTTATACGCATAGCTACTCTTTCTTTTGCAATATCTGCATTCCCAACCCCGATATAATGCAGTTCGATAAAATATCCTCTTTTCTTTGCTTTTGCTATATTGCTTAAAATGGATTTGCCACATAATGTAGTCTCCTGGTTAAATGTGATACCCTCATCAAAATATCTGGCAATTATATATTTTTTCACTAAAAGAGATTCCTTTCGATTACCTGCCTCTGCTTCTTTTGCAGAAGAAAATCACCAACCATTTCATAAAAATTTCTTTGTTCTTCTGTTTCAGCCTCCAGTACAAGCTGTAAAGTGTCTTCCGGCTGCAGTTTTTGTATATCTTCATAGATTTTTTCATATTTTTTAACATCACACATAACTGCACCTCCATAGTTCATATTATATTAAATTTATTATACCCCTAATTTCCTGAAAAGTTAAGTTAAAAACTCCGCAGGAAAACCTGCGGAGTCCATATTCTTGCATCTGTATAATTGTTCTTCCTATCTCTTACTGAACTACGGAGCGCGACGAGCCACTTTGAGACCGTACTAAAATTCTCTTAGCGCCGTTCTCCCTTGATTTTACGGGCTTTTTTGAACTTCTCCCCGCTGGTTGTCCTATCCCTTAACCCAACAAATTGGTGCATTTTTTTACAAAAATGCCTGATGAAATGCCCCGTTCACCACAGCAAAAAGTTTCTCTGGCTTATTATACTTCACTTTTGCATAGATGTCCATAGTTGTTTTGCTATTTTCATGCCCGGCAGTAACAGTTCAGCCTATTAATTATTTCCACAGGTTTAACACCGGCTAAAATATAGCCGGTGGATTCAACAGTTCGTTTTTCAAATTTGAGATGCTCTTTTCTAAAGATTGGGCAAAATTCCTGCAGAAGCTATAGACACTTCCTTCTGATAATTCCAGCTCTCCATTACTTGCAGCATTCAAAAAAAAGGCAATCCGGTCGTTGGACATGACTCCTTCACTGTAAAGAGACACAGCCAATGCTTTTACATTGGCACCATAAGTTGTCACCCAGCAAACTAAAGTTCCTATTTCCCGCACAAAAACGTCAAATTAAAATCTCAGGTTTTAAATACTGTCTATAAGAGCGTGCCGTAAAAAACGGCACATTTTCCTCTTGACCATCCCATGCCATTCCGATATAGTTTTTGGAGAACGAAAAAAGAGAAAGAACAGCCCTTCCAACAGTTCGTTCTTTCTCTCACATACCAGTGTGCCTGCCATATACGGGATCATGTCCCACTTATGAGGCCCCAGCACCACCGATATACATTATGATAAGAGAAAATTCCCTGTTTTGCAAGCTGATTCATATAAAAAACTTCATCAAAAGCTCTGTTCGACTCCTTCATGGCCGGATTCTGCCCTGGGTTGCAGACCTGCCCCTGCTGTGGAGTAAAGGGGGCCTGCCAGATCCATGTCTATTATGACCGCCCCCTGATGGACTTCATAAACGGTGCCCCTGTCCGCCACAGTCTCTGTATCATGCGGCTCATCTGTTCCTGCGGCCATACCCATTGACATCCTCCCGGACTTCATCATCCCCTACTCCGGCTACGACCTGTTCTTCATCCTACGTGTCCTGGCGGAGTATTTCCTACATCTCTCCACAGTAGAGAAACTCTGTGAACGTTTCTCCATCACCCTTTCCCAGCTGCGCCGCTGGCTGGAGCTTTTCCGGGTTCAGAAACAGGAGTGGCTCGGTATCATTCCCTCTATGGAGACATCCGACATTTCCTTCCTGAAAGCCCTGCTCATACGGCCTGGTTATTCGGATTTTGCCTCTGCTTTTGTCCGCTGTTTTGCGAAGTCCTTCCTACAGTCCCATAAAAATCCGGTGCCTTACTACCAGCAGGTCTTTGGCCCATGAACCGTTTTCTACTGGCCACACGCCATGGGTATGGTGTTGAACGGCAGATTCTGGGTGCCACTAACGACACATTGTTTTGTCCTTCCGAAGGGAAATGGTAGCAAAATCGCATCTCCAAGTCACGATCTCACCGCCATTTTATTCAAACTCTCCTATCACTCTCATGCCAGTGCCTGATTGTTTGCTGCCGCCATAATGATCTCCGCATTGATACAGTGCTGTTCCTGCTGGGCTCCTATCGTCAGCGCATCCGTCATCAGGTTATCGATCTTTCTTGCATTCCCCTCGCTATAACCGTGGATTGCGCTTATCGCTCCTCCTTCCAAAATGCTGCGGCTCCCTCCCGCCAGTTCCAGCTTATGACAGATATAGTCAGTCAAGAATGACTACTGGTTAATAGTTACAAAGTCCAATCTAATAAATCTATATAGATATAACGGAAGGAGGAGTTCCCCCCTCCATCAGAAGTTATAAGGCAACATTATTTATCATGTCTGAGGTTTCCTTAATGCACCAGACAAAATATTGATGTATAATCACTGAAGGCAGGATCATTGACGTTTTCTCCTTGGGAACCAGCCTTGTAGTTGGTGAAACCTCTTTGAAAGTCTGTCAATCCATTCGATGGTGATTTATGTTTTGGCTGGTTGGGAAGCCCCAGGCTATACCTGTATAAGCCGCTAGGTTGTGTATCCGCCCCCTGGAATTGGATACCTGCCAGAAAGGATAAAACTATGAAATACCAACAAGTACTTCGGATGCTTGAAAGCATCCCCTACCTCTCAGTCGTGCTTGATGTCGGGGCAGACTTCACATGGATGTCCGTCATGCTCCCCAATGGCATTCTCGCCGGAAAACCATTTAAGATCATTCACTCTGATCCCCAGTCCCGTGAGCTTGCCGTCACAAAAATAAAGGAAGTCCAAGAGATGTATTCTCTCGGAAGCCGATGCTTCCTTGAGTCCACTGGGATCTGCCACATCCCGCTCCTGTGCTTCCTCCGTGATAAGGGGTTTGACTGCTCCGTCATTAATCCTATCATTACTAAGAATAGCACAAATAAAAAATGCTATGCAATCGGCGAACCTTTTGCATAGCATTTTTTATTTTTCCGTTTATCTGGCTTAAGTCATAAGTTTTGTGATGTTTCCTTATGGGCTACTGTCTTTATCCGACTCCCCTTTCCACAGGTTACTTCTTTGTATTTATAATTCAATCTGTTTCGTAAACGGTATATCCTCATGCTCTGCATGGCTGATAATAAATATAACCGCATCCTTCCGCTTTTCCACCAAATTCTTCTTGAGGCGGGTCAGATGCGCTTTTGCATCTACATCCAGCCCCGCCTCAAGCTCGTCCAAAATCAAGACAGACACATTCTGTGAACCGAGAAGGAGCCGCATCATCAGAACCTTTTTGCGCTGACCTCCCGACATGGACAACCCGCAGCCTGCAATCTCTGTTACCGAAGCGTCTAACTGCACCTCCTCACGGACACGGCGCAGTTCTTCTTCACTGACCGGACGATTCAGCATCGCTTCCAAATAGCTGTGAACCGTACCGTTCAGGAATATCTCATCCTGACTGATATATAAGATCTCGTTTTTCAGAGAATCCGGCGATACTTCCCCGCCCGGAATTCCGTTCAGAAGAATCTCGCCCTCCGTAGGCCTAAGAAGCCCGGTCAGAAGCTTCACAAAAGTAGACTTGCCGCTTCCGTTAGCGCCGGAAATCCGGACGATATCTCCCTGCTGAAATCTGTAATTCTTGCCCGAGAGAACCTTCTGCTTCGTTCCGCGGTAGGCAAACCCCACATCTCTAAACTCAATCTCCCGAATCCGGCCGATTTTCTCCCCTGTATCCGGTTGGTCCATCTCTAAGATACGGTCAATATTTTCGTATGCAGGAAGGAGCTTAATAAGCGAATACACAAGCGACTCAATATTCTGGCTTGCGGTAAGAATCAGATCCACAACGCATAGATAGAATACAAGGTCCGCCGCCGAAGATTCCCCTGCCGTCATAGACAAAAATGCCGCGATCGCAAAGGAAACAATCTGGTGAAACTGTGAAATCATATTTTTCAGGAAAACAAGCGCAGTATCGCTCTTCAAAGAAGTCCGGATAAAATTATGAAGGCTTTCCTTCATTTTCCCTACCGAATATTCATCCAGATGATTCGTCTTCGTCAGTTCCATCCGGTCTATATATTCGTTTAGCGTTTGGTTATCGTCTTTCATCTTAAGATTTACCCGGCGGGACGCATCGGCAATCGGTTTCCTTGAGAGAAAGGATATCCCGAACCCCACGGCCGCAGCCGCCATAAGTACGATGGAAAGCCGCCAGTTCACGCTTGCGGATACGCCGAAGAACACGAGCAACAGAAATGTATTCACCGCAATCTGAATCCCGTAACAGGCTACGGAACTATAGACGCTCAGCGTATCCATGTACAATATATTTTTCATCTTCTCTTTTCCAACTGAGAGCAGCTCTTCATAATCGCCTCTGCTGATCGCAGCATAGAGCTTTTCCCTCACTTCCTGAAGAATCCTGCCGCCGAGCATGTCCAGATATTTTGTCCAGATTACGTCTATTCCATTATAGAGCAGGAGAACCGCACAGTACATAAGCACGCACACTGCCAGAAATGACGCGGACTGCCGCACTGCCACCCCGGAAATCATTTTACGCATCGCAAGAGGTATGATTGCCTGCAGCATTGTCAGAATTAAAATCATTCCCAAACCCTGCGCCAGAAAACCCTTGTGCTTTATAATACTTTTTCGGATAAAGTTAAAATATTTCTTCACTTGCTCATCCTCACGCACCGCTCGCACCAGACAAACAAATCTTCATACACCTGCTCCCTGATCGTCTCGTTCAGGATCTCATGCCGTCCTCCTGCATATAGCTTAACAGCGACCTTTCGCATCCCCGCGGACTTATATTTCCTGTAGACCTTCATGACGCCCCTGCCGAACGCTCCGACCGGATCGTCCGCACCGGCGGCAAACAGAATCGGCAGGTCTTCCGGAATCTGCGCTATGCTTCCGGCCCTCGCCACTGCTTTCATTCCCTCAAACATCTGGTAATATCCGCCCACCGTAAACCGGAACATACACAGCGGGTCTTCCACGTACCGCCTGCAAAGTTCCGAATCCGATGTGACCCACTCTCTGCCGGTCTCTCCCGGTTCAAACCTTTTATTAAAGCTTCCGAAACTCAGATTATCTACAAATTTGCTGCGGTATTTCCAGCCCTTAAACAAAGCCGTCACGCGGCACACAACCTGCCCCGCTTCCAATACCGCCAGAGGCTGGTATCCGGTTCCCATAATGACAGCGCCCGACAGCCCGTCCCCATGTTCGGTCAAATACTGTCTTAAAAGAAACGAACCCATACTATGTCCAAGCATGAGATACGGCACGCCCGGATACTTCTTTGATGTAATCATGCGGAGCTGATGGATATCCCCGATTACGCACCGATTCCCGTTCTTCTTGGGGAAATAGCCATATTCTGTCTCATCCTTCACAGATCTGCCATGCCCTAAATGGTCGTGGCCAGTCACATAATACCCATGCCTGCACAGATACTCGGCAAATTCATGGTAACGCTCAATATATTCCACCATGCCGTGGCAGATCTGCAGCACACCCTTAGGCTCGTCTTCCGGCAGCCACTCCACAGCATGTATCTGTGTCTTCCCGTCTCTGGAAAGATAGTAAAATTCCTTCTTCATCTTTATCTGTCTTCCATCCTCACATAATCCCTATGATCAGCCAGCGGCTTGTAAGCCGGACGGATAATCTTGTCAACGTTTCGCAGCTCTTCCAATCTGTGGGCGCTCCATCCTACGATACGCGCCGCCGCAAAAATCGGAGTATACAATGCGGGCGGCAGGTCAAGCATACTATACACAAGACCGCTGTAAAAGTCCACATTGGCATTGACGCCCTTATAGATCTTCCTCTTCTCGGCGATTACCTTTGGAGCCATATTCTCTACCATCTCATAGAGCGCATACTCTTCTTCGCAGCCCTTCTCCTGCGCAAGCTGCTTTACAAACACCTTGAAGATATCCGCTCTAGGGTCGGATATAGAATAGATAGCATGTCCCATTCCATAAATCAGCCCTTTTTGGTCAAACGCCTTCTTCTCCAGAAGGTCGCAGAGATACCGGCGCACCTCGTCTTCATCCTTCCAGTCCTTCACAACATTCTTCATATCCTCAAACATCTGCGTCACCTTGATGTTTGCGCCGCCGTGCTTAGGCCCTTTCAGCGATGCAAGGGCAGCCGCAATCGTGGAATATGTATCCGTTCCGGAGGATGTGACAACATGGGTCGTAAACGTAGAATTATTACCGCCGCCGTGATCCATGTGAAGCACCAGCGCCATATCCAGGATCTTCGCCTCTAATTCCGTATACTTCCGGTCTTCCCTAAGCATCATCAGGATATTCTCAGCCGTAGACAATTCCTGAGAAGGAGCGTAGATGAACAAATCCTCGCCCAGACGATAATTATATGCATGATACCCATAAACCATCAGCATCGGAAATTCACTAATCAGGTTCAGGCACTGCCGCAGCACGTTCGGAATCGTCGTATCGTCTGCCTTATCGTCATAAGAGTACAGGTTCAGGATGGAGCGTGACAAACTGATCATCATATCCCGGCTCGGAGCCTTCATGATAACATCCCGCACAAAAGTCGGCGGCAGAGTACGCCGTTCTACCAGCGTGTCGTGGAACACTCCCAATTCCTTCTCATTCGGCAGTTCCCCAAATAACAGGAGATACGCAATCTCCTCAAAACCGAAATGATGATCCTCAAGGAAACCTTTTACCAAGTCCTTGATATTATAGCCCCTGTAATAAAGATTACCGGCACACGGAACCTCCACGCCGTCCACCAGCTTCTTCGCGCACACATCGGAAACATTGGTAAGCCCTGCAAGCACACCCTTCCCGTTCAGGTCGCGAAGTCCCCTCTTGACCTCATATTTTGTATACAATTCCTTATCAATCTCATTATTCTGGTCACATAACCGGGCAAAATGTTCAATCTCCGGCGTCACCTCAAACAAGGAAAATTCTTTCTTTTTATCCATATGCACCTCTCCTTTCTCTGACTGCGAAACCGCTTATACCTCCTGCAGGCACGCAGCCCCACAGCTTCCGAGAGAACCTCGTCCTCTCTGCTGCCAACAGTTACCATCTATATGAAAGGCAAGCTGCAGAGCCTTCTTTTCGTTTAATCCCGCATCGTACCGCAGGCACGCGCCAGATAATTACTCAGCTCTGCGAACTCTTCCAGCGTCAAAGACTCTCCTCTGACACTGACGCCCTTGCCTAACCCTTCTATCGCCTCCATAATCATTTCTTTTGAAAAATCTATCCTGTCCGAGTTCTTCAACCCGTTCGCAAGAGTCTTCCTGCGCTGGTTAAATGAAGCGCGGATAATATCGAACAAAAGCCTCTCGTTTGCAACATCCACAGGATGCCGCTCATGGCAGGTAAGCCGTATCACGGCAGAGCCTACCTTAGGCCTTGGCATAAAACAATTCGGCGGAACATTCGCCACAATATACGGGGCGGCATAATACTGCACAGCCAACGACAATGCACCGTAATCCTTGCTCCCCGGGCCGGTCTGCATCCGGTCCGCAACTTCTTTCTGCACCATGACGGTAATACTCTCCATCGGCACATGTTCCTCGAACAGCCCCATAATGATGGGAGTCGTAATATAATACGGGAGGTTCGCCACTACTTTAACCGGCTTCCCTCCATTCTCCTCTTCCACAAGTCTTGGGATGTCCAGTTTTAAGACATCCTCGTTGATAATCCGGACATTCCTATATCCCCCCAGCGTCTCCGAGAGGATTGGGATCAGATTCTTATCAATCTCCACAGCCACGACCTTTCCCGCGGCTTCCGCAAGATACTGCGTCATCGTTCCGATTCCCGGACCAACCTCCAGCACCATATCATCTTTATTAATATCTGCCGCACGAATAATCTTATCTAGCACATGGGTATCAATCAGAAAATTCTGACCAAACTTCTTCTGAAATGAAAAATTATACTTCTGCAGAATCTCTATCGTATTCTGCGGAATTCCTAAGACTGGCTTATTCATATATGTCTCCCGAATTGTGGTAATGATCATTATTATACATTATTTTCCGTTTAATGAACATAGCAAAAAGATTAAATTATGATTAATTTTTTCTTATGCAAAACGGCGTATTTCCGCTGGTTTTTGCCATTAACGCGTCGCTGTCCGTTCATTTTTACCTGTCATTCTTTGTTACATTTCGTGCCGAAGCAAGCGCTTCGCTTACTTTAAAATACAATATTAATTCCATTCGGTTCCATTACCTTTAGAACCAGTTCTCTACTAGTCATCGATATCTTTTCATCAACTTGCAAATCAAAAGCCGTAGTCCCCATTACAACAATATTCCCGGATACCCCTTGAGAAATAAGATTTAGCTACCAAAAAAGCTACCAAGAAAACTTCTAAAGATATTGCCATAAATATGCTTATCAAGGGCTTTACACCTGATGATGTTGCCGATATAATCAAGACGCTCTCACTCGATGAAATCAAAAAGTTAGAAACTACGGTAAGCAGATCATAAAAATAGCCGGGGCGGCCGGGAAATGTTTTTCCTTCATTCCCCGGCCGCCCCGTATACATATGCTCAGCTATCCCGCGATGCCCCTTGCAGGGCGGGCTTAAGTATTCTTACCGCCTTACTTTCCTCACCCCGAAAACCACCGGAATACAGACCGCAATTCCGGCAATTCCCCACGCCCATATCGGCACGTCGTGTATATTATAGCACCGGACATTGATCCACATCTGGTTAATCGCCTTATTCTGTTCCTCATCAAAACACACCATCAGCGCAGACCTTTTCATTGCGTCCCCCGTAGGGTACCGGGCAAATAACTGCCGGAATATCTGATCAGAAGGAGCCGTGATTATATACTCGTCATCACTGCCTTCCTCGGCAAAAAAGTATCCCAGATCATAATCCGAAGTTTCCGGCTCATCCTCCTCGGCTCCATAACAATAGTCGGCATATTCGAAGATACGCTCATCATCGCCTCCGGAAATTACCGAAGTGTATCCCACGTAATACATGTTCCGAATCACACTGTCCGCTCTGGAATTAAAATTAATAAATGCCTCGGCCGCATGCTGTTTTGCAGGATCTCCCTGAATCCCGTTTTTAAGCATCACCCATCCGTCAAAATAGACATTTGTCGCCTCTTTCGGGACGGCAAATGCAAGGGAAATCCCGTCTTCATCCGCCTGATCCATGGTATACACGCCGTCACCGGACCACTGGTAGTTTGCCGCCACCTTTCCGGTAACCATATCTGCCTTGCCGGAATCCGTCTCGAAAGAGTATGCGTTATCTTTCACATCCTGAAGATACTCCTGCGCCCTGGCAATCGTTTCTTCTGAAGTATCATTCATCTCCTCTTCCAGACGTTTCCGGTAATCCGGCGCGCCAACGAATTCTTCGGAAGTAAGCATCCCTGATTTAATAGCGCCTACCGCCGCAAAATAAGAATCCCTTACATTATCCTTAATCGTAATCTTTCTTTGATACGCCGGATCATTCAGGATCTTCCAGCTCGAAGCATCCTCTTCGCTGACGATCTCCGGGTTATATACGATCCCCGTAATCCCCCACATATACCCGGCCGCATAGTCTCCCCAAGGCTTTCCTTCGATCTCATTCTCTTCAAAAATGGACCTGATATAAGGAGATACCCCGTTGATATAGTAGTTATTCCTGTCTGAGGTATCGAAAAATTCTTCCGACAACGGAACAAGCTGATCCTCCGTCATCAGTTTCATAATCATATATTCCGACGGGCATACCAAATCATAGGTATCCCCAAGAGTCAGCATATTATACAGATCTTCGTTGGTGCCGAAGGTAGAATATTCGATCTTCACCCGGATTCCGTAAGTCTCATAATACCATTCTGCAAAATCTTCCATCATGGAATTCTCGCCGATAATATCCCCGCTGTCAAGCTCGATTGTCTCATCCTCGTCCCAGTCTCCAAGGTCGATATATTCCTCCCAGTTGCAGATTCGGAGCGTAACTTCTTTCTCCCCATCCTCTGCGCCGGCCGCATGTACCGCCGCA
This sequence comes from uncultured Dorea sp., assembly GCA_910577685.1. GTDB lineage: Bacteria > Bacillota > Clostridia > Lachnospirales > Lachnospiraceae > Sporofaciens. Next base: position 70,664 of record CAJTOH010000003.1, on the reverse strand, counting down.
GGAGAGGCAGAAGACAGGATCCAAAACAGCACGGCCATACCCGCGGCCGCTCTTTTCACCGAAGCCCTCGCAGACATATCCTTGATTCCTCTCATCATCCGAACTGTCACACCCCCTTCCGTTCCTGTCCGGCGCCTGCGGCCCGGATATTCATCACTACGGAAAACAAAACCACAAGAAGGAAAATCACAGTAGACAACGCCCACAACGCCGTCTTGATCGTTGTCTGCGCTCCCTTCGTCGCATTGACCACATAAGTACTGATAGTGTCAAATGTAGCCGGTTTCGTATAAGTCGCCACAAAATAGTCGTCCAAAGACAGCGTCACAGCCATAGCGAATCCGGATATGATTCCCGGTAAGATCTGCGGGATCACCACCCGTATCAGCGCGCCGAACGGCGCAGCCCCCAGATCCAGAGCCGCCTCATAGATACTGGAATCCATCTGCTTAAGCTTCGGAATCACGGACAGAAACACGAAGGGCGCGCAGAGCGTCACATGCCCTACTACCAGAGGGATAAACGTATCTTTACTGACGCCGAACACCACCACCAGCAGGATACAGATAGAGAAACCCGTCACCACATCCGCATTAACCACAGGTACTTGATTCATAGTCGTAATGGCCGACGCCATGCCCTTTTTGGAATAAAAGGAGCCGATCGCACCTATAGTCCCAAGAACTGTGGCAATCACAGCCGACCCAAGGGCAAGCGCAACGGTCCCGAGAATCATATCCACCAACTCCGGCGTGGTAAAAAGCGTCACATAATTATGCAGTGAAAAACCCCGGATCGCTCCGATATTCGAAGCGTCCGTAAAACTGTACACCGCCAGTACAAGGATCGGCAGATACAGGAACAAAAGGACAAGGACAATAACCGCCCATCTCCATGCTTTCCTCATCATAGCAACGCCCCTCCTCTCGTATTCTCCTCTTCCATCCCTCCGGAAAACAGCGTAAACAGGCAGATAATCCCCAGAAGGATTAATGCGATCATCGAGCCTCCGTTCCAGTTATACGCCGCAAAATAACTGCCGATCAGGCTGCCCATGATATAGGTGCTGTTGTACAGCATATCAAGCACCACGTAATTAGTCATGGCCGGCAGGAATACCATGGACACGCCGCTTAATACTCCCGGCAATGACAACGGCAGCGTTACCTTCAAAAATGTCTGCGCTTCACCCGCCCCCAGATCCAAGGCCGCTTCCAAAAGCGCGCCGTCCATCTTAGAGAGGGTTGTGTATATGGGCAGGATCATAAAAGGCAGGAAATCATAACTCATACCAAGCACCGTATTGAGAAACGGATGATACGCCAGATTCCCCTCAATCCATGTAAGGATTTCCTTCAATGCCGTGATACGCAGCGAGAAATTAATCCACATCGGCATAATGAAGATCAGGACAATAACCGTCTTGCCTTTCATCTTGCCTGTGGCAAGGATATACGCCAAGGGATACGCAAGCAAAAGACATACCGCCGTCGTGACCGAAGCAACGCCGAAACTGTAGCAAAGCGTCCCCAGCGTGTTCGGATCGGAGAAAAATCCCGTCAGGTTTTGGACCGTAAACTGTCCCTGCCCGTCCGTAAACGCATAGTACACCAGCACAAGCAGCGGAGCAACAACAAACAGCGCCAGAAAAAGCGCATATGGGATTCCCAGATACCTTCTGGAAAATGTACGTTTCTTCATACTATCCGCCTCCTACTTCTTCACTGTAAAGATCATCTTATCTACGGGCATCAGCAAACCGACCTGATCCTCCATATTCCACAGATATTCATCATTTACCACAAAATCCTGCTCAAGGTCCGTGTGAATTACATAACTGTAATGATCGCCCTTATAGATCAGGTTGCTGATATACCCCTGCACCAGCCCTTCGTCCTGATCGTCCGTAAGCTGTATATCCTGAGGCTTAATCGAGATCTTAATCCTCACTTTATTCGGGTCAAGCTCCAATCCCTTGGCATCCAGCCAGCTTCCGTCCTCCGACATCACGCTTCCCTTGACAATATCCGTAAGGCTGACCTCCAGAACCGTTCCGTTATACTCCAGCTCATAGTTCTTATTGATCTCCGCCGCAAAAATATTCGTATGGTCTTCCGCAATCATAACATGGATATTATCCGGCTCCACCTGCACGCCCACGCGGTCTCCCACCTTGGCAGCATGGACAGACTGGGCGACAATCTCATTCTTCCCGGATTCCACGGTAATCTCATAATGCATCCCCTTAAAAATCACGGAAGACACGATTCCGCGGATCCTCCCAAGCTCCGGCGAGGTCAGGTTCACATCCTCCGGACGAACTACGGCCGTAATATGGGTTCCCTCCTCAATATCGTCCACACAAGGGAACTCCCCGCCGCAGAACCGGACTTTCAGTTTCCCCGTCATAATTCCGTTGAAGATGTTGCTGTCCCCGATAAAGTCCGCCACAAATGCATTGATCGGCTCATTGTAAATATCCTCGGGCGTTCCGATCTGCTGCATCCTGCCTTCCGACATGACCACAATCTTATCCGACATGGTAAGCGCTTCCTCCTGGTCATGGGTCACATAGATAAACGTAATTCCAAGCTCCCTATGCATCTCCTTAAGCTCAAGCTGCATCTCCTTGCGCATCTTTAAATCCAACGCCCCCAGCGGTTCGTCAAGCAGAAGAATCTGAGGCTCGTTTACCACCGCCCGGGCGATCGCCACCCTCTGCTGCTGCCCGCCGGAAAGGGTGTCGACGCTGCGATTCTCGAATCCCTCAAGATCCACCAACTCCAACACCTTCTTGACTTTCTTTGCGATTACTTTCTCCGGCGTCTTCTTCTGCCGCAGTCCAAAAGCAATATTTTCGTATATATTCATATGAGGAAATAATGCATAGCGCTGAAATACCGTGTTGATCGGCCTCTTATTCGGCGGCAGGCTGGTAATCGGCGCGCCGTTAAGCAGGATCTCCCCCTCTGTCGGGATATCAAACCCGGCGATCATCCGCAGCGTCGTAGTCTTCCCGCACCCGGAAGGCCCGAGAAAAGTGATGAACTCCCCCTGCTTCACCTCAAGATTAAAATCAGACACAGCGGTATAGCCGTCCTCATAGGTTTTCGTAATATGTCTCAATTCAATAATGTTCGTCGTCTGCTCCATCTTCATCCCCCAACTTTCTTATTTTCATAACCGCCGCCTCTGTGATGAACCGATAATGTCCTCAAAATGTCGGCGGGGTGCTGACCCAGATAAATTTTGCCGGCCTGCTGCCCGGATTCTCAATACTATGCGTCCGCTTCGCCGGGTAATAGAAGCTCTCCCCTGCTTTCACGGAATATACCTCATTCCCCAGCTGCAGCTTAAGCCTTCCCGAGATCAGATATCCGAACTCCTCGCCGTCATGAGGCTTATCCTCCTCGAGGCTCTGATGAGGCTGAACCACAACCAACAGAGGCTCCATCCGGTATTTTTGGGCATTAGGGACAATCCATTGAATACTGTTCCCCGCATCGTCCACCTTCTCGAAAAATCCTTCTTCCGAGAATACGACTTGTTCCTCTTCCGTCTCCTTGAAAAATTCAGAGGCAGTCGTCCCCAGACACTCGATCAGGTCAAGAAGCGTCACAATCGACGGGGAGACCTGCCCCCTCTCTAGCTGGGAAATAAATCCCTTGGTCAGTTCTGTCCTGTCAGCTAGTTCCTGCTGTGTCAATCCGTTCCGGTTCCTCAAGTCCTTAATCTTATTCCCGATATGTTCATTCACATATTCCAGTTCCATAAAATCTACCCTTCTCCTCCGTTTTTCATCTAAATTCCCCGCCTCATATCCGGCAAGAAATTATTCCTAAACCAAAAATAATTTTTTACTAAACTCAGACGCTGAATTAATTATACTCTTATTAAACTTTTTGTCAATTATAAATGCGATTAATTTCTATTATTTTTATACAAATCCTCAACAATCCGCCTGTTTTTTCATACCCTATATGGTATAAGAACATATGGAAAAAGGAGATTTTAAAGCCTATGGCTATCGGATACTTACTTATTCAGGCCCGGACTGCCCACGACGCCCTCCCCTTAAGCGGCGTACAGGTCAGGATCTCGGATATGAATTCTAACGTCCTCTATGTACTGACAACCGACGAGAACGGTGAAACGCCCGCCATTTCCCTTGAAACAGCGGATAAAAGCTTTTCCCAGACCCCCTACTATAACGGACTGCCTTTCATAAGTTATTCCGTGCTTGCACAAAGCTTCGGCTTCGACTCACTGTTCGTTACGGATATCCCCATCTTCGACGGAGAAACTGCGGTCCTTCCCGTCACCCTGACTCCGATGCAAAAGACACAGCGGCAGCCTGTCACAAGGGAAATTACCGTCGGGAAACCTGCGATCGCCATGCAGGAGATCTCCGAACAGGAAGGGACATATACGGAACCGCGCATCCTGCGTCAGGTCGTAATCCCCAACCCTATTACGGTTCACCTTGGTGCCCCCAGCTCTAACGCGCAGAACGTTCAGGTATCCTTTCCGGAGTACGTAAAAAATGTGGCCAGCAGCGAGATCTATCCCACCTGGCCTGAGGCATCCCTCACCGCAAATATTTATGCGATTATTACATTTGCGCTGAACCGGATTTATACGGAGTGGTACAAAAGCAAAGGCTACAATTTCGACATCACCAACAGCACTGCGTACGACCAGTATTTTGTTCTTGGACGCCCGATCTATGACTCGATCAGCAGAATTGTAGATAGGATTTTCAACGAATATGTGAGAAGGAAGGGACACAAGGCGCCCTATTTTACATCCTTCTGCAACGGGACCACCGCCACCTGTCAGGGGCTATCCCAATGGGGTACGGTGACGCTGGCAAACCAAGGCCTTACCCCCTTACAGATCCTCCGCTCCTACTATCCCAAAGATGTGGAGATTGCAGAGACGGATATTGTAACCGGAATCCTGTCTTCTTACCCTGGAACCCCTCTTCGGGTTGGCAGCTCCGGTCTTGACGTACAGACGATACAGGCCTATCTCAACCGCATCCGCAGAAATTACCCTGCAATTCCCGCCATTACAGATGAAACAGGGGTGTTTCAGGACACCACAAAGGCAGCCGTAACAAAATTCCAGAGTGTCTTTAATCTTACGCCAGACGGTATCGTAGGCAAATCCACCTGGTATAAGATTTCCAGCCTGTATACGGCAGTCACAAGGCTTGCAGAACTAGACAGCGAGGGCGGGTCTCTCGGAATCGGAACCGTACCGCCAAGCAGTATATTACGGCAGGGTTCTTCCGGACCGGATGTTATTACACTGCAGTATCTCCTTGACGTCATATCCGAATACTATCCTGAGATTCCCGGGCTTTCTCAGGATGGAATCTTCGGAAGCGGGACGCGGCAGTCGGTTATTGCCTTCCAACGGGCTATGAATTTAAATGCCGACGGTATTGTCGGGCCCCTTACATGGAAAGCGCTGTATGATACTTATCAGGGGATTATCCAGAATGTACCGTCACAGAAGCCGGATGAAACCGACACAATCCGGTATACCGTCCAGCCCGGGGACACACTCTGGCTCATATCCCAACGCTACGGCACGACAGTCGAGGCGCTCAAAAGACTAAACGGCCTGACCGGGGATATGCTGTATATCGGGCAGATTCTCAATATTCCGGTTTCTCAGACCGGCGGGTATCGCGAGTATACGGTTCAGGCGGGAGACAGCCTGTGGCTGCTGGCCCGAAGATTTGGGACTACAATCGAGAAGATTATGCAGCTCAACGGGCTGACGAGCGATCTAATAGACGTGGGGCAGGTACTTAAGATTCCTTATGAGGATTAACCAAAAAGGGGCTGTCGCATTAAGCACAAATCCCACAAGATACGGCATTTTCCGGAAACTAAATTCCGCCATATCTTGTAATTGTTTTGCTTATTGCAACAACCCCCTATTTATTTAAAAAACTTCACACAAATACCTATATAACAACTTCTACGAATTCATAATCGTTTCGATCTCTTCAATCGTCCTCGGAATATCCGCCGACAGATTCCGGCACCCATCCTCCGTAATCAAACAGTTGTCCTCCAAACGGAAGCCAATTCCCCACTCCTCATGATAGATGCCGATATCCACACAGAATACCATTCCAGCCGCCGTCGTCGCCTCCCGCGCCGCCACCATATCATGTACGTCAAACCCAATATGATGCGCGCCGCCATGCCACATATAAGTCCCAATCTCATCAAAAGACTTACACACTCCCGCATCCCGAAGCTGCTCGAAATTATACTCCTTAATCCTCTTATCAACCTCCATCATAGGGAGCCCTGGCTTCAAGACGCCAAACATATACTGCGAAGTCCGATAGGCACACTCATACAAAAGCTTCTGCCGTTCCGTATATTTCCCATTACAAGGCCATGCCCTGGAAACATCCGTCACCAGATAATCCCAACGGACACCGACGTCATTTAACACCAAATCCCCATCCTGCGCCTGACCTCTGTAACTGTCATAATGAATACAAAAATTATTCTTCCCCGCACTGATAATCGACGAAAATCCCGGTTCCAGAACGCCATACTGAGCCAGCGCATAATCATACTCTGCCTTATACTGGTATTCATACATTCCCGGCCTTGAATGTTCCATCATAGCCACAATCCCGGCCTTCGTAATCCGCTCCGCCTGTTCCAAAGCCTCAATCTCACAAGGCTTCTTAATCAAACGCATATTCATCAAAATCGGAAGAGAATTTTTCACCTTCATATAAGGATACCCAGTCTCTATGTACTGACACATCCAGTCCGCCCCATTCCAATTCCTGCGCCCCTCTTTATGGTCAATATCAAGGTAAATCGTATGAATATGGAGCTTACGAATCACCTCCGCCAGATAAGACTGCCACTCGTCAACATATCCGATATCCATCATACCAGACTTTGCCGCCGCATCCTCCGGCTTAATCCGCGCCCCGTTCCATCTCTCCTCAAACGCATTTGGCGCAAGAATAAACAACTTCTCGATAAACTTCCCCCCATCCCTGTACAACACCAAAATACTGTCCCTCTGCTCAATCCCCGTCAGATAGACAAAATTCCGATTCGCATAGAAAGGATAATCGTCATCCGCCGATTTCCGCAAAGCTTCACCGCTTAAAAATACAGCCAGCTCTCCCTGCTCCAAATGTTCCAAAAAACTTTTCCTGTTCTCAGCATAAAAAGATGCTATCATAAATCTCCTGTCTCCTTTGTCAAAAATCTTAAAATTCAGAAATAAAAAACCACCGCCCCCGGAGTTCTCAAAAGCCTCCAAAAACAGTGATTTTCAAATGCGCGATCAGGGGCTCGAACCCTGGACACCCTGATTAAGAGTCAGGTGCTCTACCAACTGAGCTAATCGCGCGTAATTCTTAATTTTCTTTTATTATTTCCTTAACACGAAAGCTATTATATAACACATTTTACGGAAATGCAAGGGTTTTTTTCAAATTATTTCATTTTTTTTCATCTTTTTTTATCGGCCTGTCAAATCCCCGCCAAAACTCGGCCTTTCGAGCGGAAATCCCCCCCCCATTCCTCCCGAAGAAAGCAAGGCGGCAGCCTATGTCCCCTGCTCGCCTTCGGAAGAAATACGGCAGCTTTCCATTAACTTTGCGATATCAACTCCTTAATCCACACCGTCATCTCACCTTCCCCCCTGTTATTCCAATACGCATAGGGAATCGCCGTAAGCCTGACGTCCTCAAGCCTTACACCTTGTTCACCGTACAGCTTGGCATCATTCCACTCACAAGACGATATCCTCTTGCCCGCCGCCTTTAAGACCAACGTCCCCTGCAAAAGCTCTTCATCCCAAACCGCTTCCATCTCCTTACTGGTATCCAGAAAAATCCCCCCAAGATTCCCCCCATTGTCCGCCTCCTCCAACGCATACACCAACGGCCCGTACATCATACATACCTTACCGGCATCCGCACGCACCTTCGGATTCGCACGCACAAACCGCGGTTTAGAAACAAAAGAAATCTCATATTCTGCCGCTCCCTCACAGACAAAACATGCATATCCGTCCCTCACCTCAAAATCCTGCAAAACCCTACCGCCGCCCTCTATCAGCCAAACCCTAAAATCCCTCGCATAATCGGGAATACGAACAGCCAAAGCAACCTGCCCTCCCCCACGCTTCACAGATAACCAAACCCTATTATCCCAAGGAAAATTCGTCTGCATCTCCACATCAACGTCACAATCAGGAACAGGAATCTTCGCCCTGTTAGCCACAAACAGATTCACAAAAAGCCGGTTATCCTCCCAGGCATATATGTACTCCCCAAAAGAAGCCAGCGTTCTTGCAATATTAGACGGGCAGCAGGCAACGCCAAACCATTTCTGCCGGCTGCTTTTCACATGCCCTTTAGACGTAAACTCCATACAGCTATCCGGCCATACCTCCAAAGGATTCACATAAAAGAAACTCTTTCCATCCATAGCAATTCCCGCCAACACCGTATTATAAAGCGCCCTCTCCATAATATCCGCATACTTGGCCTCTCTTTTAATCAGCATCATCCGCCTCGAAAAAAGAGCCAGCCCAATAGAAGCACAGGATTCCGAATAATTATAATCATTAGGCAAATCATAATCCGTGGTAAACCGCTCCAAAAGCCCCGAAGAGCCGATACCGCCGGTAATAAACATCCGCTTCTCAACAATATTATCCCACAGCGCCTCACAGGCCTTCAAAAGCCCCTCATCCTGAAACGCCGCCGCCAAATCCGCCATCGCACAATACATATACACAGCCCGCACAGCATGCCCCTCCGCCGTCCTCTGCTTGCGTACAGGCAGATGCGACTGGGAATATTCCGGCCTGTAATCCGAAAGTTCAGGGAAAATAACCTCCCCTCCCCCATGCTTCATTTCATCCAGAAAATAATTATCCTTCGCCTGCCCCCTGACATCAATAAAATACTTCGCAAGGTCCAAGTATTTTCTATCCTCCGTGACCTCAAACAACTTCACCAACGCAAGCTCAATCTCCTGATGCCCCGGCATCCCATGCATCTTCTCCGGCTCCGGTCCAAACGTCCGGTCAACCAAATCCGCCATCTTACGGACAATCTCCACAAATCTCATATCCCCTGTCGCCCGGAAAAAACCCACGGCAGCCTCAATCATATGCCCCAGCGTATACAACTCATGGCCCTCCCTAAGATTACAAAACCTCCTCTTAGGCTCCTTCAAAATAAAATACGTATTAAAATACCCATCCGCAAGCTGCGCGCGCTCAATCAAATCTATCATATCCTCCGCCAGCCTTCCAAGCTTTTCATCCGGAAACTCCGCCAGAGTATACGAAACAGCCTCCAACCATTTGGCAAGGTCCGAGTCCTGAAAAACCGCGCCATAAAAATCCCCTTCACACTCTCCCGCCGCAATCCTGAAATTCTCAATACAATGACTCTTCGCCGCACCAGAAATCCGGTCGTTCATCGCCTCCCACTGATACGGTAAAATCTCATCCTTCACAAGCCTCCTGTACTTATTCCAGAAAGAATCCAGAACCTTAACATTACTGCAAAAAACCAAATTCGCCTTATTTATCATCCATTTCTCTCCCTTCACGAACAAATTCCCGGAATGACCGCCGTAACCCAAGTCCCCTCTTCCCACTCACTCTCAATCACAAGTCCCGCCTTGGTCCCATAGACAAGCTGAAGCCTCTGCTGCACATTCTGAAGCCCGATTCCGCCCTGACCAAAGCCCTCCTGCGCAATCCGCTTCTCCATAATTTTCATTCTTACCGACTCCAATTGCTTAGGCATCATTCCCACACCATTATCACTTACACAAATATGCAGGTCGCACCCCTTCCGAAACGCATGTATCCGGATATCGCCGTTTCTATCCACATCATGAAGACCATGGTATAAACTATTCTCCACAATCGGCTGCAAAATAAATTTCAGCACCTTAAGCTTCTCAAGCCCCGGCTCCGCCATGCACTGCCAGCTCACAGAATCAGGAAACCGGATACTCTGGATTTCCAGATAAGACTGCACATATCGAAGCTCCGTCTCAACCGTCACAAACTCCATACCCTGACTAAGACAGATACGGAAAAACTCCGAAAGCGCCATCGTCATGGCCTCGCTCTGCCTGTCATGGTTCTTTCTGGCAGACATGGTAATAGAATCCAGCGTATTATAGAGAAAATGAGGATTAATCTGATACTGCATAGCCTTTAATTCCAGATACCGCTTCTGCTTCTCGTCCTCATGAAGCTGCTCCATAAGCTCCTTAATATTCTGCGACATAGTATTCAGCGTCGCGGCAAGAACCCCCATCTCGTCCTCCTCCTCAGGAACCAGGATATCCATATTCCCCTCCCCGATTTCCTTCATGGCCGCACGAATCTTTTTCATGGGCTTCGTAATTCTGCCGGTAAGATACACAATAAGCACAACGCTCACACCAAGCAATACCAACAGCTCAATCAAAAGAAGCCGAACCATCAAATCAACCGGAGCATAGGCAGTCTCCTTATCAATCCAAGTCTTAAGCTTCCACCCCTCATTTTCCTTAACACAGACAATATCCCCCTCCCCGATTTCCATATCCTCCTCAGACATAATCAAAAAATTCCGGTCCCCGCTGGCCAGCACATAATGCTGATTCTCCTCCATCATAAGCCTGTTCACTCTATCCTGAAATTCCTCCCTGTCAATGAAAATACAAATGGCCCCGATCCTTCTTGTCAAATCCGTGGTATTGTTATTGATAATCCTAAAAATAGCAATCACATCCTGCTCCTTAGAAAACCACAAAGCAGAAGCCTCCCTTCGCCGGCTCAGCTTGGGATTCTCTTCCAGCAATTTCTGCATCCCCCTTTTCCCAAGATTACTATAAATTCTCCCCCCATTATCAAGCAGATAAATGGCCCGAATGATATTGTCATAATCCGTATACGCCAAAATACGATTCCGAAGCTCCGCCGAAAAGCCCGCCGCAAGCTCCTCGCCCTCCACCTTATTTGCAGTTTCCAGAAAACTCTGAATACTGGAATCACCAATAATATTAACCATGTAATTCTCAATCTTTTCCGATTCATCCGACATTTCTTCCAGAGTCACATCAGCAAAACGTTCCAGATGCTCCGTATACATTTCAATAATAGAAGGCTCTAAATTCAGCTTCACAAACCCCGCCATAACCACAATCTGAAGAACCGATAAACCGATAAAAAAGAACAGAAGCCTCCCTCTAATGGACGTCAGTTTCCTTCTCATTCCTCATCCTTTCACGAAAATCCTTGGGCGTGCACCCCTCATACTTTTTGAATAAAGCGCTGAAATAATTCGGATTATTATAACCCGTACGCTCCGCAATCTCATAACTCTTCATAGAAGACTGGGATAGAAGCCGCTTTGCCTCCTCAAGCCTAAGCCTCGTAAGAAACTCAATACACGATTCTTTCGTCACATCCTTAAAAATACGGGACAGATAGTTCGGCGTAACGCCAATCTCCTTAGCAATCTTCCCGATAGACAACTCCGTATCCGAATACTCCCAAGCCATATGCGCTTTGGCAGACTCCACAATAACCTCCGTATATCTCCGTGAGAATTGCTCCCTCTCAGACACCAGCTTATCAATAATCCTAAGCAGCTTCTCCTCCACCTTTCTAAGCTTATAAATGGCAGTCTCCGCATCCCTAAACTCCTCCACAATATCAATCCCCGTCTCATTTGCTACACGAGCCAGCGCAGTCAAAAACTGAAGCTGCAGCATCCTGGATTCCTCCGCCGAATAGACCGGCGGAAAAATCTTTCTCAAAAACACTGTCAGCATCTCTTTTTCAGGCTTTCTCTGAAGCCGGATAATATTCAGAATCTTTCTCTCATCCCCATAAGGATATTCAATTCTGCTCTGCCTTTTATTCTCAATATCCTTATAATAAATATAAGAAAAAGCATGCTCCTCATGGATAGACTGAACCGCGTCAAAAGCCTCCGCCGACAACTCCTGACAGCTAAGCATCCCGCTCTTAGCGCTGCTGATTCCGATTCCGGCGCACAACCCCAGATTCTTCCTGATAGATTCCTCCAAAATCTCAACATCCGCCCTAAAAACCCTGCCCCTGCATATAACCAGCTCCATACTGCCTCTCTTTAAAACATACAGACATTTATCCTTTAAAATCTCCTGAATCAACTGACGCAGCGCCAACTCCTCAACCTGATTATAAACCGCCTCCTTCCATCTTCCCCGAATGGCCAGACAGGACAACTCCGTATCCGGCACATGAATCTCCGCGTCCTTAGCCCTGACTTCTGCCTCCCTCAAATCACCGATATTCCCTGAAATCAAATCATTCCAAAATTGATTCTGAATAATCGGCAGATATTCCGATAATTTCTGCCTAGCTATGGCCATCCAGTCCCTCAATTTAATCTTCTCCTGAAGGTCTGCCTTCACCTCCCGCAGCACTTGGACAAACTCCTCCTCCTTAACGGGCTTCAAAAGATATCCCCTTACCCCCAAAGAGATTGCCTCCTGCGCCAACTCGAATCTTTCATGTCCGGTCAGGATAATAACCTCGCAGCTCTGATTCTGCTCCCGCAGCATCCGAATAAACTCTATCCCATTCAACACAGGCATATACAAATCCGTAATCACAACCTCGATAGCTTCCGTTTCCAGATATTGCAAAGCATCCACCGCGCTGGAAAATAAAACCGGACGCGCAAAACCCTCGCCCTCCCAGTCAAACATATCTGCAAGGCCTTCTCTGATATTCTTCTCATCCTCGACAATCATGATTTTCATATTGCATTACCCCTTTACAGCCCCCGCTGTCATACCGTCAATAATTCTGTCCGTAAGCAGCACATAGATAACAATCGTCGGCAGAATAGAGATGACCATCGCTGCAAACGCATGGGCATAGTTCGCCTCAAAAGTAGTCAGAAAAGAGCGGATAGCCACCTGCACAGTCCGAGACGAATCACTCTGATTCAAAAGATTCGCGAACAACAACTCATTCCAAGAATTAATCACAAGGAAAACACAGGCCGTCACAATCCCCGGTTTAGAAATAGGCAGAATGATTCTCCGAAACGCCTGTCCACAATCCGCCCCGTCAATTCTGGCAGACTCCGTCAACTCCTTAGGAATGGTATCCATATACCCCTTAATCACCATAAAACTCATAGGCAGATTCACCCCCGCATAAACAAGGGCAATACCCAGAACATTATCATACAAACCTATTTTATTTATAATAACATAATACGGCACCATAAATGCATTGGTCGGAATAAAAAGACACATAGAAAACAAGATTCCCAACATTCCCCGACTCATAAACCGATGCTGCATAGCATAGGCCGCCAAAGTTGCCGCCGTAATAGAGATAACCGTAGCAAGGACCGCCACCAAAACAGAATTGCCAAAATACAGCGCCATAGGATGGCTGTCCATAACCTCCGCAAAATTATCAAAAGAAAGATTTTTCGGAATACCAAAAGGCTCGTTGAACAAATCTACATTCGGACGAAATGCCGACAGAAGAAGCCACAGAAAAGGAACAAGCATCAATACCAGAATAACCGCCAGAAAAATCATAATTCCAGCCGGAGTCTTTTTCCTGTCTCCCATCTTATCGCCCCCTTTCTTTTTGAAGAACTTGAACAAAAATCATAATAACAAGACCAAGAAGTACCGTAACCAACCCTGCCACCATAGATATACCGTACCTGTTCGCTCCCACCATTTCCTTATAAATATACAGAGACAGATTCATCGTACCGTTGGCAGGACCGCCTCCGGTCATCAGAAACGGGTACTCAAAAGTCCTCAGGCAAAAAGCCAGATTCAGCATAATATTCGTAATAACAGCAGGCTTCATCATAGGAAGATAAATCTCCAAGTCCACCTGCCGCCTGTTCGCCCCGTCTACAATAGCCGCCTCATACAACTCTTTCGGAATCGTCGAAAGCTGCGTCATAAAAATAATCATAGTCAGCCCCACATACATGGCGAACGGCACAATATTCGCCGGAAGCGCCGTGCCCGGCTCATTCAGCCAGGCATGCGCAAATCCCTCCAATCCGACCGCCTTAAGGAAATTATTCAGAAGCCCCACATCAACATGGTAAATAAAATACCACAGAAACGCGATAGCCGTAGTAGAAATCACATTCGGTATAAAATAGATAACCCTAAGAAATTTCCACCCTCTGGGCCTGCGGTTCAAAAGCAGAGCCAGAAACAGCCCGAATGGAATATGAAGAAACAAAGCGGCGCCTATCCAGACGAAGGTATTCTTCACAGCCGTTCTAAATATGGCATCCGAAAAAACATATTTAAAATTGTCAAATCCTGCAAATATCTTTGGTCCCAGTCCATCCCACTGAAAAAAACTGACATAAATCAGATAGCACAGCGGGAAAATGAAAAATACTGCTATCAAAATCACTGCCGGTAAGAGATACAGTATTGTCTGCCGCTTCTTCATAATATATACCATCTCCCCTACTGATTCTCAGCATCTAACTGCTCGATAAATTCATCCGCTGAAATATTGTCAAGAGCCATACTCTCCAACAAAGACGGGAGCTTAGAGTTAGCCGCAGTGCTGAGATTTCTCTGAATATTCACCGTACTGTCCTCAACCTGAGAATACAAATCCAGATACTCGCCAAGAAGCCCCTCCGTAGACTGCACGTCTTCATCCTCCATATCCAGCTTCGGAGAAAGGAACACCGCGCCTTCCAACGTCAGCTCCTTCACACTGTCCTCTGAGGTAATGAACTTCATGAACTTAACAATAGCCTCTTCCTTCTTTTTGTCCTCCGTCTTTCCTGCCGCCCACGGAGTCTGCGCGTCCGTCACCACATAAGTCTCCGAAACCTTACCATCTCCGAAAGAGGGCGCCTTAGCGATACCCACTTTATCCTGTATCTCACCCAGAGAGCCAATCAGCCACGGACCGTCAATCACCATCGCCGTCTTCTCCGAGGCAAAATTATTCATGGCGACCGAGTAATTCGCTCCAATCGCATCGCCCGTCGTATAATCCCAGAACTCCCTCAACTTTGCGGCCGCTGTCTTCATTTCCTTTGTATTGATACTGCCGCCCTTATTCAAGCTGTCCACTCCTGCGCAGCTTGCCGCCAGATAAGTAAAAAGATTGCAGGTATACCAAGCATCGTCCGCCGTATAGAGAGAAAATGGTACGATACCCTGCCCTTCCAGCTTCTTACACGCCTCAAGCAAATCATCCCAGGTTTTCGGGAACTCCCCGATACCGGCTTCTTTAAATAAATCTTTATTATAATAGATAACCGCGCCAGCCTTTTCAAAGGGAATCGACGTAATCTGCCCGTCGATTGTCAAATTATCCAAATCACCCTCGCTAAATCTCTCTTTCCACTCCGTATCCATATAATCCGTAAAATCCATAAGTTTACCAGACTGCTGTCTGGACAAATCATTAGGGTTAAAATTATAATGGAAAATATCCGGCGTAGTATCCGTAGAAATCATCGTCTTAACCTTCTCCTGATATGCCGGAAAGTCCGGATTAATAGTGACCTTTACCTCAATCTCTCCCTCATTTTCCTTATTAAAATCCTGAATCAGTTTGTCAAGAGCCGCCCCTCTCTCAGAATCCGTACTCCAACTGTGGTACATATCCAGCACAACCGCGCCCGATTCCGAACTTTCGTTATCCTTCTTCCCTTTAGAATTGCCGCACCCTGCTAATAAACCTGTTACCATCGCTGCGGCCAGCAGCATACTAATCACTCGTTTTTTCATTCTTTTTATCCTCCTCTTCCTACTGTCTTTCTTCTATTGTCTTTCTTCTTATACCATTCTACCCGCCGCCCTTTGTGTTCCGGCCGTCCATTTTTACAAAAAACGGTTCCATACCCCCAGCAGATTATATCACTTGCATATACCTCTCCATACCCCCGATACCGGCCGAATAAATCCAGCCAAGGGTTCCCCAAATATCGCCTTTTTCAATCATTCCATCGTCCATACCCTGAGCACAGATACCAAAGCCCTCCGGCTGCATGCCTGTATCCAGAAACCCCATACGGTCCCTTGGACAAGAGAGAATCTGCGCCGCCGCAAAACTAATCCATTCCGCCATTCTCTCGAAAAATACAATACCGGTTTCCCTCCCCAGCAAATGAAGTTCCTTAATATGAAACAGAGAATAGATATCCACCACGCCTCCGCACCATACAGAATTGATTGCTCCCATTCCTTTTGTGCGGAAATACTTCTCTGCAAGAATCGTTCCCCTCCTCATGGGTGCGTTCCAAATATAATTCCATGTAACAAACTGCTTTGCAGCCTGTATACTCCCCTCCAGATACCTTCTATCCCCCGTGGATTTATACAAATGGTACATCCCCGCCATTACATATTGCGCCGCCTCTTTATCAACAATATTAGGATTATCCATAGTCCCGCCCTGATAGAGTTCCTCCTTCACCTCGTGAAGAAGGGAATACTCTCCCGCTCTTTTGGCGGCCTCAAGATATTCTTCCCCTTTCGGCGCAAATTCAGCCATGTCACAGAGGAACATGACCGGAATAATAGTAGAAGCTTTTCTTCCCCTGTCATTCTCTTCCTCCGTACACTCCGGACGCTCATTCATGAATACCGGTTCCCCCTTTGGCGTATACGCTCTATACCAAGAACCATCCTCATTCTGCTTTTCAATCAGAAAATCCGCGAAAAGAAAAACAGCTTCCATCCACTCTCTCTTTTCTATGCCCCTGTCCCGATACCACAGATATGCGGCCAGCAAATCCTTCATCGGCTCCGTCATCGTCCTGAGATAATTCCCCTGTTTTTCGGGATAATCCATGTAGTGAAGTTTCGGAGCCTCCCTATCCCCAAAGGAAGCAAAGGCTCTCTCCCCCTTCACATCATAAAGGGAGTACAGCCAACCGTTCTTGCATACACAATGCTTTACAAAAAAGTCTATTACCTTTTCTCCCTTCTTAACCATATCCGGGTCTTCTTTGGCCAACGACAGCGCAATGTCAATCTGCCTTCCGGTAAAACCGTATTCTAACACATAGGTATACGTCTCATGAGGAATCGTATGATTTACAGTCCCAAAACCAGAAGGCTGCGAACCATACCCCTTCTGCGGATTAAAGTGGAAGAAAAATCCCGCCCCCTCCGATTCAAACTCTCGGTAAGTCTTCGATACACTGTCTCTTCTATATCCCATCCCCTCTTCCCTGTCGAAAGGAAGCTCTGCCGGTTCTGCATATTGAAAAACATCCGACCCGCAATCTGCATGTTGGGCTTCTATAAGCCTGTCCGCCAAATCACAATACCCCTCAAACAGCGCCTCTGTAAAAGACGGGGCGGCCTTAGCTTCAATATAGTAAGAAAGTTCAATTTCAAAATCCTCCTCCAACGGATAAAACGCCTTCACATACGTACCGGACGAGTCCAATGCGACGCTGGTTTCTCTCTCTTCATAGGGCCAGCACAGAGAAGCAAAAGCACAATCGCCCCTTCCATACCCCATAGACGTAACCTCCGTCTTATGTAAATATCTGCTCTGTCCCTTTACCCTGACCTCCTTTTCCGTATAGATTGCGGGGACTAACTTCTGTACTGTCACCGCCTCTTTCGTCTCTTCGTCATAAAACAGTATAATCCCTCCCGGAAGCCGGTCCTCCATAAAGGAATGATACTCCCGCTTCCCGCCTCCGACTCTCCTGTCATATACGGCGGACGGTACTCCCACACGTAATGTCTGCGCTCCGTCTCCGACGTATATTTCCGCCGAAAAAGAAATACCTGCTCCTGGAACAGCCTTCCCCCGTTTCTTCGCGTTAATCTTTCGTGTAAACTTAAAAACGGTTTTAGATTTCTCCCAAGTATCTTTTACTGCAAAATGAAATCCGGCATACTCAAATTCATAATCCCGTACATCACCGGAATACCTGCAGTTCTGAATTGATACACTCTCGCCGGACAGCGTATCAATCTTTAGATTCTGTAGCTCAACTTTCATTCGCATCCCTCCTTGAGACATAATTATAGAGAATTTTCGGGTCAAAAAGCTTCAATTTTCTATTCTATTTCTATCATTTTTTTAACTTCTCTAAATTTTTTTATTATTTTTTCGTCATTTTGCACAAAAGCATAAAAAAACATCTGGCTGAATGTCAGATGCAATATTCTCTACATATATCATTTTAACTTATAACCATCTGTTATATTTAACGAGCTTCATTTATCCTAAACAGAAGAGGGCTGCTGCATTAAGCATAGCAACCCCTTGTTTAATTCAAATCCCGCTTTTCCATACTATCTATATCCGTCAATGTCTGAATATCTGCAAACAACCAATCCTCACATTCATCATAAAAAATCTGCTCTTTACGCTTTTTGAATATTCGAAAAGGTTTACACCCTGAATTATCGTATATATGGCACACATCACATATCTTTACTAAATCTTTTATTAAATTCAATGCTCTGTCATATCTTGCAATAATCTTATCTTCCGGAACATCATGTCCTCCAGACGCTACTCTGGATTTTACCCTCCATACATTAATAATCGGGTCTGCTGTAAGGATATATAGCATCGAATAAAATATCCTTTTTCTCTTGCCCTCTCAAGCAGCCTTAAGTTTCTCTCTGTTGACAATACCGTTTCAAAACAAAATTCTCTCATCTGCCCAACATGTTCTTCTCGTTGCTTTTCTGCTAACTGTGCGGCTTCCAAATCAGAACATTTCAAATTTTTCTTAATCTCATCAGCATTAATATAATCCACCGGCGGCATTAATAATTCTGTAAATGTACTTTTTCCCGACCCGTTCGGTCCTGCAAAAACTATCACCTCAGGCTTTTTTGGCAATGCGCTCACTATAACGCTCCTTCCGCATTCTTTTTCCTATTTCTACCCTTGTTCCGTCGTCACTTTCATGATAGATAGTTTGAGTTTCTCTATCGTATACAACTATAGGAATATCCAATGCCCTTTTTTTCTCCAATTCGATTCTTACCGCTGCATTCGCACGTTTTACAACTGTCTCATCAGAAATATATTCTTCCCGTCTCATATCTTATCACTCCTGTCCGATTTTACATACTTTAACAGAAAACTTTTATCTATTTTTCAAGACTAATCTTCAAACTATTAGATATAGTATATCATTCTGATTAACTTCCTACTACTAAATATAGTATATCATCCCGATTTACTTCCTACAATCTTATTTTGTATTTAAGTTAGCAATATAAGTTAGCATAATCTATCGCTTCATTCGTAACAGTTCAGCCTTCCGGCTTCACTGTTACCTTCATTCTGCAATTTTATACAAACCTCATATGACACAGACACGCCCCAATTACCCCAACTGCTCTGCAATCTCCCGCAGCGTACGGTCTATATTATTCCCATGGACATACAGAATCTTCTGGCCTTTCTTCCTTTCATTCATAATCTTGTAGTACAGCCCATGCTTCAAAATATCCGTATTTACAATAATATATTTTTTATTATGTAACACAGCCGGGTCAAAATTCATATAATCCGACGCCAGAAATTGACTGTCGGGAAGCCGCCGCCGAAGCTTCCTCTGCCAATTGCGATGTCCCCCTATAACAATACTTTGCTCCAGCCTTCCCGCATCGAACCTCTTCCCAAAACTCCCGATACCTTCCCCGCTCTTTTCCTCATCTGCTATGCCGCAGGTTTTCCCTTTCCTTTCAAATTCCTCTGTTATGTCACAGGCTTCCCCTCTTCTCTGAGAATCCTCTGTTATATCACAGACTTCCCCTTTCCTTTGAAAGCCCTTTGCTCCCCCTTTCCGCTGAAAGTCCTCTGTTATACCGCAGGTTCCCCCTTTCCTTTGAAAAATAAGTTCCCGCAGCCTTGCAAGCTCCGCCTTCTCTTCCTCATGCCGAGCTTCTCTCCTCCTGCTTTCCCGCTCCATCCGCTCTATCTGCCGCTTTGTCTCGTCAAGTTCGCTCTCCTTTTCCTTTTTCTTAAGCTCCAGACTACAGATTCTCTCCTCCATGCGTTTCCTAGCATATTCCAGACTCTTAACCACGCTGTCCTCGCAAGACTTCCGGTACTGAATCTCCTCCGGAATCTCATTCTCATACATCGTCTCTATCTGCTGGATGTATTTGCACAGCGTGGCAAGCAGGAGTATATACTTATACCGCTCCCAGTCTCTCTCTTCAAAAATAGTACACAGCATCTCCGCTTCCCATTTTTCCAGACATATTCCATACAGAGCCCGTGTCTCCATTCCGAAAATGTTCAGCAAATCCTCAAGCTTTTCCCACCTTTCACACATTTCCTGATTTTTCTTCTCCAAAAAATCACTCACATAATACGCCCCCGGCTCTCGGTGCTCTCTCAAGAATCTCCTATAAATCCGTTTCCCCTCCGTCATATCGACATCCTTCTCCTGAGGATGCAGCCGCCGGTCCTCATAGACCTTCAGCATACAAACCACCTGACAAAACTGATAATCCTCAAGTCTCGGTATCCCAAGGTCCTCCGCAATCACCATCTCTATGACCATCTGGGATAAAATCAACTCCACCATTATATCTTTTTCCATAAGCTCCTCAAACTGTTTCCCTTCCAGATGTTCAAGCTTCTTCACCACATTCTTCAGCGACTTATATCCCGCGTAAATAATACTCATAACCATCTGATACTTCTTCTGCGACGCTTCTTCACGTAGCAGCAGCAACAGACCCACCGCCAGCTTTGCCGCCTTTCTCTCATCCAGCAGAAATTTACGCAAGAATCTTTCCGATTGGTATTCCGAGCCCTGAAACGCTTCCAGACATTCCTTCTCACATCCCGCCACAGACTCAAGCAGCATATTTCGGCAGCGGTTGTTTCTGATAACCGCATAAGTAATAAACGGAATCACATCAATCATGATCTCCTTCTTATGCATAACCCTTATCGGCTGCAGAAGCCTCTGGTAAACATCCGACAGTTTTCCAAAGCTTCCTTCAGTCAGTTTTTCCCCGAACACTTCCTCATATATCTGCTCCCTCTTCTCCTCGCTCAATTCTACTTTCAGCGCAAACACCTTCCCCCGCTCCTCCGCTTCCATAGAACACAGTTTCTTTTCACATTCCGCTATAAGAACAGGGCTGTCGAGCATTTTCGACGCCAGTGCGGGAGTTTCCAAACACATATCCACAAACGCAGCCTTGGTGTTTACCTTACAGTGCAGCCCGCTAAATATAATCATATCTCTATCCATTTTTAATCCTCCTGAAAATGCAGCCTTCCTTTCCAAACCAATTTCCCTAAACCTGCGAATCCTATGCAGCCATAGACACTCCTCCCTTACGAACAATAAACTTACCTGACGTTGAAATAATCTGGCGAACCGCCAAAGATAAAAATGAAAATCTTAGAATACATGAATCTTAGAATACATGAATCTCATATACACATTTCATTTGATGTGCTTCATTCTAACACAGCTTTTCTCCGGTCACAAGAAAAACCGTTCGACAAATTTCGCATAAAATATCCCGGCCGCAAGAATATCGGCAGGTTTGCCATTGCGCTCATATTTCCCATATAGCCGGCATATAATGAAAAGAAGAGGTGTCTTACTATGAAAACAACTAAATTAAAATCAACCCTAAAACAAACGGCCGTATCTCTTTTCAGAAAAAGCCTGCACCTAAAAAAATATATCGCTTGGCGGGACAGGCCCTATGCGGCCGCGGCAATCCTGCTTGGTTTCCTGAATCATTTTCTCTACCAACTGTCCGGGGGAGCGCCTTTTGTCGCCCTGTTCTGTCCGGTAAACGAATCTGTCTGGGAGCATTTGAAACTGATATTCTTCCCAATCCTATTCGTGTCCATAGCGGAATACCTAAGATACCGTCCGGAAACTGTCCGCTACTTCCACTTCCGTTTTCTGGCCGTTCTATGCGCCATAGGAGCAACCGTTACGCTATTCTACACTTATACAGGGATCACGGGAAAGAATTTCCTGATAATAGATATCCTGATTTTTGTAATCAGCATCCTGTTCGGTTTCTACATGGACGCATATTTTTATCGGAAAAGCATACGGAAAACATCTCAGGCGGCAACATTTTCATTGTGGATCATCACCTCACTGTTCTATTTTGTATTCACGTGCTTCCCGCCGGATATTCCGCTCTTTTTTTCTATGTCTTAAACCACAAAACAGATCGGGGGCTGCTGCGAAATGCAGTTTATACGCCGTATATAGCGTATAACGGTTATTTCGCAGCAACCCCCTGAATCTTCTATTTCCAAATCCCGTCCATCCGGCAAACCAGAATGTGTTCAACCTTCTCAGCTTCCTCAAATTCCGCGCGGAAAATCCCGTCACGGCAATCCCGGTAGAACAGCTTCGTCCCCACGGCCTCTCCGTCGTTCAGATAGACTTCTACAAGCCTTCTATCCACGAAGATCTCCGCCTTCCTAAGTTCCCGGATCTCCGTCACAAATTTCACATTCTCAGACCTGACGCCTTCCGTCCGTATCCGCACCTGCGCGCCTTCCCGCACCAGCCAGATTTCTCCCGCATCAGAACTTCCTAACATGATCCGGAAATCCACCTCATCCGAAAAATCAATCCTTGCATAGTAGCAATTCCGTTCCAAATGCTCCAACGACAGGTTCTGTCCTGCCCCATCGCAGATATTTTCCCGGCACAGCCGGTAAATCTCCTCTGCCGGCTTCTGGTACAGACGCCCGTTCCGTACGGAAAGCTCCCTCGGGATGGTCATAGCGCCGCAGGAACCATTTAACTCAGGCACATGCTCCTGATAAAAATCCGCCGTCCACCCAATCGCGATCCGCCGCCCTTCATGCTCAAAGGACTGCACGGCATAAAAATTGCTTCCAAAATCGTAAATCCCTTTACTCTCCGGCTCGAACCTGCCGTCCTGATAATCTCCGATATACCAGTATGTCGGCTGATACCGCTCCTGCTCGTCCCGGTACAGCATCCACGAGCCCGCCGCCACGAACTTTCCGTCCAATTCAAAAAAATCCGGACACTCAAAAGTATAGACGCCTTCCGTCCTCTCCTCAAGCAGTACGCCCTCATAATCCCATTTCTCCATATCTTCGGAGCTATAGCGAACCAGCGACGGAACCTCATTCACCTTGGTTCCGACAACCATCTGCCACCGGCCGCCAAGCCGGTACACCTTCGGATCACGGAAGTTATTAAAGGAAAACGTATCATCTAGCCGTGCCAGAATCTTTGTCTCTTCTCCAAAACGGACGCTGTCCTTCGACTTTACCATGGTCTGGTACTGCCGCGTATTCTCCTTTGTCTCCTCCGTCATCCCGATATGCCGTGTCAGATAAAACACAATCTCATCCTCAAGCGGAACGGCGCTGCCGGAAAAAGCGCCGCCCCGTAACTCCTTTTGTGCCAGAATCTCTTCCTGAGGCTGCAACGTATAGGGTAAATGAATCCAATGCACCAAATCCTTACTCGCCGCATGGCCCCAGTACATGACATCCCACTCCTGACTATGGGGATTCGCCTGATAGTATAGATGATAATATCCCTTATAATAACACAGTCCGTTGGGATCATTAATCCAGTTCTTATACGCGTTAAAATGATACTGCTCCCTATTCGGCGTGTCGTACCACGCGCCCAGATCCTGCGTCTGCGTCCATGTCCCGGCTCCCGCAGGCAAAGAATCTCCGTCCGGACATCTCAGAGAACCGCTCTCCTCGTTGTGGTTCTCCCCGCCATTTACGTATTCCAGAAATCGAACCCCGGTATCCATGATATCCTCCGAGCCCGACAGATACGCAATACTAACCGCACAGTCCAAAAGTTCCAGCTCATACACCGAGTCATTTTCTACGGGTATTCTATGTAACGCATACCGGACGCCCCCGGCCGGATATTCCCGCCAGTCTTCCTTTTCCCCGCGAAGCCTAAGGCCGCCTTGTTTTCCATCCGCTGATTTTAAAAATATTTCCAAACATCTATACTTTCCCGTATGGATTTTTCCCATTGTCCTTTTCTCCTTTCCCGCCGCGCTTTGCGCTTTATTTTGCCGCTGAGAATATTATAAAGGGTATCGCCTTAGATTGCAAAATAAAATATCTTCGGTTCCAGTTTCTATTTTTTGAAATAGAATTATCTAAAATTCCCTTGCAAATTTTCGAAAGCATGTTATAATAACAATAATTGTTACTATTTTATTACAATTAGAGGAGGAAATTCACCATGGAATTAAAAGGAAGTAAAACAGAGGCCAATCTGCAGGCAGCATTTGCAGGAGAATCTCAGGCAAGGAATAAATACAGCTACTATGCATCCAAGGCAAAGAAAGATGGCTATGTTCAGATTGCCAACATTTTTGAAGAGACGGCGGCAAATGAAAAAGAACACGCTAAGATCTGGTTTAAGCTGCTTCACGGCGGCGCTGTTCCGTCCACAGTTGAGAATTTGAAAGACGCGGCAGACGGTGAGAATTACGAGTGGACAGATATGTACGAGACCTTTGCCAAAGAAGCCAAAGAAGAAGGGTTCGATGATATTGCCTATCTGTTTGAAGAAGTTGGTAAGATTGAAAAAGAACACGAAGAAAGATACCGCAAGCTTCTTTCTAATATTGAAGGCGGCCTTGTATTCTCAAAGGATGGAGACTGTATCTGGCAGTGTTCCAACTGCGGACATATCGCAGTCGGCAAAAATGCTCCGGAAAAATGTCCGGTATGTGCGCATCCACAGTCTTATTTCCAGATTAAGGCGGAGAATTATTAGAACCCCCAGGGGGCTTCCTGCGAACGGAGGCCCCCGTTTTCATCTTCCTAATTTTGAGTTCTTCATTCCCAGCCGGACAAACCTTACTGTTTGCCCTTAGGTACACATATAAAGATTGCAATAGCAGTAGCGATTAAAAATTCTGCAAAAACCACAGACGGATTCCAGATCTCAAAGTAAAAATGCCCTATGGCATACACTGCAAAAAATAGGAAATACACCGCCAGAGAATACAATAACACTTTAAAATCTTCCGTTCCTTCTGTTCCTGCATAATCATCTTCTACTGCTGTTTCTCCAACATCTCCGTTTTCACAGATAACTCGTCAATCTCCGAAGCCTTTAACAGATAATCCGTAGTAACGTCAAAAATTACGCTAAGCGTCGCCACCTTTTCCAGTTCCGGGATTGCCTGCCCGCTTTCCCATTTTGAAAATAGGAGGTGCCAATTTATGGCACCTCCTATCAGCACTACAAGTTCTCCTCTGTCCAGTCACCGTTTTTTTTCTACACAATCTCCTTAATCCCGCTGACGTTATCAACCCGAAATATTTTTATGGACTTTTTCTTCTTATCCTGCGTCTCCACCATAACCCACTCATCATCCAAATCGACCAAAATCCCCCTAACAGAAAACATAATATCAATCATCAACGGTTCTTTCACCGTAATCTCGCAAGTCTTTCCCCGATAATCCGGAAGACGCTTCCGAAACGAGCAATAAGGCTCTCCCTGATTTTCCTCCCCTTTTTTCATTTCACAAATTATATAGATTAGAAGCCCGATTATAATAAACAAAAGAAGATTCATTCTTTCCCCTCCTCTACAACCTCAAACCCATCCACAGCATTCACGTCAATCAACTTAATCACTGTTTCCTTTTGAATCAGGCAATTATCCTTCGTTCGGGTATACTCCACCCGAATCCAGCCCTCTGTCACCTCCAGAACCTTGACCGCGCTCTTAGCCTCGTATAAATCCATATCCCAGAACTTATCCGAATAACTGATTCTGACATATTTCCCCTCGAGCCATTTTAATATATTCTGATTCGGCTTGCGGCTCTCCTTCACTACAAATTCCACTCCGTCTCCCACCAAATCATCTAGGCTGACCCCATAGATCTTTGCAAGCTCCGCCGCCTTATCAAGCGCCGGCGCTCCCTGTCCACATTCCCAATTCGAGATAGTCTGCCGCGTAACCTTCAATTTATCCGCCAACTCCTGCTGGCTATAACCATTTTTCTTACGAAGCGCGGCTAATTTTTCTCCAAGCATATTCCGCCTCCTCTCTTCCTTCCAGTGTACGGAAACAGGCGTCAAATATCCAGCAAATTACTTTGGAATTTCCGCAAATTTGTTTAACACTAATGCCATTGCGTCGTATTTTCATCCGTCACTTCCAACTACTTCTGGATTATCACCCAAAAACCTCCGCCGCAGCAACGATTCCCAATATTGATTCGTCCACTTTATCTCTTCCGTATGCATCAAGAAAACGCCCATAATACTTATTCGTTTTCAGATTAAACCAAAGCGTCCAAATCCCCCAAAAAATATCTATATGCCTGTCGCCGACGCCTCCGTTCCCAACATCAATGAATCCTGACAACTTCCAGTTATTAAGAACAATATTAGGCAGACAATAGTCGCCGTGAAGCAGAACCTTGCTCTGCAGAGCATCCTTTCGCGCAGTCAGAACGCCATAAGCTTCCTTTGCCGAACGATATCCGAAACTGTCAGGAAAATGAGATTTATCATAGTTTCCCGTGCGGTAATTCTTCTCAGCCAATGCGAGATATCTTTCTGTTCTGTCCGGGATCGGACAGCCCGTATAATCCGTTTCGTGCAGCTTCCTTAATTCGTACGCAATGGTATCGCATAAACGTCCGGGATCCCTAAGATATCCTTCATATGCGCCGTCCTCCCCCGCGACTGCGGTTGTCAAAAGCCAATCTCTGTCGTTCGAGACATAATTCAGTACCTCCGCTCCAATCCCTTTAGAGTGAAAATATCCGGTCATCTTATATTCTTCTTCAAGCCTGCCTTTGCCCGAACATTTTAAATAGTACCCATTTCCCTTATCAATAAAATAAACTTCTGCTTCGGCGGAACAAGAACGGTCATAAATATCTGCCGC
Organism: uncultured Dorea sp.; assembly: GCA_910577685.1. Taxonomy (GTDB): domain Bacteria; phylum Bacillota; class Clostridia; order Lachnospirales; family Lachnospiraceae; genus Sporofaciens. The sequence continues at coordinate 43,693 of CAJTOH010000003.1, read as the reverse complement.
AGAGGCAAAGCGGCGGAATTCCTGCGGCATTTCGTTCGGTATCCCATTCAGCAGCTTCTTTCTACAATCTTCCATATACCAATTCACCTTTCTTTTACCCCATTCTATCATCCCTTCCCCAACTAATCAACGCCAGCAAAAAAAGAGCGAGGCCTTCACTCAATCCATAAAGGCTTCACTCTTTCTCCTACAAAACAAAAGATCTATTTTCCCTGCATCTTCTTGATCACCTTCAACCGGGTAAACTCCTCGCGTTCCTTCTCCTCCAGCGCATTATTGATCGTATACACCAGATTACTATACATCGGAATCGTAATATTCTTCAGCGCGTTCGCCCTCTTCTGCGTCTTCTTAATATTCGCCGCAAGCCTGTACGCCGCATTCTCAACCTCCGCCAGCTTAATCGTAAGATTTTTAACCGCTCTGAACGCCTCTCTTGCGATATCGACCGACTCCTTCGTCGTACCAAACGCATAAGTCAGGTCGTTCTGCTTGTCATCATACTTAATATGGGGAATCTCCGTCCCCATAATACTTCTGGCCTGAATACGGATGGACTCCTCAATAGGAACCGTAAACGCAAGCTCCTGCACCTTACTGATCCCCTGCTCAATATTCGCGCGCTGCAGACACGAATACGCTCTGGTAAACGTAATATCAATCTCCTCCTGAATATTCTTCGCCTCGTCGATCAGCTCCATCAATTCCTTCAAAAGAATATTCCGCTTCTTATCCATAAGGTCATACCCCTGATGGGCAAGCGCAAGCGAATTCTTAGCAAGCATCAGATTACCTTTGGTAGGGAATTCTCTTGGATCCATACACCGCCCTCCTTATCTGCCAAATATCAAAGCAGCATATCCAATCACACCAAACCGTACAACCTCATCACACAATGGCGTCCCCGCCCGATATACCGTTATACGGATAATACTTCTCAACCAGCTTCGTATCAATCCGATCCAGTTCCTCCTTCGGCAAGTTGCCCAGAAGCCGCCACCCCAGATCCAGCGTATCCTGAATCGTCCGGTTTTCCGTCGGTCCCTGACCGATATAATGCTTCTCAAACTCCTCGCCAAACTTCAGATACTTCTTATCCAGCGGAGACAGCTCATCCTCGCCGATAACAGAAGCAAGGTTCCGCGCCTCTCCCACCTTCGCATAAGCTGAGAACAACTGGTTCGCAAGCCCCTGATGATCCTCTCTTGTATACCCCTCGCCGATTCCGTCCTTCATCAGACGGGACAGCGACGGCAGGATACTGATCGGCGGGTAGACCGCCTGCCCGTGCAGGTTCCGGTCAAGAACCACCTGCCCCTCCGTAATATACCCCGTCAAATCCGGAATCGGATGGGTAATATCATCATTGGGCATAGTCAGGATCGGAAGCTGGGTTACAGAACCGCTCGCCCCCTGCACGATGCCCGCACGCTCATAAAGCGTCGCCAACTCACTGTAAAGATACCCCGGATAACCCTTTCTGGAGGGAATCTCCCCTCTCGAAGAGGACACCTCTCGCATGGCCTCCGCAAAAGAAGTCATATCCGTCAGGATAACCAGAATATGCATATTACACTCAAACGCCAGATACTCCGCCACAGTAAGCGCAACCTTCGGCGTAATCAAACGCTCCACCACAGGGTCGTTCGCCAGATTAAGGAACATACACACATGGTCGGACACGCCGCTCTCCTCGAAAGTCTTACGGAAAAACTCGGCAACGTCATGCTTAACGCCCATCGCCCCAAACACCACGGCAAAATTCTCATTCGTTCCGTCTCCAAGGGACGCCTGCTTTACAATCTGCGCCGCCAACTGGTCATGGGGAAGCCCGTTCCCCGAAAAAATCGGAAGCTTCTGCCCCCGAATCAAAGTGGTCAGCCCGTCGATAGCAGAGATCCCGGTACGGATATAATTCCGCGGATACTCCCTGCGCACAGGATTCAGCGGCAGGCCGTTCACGTCCCGTTTTTCCGCCGCGCCAATCGAGCCAAGCCCGTCAATCGGCACTCCGACGCCGTTAAACGTACGCCCCAGCACCTCCGGGGACACAGCGACCTCCATAGGATGTCCCGTAAGCCTCGTATGGGTATTTCTAAGCGACATATTCTCCGTTCCCTCGAACACCTGAATCATCGCCTTATCCTCATACAACTCCACAATACGTCCCATCTTCTTCGTATTGCCTTCCACCACAAACTCCACAATCTCATCAAAAAACGCGCCCTGCAGCCCTTCCAGCACAACAAGAGGGCCGTTAATACTGCTGAGACCCAGATATTCAATAGACATGTACAGCTTCCTCCTTATGCGTTCTTCGCAATCACGCGGTTATAGAAATCATCAATATCATTTTTATACAGATCCAACAACTGCAGGTTATCGTTAGGCACATCATACTTAATCGCAATAACCTTCTCGAAAATACCCTCAGCCTTCAGCACCGACATCGGCTGTCCCATCGCCACCAGATGCCGCGCCGTCTTATACAGGTACAGGATCACATCCATCATCTTAAACTGCTTCTCCATAGACACACAGGTATCGTCCTTGTGAAATGCATTCTGCTGCAAAAATCCCAGCCTGATAACCTTCGCAATCTCAAGAACCAGCTTCTGGTCGTCCGGGAGCACATCCCCGCCGATCAGCTTCACAATCTCCATCAGGCTGCTCTCCTGATTCAGGATCGCCATCATCCGGTTCCTGTAATCCACAAACTTCGGAGACACATGATCCGCATACCATCCGCTCAAATCATTCAGATACTCGCTGTAACTGCTCAGCCAGTGAATCGCCGGGAAATGCCTCGAATAAGCCAGAGACTTATCCAATCCCCAGAAACACCGGACGAACCGCTTCGTATTCTGGGTCACAGGCTCCGAAAAATCACCGCCCTGAGGCGAAACAGCGCCGATAATCGACACGGAACCCGTCTCGCCGTTCAGAGTCTGCATCATGCCCGCCCGCTCATAGAAAGCCGACAATCTGGACGCAAGATACGCAGGGAAACCTTCCTCCGCCGGCATTTCCTCAAGACGTCCCGACAGCTCTCGAAGCGCCTCCGCCCAACGCGAAGTGGAATCCGCCATAATCGCTACGTCATATCCCATATCCCGGTAATACTCCGCCAGCGTAAGTCCCGTATAAATCGAAGCCTCACGGGCAGCCACCGGCATATTCGAAGTATTCGCAATCAGCGTCGTCCGGTCCATCAGCGGATTCCCTGTCTTAGGATCCACCAGCTCCGAAAACTCTTCCAACACCTGCGTCATCTCATTGCCGCGCTCGCCGCAGCCAATATAAATAATAATATCCGCATCCGCCCATTTCGCAATCTGGTGCTGGGTCATAGTCTTCCCGGTTCCAAAACCGCCGGGAATCGCCGCTGTCCCGCCCTTCGCGATAGGAAACATGGTATCCAGAATCCGCTGTCCCGTCACAAGAGGCGCCGTAGCCGGGAACCGATGGCTCACAGGCCTCGGCACACGGATCGGCCACCGCTGCATCATAGTAAGCTCCTTCCTGCCGCCGTCCGGCAGTTCAAGCACCACAAGAGGGTCATGAATCCTGTAATCCCCGTCCGGAACCACTGACACCACGGTTCCCTCAACCTCCGGAGGAACCATGCATTTATGCAGAATCGCCTGCGTCTCCTGCACCTCGGCGATCACCGTCCCGCCGTGAACCATCTCGCCCACGGAAACAGTAAGGTGCGTCTCCCACAATCTGTCCATATCCAGCGAATCCACAGAGACACCTCTGGTAATAAACGCCCCGCCGTCATCGGCAATCCGCTCCAGCGGACGTTCAATTCCGTCAAAAATATTATTCAGGATCCCCGGCGCAAGGGTCACAGAAACCGCCGCGCCCGTAGACTCCACACACTCGCCGGGACGAAGCCCGGAAGTCTCCTCATACACCTGAATCGTCGTCAGATCCTTGTCAAGGGAAATCACCTCGCCAACCAGCTTCTCCTCCCCGACATACACCATCTCCGACATCTTAAACTCCGTCTTATCCCTCAGGTAGATGACAGGCCCGTTGATCCCATAGATCTTCCCAGTCGTAACACTATCCAACCTGCACACCTCCCTTGAACATAAACTTCCTGAATTCATTCTCGATCGCACCCTTAAACGCGTGGTCAATCAAAATATTCTTATCTTGGATCACGGCCCGCACACCGCCGATAAAATCCTCCTTGCTCACAGTCAGCGCCATGCCGGTATGCTCCTCAAGAAACGCCTTCTTATCCTCATCCGACGGATTAATATAAATCGTCATCGGAGCGCCGTTGGCAAACTTCGCCGCCTTCTCAATATATGCAATCAAAAGGCGCGGATACTCCTCAGACCCCATATAATCCTCAACTACTTCGCGGACCTCATCAAACAGCTCCATCTTCAATTCCTTCTGCGTCTTGCTCAATTCCCGCTTAAGCTCAAGCTGCGCCTTAGACATCGCCATATTCAACTGCTGCTGTGCGCCGACGCGCTCCGTCTTCACCCGCGTCTCCGACTGGCGCGTCATCTCCGCCTTATGCTGCTCGAACACGCCGAGAAGCGCATCCTCATGCTGCTTAATAATCGCATTGCCCTCTGCCCTGGCTTCCTCCATCGCCGCCTCCTGCAGATGTGAAATTTTATCATCAATCGTCAAGTATGTCACCCCACATTCCAACTACGGAAACCCAATCCATGCCGGATCTTACCGGCAAGAGACCCTCGCCCCCGAAAACATTTATAATTTCAGTCCAATCGCCTCATTTACATAAGAAGTGATAAAATCTTTCTTACGCCCGGTACCGTGCCTGTCAGGGATCTCAATCAGAAGCGGCATGGTTCTCCCAAGCTTAATCTCGTCAATCAGGTCCGGGAACTCCCTGCCGAACTTCTCCGTCAGCAGGATCACTCCCACAGTCTTATCATTCATCGCAGTTTCAATCGCGCCGCGCAGTTCTTCCCTCTCATGAACGACAATCCCGTCAACGCCCGCAAGCCTCATACCCGTCAGCGTATCGACATTATCACTGATCAAATACATCTTCATCTTACAATTTACCCAAAATCATAAAAGAAATAATCAGTCCGTACAGACAAACACCCTCCGCAAGACCAACGAAAATAAGAGACTTACCAAGCGCGCTGGAATCCTCACTGATCGCGCCTAACGCCGCGCTCGCCGCGCTCGCAACGGCAATACCGCCGCCGACACAAGAAAGACCCGTGGACAAAGCAGCGGCAAGATAGCCAAACCCAACCGCATTAGAAGCAACACCGGCCGCATCCGCAGCCTGAACAGGCGCGCCGCCAAACATCATAATCGCCGCAATGGCAAACGCCCCGAAATAGAAGAACGCATTCACCCCGACAGCCCTCTTATAACGTTTCTTCGTCTTCTCTCCAATCAGAAAATACCCAAAAGGAATGATAATACTAAGCACCAGCGCCGCAACAAGTAATAATTTCACAGTTAAATTCATGATCCAAATCCTCCTTACATCTATTTACTCTGCTTGTTAAATGGTTTAAATTCCCGTCCGCTCCCCTTATAGAAACGGCTGAACATCTCATAATATTCCAGACGAAGCACCTGAATTCCAACAATCAAGCCCTCCAACGCACACACGACCACATTTCCCAAAATAATGCCGAACAGGTTCGCAGAGCCGTCCTCCGCCCCCGACAACATCAGCACAACTTCCATGATCGCCGCATGGCTCACGGCAAACGCCCCGATACGCACATAAGAAAGCGTATTGGAAAAATAACTCAAAAGCGTCTCAAACAGCTCGAAAAAGCCCTGAACCAAAAACATCGCCTTGCTCTCTTCTATCTTCTTATGGTTATGTTCCACCAGATTCGTGAGCGGCTCCTTGAACACAAAAATCAAAACCGGTATGCCGAGGAATACGGCCATCATCACATTTCCCGGCGTCTTATGTCCGGTCATATACAGTACGATCGTCAGCACAAGGAACCCGTAGAACACAAGGCCCGCAATACCGTTGGTAGAAAACCACAGATTCTCCGTATCATGGGATTTCGCCGCGTTGATAATCTGGAAGATCATCACCAGAATATTAAGCGCCATACCAAAAGCAATCGCAATAATAAACACAGTATTCAACTGCCCAATAAACGGCAGATCCGTCATCGCCTCCACAGGACGCATCCAGACGGCCGGGATCAAATCCTCGAACCCAAAGACACTGCCGAACAATAAGCCGAATATCATCGAAAAAATACCTGCGATCGACACAATCCCCGCCAGACTCATCTTCTTTTTAAGATAAATCAGACCGCCGATCACAAACAGGCAGAAGCCTTGTCCCACATCCCCGAACATCGCGCCGAAGATAAACGTATAAGTCAGCGCCACGAACATAGTAGGATCCATCTCGTCATGGGCCGGAAGCCCGTACATCTTAATAAACAGCTCAAACGGCTTAAAAAACTTCGGATTCTTAAGCTTCGTCGGAGGTTCCCCGAAGAACTTCTCCCTGTCTTCCTCCACAACGATAAACACCCGGTCGTCATCCTTCGCCTCTTCCATAAGAGCCGCTACGTCGCCTTCGCCCATCCAGCCGCAGAGAATATAATAATCTTCCTTGGTATCCCCCACGTCCGTCCTCGCCGCCATCTTCCGGACGTCAAAATTATTAGACAGCTCCTCAAGCCTCTTTCTGGCTCCCAGAATCTTAGCGGCATGGCTGCCCACCAGCTCCTCGATCTTCCGGTCAATCTCCTCCGTCTGCTTCCTACACTCTTCGATATCCTTCTGCATGCTGACACATGCGTCCTTCGGGGTACCGATAAACTCCGACGGTATCGTAATACGTTCAAAATGCAGCGAATTAAACGCGGAATCTACCTTGCTCGTGTCCACATTGGATACAAAATAGCATCCATACACATAATTCTCATTCCTCGTCCCCTCCAGAAACACAGCCTGCAGGTCGCCGAACAGATACTTCTCAAGCTTCTTATAATAATCCACACCGATTCTTCCAAAGCGGATCTTCATATACTTATAACGCATGGTCTTATGCAGATCCAATTCAAGAGGGGCAAAAGGCTCCAGCACATTCAGCCGTTCACGGATCTCATTCTCCCTCTTATTCAGCAGCTCCTTCTTCTCCTGCAGATCCAGATAATCATGGTTAATCTCCCTGATAAAAGAAATCATCTGGTCTTTCGACATCGACTGGTCAATACGCTCCGAATCTCCCGTCAGAAGAGCCGCAAACTGCTCCGCCTTCGCAAGCGCGTCTTTATAAGGGTTCACCTCCACAAAAGGCAGAAGGTTATCCGTCGTCTTAAGCTCAGTGACCGCATTCTCAAGCTGCATCTCATATTTAGACAGATATTTGTCGCACACACGGTCGATATCCATTCTCGGCCCGCTGATGCTCAAAAACTTCATCTTAACAATCATTGCATCACACCTCCTAAGTATCCTAACGTTTCTCTTGAAGATAAGCCGTAACGGATACATTCAAGGGCAGTAGTTAGTTTATATATCTCCTCTTCCTTCAAAAACAGATACGTATTCACCGTCGCGATCGAATACGGATTACGTCTCCGGTCGCTGATATACTGACGCTTCAGACATTCCTTATACGTGGCTTCCAACGTCTTGCCGCTGATATCCGCATATTTCCTGGCATAATACGTCTCCTCCAGACGCTTCTCATACTCCTCGACGGTGGGCGTCTCGACCAGCCCTTTAAATTCCTCCAGGCTGAGCCTGTACTGAACCGGGATCGTGATCGAATAGATATCCGGCGGAAGCTTGTTATAATACTTCTTCGCCCTGTAAATCCACTGGATATTCAGCAGGTCAATCTTCATGCCGATATCCCGGACATACATCTCCCGCTCCTTGCCGCTTAGAATACGCCGGTTCTTCCTCCACATCTCGGAGAAATAATACAAGTCAAGAGTCAGGTCATAGTCGAACAGAGTCGCCCCTTCCGATTCCCTGACCGCCTGAAGCGGCGCAAAATATTCCGTATCCTTAAGACTATCGATCAGCTCCTCCACATTCCGCGACGTAACCAGCCGGTCGATTGATATCTGAGAATATTTATCAAAAAACTCTTTCTTATACGCTATGTCAAATGGCATATCATAGTGGTTAAAAACAATACGGAGACAATAATTAATCAGGTCGATCTCATACCTCTTCCAATACAGTTTTAGGAACTTCTTCTGCCCCATCCCCGCAAACCGGAAAATCCTAGTATAGTCGTCAAACAGCGACTGATACAGAATCTTCTCCATATTTCCTCTATGATACAGCGAAATATCCATCTGTTCCACATACCTTGTATAGGCAGGCTTCCCTTTCAGATACTCGATTACCTCCGGCACGCTCTTCAAATTCGCAATACTCTCGTAGTCCCGCCAAGTAAGAAGCTTTGCCTGCATCGCCCGTATCTTCGTCGTCAGCCCGCTGTACGACATTACGTTCCCCATGCCCTACACCTCGACAATATGCGCCAGAATCTCTCTGGCATATGCGGTATGGTTTTCCTCAAACTCCAACTTAAGGTTATCGATCGTCGATCGGTTCTTTTCCCTCTGTTCCTTAAGAATCCGTTCCATTTTCTCCTGCGCATCCTGCCTGATCTGCGCTAACTGCTTCTGAGTCTCGTCCTCAATCGTCGCGTCAAACAGATCCCGCTGGGCCTGGATCTTCTTCTCGATCTCGCCCTTCTTGGTCTGCGCATGCTCCACAATCGCTTCCGCCGTTGTCTCGATATCCGCAAGTTTCTTTACAACCGTGTTCACTGAGCCGCCTCCATTCCTCTAAGATTGTAACCATTCGGTCATCCTCACAGCCGTCCGCCGATACGGACAGACAAATATAACATGGATTACCTTCAACATAACCCTCTGTTTTGCACACAATTATAATATACTCCGTTTTTTCCAAAATTCCATAGTAAAAATAAACAAAAAAAGCTTTAACTGTTATATTTTTCACACGCTTATAATTAATTGACATTTCCGCAGACTCATTATAAACTAAAAAACATACGTAAACGCTTGAAAACAGGGGGAATCACATATGCGTCTTAGAAATATACCGCGCGCTGAAAGCGTGCTGAACGAGTGTAAAGAAGTTGTTAAAAATGCGGCCTGCTGCCGCGGAAGATGGCAGGAAACCTTCGGTAATGCCAATCCCGTACACATCGAAATCGGAATGGGAAAAGGGCAGTTCCTTCTGGCGCTCGCCCTCCGGAACCCCACAATCAATTATATCGGTATCGAACGTTACTCAAGCGTCCTCTTGCGGGCAGTCGAGAAAATGCAGGAAATGGAGCTGCCGCCGACAAACCTCCGCTTTATCTGCATGGACGCCCGCAGCCTTGCAGAAACGTTCGCCCCCGGAGAAATCGACCGGATCTATCTAAACTTCTCCGACCCATGGCCCAAGTCAAGGCACGCCTCAAGGCGGCTTACCTCCAGAGAATTCCTTGCCCGTTACCATAATATTCTGGCAGACGGCGGCGCCGTAGAATTTAAGACAGATAACCGCCTTCTCTTCGATTTCTCCGTCACGGAAGTAAAAGATTCTTCGGATTTCTGTCTGGAAGGATGTACGTACGACCTGCATCATGATCCGGAAATGAACCGCGGGAATATCATGACAGAATATGAGGAAAAGTTTTCCTCCCTTGGGAACCCGATCTGTAAACTAATAGCCGGACGAAAACGCTGATATATCAAAAATTTTTTTAAATAAGCCCGCATTTATTCACAAACTGCCTTTCCTGCGCATATATAATATAGAAGAACTTATGTCTGGAAGCATGCACATGGGACGCAAAAAAAAGAAAAAAAATCTCCGGCAGAAAATATGCGAATTCACCTACCACAGAAAAGGACTTCACAAGAAACTCATCTGCCTGAAAAAATCCATGGACGAAGTATACCGTACCCTGAATCCCGGCTGCTGACTCCGGGCCAAGAACACACTGACAATAAGGAAGGTATAATCTATGCAGCATCTAACATCCCAAAATTTCTCCACTGAGACAACTCGCGGGCCGCTTCCGGTTATCGTTATGTTCTACGCCGTCTGGTGCGGAAAATGCGCCATGATGAAACCCATCGTAGAAGAAATAGAGAAGAAATACCGCAAACGGATCCGTTTCTGCGAGGTAGAAATCGAAGAATCACCTCTTCTCGCAGCTGACTACGACGCAGATATCGTACCGACGTTCGTCTTCTTTAGGAACGGGAAATTCATCGGCAGTATGCAGGGAATCATAGACGAAGACGTATTTGAACGCCGCCTACAAAAAATCTTTAGAAATAGTTAAGTCTTATTTCATTTGCAAACACAAAAGAATATGTTATATTAGGGGAGATTCAAAGAAGAATACTCAGACAAAAAGGGGGTATCGGTGGAAGACACCAGACAATATGAAGAAAATTAAAAAAATTATACCTATAATGATGGCAGCCGCGCTCACCTGCGCAAGCCTGCCTATAACGGCAGAGGCAGACGGAGCCAAAGTTGTCACAATCGGAGCCAACCTGACAGATGAACAGAAAAAATCCATGTACGATTATTTCGGAACCACACCCGAAGCCGTAAACACCATAGAAGTGACAAACACTGACGAGAGAAAATATATGGAAGGCATCGCCTCGGAAGCACAGATCGGAACCCAGACTTATAGCTGCTCCTATGTAGAGCCCACCACCAGCGGCGGAATTCAGGTCAAAGTAGGGAACCTGACCTTTGTGACAAGCTCCATGATCGCCTCCACCCTGCTGACCTCCGGGGTAGAGAACTGCAACGTCGTGGCAGCCGCCCCGTTCGAGGTATCCGGAACCGGGGCCCTGACCGGAATCATGATGGCATACGAGAAAGCCAGCGGCGAGACACTGAGCGAAGAACAGAAATCCGCCGCCACGGAAGAGCTGGTGACCACAGGCGCACTTGCCGATTCCATCGGCAAAGAAGACGCCGAAAAACTGATGAATGAAGTAAAAAAAGAAGTCATAGAAAACGGCCTGACCGATGCGGACAACATACAGGACGCCATAACAGACGCAGCAAAGGATCACAACATTACGCTGACGGAAGAGCAGATGGCGCAGATCAACTCACTGATGAAGAACATTTCTAAGTACGACTACGACGTAAATTCCTTGAAACAGACTTTGGAGAACTTAGAAGGCAAGGTCAATGACAGCGGATTCTTCTCAAACCTATGGACATCCATAAAGGACTTCTTCACAGGAGGTTCCGACAGCGGTGACGGCGGCATCATCAACGGCACCAAGGACGAAGTGCTGGGAGACAACGCCGTTATCGACAGCACGTTGGAACCTTCCGGCAGCGAAAGCAATACGGACGAAGACAAAGAGGAAGGCGGATTCTGGGATAAGGTGACCGGATTCTTCAAGAACCTCTTCGGCGGCAGCGACAAAGACGAGGAAGAAGACAAAGAAGACCCCGAAACCGGGGAGACCGGCGAAAACATCGTGGATAATGAAAACGAGAATTCCGAAGATCCCTTCGGCGGCACAGGGTTAGACGAGAATTCCGAGACCGACGGCTCGGATCTTACAGACGAAGGAACTCCCGCTGCTGACGGAACTTCCGCTGCTGACGACGGAACCGGAAACGACGCCGGTAATCCGGCAGACGCCAACGATATAGAAAATAACACGGCTGCTTCCGGCCAAACCGGTACGGATAACACAGACGCCGCTGCTGACAAGGAAAATACACAATAACCTACGGCAATGGGGGCTGTTGCAATAAGCAAAACGATTACAAGAAAATACCTTATCTTGCGGAATCTATGCTTAATGCGGCAGCCCCTCCTTTTCAGGAGCCTATTTCTCTTATCCTTCTACATTCCTCCTATCCTTCTACATTCCATGCATCTTCTCCGTCCCAGATATCTCTCCAGTCCTTCGCGCTCTCCCATAAGAACACCTGCCCCTTAAGCAGTCGGAAATTCCTGTCAGCCTTCCTTAACTTCTCCATCTCTTCATCCGTCAGGAAATCCTCCGTCGTACATCTCAGATTACCCACATACTCGTTCTCAAACACGGAAAACGGAATCGGAACCTGTCCCCTCTGTACCGCCCATTTCACGCAAATAGTTGCAGGATGACAGTTATGCGCCTTGGCAATCTCCGCCAACTCCGGCATCTCAAAAGTAACCAGATCCCCGGGAGCCGTGTCTCTCTTTGGCCGGCACGGAGATCCAAGGGGACTGTAGGCAATCGGAAGTATATCATGAGCCTTGCAGTACTCAAAAAGCTTCGGCTGCTGGAAAGTCGGATTAATCTCCACCTCCAGAACTACCGGCTTAATCCGGCACAGCGGAAGAATCTGCTCCATCTTCGTAATCGTAACATTCGACATACCTATTCCCCGAACAAGCCCCATATCAACTAGCTTTTCCATCTGTCTCCACACAGTCATATACTCCTCCAGGCAGAACGGCACATGACTTGGGTCTCTTCCTTCCAGACTCGCCCCCGGCTCGTGGTGGTTCGGGAACGGCCAGTGTACCATATAGATATCCACATAATCCAACTTAAGGTCCCGAAGGCTCTTCGCACAAGATACCAGAACATCTCCCTGGCCATGCATATTGTTCCATACCTTCGTCATAATCGTCATATCTTTCCTCTGAACGATTCCTTCCGCAAACGCACGGGCATAAACCTCTCCAATCTCCTTCTCATTTCCATAAGCAGCCGCTCCGTCAAACAGGCGATACCCCGCCTTAATCGCCCCATATACGGCGTCCGCAACCTGCGCGGAATCAAACTTATCATTTCCAAACGTCCCCATTCCAATTCCCGGAATTACCATACCATTACTCAATTTTCTCTGTGGAACCAGAGCCGGATTCACCTTTTCCATCATCATATCCTCCTCTAACTTACGACTGTACTTCCATTTTGTAATATTCTTTCAGGCACTGATATCCTGCCTCAAACAGACGCTTCTGTCTGTCATAGACCTCCTGATTCTCCCGGTTAGGCTCAAATGTCTTCTCCTGCCTCACAAACTGGTCAATAACCGAGAAATCCTCAAACACGCCGACTCCTACTCCCGCAATAACCGCCGCCGCAATAGACGTCGCCGCTTCTACATTATCTAACCTGCGAAGGGTAACTCCAAGTACGTCCGCCAGAATCTGCGCCAACACGTCTCCCCTGGCTCCGCCTCCCGTAAGCACCAGCTCCGTAACCGGTTCTTTCTCCCTCTGCGCCTTCAGTATCAAATCCAGATTCATAGCGACGCCTTCCAACACTGCCCGGACATAATCGCACTTCTCATGCTCCATCTTAATACCAAGAAAGCTCCCCGATGTGTCCGGATTCCACCGGGGACTGCGCTCTCCTAACAAATACGGAAGAAACAGAAGCCCTCTCGCGCCTGCAGGCGATTCCATTACAAGACGGTTCAGTATTTCGTAGACGGAAACTCCCTCTTCCAAAGCCTTCTTCTCTTCTTCCTTACACAGCGCATTTCTAATATAAGAATAAGAACTTCCCGCGGCCTGCATTGTTCCGCACGGCATATATTTCCCGGTAATCACGTGGCCAAAGCAGATCAGCATTCTATCTTTATCCAAAAATACTTCGTCAGAGGTTCCCGCAATCCAAGCCGACGTCCCAAATGAAAGAAATCTGTGTCCGTTCTGAATACTCCCCGCTCCAAGAGCCGAACAAGGGCCGTCCCCGCCTCCGCATACAACCTTTGTCTTTGAAGTCAATCCAAGAGACTGCGCCGCCCTTTCTGACAGCGTACCTATCACATCAACAGAAGCATGAAGCTCAGGCAGCTTTTCACGCTCTATCCCCGCCGCATCCAGAATCTCCTGAGACCATTCAAGCCTTCTTAGATCGAATACGTCCGTTCCCGACGCCTCCGAATAATCCGTCACAAATTCTCCCGTCAAGCGGCAGATAATGTAATCCTTGGCAAGAAGCATCTTATACGTTCCGGCATAGATCTCCGGCTCATAATCCCGAATCCACATTAGTTTCTCAATACTGTAGCTTGCGCTCACACGGTGGCCGTTCAGCTCATACATCCGGTCGTACCCCACCCTGTCCGCAAGCCGCTGCGCCTGTTCTTCCGCTCTCAAATCCGCCCATATCATAGCCGGTCTTAGAACATTGCCTTCCTGATCCACCGCAATACATGCCTGCATCTGCGAAGAAAAAGAAATTCCCAGCACATCCGCCGGATTAATCCCTTCTATAATTTTCTTCGTCGCCATGCACACCGCATCCCACCAGTCTTCCGGATTCTGCTCCGCACAGTTCCTTCCGAAAAAATGCACGTCATACGGCACAGTGTAACTCCCGATCAGCCGGCCTTCCGTCGAAAACAAAGAAGCCTTGTCGCTGGAAGTTCCCAAATCATGCGCAATCAAATACTTACCCACATCTTTTCTCCTTTCTTTGCTAGTGTACTGACACATTTACTTTCAGGCAAATGACGCAGAATGGATTTTCGCCAGATATAATACATACACTAGTTTTACTACGTACATATTACCATAAGAAATACTTTTTGTAAACTTAAAAAAATATATTTTCTTTCGTACGAAACCACAGGCATTGACATAACTATACTTATATGCTAAAATACTTTTATTAGGGAGCCCTATCAGGAGGAGAATGTATGAAAGAACGACACAGCGCACTGCTTGAATATGTAACGCAGCATGGCAGAACCGAAGTGAAGACTCTGGCCGAGTATCTGCACACCTCTGCCGTGACCATACGCAAGGACTTGGAATACCTGTCCGAACGCGGGATCCTAAGGCGTGAACGCGGTTATGCCGTACCAAACGATCCCGGGGATATCAATTACCGGATGGCCTTTCATATAGATACAAAACAGCAGATTGCACGAGCCGCCGCCGCATGCGTTCAGGACGGGGAGACACTGATCATAGAATCCGGTTCCACCTGCGCCCTGTTTGCTGAAGAGCTGGCTAAGACAAAGCGTAATATAACCATCATTACGAATTCCATGTACCTTGCGAACTATGTCAGCGCATACACGAACATCCAGATCATTCTTCTGGGAGGAACACTGCAAGTGCATAGCCAATCTCTGGTTGGCCCGCTTACGAAGAAGGCAGTTACAGCTTTCCACGTGGACAAGATTTTTACAGGAACAGACGGATATTCCCGCGATTACGGCTTCACCGGAGAAGATCTAACACGGTCAGACACGCTAAGCGCCATGATCGCATCTGCGAATCATACCTATGTACTGGCAGGTTCCGAAAAATTCAGGCAGCCCGGCTCCGTATTTTTTCTGAAACTTGAACACGTATACCAGATCATCACGGACAGCGGGATTGCCCGGGAAGAGAAGAATTTCCTCGAACAACAAGGAATTCTTGTAACTATTGCTTAACCATATTTAGGAGGTTTCTATGAAGTACTTATTAGACACTGCGAATCTGGCAGACATTAGACGTTTTTATGACATTTTCCCAATAGCGGGAGTTACATCCAACCCATCCATTGTGAAAAAAGAAGGAAAGATCGACTTCTTTGCCCACATGAAAGAGATCCGTTCCATTATCGGCCCGGAAAAACCGCTCCATATTCAAGTAACCGCCTTGGATACTGAGGGGATGTTAAGAGACGCCGACACCCTGCTTACGAAAATAGACTCCGAGATTTATATAAAAATACCTGTAACTGTGGAAGGGATCCGTGCAATCAAACGATTAAAAGCCCAAGGTAATATCCATGTAACCGGTACGGCTATCTACAGCAGACAGCAGGGATTCCTTGCCATGGAGGCCGGAGCGGACAGCATCGCCCCTTATTTTAACCGCATGGAGAACATGGGCGTAAATTCCGATGAAGTCATCGCCTCGCTGGCTGAGATGATCGGCCTCTACCAATATAATACCGAGATCCTTGCAGCAAGTTTCAAAAATGCCGGACAAGTAGACCGCGCTTTCCTAGCCGGAGCACAGACCGCCACCATGGACCCTGCGATCTTAGAAGCCGCCCTCACCCAGCCCCACATCACTGCCGCTGTAGATGCGTTCGATCAGGATTGGAAATCCATCTTCGGTGAAAAGACACTTTCAGATCTATAGAACAGAAAAAGGAGGGGATAACCCCTCCCTTTTAAAATTCAAAAATTGCAACTCCATACGGCGGCAGTTTATATGCAAATGAGAACGGTCTTCCGTCGCACTCCTTCTTCACGGCCTTATAAATCACAGGCCTCTCTTCACCCTTTCCGCCATACTTCACGTCATCGCTGTTCATAATCAATCTATACTGCTTCTTACGCGGCACGCCGACCCGGTAGTCTTCCCTCTCCATAGGCGTAAAATTGCATACAAACAGCAAATTCTTCTTCTTGCCTTTGGAATGTCTCAAAAAACTAAAGATGCTTCTGCTTGCGTCATCCGCGTTGACCCATTCGAAACCGTCCCAGCTATCATCCAGCTCATACATTGCCTTATTGCGCTTATACAGATGCAGCAGATCCCTCACCCAGTTCTGAATCTGTTTATGTTCGTTCTCCGCCAGCAAAAACCAGTCAAGCTCTCTCTCCTCGCTCCACTCCCGAAGCTGTGCAAACTCCTGTCCCATAAACAACAGCTTCTTGCCGGCATGTCCCATCATAAACGCATATCCGACCTTAAGGTTCGCATATTTATCGAATCCAAGCCCCGGCATCTTATTTAACATGGAACACTTCAGATGAACCACCTCGTCATGGGATAATACAAGGATATAACGCTCGCTGTGCGCATAACTCATGGCAAATGTCATCTGATGATGGTGATCCTTCCTAAAATACGGATCAAGCTTCATGTACTCTGTAAAATCATGCATCCAGCCCATGTTCCATTTCAGGCTGAACCCAAGACCATCGTCTTCCACGCTTCCCGTAACCATAGGCCACGCGGTAGACTCCTCGGCGATCATAACCGCCCCGGGGTTCCGCCCAAGGATCACCGAATTCAGATGCTTGAAGAAATCAATAGCCTCTAAGTTCTTATTGCCGCCGTATTTATTAGCAATCCACTGTCCATCCTGCTTCCCATAGTCCAAATAAAGCATGGACGCCACAGCGTCTACTCTCAATCCATCCACATGGAATTGTTCCACCCAGTACAAAGCATTAGAAATCAGGAAGTTACGTACTTCATTCTTTCCGTAATCAAAAATCTTCGTACCCCAGTCAGGGTGTTCGCCCTTCTTAGGATCCGCATATTCATAAGTAGGCGTACCGTCAAAATCAGCCAGTCCATGGATATCTCTCGGGAAATGCGCCGGAACCCAATCCAAGATCACGCCGATCTTATTCCGATGGAAATAATTGATCATCCATGCAAAATCCTCCGGCGTCCCATATCTGGAAGTCGGCGCAAAATATCCGATAACCTGATACCCCCAGGAACCGTCGAACGGGTGCTCCGCGATACCGATCAACTCTACGTGCGTATATCCCATGTCCTTCAGATACATAACGCACTCTTTCGCAAATTCCCGATAATTATAAAATCCATCATCCTCTCTTCCCGGATGACGCTTCCACGAACCGATATGTGCCTCATAGATCGACATTGGCTGCTCAGTATGTTTCCATGTCTTGCGGTTCTCCATCCATACATTGTCTGTCCAAGTGATCTTCGTAAGATCAGCAACCCGCGACGCTGTTCCCGGCCTTAACTCCGCATAGTATCCATATGGATCTGCTTTAAACACGAATTCACCCTGATAAGTCTCCACACAGAACTTGTACAAGTCATACTCCTGCACATCCGGAATAAAACAGGTGTATATGCCAAGAGGTTCTCCTCTCTCCATCGGATTCGCTTCCATATTCCACTCGTTGAAATCACCCACTACGGAGACTGAACGTGCATGGGGCGCCCACACTGCAAAATACACGCCCTCTTTCTTTCCCTTCTTCACCTTATGGGCGCCGAGCTTTTTATAAATCTCATAATGATTTCCCTGACCCAAAAGATAATGATCCAGTTCACCGATTTCATATGGTTTTGGTTTTCTTGCTGCCATATAGTCATCCCTCACATTCTGTTGCGATATATACTATTATTATACTTTAGACTGGAACAAAAAGAAAGGGTTTTGACTAATCTTACCAGTCAAAACCCTGTTTTTCTTTTTGCATTTACTAAATTTCAACAATTTCCGGCATATCTCGGCCTGATTTCATGCCCTCGGGACGTCTAAATCCTGAAATCCTCCTCTTTCAGGATAATCCTGTCAGATTCATCCGTACTCTTTCCAAACACTCTTCTTGCAAGATGCTTAACATTCGCTTTCTGAGAATGTTCGATCGCCTCGTCCATAATGTCTTTGACCTCCGCAACCGATACGGCATGGTCCTCCCTCTGCATCACATCAATCCTGCTGTACAGTGCAAGGATTCCCATCTCATCCAGTTTGTATCCGTTCTCCTTTGCATATGTCTGCCCAAACGTCACAAGCTCATCGTTAATGAACACCGGAAGCTCCAATCTGGAGGTAAACTTCTTCTTAAACTCCGGATTTGCAGTCAGAATACGTTCCAATGGCTTTCTCTGATCTTCCAATACAAAGAGAAGCTCTCCTGTCTTTTTGTCCATCAAATGATTCAGCTCTTTGATCGTTCTGGAATTCAGCTTACCTGCTTTCTCAATAATAATAGCGCCGCCGCGAAGCTTCTGAATAATATTCGTCAGTTCCTTCTTATTCAGTGACTCCCCTGTTACAATCGCAACCTTGCCCTGCTTCAGATTCCGTTGTTTCTGGATAGCCTTTACAATGTCTACCGCGAGCACGGTCTTTCCGGATCCTTTACGCCCGATAACCAATAAATTTCCTGTCTTAGAAGTTCCTTCTTTACGGGCTCTTCTATCATTGTCCAGTACCTCTACAAGCTGCTCGCTCATTCCCCTGACCGGCACAAAGTAAGAGAACAGCTTCTTCTGCTCTTCCGTAAGACCTGCTTTCAGACCAATCTCACTAGTCGCACTCAGATCATACCGGCCTGTAACGACAAATCCTGTATCAAACGGAACGCCTTTGCCTTTGGATTTCTTAATTCTAGCCTGAATCTCTTCCTCCGAAGGTTCTTCAATCTCGAGAGTTCCTTCGCTAAAATCGTCTTCTTCAAACTCTTCCTCTTCAAGCTCTTCCTCAAAATCCTCTTCTTCAAACTCTTCCTCAGAATCATCCTCAAATTCGTCTTCTTCAAACTCTTCCTCTGCAAATTCTTCCTCCTCATAATCTGCGTCGGAATCCTCAATATAATCTCCTACCTCCTCAAACTCGTCTTCATAATCCTCTTCCTCGAATTCGTCCTCATCCGAATCAGCTTCGTCATAATCATCTTCGTCTTCGAAATCATCTTCGTCTTCGAAATCGTCTTCGTCCTCGAAATCGTCCTCCTCTTCGAAATCATCTTCCTCAGAGTCTTCTTCAAAGTCTTCTTCCTCGAATCCTTCGTCTTCCTCTTCAAAGTCTTCTTCCTCGAATCCTTCGTCTTCCTCTTCAAAGTCTTCTTCCTCGAATCCTTCGTCTTCCTC
>CAJTOH010000003.1:0-24009 GCA_910577685.1 uncultured Dorea sp. | reverse complement strand
CCTCAAACTCTTCCTCTTCGAATCCTTCGTCTTCTCCAAACTCTTCCTCTTCGAATCCTTCGTCTTCCTCCTCAAAGTCTTCTTCCTCGAGTCCTTCGTCTTCTTCAAACTCTTCCTCTTCGAATCCTTCGTCTTCTCCAAACTCTTCCTCTTCGAATCCTTCGTCTTCCTCCTCAAAACCTTCTTCCTCGAAGTCTTCGTCTTCCTCCTCGAATCCTTCGTCTCCCTCTTCAAGCTCTTCTTCCCCGAAGCTTTCTGCAAATTCCTCTTCTTCTCCAAAGTCTTCCTCTA
This sequence comes from uncultured Dorea sp., assembly GCA_910577685.1. Lineage (GTDB taxonomy): Bacteria > Bacillota > Clostridia > Lachnospirales > Lachnospiraceae > Sporofaciens. The sequence goes on along the minus strand of CAJTOH010000003.1, from coordinate 23,718 downwards.
GTTCGTCCTCCTCGAAGTCCTCTCCCTCAAAGCTATCCTCCGACTCCTTTTCGAAGTTATCTTCTTTTGAATTGTCCTCCTCAAAGCCGTCTCCAAAATCTACTTCCGGATTATCCTCTCCAAAGTCTTCCTCCTCAATATCATTCCCGGCTTCTTCCTCTAAACTATCTTCCTCAATATTATCCTCTTCAAAGCCGTCCTCTTCTTCTGCCTCTTCCAACTGATCCTCAATATCAAAATCACCGTAATCTTCTACGCCGAAATCTTCCTCGTCAAAATCGCCTTCGTCAAAATCCTCTTCGGCGTCCTGACCCTGATATCTATTCTCAACGATCTCGCTAATTAACTTCTCATCCGCAGCCGGTTCTCCAAAGATATCCATATCCCCGAATTCAGCGGAATTACCGCCAAGCTCTTCCATAAGCCTTACTATATCGTCCGGGATTCGCTGCGTCTTCCCGCCCGCGGCAATAACAATCTTTTCTTCATGCAGCTCCGCGGCAATATTTTCCTTCGTCGTCTGCTTAACCTTCTTCTTTGCAGCCTTACTCTTGTCTCCGGCTTTATCCCCTTCTTCTTTTGCAGCTTTTCTTACAGTTTCTTCCTCCGCTGCCTTACGCACTGCTTCTTCTTTTGCGGCTCTCTGTGCTTCTTCCGACTTTTTCGCGGCTTCCTTTATAGCTTTGCGAAGCTCTGCTTCCTTCAACGCTTTCCGTGCGGCATCCTCTTTTGCAGCCTTTCTTGCGGCCTCTTCTTCTACTGCGATCCTCGCGGCCTCTTCCTGTATTGCCTTTCTTACGGCTTCTGAATCCGCTGCTTTCTTTGCATCATCCTCCCCGGACGCTTTCTTTACTGCTTCTGCCTCCGCCGCCTTCCTTGCAGCTTCCGCCTCCGCTGCCTTTCTCACTACTTCTTCCGCAGCTTTCACCTCGGCCGCCCTTCTTGCAAACTCCCGTGCGGCTCTCTCTTCCGCTGCCTTTCGCGCGGCTTCTTCCTCCGCCGCTTTTCTTGCGGCCTCCTCTTGCTGACGCACAGCTTCTTCCCCGGCTGCCTTTTGCACGGCTTCTTCCTCGGCTGCTTTTCTCGCGGCCTCTTCTTCCGCTGCCTTTCGCGCAGCCTCCTCGTCCTCTGCTTTTCTTATGGCTTCTTCTTCCGCCGCTTTTCTCGCGGCCTCTTCTTCCGCCCTCTTCGCAGCTTCTTCCTCCGCCGCCTTTCTTGCGGCCTCTTCTTCCGCCGCCCTCTTTGCAGCTTCTTTTTCCGCTGCTTTTCTTATAGCTTCTTCGGCCGCTGCCTTCCTTGCAGCTTCCTCGGCTGCCGCCTTCCTTGCAGCTTCCTCCGCCGCCAGCTTACGGGCAGCCTCTTCTTCCTCCGCCTTCCTTGCAGCCTCCTCTTCCGCCGCCTTTCGTGCAGCCGCTTCCTCGGCCGCTTTCCTCTCCGCCGCCCTTCTTAAAGCTTCCTTCTCTGCAAGTTTCTGTAAACCTTCCGGTGTAATTCTCTGGGTCGCGCCTGCCTCTAAAGCCTTCTTCTCCTCGGCCGCTTTTCTCTCTGCCTCACGGCGTTCCAGCTCCTTACGCAGACCGATCTCATCCCGCTCCCTGCGAAGCCTCTCATCGTCTTCCTCTCTCTGACGCTCAATAGCCTCCGCATTAGCCTTCTGTTTTGCCTCCCACTCCTGCAAAATCTCCTCAATCCGCATCTGTCCGGTAACTCTAAGTGCATCCGTCTTCTTATCCAACGGCTTTGGAGCCGGTTTCCTCGCAGTTCTGCCTGCTCCCGCAGGACGAGCCGGAGCCGGGGCCGCCGCTTCCTTCTTCTCTTCTTTTACCTCCAACTGAGCCTGCTCCTTCTTCGGTACAGGCTCCTCCTTTTTGCCTTCTGCTCCCCGCTTCTCTACAAGCGCCTCCATATGTATCTGACCGGTAACCTGACGAATTCCTTCTTTCACCTTTGCAACCGTCTTCTCCACACTTCGGATACCATTAGCCAATGCCATCCCATTTGCAAGCGCCTCCTGAAGCGTCGCGCCCTTCACAACCTTAGAGATAGATTGAGTCTTTCCAAGCTTTGACGTATTCTGCCTGCCGGAACCTTCTGTCTGGTCAGGTTCATTCTTTTCCTCCGCCGCATCCTCAGCCTCTAATGCCTCCTGATCTGCCTTTAAAGCCGTCTCAGTCACTCTCCGAAGTACCTCTTTCCTGACCGGAGCCTCCCCTCGGATCACTTCCTCCAACGGAACCGGCGGTTTCGCAGTAGTATTGCGCTTCACCGGACGGCTCTTTCTGGACGCGCCCGGACGTGAATCATACTTCTCCTGTTGAAGCGGAGTCAACGGCTTATACTGCAGCTTAAGCTCCATAGCCTGATAGACATACCTGCCCTCGCTGAACCACAGGATCAGGTCGTCGCACTCCTCCAAACACTCCGCCGTCATACCCGCCTCATGGTACAGCCGCGCCAGCTCATACGCCCATTTTTCGATATATTCCGCCTTCTTAAAATCCTCAAGCGCAGCAATCTGGTCGCTCAGCGGCGCACCCTGAGCCCTCAAAATCTTGTACTTTAATATATACTGATTCGGATCCTTCGGAGCCAGCTTTACAAACTCCTCATAACAATCCGCAGCCTCTTCAATATCACCAATCCTCAGAGCCAGAAGCCCCAGTCGATACGCGATCTTCCTGCTCCCCGGAGACCTGTCGAACGCAACAAATAAAATATCCCGGCTCTTTTGGTATTCGCCGTTATATTCATAGATTTCACTTACTGTATTAAGAGTAGAAACATTCTTGACCCTACGCCAGTCAATCGTATCGGCAATCTCCATTGCCTTCTTATACTGCTTCTTCTCCATATGCTCCTGCATCTGCTCTGTTTTCACCCTATATTCATATTTATCCAAACTTCTCACCTCAAAAAATTTGTTAAAACTGCAATATTCTACACTTTTACGTTTATCATTCTATCATACGCCATGTACAATGTCAAAAATATACGAATAAAATTGTCAAAAAACACAACTCTTTTTCCCCTACTATTAAGATATGCCATACCTCCCCCAATGAGACAATACATTTCCGCACAAATAAGGCTGCCATATCGCTACAGCAGCCTTAATCTCTATGAAATTTTATTATATACATATATAAAGCGGAGGATTCTCTCTTGATTACCGGCTCCCAGCCACTCTCCTTATACCCTTCTTATCCCATATATATCCTCTTCGGAATTAATGGCGCTACCCCTCTGGTATAAATTGCGTTAGCTAATGTCCTCAGTCGACATATTCTAACATATTCTAAATCTTCCCGAACTATAACGTGGTATTTTTTTCAATATGCCTGCAAATGTAAATCATATTCTCTGTCCGGCTCATTTTTCTCTCCGACTTCTTTATCTCATCCATATACCGGCTTATATCTTTCCTCTATAGTCAAGGCTTATTCTCTGGGAACCTTCATCTGCCATACCACTGACATATTGAGTTATTGTTTCATTTACGTTGTCCAATGGATTAAGCCCCCTTTACTAAATGATTTCCAAAACTGTTATCTCTAATTGGATATTTCCTTTGGATTGGTTATATAATATCACTTCTCTTTTTATTTGTCAATACTATTATATATTTTTTTGTATTTTAATTTATTATTTGATTATGCTGTTATAGTTATCAGTTTCTTATAATTATTTTATACAATTCACACAATTCTTATTAACTCAGATTGTAAACCTGATAAATTTTTAAGTTGACAAATAGCTTTTTTTCCCATATAATTTCCTATACAGGAACCCTGTAACTCTACATATGAAAGGAGCTATGCTGCCGCATCAAAGCAGCAAAATACTATGAAAAATCTTACAACTACAACCCCAGGCAACACCTCCGGGCATTTTACCACCCGCCGGCTTGTACTGATCGCAATGGTGACAGCCGTTACCTGTATACTCGCACCGTTCGCCATTCCGATTCCAGTCAGCCCCGTACCGATCTCGCTTACGAATCTGGTTCTCCTAATCAGCATCTACGTTCTTGGTTGGAAAGACGCCACGATTAGCTTTCTCGTTTACCTCCTGCTTGGCGCCGCCGGACTGCCGGTTTTCTCCGGTTTTGCAGGCGGGTTGGGCAAGATTGCCGGTCCAACCGGCGGATACCTTGTGGGCTTTATCTTCATGACCATCATCGCCGGGTTCTTTGTAGGCCGTTTTCCGGACAAACGTTTACTGATTACGGCCGGTATGGTTCTCGCAACTGCCGTTACCTACATCTTCGGAACCGCATGGCTGGCATACCAGATGGAGATCCCTTTCACAGCGGCGCTGTCCATCGGTGTAATTCCCTATCTCCCCGGAGATACTGCCAAGATTATTCTGGCTGTCATCACAGGACCGATTCTTCGGTCACGGCTGAATATAATGCAGTCCTAGGATAAACCCTTTTCATACAATACCCAAAAAGGAAGCCCCCCGCTGCGGGAGCTTCCTTTTTGAATCCCTATCACAGGATCAGGTCGTCTACCTTCTTATAGTCCTTCAGGCTGTACGCCTCAATAATATTTCCCTGAATCACATACAATGTTTCTTCTATATAAATACCTCTCGGAATTCTCATTCCGTTTCCATTAATATCTTCTTCCATATTACAGATAAATCCCTTATCCTCATCATACCCGAAAACAAAATACCTCTGTCCGCCCTCCGTATAACCGGAGAAACCGATAATATTCCGTTTCCAGTCAACCAACGCCGCCTTATAGTCGTAAGCAACATCCGTACTGTACACATTTTTCAGTACATACGTGTCCTTCTCCTTCACATCCGTCTTATCAGAGATATCGAACATCGTAATCTTAACGCCGTCCGTCGTCATCGTCTTCTCATCTACATTCATGCCAATCCCCAGAAGCCGATCCTCCCCATAGAAATGAAGGTACTCTGAGAATCCCGGTATCTTAAGCTCCCCGACAATCTTCGGATTCTCCGGATCGGAGAGATCCACACTGAACAGCGGATCCGTCTCGCGGAACGTGACAAAATATCCCGTGTCTCCCATAAACCGTGCAGAATAGATCCTCTCATCCTTCGCCAGGTTCTCAATCGCCCCGATCTCCTCTAACTCTCCGTTAAGCACATACACAGAATTGGTATCGTCGTCCGTGGTAACTACCCTGAGGTTCCCTTCATATTCATCAATTGAAAAGGAATCATTCAGATAGCCGTCGAATTTGCCCTGAGCTTTGGCCTCCAACGCTCCATCCTTGTACGCGACTTTCCTAATCGTCGTAACGCATCCGTTCCAATATCCCCATTCCGTCTCATAGAAATAAATATTCTTATTACTTACATAGATCTGCCCGCCCTTTGAGAAAATAGCCTTGCTGTCCTTCGTCTTATTCGGATTCTTTAGATCTACGGACGTGATTACCTCGTACATATTCGCCTGTTTAACCGGCGGAAGATAAATATTCTTCTCCGCGACTGGTTCTCCATTAATCAGAGGCACGTACGTCCTCGGTTCGTTCTGAACCACCTCGCCCCAGATATGAACCTCACTGAACAGATAAAGATAACCGTTCGCCATTCTTGACGAACTATAATTACCGCTCTGGGTCACTCTCCCTTTCTCCTCCGGTTTCTCCGGGTTTTGGATATCATAGGTAACCGCTATAGTAGAGCCGCTGTTTCCAATACCCCTATCCGTATAAAAAGGATCCATATCTCCCGCCTCATTCTGTCCGCAGACCACCACCATCTTCTTCATATCCGGCACAACATAGAATTCGTGAATATATAAATCGTCGCCCACCTCTACGGAGGCAGCCTTCTTCATACCCTGATCCTTCGTATCAACAACGGCGATCTCTTTTCCGCTATCCTCAAGAACATACAAATATCTTCCGTCCGTCTTCGCGACGTCAGCCTCATCCACGCCTTCCTGCCGGACATTCGTCTGGGAATAGCCCGCTTCCGCCGTGTCTGCCAGCTCTGCTATCTCCATGTCCGCAGACTCCTCAGCGGCTGCAGCCTCCTTACCGGAAGACATCGCTCCGCCTGCACTCCCATTCATCTCGCTGCCCTCGGCGCTTTCGGCAATCATTTCCCGCCCCATATCAGCGCTGTCCATCTTGTAAGACATCTGCTCTTTTTCCATCTGCTCCTTATACGCTTCATAATAATCAAATATCTGCTCGTAACTCTCTGCCTGAGCGATCGTCTTACTGTCGCTAATCTCTATCCGGTCCGCAGAACCGCCGCCGGACAGCGTCTTCTTATCCGTCATACCGAACTTCCCACCTCCGGACTCCGCTGCATCCCATGCCACGAATCCTACAACAACCACCAGACATGCCGCTGCAAGTGCGCTCGTCTGCCTGATTCCCCATCTTCTTTTCCGGCCTTTTCCCGAATCCGCCTTTTCCTTCTCTTCCAACATTCTCCGGATATTATCCGGCTCAAGGCTCTTTGGCACTTCTACATCCGCCGTCTTCTTCCTGACCTGATTCAATATATCCTGATCTCTCTTATCCATACAGCCGCCTCCTTTGACTCATCTCAATACACATTCCATCTTCTGCAGTGCACGGCTTCTCTTCGACCGCACGGTATTCGGGTTCAACTTCAGTATAGTTCCTATCTCCTGACTGTTATATCCCCCGAAAACAGACATCCCTATGATCGACTGCTCTTCTTCCTCCAAAAGAAAAAACGCTTTTCTCACATCCACAGCCAGCCCCATATCCGGCTCATCAACAGAACTCGTCAGAAACTCCTCCTCGCCGGAACGCATCTCTTCTCTCGCCGCCTGCCTCCACTTCTTCTTACAGATGTTCGATAAAATCGTAAATATCCAGCTCTTGAAAGCATCTTCCTTCTTAAGTTTCCCAATATTCTCATAAGCCGCCACCACTGCCTCGCTTACTGCATCCTCCGCATCCTGCGGATTCCTCATCATACACAGGGCAAACCGGTATAGGTCCTTATAGACCGTCCCATACATTTGCGCAAATGTCTTCGTGTCGCATCTCATATCTTCTCCTCCCTGCTTGAAACCGATCGATGATTCCTTTCATATATAAGAGTCAAAAAAGGGGGCCGCTGTTGCAGCCTCCCTCAAAAAAATTATTTGTAATAGTTAATCAGACATCCCTTTCTGATAATTTCACGCTCCACCTCAGTCATATCGCCAAGCTTCAGAGTAATTTCCTTCCACGCATCCCCGGCTCCGACCACATAGGCCCTGACGTCCGTGTATTTCTCTTCCACGGCTTTTTTAATCTCCGGTACAAACACATAATCGCCGTTTCCAAAGCTGAGCCGCTCATGGTTCTCCTCCGTAATAAACGGAAGCATACCCCAGTTAATCAAATTCGAGCGATAACGCTTTGTCGCATATTCATTGGCAATATTCGCCCATCCTCCAAGAACCTTCTGACAGGACGCCGCCTGCTCTCTCGCCGAACCGTCTCCCGGTTTTACGGCAAATATGGCGCTTCCGATCCCAAGGTTCCCTCGGCCGACATCCGGATAGCTTTCATGGATCTTCTCCATCACAGGCTTAAGCTCTGCAAACACCTCGACAGGACACTGATCCGCCTCGATTGCTTTCTGCGCCTTCTGAACTGCCTTCGCACGCTCCACATAGGCCGGATCCTTTCTGGATAACGCAAACTCTGCCAGCCCCAGCGGGTTCGAACGGTAAGAAGAAGTCTCCCCTGAAGGAATTAATTCGTCCGTTGTCGTCACCGGATCATGGATCTCAGACACCACTTTCAGAAGCAAATTCTCCGGCAGAGCCGACATCTTAGGCCAATCCTTAATATTAGGGCCGAACTTGATCTCAACAGACGGATCCGCCTCTCCCCTGCTGTCAAACACACGGTTCGCATAGATCTTCTGATCGAAATGGTACTTTCTTCCCGTATATTCCACATCAATAGCAGTTGCCGGCGTCAGGAATCCCTTATTCGCCGCCGTCGCGGCAATAGAACGCGCGTCCATAAGCGCAACCGACGCGATCTGCCCGCTCTGCAGTTTAGAGCCTTCACGGTTCGGGAAATTCCGTGTAGAGTGGCGGATAGAAAACGCATTGTTCGCCGGGGTATCTCCCGCGCCGAAACACGGCCCGCAGAACGCCGTCTTCACGATAGTCCCCGCCTGCATCAGATCCGCAACCGCCCCATTCTTAACTAACTCCATATAAATCGGGGTACTTGCCGGATACACGCTGAACGTAAATTCATCTGCCCCGATGTAACGTCCCCGAATAATATCCGCGGCCGCACAAATATTTTCAAATCCGCCGCCGGCACATCCCGCAATAATTCCCTGCTCAACATATAGTTTTCCGTTCACGACCTTATCCTGCAGAGTATAGTCCACAGCGCCGTCAAGACTTACCAGCGCCTTCTGCTCAACATCGTGAAGCACATCCTTTAAGTTTGCATTTACCTCATCAATCGTATAGACATTGGACGGATGGAACGGCATCGCAATCATTGGCTTAATCTCGCTTAAGTTCACATATACCATACCGTCGTAATAAGCTGCGGCCCCGGGATTCAATTCCTTATAATCTTCCGGTCTTCCATGAATCTCAAAAAATTCTCTGATCTTCTCATCCGTCCTCCAAATTGAGGATAGACAGGTGGTCTCCGTCGTCATAACGTCGATTCCGATACGGAAGTCTGCGCTCAGCTTCTCCACGCCGGGTCCCACAAACTCCATAACCTTATTATTCACATAGCCATTGCCAAATGTAGCCCCGATAATCGCAAGCGCCACATCCTGAGGCCCGACGCCCTTCATCGGTTCGCCGTCAAGATAGATTCCTACCACTCCAGGCATCTTAATGTCATATGTCTTATTCAATAACTGCTTCACAAGCTCCGGTCCGCCCTCGCCCATTGCCATGGTTCCCAGCGCCCCATAACGCGTGTGGCTGTCAGAACCCAGTATCATCCTGCCTCCGCCTGCAAGCATCTCCCTCGCATATTGATGAATGACCGCCTGATGCGGCGGCACATATACACCGCCGTATCTCTTCGCACAGGTAAGCCCAAACATGTGGTCATCCTCATTGATGGTTCCGCCTACCGCACATAAAGAATTATGGCAATTGGTCAGCACATATGGAATCGGAAACCGCTCAAGTCCCGATGCTCTGGCTGTCTGAATAATCCCTACAAATGTAATATCATGGGAGGTCAGCTTATCAAACTTAATCTGAAGCCGCTCCATATTACCGGATGTATTGTGGTCAGCCAGAATACGATATGCCATCGTCTCCTTCGCCGCCTCCTCAAAAGATATCTCCCGCCCTGTCCTTGCCTTTATCTCATGGGCATCTTCCACAATCTCTGTTCCGTTTAACAGATAGACGCCCTTTTCGTATAACTTCACCATACCTTCGTCTCCTCCTGATCTATATAATATCTCCCGGCTTGTAAAACCGTATGATTCCTGCCCGTAATGTACGCAGCACAATACTATCTGTGTATGACAGAATTCTTCATATACTTCATATGATCCGCCACCATCATAGCAATCTTGAATGTCAGCGCATCCTCAAAGACCCTCACGTCCAGCCCCGTCCTCTTCTGTATCTTTTCAAGCCTGTACACCAGCGTATTCCGATGGACATAGAGCTGTCTTGCCGTCTCGGAAATATTCAGGTTATTATCAAAAAATGTATATACGGTAATTAATTCCTCATCCTCAAACTGATCCGCCGTATTTCCCTCGAACACCTCGTTAAGGAACATGCCGCACAGAGACGCCGGAAGCTGATGTATCAGCCGTCCGATCCCAAGCTCATTGTATGCAAGAATATTCTTATCCGCATAGAAAACCCGTCCCACTTCCAGAGCCATGCCTGCCTCCTTATAAGACTTGGACACATCCTTTAACTCGCTGATAATGGTTCCGTATGCGATCCTCACGCTGACCATCGCCTCCATATTCAGCGTATCCACCAGTTCCCGTGCAATCTGCTCAAGCTGCTGATAATCGTCGGTAATCTCCAAAGCTCTGACAAGGATCACATGCTTCTCATCCACAGCCGTCACAAAATCCTTCGTGCCGGTCGCATATAACCCTTTCAATGTTTCAAGAATCAGGTTCTCCCCTTCATTCTTCGACTCGACCAGAAATACCGCCCTCCTGAGTTCTACAGGAATCTTCATCTTTTTTGCCTGATTATAAACATCCACCAGAAGCATATTATCCAGAATCAGATTCTGAATAAAACGGTTCTTGTCCATCTTCTCCTTATATGCAAACAACAGATTCTCCAACTGACTGACTCCAAGCCTGCCCGCCATCTCCATCTGCGGGCATCCCCCCTTCAGCACAAGGACATAACAAGGATCTTCATCGTCATGTACAAGAAACATCCCCGTATCTTTCTCTATACGAAAAAGAAGCTCTTCCGCTGCTACGGTAGGCGCCGCCTCGCAAAATATTGCAACAGCCCCGTCAAGTCCGGTCATCCTCTCGTTCGTCATAACGAGGCAAATTCCCTTCATATCCCATATTGCACATTCCAATCCGGTAATTCTCTTAATATCCTGTACTGCTTTATGTAATATCTGATTCGATAACACTGGATTTCCCTCCTGTTCTTTGATGAGCATACGCTTTATTTTATCACAGGATAGACGGAATGTACAGGCTATGCCACTAAAAAGCCAGACACCCACCGGTGTCTGGCTCCCTTGTCAGCAAAACTAGTTTGTAATTGTGTTCTCTGTCTCTTTATCAAATACATGGATTCTGTCAGCATCCAAAGCAAACTTAACGGTATCGCCTGTTCTTGCAGCCGTTCTTGGATCAACTCTTGCCGTCATAGTAGATCCCTCGTAATCAAAGTGTAAGTAAACTTCCGCACCAAGCATCTCGTATACACGAATCGTAGCTTCGATAATTGTGTTAGGAGACTTAGCAAGGAAATCAGGCTCATCATGTACATCTTCCGGACGGATACCAAGTACAACAGTCTTTCCGTCATATCCGCCGTCAATCAGCTTCTTAGCCTTTGCTTCCGGAAGCTCGATTGATGCAGGTCCTGCAATAAGAGCTACCTTCTTGCCGTTGACCTTACACTTAGCGTCTACAAAGTTCATCTGCGGTGATCCGATAAATCCTGCTACGAACAGGTTGCACGGACGATCATACAACGTCTGAGGAGTATCAACCTGCTGAACAATACCTGCGCTCATAACTACGATTCTGGTACCAAGCGTCATAGCCTCTGTCTGGTCATGTGTTACGTAGATGATCGTTGTTCCCAATCTCTGATGCAGTTTGGAAATCTCAATACGCATCTGTCCACGCAGCTTAGCATCCAAGTTTGAAAGAGGCTCATCCATAAGGAATACCTTAGGATTACGAACGATTGCACGTCCCATAGCAACACGCTGTCTCTGACCACCGGAAAGAGCCTTCGGCTTACGGTCTAACAATGCTTCCAAGTCAAGAATCTTAGCTGCTTCACGTACCATCTTATCAATCTGATCTTTTGGAACTTTTCTCAGTTTCAGACCAAAAGCCATGTTGTCATAAACTGTCATATGCGGATACAAAGCGTAGTTCTGGAATACCATCGCGATATCTCTATCCTTAGGCTCAACATCGTTGACCATCTTATCCCCAATCCATAATTCTCCTGATGAGATATCTTCCAGACCGGCTACCATACGAAGTGTCGTTGACTTACCACATCCTGAAGGGCCTACGAAGATGACGAATTCCTTATCTTCAATCTCAAGGTTGAAGTCTTTTACAGCTTCAAATCCATTCGGATATGTCTTATTAATGTGTTTTAATGATAAACTTGCCATTTTGGGTTTCCTCCATTTGAAAAAAAATATTCTTGTATCTGTGATACCGTCTTGCTTTAATAAAAAGTATATAAAAAAAGTTCAGTTTCGGGTATACCCAAGTTGAACAATTTTTTTACGAAATACTATACAAGTTGACCAAGTGACTCCCTGCCAACGGTCCCTGCGGCCTATTAATCCCCTGCAATCTGCCAAATCTCACCAAAAACAGCAGATTTTGGCTGCCTCAAACTACGGCAGCAACGCCTGATAAATCTCCCTCTTACTAACCCCCCGGTCTTTTGCTACCCGCTTCATAGCGTCCTTCTTTTCCATACCCTCGTTCATATAAAATTCCATATGGTCCTCAATACTCATTTTCTCCCATTGAGCCCTCTCGCCGGCGCGGACTTCCTCCCGGCTTTTTCCTTCTATGACGATGACACATTCCCCTTTCGGCTCATGAGCCTCATAATACTTTACCGCATCTTTAAGGTTTGATGCAAACACGGTCTCATGCTTCTTCGTCAATTCACGACAGACACTTGTTCTTCTGTTCCCGAGAGTTTCAAAAAGCAGCTCCAATGTACGCACCAGCCTGTGAGGCGCTTCATACAGCACCATCGTCCGGGTCTCCTTTTTCATTTCCTCAAGAATCTCCTGACGCTCTTTCTTATCTGTCGGAAGAAACGCCTCAAACGCAAACCGTCTGGCCGGCAGCCCGGATATAGTAAGAGCGGTAATGCATGCCGCAGGCCCCGGAACCGCCGTCACGGTAACTCCCGCCTCGCGGCACATCCGTACCAGCTCCTCGCCGGGATCCGAAATCCCCGGAGTTCCCGCATCCGTAATCAGCGCAATATTCTCGCCGCAAAGAAGCCGCTCCACCAGTTTCCTCCCCTTCTCTATCTTATTGTACTCATGGTAACTAGTCATAGAAGTCTTAATGTCAAAATGATTGAGAAGCTTAATGCTGTTACGAGTATCCTCCGCAGCAATCAAGTCCGCTTCTTTCAGAACCCGGATGCAGCGAAACGTCATATCCTCCAGATTGCCAATCGGCGTTGCACATAGATATAATATTCCCGGCATGGTAATCTCCTTTCATCTGCCAGCATAAATCCGCAGCAATTCCTCCGTATAACTCCCGTCTCTTTCATACACCACCAACGGAGGCTCTACCTTCATCCGCGGATTCCCTCCCCTAAGCCCTTCCACCAGCACCAAATTAGGTTCCTTGTCAACATACGGATGTACCAGCCTCATCCGCTTAGGCTCAATCCTGTTTGCAGACATCTTCGCCAATATCTCCGGCAGACGGAACGGCCTGTGGACCATATAAAACCTTCCCTTCGGGGTCAGAAGCCTTGCGCTCTCCCTAAGCACATCATCCAGCGTACACAAGGCCTCATGCCTTGCGATATACAACGCTTCCTTCTCATTTCTAATCCCATGGTCCCCGATCATATACGGCGGATTCACGGTAATAACCTGAAAAGAAGACGCCCCGAAAATCTCCGACGCAATCCGTATATCCCCCTCCGCCACGTCAACCTTATCCTCAAGCCCATTATACATCACGCTCCTGCGCGCCATGTCAACGCTCTCCTTCTGGATCTCAAGCCCGGTATAATGCGCCCCTTCGTTCTTCGCTTCCAACAGAATCGGCAGGATCCCGGTACCCGTACCAAGATCCAAAGCCCGTTCCTGCTTCTTTACCTTTGCAAAAGAAGACAGGAGAACCGCATCCATCCCGAAACAGAATCTCCCCGGGGTCTGTATGATTCCATACCCCTTGATCTGCAGGTCGTCCAAGCGTTCTCCTTCTTTTATATATCTGCTCTTCAAATCATCCATAACTCATCATTCATCATCCAGCTTCGATGCCGCATTCTTCTCTTCCAGCGCTTTAAGCTCCGCCATCTCCTCCCGTGACAGTCTCATATCCTTCTTCTTGCGTCTTGACTTAAACCGAAGTTCCTTCGCCTTATACTCCCGGATCTCCTTCTCGTCGTTATCGAGCGTCACAATAACCTTCACAAGCTGCCGCAGCACATTGACCGACTGCACATCTCCTTTCAGCCCGTCCGGCGTTGTTACACGGTCGCCGTTAGACGGCAGGCGGCTGTTCAGTTCTTCATAAGTCTCCTCCTCGTTCGTCAGGCAGCACATCAGCCTGCCGCAGACTCCCGAAATCTTAGACGGATTCAGAGACAGATTCTGCTCCTTAGCCATCTTGATAGACACCGGCGCGAATTCCGTCAGATACGTATTACAGCACAACGGACGTCCGCATATCCCTATCCCGCCGCGGATCTTCGTCTCATCTCTAACACCGATCTGTCTCAACTCAATTCTGGTCCTGAATACGCTCGCCAGATCCTTCACAAGCTCCCGGAAATCAATCCGCCCGTCCGCAGTAAAATAGAAAAGTACCTTGTTATTGTCAAATGTATACTCCGCGTCGATCAGCTTCATCTCAAGCCCATGCTTTCGGATCTTCTCAAGGCAGATGGAAAACGCCTCCTTCTCCTTCTCACGGTTCTTCTCTTCCTTACGGATATCATCCTGCGTCGCAATGCGGATCACAGACTTCAGCGGCTGCGTAATCTTGTCGTCCTCCACGTCCTTCGGACCCGTGACCACCGAACCGAACTCCACGCCTCTGGCCGTCTCAACGATCACCTTATCCCCCGTATTGATCTCATACTTACCAGGCGCAAAGAAATAAATCTTTCCCGCCGGACGGAACCTTACTCCTATTACTCTTGTCATACTATTAATTCTCCTTCATTGTCAGGAACAACAGCTCCATGACCAGATCAAAATTCACGTTCGCCTTAAGCCTCGTCTTCGCCTTATCAATACTGCTGATGATAAGCTGAATCCCCTCATAAGAACTCTTCCTCGCCTGCTCCCGGATATTATCGATCTGATCTTTAAACACGACCGTATCCATATCCTTCGTGGCCTTGTATAACAAAACGTCACGATACCATACCATGAGGACGTCAAGATAGTCCGTAATCTCTAATTTGAATGCCGTAATACCGTTCACCGCCTGAACAATCTCGCTCAGCTCCATCTCATGAACATGCTTAAGCAGATGGACTGCTTCCTCACGGATCTCGTTGAAGTGTTCTGAGTTCGCCAGCATGATAGCATGTCCCATATTGCCCTGTGCGAACGCAGTACACAGATCCGCCTTATAATCCGGTATCTTGAGGATCTCCATCAAATACTTTTTGATCAGTTTATCCTTAATATAGCGAAGCCTCAGCATAACGCATCTGGAATTGATCGTAGGAAGGAGAAGCTCTGCATTCTCTGTCAGCAGCATGATCACAGCGTACTGAGGCGGCTCCTCAATCGTCTTAAGCAGCGCGTTCTGTGCCTGCGTAGTCATCAGATCTGCATGATCGATAATATAGACCTTATACGGACCCTGGTAAGGCTTTATCATGATAGTATTATTGACCTGCTCCCGGATATCGTCCACACTGATCGAATTCGGCTTCTCGTGAGTGACTCTGATAATATCCGGATGATTGCCGGTCTCAGCCTGACGGCAGGAGTGACAGGTATTGCAAGGCTCCGGTCCCCCCTTTTCACACAAAAGCGTCATTGCGAAAAGATATGCCAGCATCTTCTTTCCGGCGCCCCGCTCTCCGTTCATAATGTATGCGTGGGATACCTGATCCATCTTTACAGAATTCTTGATATAATTAATAATGTCTTTGTGGCCTACCACATCTTTAAAGCTTCCCATGTTGCATTTCCCCTATAATCTCTTCTAAGCATCTTGTTCCGTCATGATTTAGGATTCTTTTGACAATCCCATGCTTTATGAGGTTCTCTTCGGAATAATCCTCTGAATCTGCAAGAAATCTCCTGCAGAGTTCTTTATAATCCGGAATCTTCCGTTCCTCCTCCCGCCTGATCGCACGTCTCAGCCGTTCTGCGTCCTCCACTTCTATATAAAGCGGAACAACGTTCTTCTCTCCATAGTATTCCCTCATCCTGCAATAAGATTCCAGCGTCCCAATCACAAGATAATCCGCATCCTCAAGATCTACCTGTCCGTCGTCAACCGTTGCATATCTCCATATTCCATGAACCGTATTATATGCCCGCTGCTCTATCACCCTGCCCTGCCGCTCAAATATATTTAATGTATCCTCCGACACAAAAAAGTATTCCATCCCATCTCGTTCTCCATCCCGCCTTGGCCTTGTAGTATAAGGCGTTATGGTACGAAGCCCGGGCAGCGCCTCTTTGAGCTCTTTTTGCAACGTATCCTTTCCGGAAGAACTTTTTCCCATCATATAGTAGATCTTATTCATGCTCTAAAACCTCAATATAAGAATCCCTCTTCATACCTTCAATCGAAAATCCCATCTCATAATACCATTGTAACACATCTGCCGCCTCTTGCGATACCCTTTCTCCCGGAACAATTAAAGGAATTCCCGGGGGATACAGATACGCATACTCTGCAGATACATATCCCACACAATCCCTCCACGGACGGTATTGCGTCCGGCCTGCCAAAGAATTGCAGGACTGTTCCAGCATCTCTTGTATTTCCGAACTATTATATACCACATCAGGCTTAGGAAGGCAAGGAATATTTGTCCTTACCCGAAGACTTTCCGGCGCTTTTATTCCACCGTCAATCTCCCTCAAGGCGCAGGACAGCCTACGAAATCCTTCCGGCGCATCCCCAACCGACGTCATGCCGAGGACATACCCTCCGGCCGCCATCTCCATCTGAATATGATATCTTTCCCTCAGGATCTGATACATCTGTCGTCCGGTAATCCCTGTCGTCCCGGCAGCAATTACCAACTTTGAAGGGTCATATCTCTTTGTTTCAACTAATTCCAGTCTTTCCAGCCCCGAAAGCTCCTCCCGCAGCCGGGAAAGCTCTTTTGCATACGGGTCGAACAATTCCTCCCTGCGTCTTTCCAACAGATCCATGCAGGAATCAATACTCGCCATCAACACATAAGACGGACTGCTGCTTTGAAGCATATGGAGATATCTGCGGACCTTCTCACGCCCGATCAGGCTGCCGTTCATATGCAGAAGCGCAGTCTGAGTCAGCGACGGCAGCGTCTTATGCAGGCTGTGGATAACGATATCCGCCTCTTTCTCGTTAGAATTCTTTGGAAAATACGGATGAAAACCGAAATGTGCTCCATGGGCTTCATCAACAATAAGCGGTATTCCTTTCTCATGGACCGCCTTTGATATGGCCGCCACATCCGATACCACACCCTCATAGGTCGGAGACACAATTACAACTGCTCTGATGTTCGTATTCTTCTCCAAAGCTATCCTGACGTCCTCCGCCGAGACCTCCATATTCATCCGCATAGACGCATGAAATCCCGGTGTCAAATACACCGGGTTCAATCCATTCATCTCTATGGCATGATACACGGACTTGTGGCAATTTCTTGCCACAAGCACGGTATCACCTCTTCTGGTCACGCCAGCAATTGCGCTTAGGATTCCTACGCTGCTCCCATTAATAAGGAAATGAGTCTCTTCTCCATGGTACACCTTCGCCGCACGTTCCTGAGCGTCCTTAAGAATCCCGTCCGCATGGTGAAGGTCGTCGAATCCGTCAATCTCCGTAATATCAATAGCATAGGCCGGCATTTCCCCTAACATATTAATTCTTCTCTTATGCCCGGGCATATGGAAACCATAGTAATCCGAGTTCCCATACTCCGCCAGCCTGTCATATAATGTACGCATTATAACCTCTTAAGAAGCTCTTCTCTCTCCTTCTCATATCCCGGCTTTCCAAGAAGTGCGAACATATTCTTCTTATAGCTCTCCACGCCCGGCTGGTTAAATGGATTCACTCCAAGAATATACCCGCTCACGCCGCAGGCAAACTCAAAGAAATAGAAGAGTTGACCCAATGTGAACTCATCCTGCTTCGGAATCTTAACAACCAGGTTAGGAACATTCCCGTCCGTGTGGGCAAGCATAGTCCCGTTCATAGCGCTCTTATTGACAAAATCAACCGTCTTTCCTGTCAGATAATTCAATCCGTCCAGATCAACAGGCTCTTCCTCGATCACGATCTCTTCCGTAGACTCTTCCACATTCAGAACCGTCTCGAACATAATACGGTTTCCGTCCTGAATGAACTGACCCATAGAATGAAGGTCTGTCGTAAGGTCAACGGATGCAGGACAGATTCCTTTCTGATCCTTTCCTTCGCTCTCACCGTAGAGCTGTTTCCACCATTCAGATACATAGTGAAGGCTTGGCTCATAATTTGCAAGAATCTCAATAGCCTTGCCCTTGCGGAGAAGAATATTACGTACTGCCGCATACGTCACCGCATCATTCTCCTCATAGCCGTCGTTGAGGGCATGCTCTCTCGCATCAGCCGCTCCCTCCATCAACTTATCAATATCAGCGCCGCTGACAGCAATCGGAAGAAGGCCCACTGCCGTCAATACTGAGAAACGTCCTCCTACGTCATCCGGAACAACAAAGGTCTCGTATCCTTCCTCTGTCGCCAGATTCTTAAGCGCCCCCCTTGCTTTATCGGTGGTCGCATAGATCCTCTTTGCCGCGCCTTCCTTACCATACTTCTTCTCTAACATTCCCTTGAAGATACGGAAAGCAATAGCCGGCTCGGTCGTCGTCCCGGACTTTGAGATAATATTCACGGAGAAATCTCTCTCCCCGATCACATCAACCAAGTGCTTCAGATATGTGCTGCTGATGCTATTTCCCACAAAATAAATCTCCGGTGTCTTGCGAATCTCCTTTGATACCATATTATAGAAATTGTGGCGCAGGAATTCTATCGCCGCCCTTGCACCAAGATAAGAGCCTCCAATACCGATCACAAGAAGAACCTCCGAATCTCCCTTGATTCTCTTTGCAGCTTCCTTGATCCTTGCAAACTCTTCCTTATCATAGTCTACAGGAAGATCGATCCAGCCAAGGAAATCATTCCCTGCGCCTTCTCTGCTAAGAAGTTCTGCTTTTGCATTCTCTGCAATCTTCTTCATTGATTCAATCTCATGATCTGAGATAAATGTCTTTGCTTTAGAATAGTCAAATGTAACTCTGCTCATATTAAGGCTCCTTCCTTATTATGCGGAAAACCGTTTTTGATTGATTTGCCGCTCACTAATGGTATTTTTATACATTTATTATTTTACCAAATCAGGCGGCTATAATCAAGCCATAAACTCTTCTAGTATCCTCCGTATTACAACATCCCTATCCAGCTCTTCCACGGATTTCTCCCTTTTCGCCGCCCGCTCCTTTTGCGGCGCCTGCCTTCCTTGTCCATTCCTTGCCGCTTCCGAAGGCTCTGGCGCCTCGATCACTATCGAATCCATTGATTCTCTGGCTGGTTCCGGTACGGGAATCTCCACGATATTCTCCTTGCGTTTCTCCCTGCTTCTTGATTTTTCTATCTCCACAGACTCTTTCCGCCCGGTTTCCAATGTCCGAAGCGCGCCGGCTTCTTCATCCTGCCCTGCTTCCGGCATACGGAAGGCGCTGATCCCGTCGTTCTGACTTGTTTCCTGCATCCGAAACTCCCCTGTCCCCTCGTTCCTGCCTGTTTCCTGTGGCCGAAATTCGCTTGATCCTTCTCTTCGCCTTGTCTCCTGAGTCCGAAACTCATTGCCCCCTTTACCTTGAATAGATTCAGACATCCGGAACGCGTTCGCCACTTCGTCCACTCTCAAATCAGCCGTCCGAAACGCATTGACCGCTTCGTCCTTCCCCGTCTCCTGAACCCGGAAAACAGATTCCCCGGCCTTTAATTCTGCCGCAAGAAACGCACTGACCGCACTCTGGCCCTGTGAAGGCTCCCTTTTCCTTACTGCATAATCTTCGTCCGACCGGCCGCGGTTTTGTGCATATGTATCGTCTGGCTGTCTGCTGTTCCTTGATCCATATAACTGCTCATCCGGTTGTCCCTGTCCTCTTGATGCATACGCCCGCTCTTCTAATTGTCCCTGTCCTCTTGACGCATATGCCCGCTCATCCGGTTGTCCCTGTCCTCTTGATGCATACGCCTGCTCCTCTGATTGTCCTTGTCCCCTTGACATATACGGCTGCTCCTCTGATTGTCCCTGTCTCCTTGACGTATGCTCCCTCTCTCCTGACCGGCTCTTACTCTTTGCATCATATAAACTCTCATCCGCCTGCTCGAGATTTCTCACTGCAAACAAATCTTCTGCCGTCTCTTTTTTTCTCACCGCATATGCCTCTTTTGCATTTTCTTGCGCCTCCGCCGGCATAACTCCAAACTCTCCGGACGCTCCGTCCTTGGACAATACTTTAATTTCCTTCTGATAAGACTTCTCGAATCTGTGCCGGCAGACATTTTCCAAAAAATCCACCATGTAATTCCGGATTGCCTCCATCTGGTACTTTTCATCCGTCAGAAGATGTACCAGATATACAAACGCGGCAAGCCCGCCTCCGACTGCCCCTGTCTTCCACACCAAGTCACTCATTCCGTTAATGACGTATTCGATCCCTGCTCCTCCTGCCCCGGCTAACAGACATAATCCTGCGGAAGCTTTCTCCATTCGTCTCCAACTGTGAATCCGAAGCCCAAACACCTTGTACTCGTAAAGGTATTTGTCCACAAATACTCTCACATTCTCCACCTTGTCGCTGACCATGCTGGCATGTTCAAATTTGGCACGTACCAAGCGCATCAGCGGATGGTTACTTTTATTCATATTTCCCGCTGCACGTACCAAACGTTTCAAAGCGACATTGACAATAAGTTTACTCATAATCCCTACGGCTGCCAGGATTCCCATAAGCACGAATATAATGTGCCTGTCCAACATTGTTTCTAACATAAAAAGCCCTCCTTCTGAATAGAATTATAACCGAAATTCTAAAGGAGAGCTTAAAAACCGTTCTACAGATTCCGCGCTCCGTATGGGAAAATCTGTCATTTCCCAACGGATTGTGAAACCTGTTCTTTCTATATTATTGTCAATAATTCCTTTACAAGCCTTACGCTGTGGGCGATTGCCTGACGTTCAAAAGTCGGGTAATCTATGCTTGCGCTGTTGTCAGCTTTGTCCGAAATGGCGCGTATTATGACGTACGAAACTTGATTCAGATGTGCCGCTTGGGCGATTCCCGCCCCTTCCATCTCCACGCACAGAGGATGAAACTCTCTAACTATCCTCTCCTTCACCTCCCGGGACGCAATAAATTGGTCGCCGCTCGCTACCCTTCCGGTAAATGTATGGATATCCGGATTCGCCTTCTCGCTGGCCTGCACAGCTTTTTTAACCAGTTCTTCGTCCGCAGGAAATGACAATACCCCCATCCTCGGCACCTGTCCTACAGGATAACCGAATTTCGTGGCGTCCATGTCATGATGCAGCGCATCTGTCGAGATTACCATATCCCCAATATCAATCTTCGCATCCAGAGAGCCTGCAATACCCGTGTTAATCAAGGTATCCGCTTTGAATCGATCCACCAAGATCTGTGCGCAGATTCCACCATTCACTTTGCCGATCCCGCTTCTTACAATCACTGCTTCCTTGCCGCATAATATTCCCTTACAGAATATCATGGACGCCTGCTCTACTGACTCCTGAACCTCCATAGCTTCCTTTAATGCCGCAACCTCTTCTTCCATTGCTCCGATAATTCCTATCATTGCTTCGTACTCCTCCTGTATCCCTTGTTTTTATGGATATTATAGCGAAAAACAGAGACGATTTCAATTCCATTTATTTTTAACAAAATTTTACTTGTAACTGCCGAAGTTCATTGTATAATAATAGTTGAGTGATTTCAAAATATCTAAAGAGTCTTATATAAAAAGGCTCATAAGGATGTAAAACATTAAAGGAGGAAGATGGATATGGAATTTACACCATCTGGTGTCTGTTCACGGTTGATCAAAGTTGACGTGGATGGAGACATTATCAAAAATGTACAGTTTGTAGGCGGCTGCGCCGGGAATACACAAGGGATTTCAAGCTTGGTAGTCGGCATGAATGTGCATGACGCAATCTCGCGTATGGAAGGTATCACTTGTGGATTTAAACCTACCTCTTGTCCTGATCAGCTTGCTAAAGCTCTTAGGCAGGCAATTAACGAAGCATAGCTTCATAGTTAGAATTGTTGATGTATCAATACATAATCTAAATGGGTAAATGACATAGAATTTGATGCGTTGTTAAAGGAATTGGATGAAAATTGGGCTATGAGCAGAATAGAAAAGAAAAGTAGTTATTACTTTACCAAAGTTCTTTTGCACAAATGAAAGATTTATTTTTCTATTCTCATTGATAATGATACCGGGAGGCGGCTGGAAGTCGTTCCTTCCCGGCAAAAGCCTGAGGTCATAAAAATGCTCAGAAAATTTTAAACAAGCAGAGACTGTTACAAGAGACTTCTCAAAGACTTATAAAGCTGCCATAAGTGAGGTCCTGCCAAATGCCATATCCTCCGTCAGGTTTCTTGTATATGAAACCTGACGGAGGATATGGCAGATTACCTGAAACGCAAAATTAGGGATAATGTAATGGTTCTTGATCTCCCAACTATGCCAATAATAGAAAAAAGGTATTAAATGCGCGCGAACGCAGAAAACCAAAAACTGGTCTAAAAAAGTGGGAAACGGCCAGAGCGGCGCAGGAACTAAAGGAATCTGGTAAAAAATAATACGGAAATATGTATGGAAGATGTAAGTTTGATTTACTTCGTTTGAAGATATTATGTTGATTCAGCCAACTTGACAAACCGTCTTTCAAAAAATATTTAATTGTTTTTCTTATATTCTCTCCTTCCATACTTAAACAGAATCAACAGACATTTTTCAAACCTCTATACGACAAAATCCATCACTATTAATTAAAAATTTTGTAATCCTTCCGGATGGACCGCATATAGTTCTGCGTAAAATTATTTACACGGAATATAATAATCATATTGTAACGTTTTACAATACTAGCGGTTTTAAATGAAAAGACGTATAATCAATAGTAATTCAAAGTAGATTGTGGTATACTAAAATTATCTTTATCATGGAGGGCGGAAGCTTGGCTTTGACAGAGAAGGAGAATAAATATCATATTGCACCAGATAGTATTAGAGCTAACATATACGATCAAGTAGAACTTCTTGTCGATTTTCATGGAATTACAAAGAAGGATATTGAACTTGCGCAAGAGGCCATGAAGGAAGTTTTAGATCCGAAAGAGTATAGTATGTCTGAGGAATTTTTTTCTTTGGATGAGCTGCAGTATTATGCGGAACATCATAATATCAGTCTGGCTATGCAGAAAAGGCTGAGGGATACGGAGTCTGTAATCCGGTTTTATGCTAAGGATAGAACAGAATGCATCACAATGAGCAGACTCTATATTGGGATTTGTCTTTCGTATGAAGTAGCGCATAATTTAAAAGAGAATATTAAGAGGCTGGCAGAAATTGTTCATGTTTTTGATAAGCAAGAATTTTTTGAAGTTGAGAATATTTATCTTATCAAGAAAAACAGTATTTACTGTAATTCGCTGTATCAGGTTTATCAGTGTTTTGACAGACAGGTTTTCGGCGATGCAGGGCATATATTAAAATGTAGATATCCTAATAAAATCGTACCTTATACCTCCGAAGTATATAACTCATTTGAATATAATGGTATGGTGGTAAATTTATATAAATCTGTTGTTCCGGGGAAGATTGCCAATTCAGATGATGAGATATATGAAGCAGTATTGCTTACGATTGTTACGTTGGATGTGACCGATGTTGATGATGAGATTGATATTGGAGAATCGTTGGATGAGATGAACCATATTTCTTTTAATGTACTCAAACTTCCCACATTAAAAATGGGATTTGCTCCTTGAAAAATCAATACTTT
>CAJTOH010000002.1 GCA_910577685.1 uncultured Dorea sp. | reverse complement strand
TTTTCACCGTTGACAAAGGTTTGCCCGCAGATCTTGCACTTAAACTGTCCGCGGCCGCCAGAGTTGTCATAGATATAGTCATGAGGGGCGCCGCAGAGAGGGCAGGCGGTATCAGTCGGAACGTTACGGGGTTTGCCTTTCTGGGGTTTGACAGGTTTTACGGCTTTGCCATAGCGGAGGAGGTAGTATCCGTTCCAGAGTTGCCAGTCCTGTTTGATGAATGGTTTGATGACAGGAAGTTTATCCGTGAGGAACTTTTGGTATTTAGGGCTGTGGAGTTCATCGTGAGCCCACTGCTTAAGAGGAATGTATCTGCAAATAAAAAGAATGAGCCAGCAAATTTGCTGATATTGTTCTTGAATGATTTTAAGTAAATATAGTATAATGTTATCCATAAAGCAATGATTTACCTTTCGTATTTTGTTGAGTGTGGAGCTTACATTATACACGAAAATAGGGGATCATTGCTTTTTTAGTTGTAAAAAGCTAAAAATTCCCTGAAAACATGAGGTTTTTAAGAAAAATAGGATTGTAATACTTTACAATACCAAATAGAAACAGGAGGGATAAAAATGATTCAAACAGATAAAGTATTAGAATTTGACAAGATCAAAAAGATGTGGAGCGAACTGGCGCTTACCGATTGGGCGAAAGAAAAGATTGAAGAGACTGGTCTTTGTATGTCGGAGAATGAATTGACGGCAAAGCAGAGGGAAACAAGCGAGGCCAGAGAGCTTTTGGAGAAAAACGGGAATCCGCCGTTAGTTTCTTTATGCGGAATCAGAGAGTGTATTCAAACGGCTGTTAAGGGCGGCTGTCTATCCATCCCGCAGCTTGAAGATATAGAAAATGCCCTTGTCGCCGTAATGCGGCTGAAGAATTACCTAAGCCGTTCTAAACAATGGGGAATCTCACTGGCGTATTATGATGAGAACCTTGATTACCTGGATGATCTTAAAGAAACGATCGGCCTGCAGATTAGAAACGGCAGGATAGACGACAACGCGTCAAAAGATTTAAAATCATTCAGAGATGAAATTGAACGGAATGAAAGAAATATGCGGGAGAAAGCGGATGCGGTTATAAGGGCAAATAAAGAATGTCTGTCCGATAGTTTCAGCACCCTGAGAAACGGCCATATTTGTATTCCTGTTAAAAAAGAATATAAACATAAAATAAAAGGCAATGTGATTGATAAATCATCAACAGGAAGTACGGTATTTATAGAACCAGGCTCCGTGGGAAAATATTATGAGGCGCTGCAGCTTCTGCGGATAAATGAAGAAAATGAAGAATACAGGATACTCTATTCCCTTTCCGCGATGGCGGCCGATTACGCCGATATTTTGGAACAAAATGTCAGCATGATAGAAAAATTAGATTTTATTTTTTCAAAAGGAAAACTAAGTTTAGAATACGGCGGGACAGAGCCAAAGATTAATACGGAGCGCTATATCCGTTTAGAAGACGGACGGCATCCGCTTATGGATCCGGCAGAGTGCGTACCGCTTCAATTTGAGATAGGGCAAAGCTATGACGGCGTAGTCATTACGGGACCCAATACCGGGGGCAAAACCGTCGCAATAAAGACCGTTGCGTTAAATGGCATGATGGCGCAGTGCGGACTGCATGTGGCGTGTAAAAAAGCGGAAATATGTATGAACAGTAATTTCCTCTGCGATATAGGAGACGGGCAGGATATATCAGAGAACCTTTCTACATTTTCGGCGCATATGGTGAACGTGTTGGAAATATTAAAAAGAGTCAATAAGGACAGCCTTGTAATTATGGACGAGCTTGGTTCCGGTACTGACCCGACGGAAGGCATGGGAATCGCTGTCGCAATATTGGACGAATTACAGAGAAGCGGGGGTTTATTTCTTGTTACAACCCATTATCCGGAGGTTAAGCAATATGCAGATAGAAAACCCGGAATTGAGAATGCAAAGATGGCATTTGACAAAGAAAGCCTGAAACCTCTCTATCAATTAGTCATTGGAGAGGCGGGGGAAAGCTGCGCTTTCTATATAGCCGGGAAAATGGGAATGACGGAGGGAATGTTGAAAACAGCGATGAAGGCAGCTTATGGAAAAGACGAAATACCGGAAGATTTGAAACAAGCTACCTCTAAAAATTGTTTAGAAGAGGAGAAGGTATCTGGTATTCAAAGAATAAAAAGAAGGAATAGGGGAGCGCGGAAAGGCCGGGAATTCCAACTTGGAGACAGCGTGCTTGTATATCCGGACAAAAAGATAGGAATCATCTGCAAGACGGCTGATGAAAAAGGCGTTTTGAGAGTACAGATGGCGGATAGAAAGATATGGATTAACCACAAAAGGATTAAACTCCATGTGGCTGCGGAGGAATTATACCCCGATGACTACGATTTTTCTATTATCTTTGACAGCGTAAAGAATAGAAAGCTGCGGCGCCAGATCGACAGGGGCAAGACAATAGAAGGAGAAATTACGATAGAAAGCTAAATTCTGATAGTAAAGCGAAGGGAGTTTTTAGACTATGATGCAGATGTCAAAACGTCAGACGCATCTGATTCCATGATACATTTCCATGGGTAGATTTATCTGAAACCCCTTCGTTTTTAAAGCCAAACTTTGCATAATACGGCGCTAACCTGTCCTTGCAGGTCAGGACAAGCCCCTTTCGTCCCTGAGCTTTGGCGTTGTCGATGGCGCATTGGATTAATTGACCGGCATATCCTTGATTCCGATAGGCGGGAAGCGTATTTACGCCGAAAATCATTTGCCAGGAACCGTTTTCATTGTGTAAGCAGGCTTTTTCATACATCTCATCCGTCAGATCCGGTTCATCTGTAACAAATCCGTCAACGAAGGAAATCAACTTTTTCCCCTCGAACATCAGCCAGAAATGGTTTCCGTAGTATTGTATTCTTTCGGCAAATTCTTCGCCTGTCGCCGCTTCGGCAGCAGGAAAGCACTCGGCCTCTACTGCGGTAATCGCCTCTAAGTCGTCCATGGTTGCAGTCCTGATCGTCATATTCATATGCCCCTTTGTGAAAAAATTTTACTTTAATTATCGATACTAATTCTATCATAATATTATTATTTACGCCAGACTGAAATAGCGTCCGTGATTTTTTTGTTGTCCGAAAAGAATGGTCAATAAATAAAACCTGACAATAGATGTCGAGATATATGCGTTATACTGAATAAAACAGTAATATAATAAACTGCAGACTTTAAAGATATTAAAAAATTAAACTTTACGGAGGTAAGAAACTATGGAGATTGTGAGGGTAACACCGGATAATATTGAACAGGAACATATATGTTGTGCGATTGCGAATAACAAAGATATTCAAGTCATGTCGAAAAAGAATTGGTTAAAAGAAAGATTAGACGAGGGACTTGTATTCTTAAAATGCAATGTTCGCGGAAAATGTTTTATTGAGTATATTCCCGCTGAATATGCATGGTCGCCGGTTGAGGCGGAGGGGTACATGTACATTGACTGCTTATGGGTGTCCGGACAGTTTAAAGGGCATGGGTACTCTAACTTATTATTGGACAAGTGTATTGAGGACAGTAAAGAAAAAGGGAAAAAGGGACTTGTCATTCTATCGTCAGCAAAGAAGAAGGGCTTTCTTTCCGACCCTGAATACATGAAGCATAAAGGTTTTGAAACAGTCGATAGGGCGGATCCATATTTTGAATTAATGTATTTTCCCTTTGATAAAAGTGAGGATAGACCTCGCTTCAGGAGTACGGTACATGAGCATGGCAATATGAAAAAAGGATTGGCGTTATATTATACCAACCAATGTCCTTTTACAGCCAAATATGTGCCGCTGCTTGAAAATATGGCGCGGCTGCGGGGCGTAGATTTAACGGTGACGCATATTCAGTCAAAAGATGAGGCGCAAAACGCTCCATCTCCGTTTACAACCTTTTCCCTTTTTTATAACGGAGAACTTGTAACACATGAAATATTATCAGAAAAGAAATTTGAGAAAATACTTGTAAGTAAAGGGATTATATAAAATCTGATTTGGCGTATTTGTTCATGTAATCTGCCCCGATTTGGCGGAGTGCGGCTGCCGCACGCAGCCGCTGTTGATCATGCGTAATATTTGGTCATTATGGTTCTGCATATTCTATCTTTAAATCGATATCCTCGCAGTCGTATCCGACGATTTTAAATCGGTTCTTTCCGTTCTTTAATGAAACTGTTTCGGTTACAAATCCATCCGTGGAAGTGTCCGGTGTACACTCGATTACGGTCGTAACATTGCCGTCTTTGTCAATATGTACTATCTTAACCTGGCCCTTTGAAAGGCTGAGAGAAACGTTTATTTCTACACTGCGGTTTTCGTAGACTCTTTTTTTCCATATAGTTTCACGTCCGTCAAATTTGCCGACTGTAAGTGAATATTTTCGGTTTGTGGAATTACTGACAGAAACTTGTTTCGTATAGCGGTCGGCTGTTTGCGATATCTTTTCATCCGCGTCATACTCACGTTTGGCGAAGTCATTGCTGCATGATGCCGTGAGTAGGCACAGCAGGCCGACTAGTATAATTTTTAGCTTTTTCATAGCGGTATCTCCTTCCGGATAGTTTATTATTATATAACGAAGTATCTCCTCACAGATTTTTATCATTATATAATATGACTTCTACATTTTCAAGAAATTTGCCCATAACCGTTTCTATTCTAGTTGTGACTGTTTTGGATTATAATCATACAATAAAGCAATACGAGATTACTGATTTTTTATTGTACTTGAAAACAGGAATAATTATATGTAAAATTAATTAAGAGAAGAAAGCATTAAATAGTTTCAAGAAAAGGAGTAGGGAATGGATTTGTCAGCGGCCAGCAGGTTTTTAAGTTTAATACTTCGCCATAAGCCGGAGGTAATAGGAATATCTTTGGATGAATACGGATGGGCGGAAGTAGATGAAGTTGTTGCGGGGATAAGGAAGACCAGAGAGTTTGACAGGGATATGCTGGAAGAGATCGTAAGAACGGATCAAAAGCAGCGTTATTCCTTTAACGGGGACAGGACGTTAATCCGTGCGAATCAGGGTCATTCGATTCCGGTCGACGTAGAGTTAGAGACGGCAAAACCGCCTGAGTTTTTGTGGCATGGCACAGGAGAGAAGTATTTAGCTTCTATAGAAAAGACCGGACTGATTCCCAAAAGCAGGCTGTACGTGCATATTTCCAGCGATATTGATACTGCACGCAAAGTTGGGCAGAGGCATGGGAAGGCGGTTATATTTCGGGTATTTGCGGGAAAAATGCAGGAAGATGGGTATACTTTCTACTGTTCAAAGAATGGCGTATGGCTTACAAAAGAGGTTCCGGTCCGGTATTTGGAAAAAATGAAGGAGGTTTGATATGTTTACATTATTATTTACAATTCTGACATTTCTTGTATTTGGGAAGCTGCTCATATTTGCGGTTAAGGCGTCGTGGGGGCTTGCCAGGATATTAGTTACGATTATATTTTTACCGTTGGTTTTGGTCGGGCTTGTGGTGGCAGGGGTTATCTATCTGGCGGTACCGCTATTGGTGATTGCAGGCATAATTTCTCTGGTTAAAACGCATAATTAGCGATAAGCCGGAAGGCTGCTTTTTTCAGCAGAAGAAGTCTTATTCAAGATGAAAGGCAGAATAAATGATATATTTAAGTACGTTTGTCATATCAGGGAAGAAAGTAAAAAGTCCTCATATTTATCCTTACAACGTTTTTTGCAGGAAGGAAATAGAGCCTCTGGTATTTGCCCCGATTACGATTATCTACGGCAATAACGGATCCGGAAAATCTACCTTACTCAATATTATTGCCCAGAAGGTTGGAGCCAGAGGATGTGAGACTTATGCTTATGGGCAGGGCTACATTGATAAATTTGTCCGTGAGTGCAGGTTCGGCGTAGGGGAGGACGAGTTGGGGAGACGTGTGCGTATTCCGAAAGGCAGCCTTTATATAAAAAGTGAAGATATTTTGTATGAAATAAAGAAGATTCAGCAGGAGGAGGCGCTGGAAAGAGGGTATGTCTTTGAACTTATGAGGCAGAAGGGCGTTGACCGGACAACGGCGGAGAAGGCTTTTTACAGCCGCGAGAACAGCTTCTTTACCAGAGAACAGATTATCCGGTTTGCTCAGGAGAAGTATTCTAATGGAGAAACGACTATGCAGCTTCTTATGGACGCGTTTGTACCGGATAATCTGTATTTGCTGGATGAGCCGGAGGTGTCCCTGTCTCCGGAAAATCAGGTGAAATTGGCGGAAGAGATTAACAAGACGGCGCGTTTTCTGGGATGCCAGTTTATTATTGCGACACATTCGCCGTTTATGTTGGGGACTTTGCAGGCTAAGATATACAATCTGGATTCAGAAGGTATGGATGAGGTTCAGTGGTATGAGCTGGACAATATACGTTTCTTTTATGAATTTTTTGAGAAATACCGGAAATTGTTTGGTAAACATAGTATTTAAGTCTTCTATGTGAACGTTCCATGAGAATATGTTGGAGAAGATAAGTGTGCGGAATAGGGATGCTGGGAAATATAGAGAGACGTATAAAATGATTGATTTTCAATTTTCTGGTAATACTATGCTATATTAAGTAAATGTATTACCATATGAAAGGAAGAAAAGCTCATGCCCAACAGATTGAAAGACGAAAAGTCGCCTTACCTTTTCCAGCACAAGGATAATCCGGTAGAATGGTATCCTTGGTGTGATGAGGCGTTTCAAAAAGCCGAGACAGAGGATAAGCCCATTTTTCTCAGTATCGGTTATTCTACCTGCCACTGGTGTCATGTGATGGCGCATGAATCCTTCGAGGATCAGGACGTTGCGGAACTTTTGAATCAGGGGTTTGTATGCGTCAAGGTAGACAGGGAGGAACGTCCGGATATAGACGCGGTGTATATGTCCGTCTGTCAGGCCGTTACAGGACAAGGCGGATGGCCGCTTACGATTATCATGACGCCAAAGCAAAAACCATTCTTTGCCGGGACGTATTTCCCAAAAGAACGGTATTATGGACGTCCGGGGCTTCTGGATGTCTTAAGCGAAGTTCTCAAGCTATGGAAGACCAGGAGGCAGGAGCTTCTTAGGGATAGTGAAGAGATTACGGCGCTTATCAATAGGGACTGCGTTTCCGGGGAGAACGGTTCCGAACATAGATTACCTGAAAAAGAGATGTTAAGGAAAGCGTACCGCATCTTTGCCAAGCAGTTTGATCCGGAATGGGGAGGCTTCGGAGACGCGCCGAAGTTCCCGGCGCCTCATAACCTGCTCTTTTTGATGCGTTATGCAGAGGAAGAGCAGGAAACGGATGCGCTTCATATGGCGGAAACCACATTAAACGCCATGGCAGACGGCGGAATCCACGATCACATCGGAGGGGGATTTTCACGCTATTCGACGGACGCGCAGTGGCTTGTTCCCCATTTTGAAAAAATGCTGTATGATAATGCGCTGCTGATTCTGGCGTATCTGGAAGCGTACCGGGTTACGGGAAAAGCAAAGTATAAGGATATGGTAAAGGACACTGCGGATTATATACTGCGGGAGCTGACGGACAGACAGGGCGGATTTTACTGCGGTCAGGACGCAGACAGTGAAGGCGTGGAGGGGAAATATTATGTATTTACGCCTGAGGAAATCATATCCGTGTTGGGGGAAGCCGACGGGAAAGAATTCTGCAGGCAGTACGGAATCACGGAAGAGGGAAATTTTGAGGGGAAGAGTATTCCCAACCGGATTCGGAGCGGACAGACAGAAGAAAACTGTAAGACGAGTGATGACCGGCTGTATCAGTATCGTTTGAAACGGACAAGCCTTCATAAAGACGATAAAATTCTGCTTTCTTGGAATTCATGGACAATACTTGCATTTGCCCGGGCGGGAACCGTATTGAAAGAGAAGAGGTATCTGGAAGCGGCCCAAAAGGCTCAGGGGTTTATCGAGACGCATATGAGTGGGGAGGACGGGAGGCTCTATCTGCGTTACCGCGGCGGGGATGCGGCGCATCAAGGACAGCTGGAGGATTATGCGGTTTATACCCTTGCATTGCTGGAGCTGTACCGGGCCGGTTTTCAGGTGGGATATCTTTCTTGCGCAATTCGGCGGGCAGAACAGATGATCCGTTTTTTTGAAGATGAAAATGAGGGAGGATATTTCATTAATGCATCGGATGCGGCGCAGTTGATCGCACGTCCCAAAGAAATGTATGACGGGGCGGCGCCTTCCGGTAATTCTGCGGCGGCAATGGCGCTTCAGAAGCTGGCGGCTTTGACTGGGGAGGCAAAATGGCGGGAAGCGGCCGAAAGGCAGATGCGGTATTGTGCGCGGGAGGTTTATAAGTATCCTGCCGGCTGCAGTTTTGCACTTTTAGCAATGGCTGAGGCAATCTATCCCCATCGGGAATTGGTGTGCGCCGTAAGCGGAGACATGTCAGAGGAGCCGGGGAGACAGTTTGAGAAATTGCCGGCGTATGGAATCGATATTTTGGTCAAAACGAAGGAAAATGCGGAGGATTTGGCTGAATGTGCGCCGTTTACGGCAGGGTATCCGCTGCCTGAGGGAGGGGCGGCGTATTATTTGTGTGAGAACGGGGTGTGCCGGACGCCGGTAAGGGAGTTGGATTTTGGGGAATACTCCAACATTCCGTGACATAGCGGCTTGTCATTTGTTTTGAAAGAATACAATGTCTATGGTAGAATTATAGTATTGGATAAAAATGAAAGAAAGGTAGATTAGGACAAAATGTTTACTCACGATAAAAGTATCGGACGATGGAATATTATCGCAGGAGATATGCCATGACGTAGTATCCGATGTAAGTGAATACTTAAGGATGAGCCGGAAATTTCCGTTGGACGGATTGTGTTTCCGGCTCAAAATGCTATCCGAGAGTCCCATTTTCCGGAATATCCTTTTCCAAATAGTCCTTCCCCCAATCACACATAGCCTCTAGCACAGGAACAACACTCTCCCCCAAAGGAGTCAGTGAATAAATCGTCTTAGGCGGTTTCTCAGGAATCACCTCCCGGTGAATCATCCCGCAATCCTCTAACCCATGAAGCTGTCCCGACAGCATTTTCGGCGTTGCCTTAGGTATCAGCCGCTGCAGTTCCATATAATGCCGCGGATGCCCGATCAGATGCCATAAGATCAAAGGCTTATACTTCCCGCCGATTAGAGAAAGCGTAGCTTCCACAGGACAGTTAAATTCTTTCTTCTCAGATTTCATTATCATCCTCCAGACTGCAAGGGTACTATCTTTTTGGAAAGTATCTACCAAAAAAGTAAACTCTTGCGAAAATTTATTTCAATGCTACAATGTACTTGATTGCAATCATAACATAAAGAAAGGATTTGATGCTATGGATTTTTTAGACATTGCAAAAAAGCGTTTTTCCGTACGCAGCTATAAGAAGCAGCCCGTAGAGCAGGAAAAACTGGATAAGATTTTAGAGGCTGCCCGAGTAGCGCCCACCGCGGCAAACCGCCAGCCCGTACATCTGATCGTAGTACGAAGTGAGGAAGGGCTTGCGAAGATTGGGAAGGCGGCAAATATCTACGGCGCCCCGCTGGCAGTCATCGTCTGCGCGGATCATGAGAAAGCATGGGTGCGTCCGTATGACCGGAAACAGACAGGGGACATTGACGCAGCCATCCTGACAGACCATATGATGCTTCAGGCGACAGAGTCGGGGCTTGGTTCCGTCTGGATCTGCCACTTCAAACCGGATGTAATAATCGGTGAATTTGGCCTGCCCGATCATCTGGAGCCGATAAATATTCTGGCAATCGGCTATGCGGACGAAGAACCTGCCGACATGGAGCGGCATGAGAAGACGAGAATCCCTATGAGCCGGTTAGTATCTTACTAATATTGCCTCGGAATTACACAAGACAGAGCCCCCACACAAGCTATAGGAATGTGTGAGGGCTCTGTTGTATTTGAATATAAGATATACGGTACACATTTGCGTAAAGTGATTGATATGTCTGCCATTTCCTATTGTACATTTAATTTATTCTAACCATTCTAACCAAATGGTTGACAAGAATGGTTAGAATGATTAGAATATGGGCAGAATTAAATTAGGAGGCGGTCAAATGATTTTTCAGGAAAGCGAAACGGTTGAACTAAAAGCAATTGTGGTAGAGGATATAAAAAAAGAAATCATTGCTTTTGCAAACTGCGAGGGAGGAAAATTGTACATCGGCGTTCGGGATGATGGAACAGTGTTAGGACTGGATAACCCAGACGAAACTTCTTTGCAGATTAGCAATATGGTTAGAGACGCAATTAAACCGGATCTGACGATGTTTCTTCACTATGAAACAGTAACAGTAGATGGAAGGAAAATCGTTGCAGTTGAAATTCAGCGGGGAACAGAGCGACCATATTATATAGCCAAAAAGGGATTGCGTCCTGAAGGCGTTTATGTCCGTCAGGGTTATTCCTCTGTTCCGGCCACAAATACGGCAATCCGCCGTATGATAAAAGAAACTGACGGAGATCATTTTGAAGAAATGCGGTCATTGGAACAGAATCTAACCTTTGAAAGTGCAAAAAAAATATTTGCTGAAAGAAATGTAAAGTTTGGTCTCACACAAATGAAAACACTGGGATTAGTAACACAGGATGGTGTCTATACGAACTTGGGTCGGCTGCTTTCGGATCAGTGTGTGCATACAATTAAGGCTGCTGTTTTTCAAGGTACAACGCAGAGTGAATTTAAGGATCGAAAAGAATTTTCCGGTTCCCTGTTTCAGCAGATGGATGAAGCCTATGATTTTATTGATTTCCGCAATCAGACGCACTCAACCTTTGAAAAGTTATATCGTATTGACAGACGAGATTATCCGGAAACAGCAGTCAGGGAGGCTCTTTTGAATCTTCTGGTACACCGTGAATACTCATTCCATGCCAGTACCTTCATCAGCCTTTATGCAGACAGAATTGAATTCACCTCTATCGGCGGTCTGGTAAGCGGCGTGTCCTTAAAAGATATAACGATGGGCATTTCCGTCTGTCGGAACACCAAACTGGCAAATGTATTTTACCGTTTGGAGCTGATAGAAGCCTATGGGACCGGAATTATAAAAATCATGGAAGCGTATGAGGGAACAGGGATGACACCGCAGATTGAAACATCTGATAATGCATTTAAGATTATCCTCCCTAATCAGAATGAAAAGCCTGAACCCGCAAGACAAATACAGGTAAATCCAAAGAAAGTCACGCCGGAAGAAAAGGTGATTGCTCTGACAAGGCAACGGGGCTTTGTTACAAGAAAAGAAATAGAAATCCTGCTTGATGTGGGTCAGTCATCATGCGGACGGCTTCTAAAGAAAATGATTGAAAACGGTCTGCTTATCCAAGAAGGAAAAGGCAAGAACACCCATTACTGCCTTCCTCAATAATGTAAATAATTTCTAAGAAAAGGCGAGGACTTAATTGCCATCGTTTTTTCACGCTTAAAAACAAAGAATTTCCCGTCAGACGCCGGAGGAGATCAGCAAGAACCCCACAAACCATCGGAATGTGGGGTTCTCGTTGTTGTTATAGTTATCTAAAAGGAATGAGAGTAAAGCGCTGCATCGCTCTGGCGCCCCTTCGCGATACATTACTTTATTGAGGGGGAGATAGTGATGTTAATCAACTATCTGACTAAAAGTATAAGAAAAAAATATGTCCAAAGTATGTTAATTCCATAAAAGAAAAAGAAAAATCCTTAAGAAGGACTTAAGAACTTAAGAAGAAACCTTAAACCAAAGGTGTAGATATTGATTTGTGCTTTAAGTGTGCTGTAAGTATATCGAAAAATTCACTTGACGGTGGCTTGGAGATCAACGGCCTTAAAGCAATTTCTTGTAAAAGCTTCTTATTTCCTCTGTCCCAACATACCTTAATTACGGTACGGATGTCCCTTTCGACACTATAACTTGTTGTTAAGTAATGCTTCGCAATCTGAGGATAAAGAGTTTTACTAACAGATAAGAGATAATCTTCATTTTCTAAACAAAGTTGAATTCCATAGCTCAGATAGCGGTATCCACGATATGTAGCGCCGATGCCAAGAGAACGAATAAGATATTCTATTTTCTGATTCATAACAAAACCCTCAGTACCTTCCCATTGAGAAACAATAAAGCATGCTACATGGTCATTATATCGAAAATATTGAGGTTAGAAGCATTGACGACAAATACAGTAATTTTTCGACATACTAAGATATAATTCGACATTCTCAGACACCCAAGTAATGCGTCGGAAGATGCGGTTTTCATAATATCTTAAGAATTTATGTAAATAGCTCTTAAAAAATAACTGCTATTCTTGTATAGTATAAGGGAGGTGATGAAAATGGCAAAAATATTAGTATGCGATGATGACAAAGAGATCGTAGAAGCGATCGATATCTATTTGACACAGGAGGGGTATGAAGTATTAAAAGCGTATGACGGCGAGGAAGCGCTGCGGGTTCTGAAGACACAGAAAGCGGATCTTCTTGTACTGGATGTAATGATGCCGAAACTGGACGGGATCCGGGCGACGCTCAAGATTCGCGAGCAGAATAACATGCCGATTATTATTCTGTCGGCGAAGTCCGAGGATGCGGATAAGATCTTGGGGCTGAATGTGGGAGCGGACGACTATGTGACGAAACCCTTTAATCCGTTGGAGTTGGTGGCAAGGGTCAAGTCGCAGCTCCGGAGATATACACAGCTTGGCAGCACGGCAGAACATATGGGGCAGGAGGTTTACGAGGCCGGAGGGTTAGCGATCAACGATGACCTGAAAGAAGTAACCGTAGATGGCGAGCCAGTGAAACTCACCCCTATTGAATATAATATTTTACTGCTTTTGGTGAAAAATCAGGGAAAAGTTTTCTCCATAGACCAGATCTATGAAAATATCTGGAACGAGGACGCGATCGGGGTAGATAACACGGTCGCCGTACACATTCGCCATATTCGGGAGAAGATCGAGATCAACCCGAAGGAACCGCGATATCTCAAGGTGGTCTGGGGAGTTGGATATAAGGTGGAGAAATTTTAGAAGGGAGTTTGTATGAAGCAACACTGGTACGGGTCAAAGCTGACAAAAGGTCTCTTGGTTGTACTGGAGCATGTGTTTGCCGTGACGGTCGCCATATGTTTCCTGTGGTCGGCATCCTATCCGTCGCTTATAGGAGAAGTATTTTCCGGCAGCGGGGCGAGGGAGTATGAAGACACGGACATATTCAGGAACAGGCTGGTTTACCTGAACAGCGAGGTTATGAGCGGAATCCGTGTGCAGGAGCTGTTCGAAACGAACGGTATCTATGATCCGCAGAAGATCATAGATATTCAGGAATACACACAGGCTTACGGGAATGAAATGAGATTTCCGAACGAGAACATACATGGGCTGGCCTATACGCTTGGCGATTTGGTCGCATGGGGAGATGACAGGGGCTTTAACGGCGATGAGCTGTATGACACCAAAGGCGGTCGGGAGGATAAGATTATCGTATGCAGGCGGCCGGATAAGACCTTTCATTATTATTACTACAGTGAGTTCAGGGAACTGATCAACGCAGGAGAGCTGCGGTTTGTAATTGTAAATGACGAATCGGGAATTTCTGAGGATGATATTCTGGATGAACTGCGGGACGGCAACTTTATCAATAATTCGGAGACTTCGTTTAAGGGACTTCAGGATATAGAGGGAAAGATTCAATATCTTGACTGCTGGAGTTATGACGGCGGCTGGATTGAGGAGAAATATAAGCCGGTTGACGCAGAGAATATTATGCAGGTGGCGAATGACAATCCGGAATGGAATGGCCGCCTGAACGATGCCTATGCTATGCTGAACAACACGATTTACAGTATCCGGGATGCCTATAGCGCTTATGAATGGATGGAGAACGGATATGAGGA
Organism: uncultured Dorea sp.; assembly: GCA_910577685.1. GTDB lineage: Bacteria > Bacillota > Clostridia > Lachnospirales > Lachnospiraceae > Sporofaciens. The sequence goes on along the minus strand of CAJTOH010000002.1, from coordinate 157,261 downwards.
AGGAGATACGAATCTTACCTATCTATATGTAGATATGGAGAAGGGACGCGTGTATACCAACCGAAAGGAATTCCAGGATATCGGCAGAATAGAAGAACATTTGAAAAAAATCCAAACTATGGGAAAATATGTGATTATAGAACCGGAGCTTAAGGATTTCAAATCAAATATCGAAGGGATTGAGGCTGCGGAATGGCGGAGTGGGATTAAGTATTCCGGCGGAAAAGATAAGGAATTTATTTACGCAATAAGCGTAGATACCGATTATCCGATTAAGGATGAGATTCATTCGGAGGCGCAGCAATTTCAAAAATATGGACCTTTTGTCAGAGGGGTTCTGATTCTGGGAGTATCCGCCATGGTTCTGTTCGTTGTATGCTTGATCTGGCTTACGGCAGTTGCAGGCAGGAATGGGCAGGAAAGAGAGATAAGCCTTAACTGGTTTGACAGGTGGAAGACAGAGCTTGCGGCGGCGGCAGTGATTTTACTGTGGGCAGTTCCCATGGTTTTGCTGTATGTAAGCGGATCAGAATTTTTGTATACTGCCAGATCTATGTCTGAGTGGATGTATTACCAGATGGATTATGTGTACGTTTCTCCGTCGGGTACGATAGCGGTCGGAGGTATGGCTACGGCATATACCTGCGCAATGTTTTTGACAGGTTATCTGAGCCTTGTGAGAAGGATTAAGGCGAGGAGCCTGTGGAAAAACAGTCTGTTTAGGAGTATTTTCTGTTTTGTAAAACATGGGTTCTCCGGTCTTCATTCAGTGTGGAAGGCGGTTGCGCTGTTTACGGTTTTCGTATTGCTTCATTGGGGAGCGCTGCTTAGCGGAAGAAATATGTATGCTATATTCCTGATGTTGGCGGGGGAGCTGGTAATCTTTATTTATTTGGTCAGGCAGGCGGTCGGAAGGCAGAAGATCTGCGTGGGCGTTGACAAGATTGCGGGCGGCGAGGTAGACTATAAGATCCCCCTTGAAGGTATGGGTGATGAGCAGAAAAATATAGCAGAGAAGATCAATTCCATCGGGCAGGGACTCGACGCAGCGCTGGAAGAGAGTATCAAGAGCGAGAGGCTTAAGACAGACCTGATCACGAATGTTTCCCATGATATCAAAACTCCGCTGACTTCTATTATTAATTACGTCAACCTGTTGAAACAGGAAGATTTTGACGATCCGAAGATTAAGCGGTATCTGGATATCCTGGATGAGAAATCTCAGCGGCTTAAGACGCTTACGGAGGATGTAGTGGAGGCGTCTAAAGTGAGTTCGGGGAATATTACGCTGGAATATATGAATATCAATTTAGTGGAAATTATCCAGCAGACAAGCGGTGAATTTGAGGAGAAATTCATGGCAAATGATTTGACGGAGGTAATGTCTCTGCCGGAGCATGAAGTTATCATCCGCGCCGACGGAAGGCGGTTGTGGCGGGTTTTGGCAAATATCTATAATAACGCCGCCAAATATGCGATGAAAGGGACGCGGGTATATGCGGATCTTTATACTATTGGAGATGCGGCGGTGTTCAGTTTGAAAAATATTTCCGATCAGCCGCTCAATATCTCGGCGGATGAGTTGACAGAGCGTTTCATACGGGGAGATATATCCCGGGGAACGGAAGGCAGCGGTTTAGGGCTGTCGATCGCAAAGACGCTGACCCAGATGCAGGGAGGGAATTTTGAACTGTATCTGGACGGAGATTTGTTCAGGGTGACGATTACTTTTCCGAGGGTTAATCTGTCGGTAGAATCAGTAGAATAAGCAGAGAATTATGAAGCGCAAGGATATCTTTGAGCAGGCAGTTTGGACGGTACGATTTGTCTGGCGGGATAACCTTGCGCTTTGATTCGTTTATACGGAACGTTACGAAGGATAACGGCGGTATGGTTACTGGCCGCGGAGTAAACTGTAACGCGGTATGAAAATCCTGCGGTCTCTACTTGCGTTTATGGAGAAAAAACATTACAATAGTAAATACTATGAATGAATTAAAAATTTTACTACAGAATAATTTGAATATAGAATTTCGGACAGCCGTGTTAAGCAATCCGAGGCAGAAAGATGTTGCGGAGAAGATTAAGGTGCGCCCTCTGCTTAAGAAGGATAAGTTAATATTCCAGATCGAGACGTTTCGCAATCATCAGGCATTCCACAGAAACGCAGAACCGGAGGAGGCGTGTGTGCTGCTTGTGGAAGCAATGGAGAATATGCGGCAGATGCAGATGGAGACAAGGGAGTTCAGTTATACCGTACTGGTGAGCAAGAAGGGCAAGGTAACGATAAAGAAGAAGGCGGCGGTGTGCGCAGGAAAGGAGATTGATTTAAGCCACAACCGGAAGAAGCATTATATTCTTGAGGAAGGCGTGCCGGTCCCATTTTTGAAGGATCTGGGAGTAATGACGGAGGAAGGAAAGGTTGTACGTTCAAGGTTCGACAAATTTCGACAAATCAATCGTTTTTTGGAGTTTATAGAGGATATTCTGCCTGAGCTTGACCGTGACAGGGAGCTGACGATTGTGGACTTTGGATGCGGGAAATCTTACCTGACCTTTGCTATGTATTATTATCTGCATGAGCGCAAGGGATATGACATCCGGATTATCGGGCTGGACTTGAAACGGGAGGTTATCGCTCACTGCAGCGAGTTAGGCAGGAAGTACGGCTATGAGAAGCTGACATTTTTGGAGGGAGATATTGCAAATTACACTGGCGTTGAACAGGTAGATATGGTTGTCACTCTGCATGCCTGCAATACGGCGACGGATTACGCGTTAGCAAAGGCGGTTGGGTGGAATGCGAAGGTGATTCTGTCCGTACCCTGCTGTCAGCACGAGCTGAACGGTCAGATTGAAAGCGAAGTACTGGAACCTATTTTCAAATACGGGCTTATCAAGGAGCGCGTAGCGGCTCTCGTGACGGATGCGCTGCGGGCGGAATATCTGGAGAGCGCAGGATACGCCGCGCAGATCCTTGAATTTATCGACATGGAGCATACGCCGAAGAATATCCTGATTCGCGGAGTCAGAAACGGTAAGAAAGGGGAGATGCGGGAGGCGGTCCGCAGGTGTGAGGAGTTCCTGCATGTGTCGCCGACGCTTGGGCGTCTGCTAAAATAAGAAGGGGAGTCTTGGATGAATTGGATGAAAAAACTAAGGGATACGTCAATCTTGGTTCTGGTGTTTATCGCGGCGGTTATCGGTTTCAGTTACTATACGAATAAGGGAAACGATAATATGACCGCTGATATAGGGTCGGCTACATATCCGCAGATTTCGTTTTCCTATAACGGATATGTGCTGAATACACTGAGCGGTTTTGCGAGGGCGATGGATATTACCGCCATACGCGACACTATTACGCCAGTGAATGGCCAGAGAGTAGAAGGGAACATTCAGGCATATGAGAATCAGATTAAGAAAGCGGACTTTACAATTTACACGCTGGACGGAAAAGAGAAGATGGGGGGAGGGCAGCTTGGCCGGAATGGAGAAACATTTACGGTAGAACTAGGAAACGCTGTGACGGCGGGCAGGGAACATGTGCTTGAGATCGTATTGAATACCGGCGGTGAGAATAATATCTATTTTTATACAAGAATTGCGGACGCGTCAGATATAGGGCTGGCGGAGAGCCTGGATTACATTCGTGATTTTCATACGAATGCAATGGATAAGGCAGAAGGAGCAGGAGTTGGAACTGCTATCGAGCCAAACGAGAGGGCAAATAACACTACGTTTCAGCATGTAACAATCCATTCTGATTATAACCATGTCTCTTGGGGGGAGTTAGAGCCTATGGTCGAGAAAGGGGAGCGCTGGAACATTACGGAGATGAACGGCGATTCGGTTTCCGTGCGTCTGGTATACCGCGTGCGGTGCAAGGGTGAGGAGAACGAGTCGGATGTGTATCATGTGGAAGAGTTTTTTCGGGTCAGGCATGTTGCGGGGAGCCAGACCACGTATCTTTTAGATTATGACCGGACGATGGAGCAGATCTTTGACGTGACGAAGCATATGTTGAGCGAAAACGGCATCGTGCTTGGTATCGTACCTCAGGACGTACCTTATCTTGTCAGTGAGAACGGAAGCGAAGTGTCCTTTGTAGTGGCTAATGAACTGTGGAATTACAGTAAGGAGTCAGATGAGATTTCTCTGGTTTTCAGTTTCACGGACGTAGAGAACAGCGACGTGCGTAATATGGTCCCTCATCATGAGATCAAGCTGCTGGGAATTGACGAGGCGGGTTTTACAATGTTTGCCGTATGCGGTTATATGAGCCGGGGCGCTCATGAAGGCGAGGTTGGGGTCGCTATATACCGATATAGTGCGAAGAAGAATTCCGTAGAAGAAAAAGCCTTTATCTCCAGCAACAAATCATATGGATTTGCGGTCAATGAGCTTAGCAGCATGGTTTATTACAGTATGAAACAGAATAATCTCTACGTCATGCTGGAAGGCACGCTGTATGAATTTGATTTGACAAAAGGAAAGAGCAGCGCTTTGGTGGAAGGATTAGGCGACGATCAATACGTTGTGTCAGACGACGGTCATCTGGTAGCTTGGCAGGAAGGAAAAGAGCTGAATACGGCGACGAAGGTTATTGTGAAGAATCTTGAAACCGGAAAGGAGAGAACGGCTCAGAGCGGGGGAGACGAATGTGTCCGTCCTCTCGGCTTTGTAAAAAATGATTTTGTGTACGGAGTGGCGAAGACTGCGGATACGGGGAGGACTATATCCGGCGAGGTTACTGTCCCGATGTACAAGATTGAGATACAGAACGGCAAGAAAGAGATTGTGAAAACTTATCAGGTGGAAGGAATTTACGTGCTTGACACAGTATTTGACGTGAATATGATTACCCTGAACAGGGCGACGAAGTCGGGGGATACCTATACAAGCACGTCGCCGGACTATATTACCAATAACCGGGAGAAAGAGGCGAGCAATATCTACCTTAAAACCTATACGACGGAGCTTAAGGAGACGCAGGTGAGGCTGGTTTACAATGACGGGATTTCCGATCGGGAGCCGAAGGTTTTGAAGCCTAAGCAGATATTGACCGAGGATACGGGGGCGATTAATTTTGACGATATCAGTTATGCCGGAAAATATTTTGTATATGGTTATGGGGAACTGCAGGGAATTTACGACCGGGCCGGCGAGGCGATTCAGGAGGCCGTCCCGTACAGCGGATGCGTAGTGGATTCTGACCAGTCCTATGTCTGGGAGCAGGGGAACCGGAGTAAGCAGCATTATATTACAGGAAAGGAAGATGTGATACAGAATATCGCGGACCGGCTGCGGCAAGGTCAGGCTCCGGTGGAGATTTTGAAGGAGCTGAATGGAGGAAAAGTTCTTGATTTGTCGGGATGTACGGCGGAGATGCTGCTGTATCAGATTAATAGGGATGTTCCCTTGATAGGAATGTTGGATGCACAGCGTGCGGTTATCTTAGTAGGGTATACGCAGGGGAGCGTGATCTATCTTGACGTAGACAGTATGGAACGGCGGGCGGCGCCGATGAAAGATCTGGACGAGATGACGTCGGGAAGCGGGAACACGTATATAGGATAGAGTTAAGCAGGATTTACTGCAGATGTCAAGAGGGGGCTGTTGCGAACCCCCCCTCTTTCGTTAACTCTGTTTTTTAATCGGAACAAAGATTATATTCTTATATCTCTTTAGTGCAATATATAGAACCATTCCAAGTACGCCGCAGGACAAAATCTCGCCGATGCCTACGGTGAGCATCATGAACGGAATCGGAAGTGCAACGCCATAGCCGAAGCGGAGCACAAACGGCACAATAATCGTATTTGCCAGAATTGGCGGCAGAGGGGACAATACAGGAAGGGCATTGCGCAGTTGGTATGTACCGAGCGCGCCGATTAGGGTTGCAATGCTTCCAAAGATAATGTCCGGAAGAATGGCTCCGCCTAAGATATTGCCGATTAGACACCCGATGAACAGACCGGGAACAGCGGCGGGGGTGAATAACGGGAGGATGGTAAGGGCTTCTGCAATCCTTATCTGAATCTCCCCGAATGAAAATGGTGCGAATACGTAGGTGAGTACCACGTAGACGGCAGCAATCATGGCTGCCTGGCTTAGAAAAGCTGTGTTTGATTTTTTCATGTTTCTTCTCCTTTAGTTTTGTTTTACGTGTGGAAGGTCTCGAACACACGCGCCTTAGCGGATAGAAAAGACTTCCGGCGGAGGTCTTTTTTATCTTCCCGTAACGCCGGGAATTGGCGAAAAGCCCTTGTAAGACCTTGGTTTTGTGGGCTTTGCAACGATTGAAAGTATAGCATGGTTTTCGCCTAAAATCAAGGTTTGTCTGAATTTTCCCAAATTGGCATTGGGAGATATGGTAACAAAAGTGTCCAAATTGAATATCAACAGATAATGGATAAGCAAGGGAATCTGCGCGACGGATTCTTTTTGGTGTTGGGAAAGGAAATTAAAATATGAGATTTTTGATGAAGAATATATCGGAGATGAGAAAATTGAGTTCTTTCCGAATGAACATTTTTTAGATCAACAAGATGCGGCTGATAAAGAGCGGATTACGGATACTAATTTTAGAGTTATAGGAGTTGTTGATTCCGTTTTACATTTTCTCACATGAAAAGAATTTTCCGGAGTATAATAGCAATGAACAGGAGCTGTCGGAATTAAAGTCCGAATATCAAGATATTTTAGAGAGACTTGACAATCTGGAGCAACAAGAGGTTATCGGAGCATTTGATAAACGAACGCTTATAGAGCTTTCTAGTGATGTGATTAAAGAGATTGCACAGAAATATGAGAATGTGCAGAAAGGTGTAGGTGATATTATGGGCGGTGCATTGATTGAGACAAGTGCAAGAAAATTAAAGATTGAGGCGGAGAATGAGGCTAATAAGAAAACGGCTCAAAGAATGCTGGATGTGGGAAAACTGACGATCGAGGAAGTTGCAATATATTCCGGACTTAGTGTTGAAGAGGTGGAACAGCTTGCTGGACTGCAGACGGTGTAGAATCTAGATTTTATCTTCCCGTAACGCCGGGAATTGGCGGAAAGCCCTTGTTATGCATTTCCCCGTAAACGGGATCAGTGTATTATAATCTGTATGAATTAAATAATCCCATAAAATATGCGATTCATCCCAATATATCCGCAAAGGAAGTATAGTATGATATAATCCCCAAAGGCTAAATCTGCTTTGGATTTCCATATGTATTGATTGGGTGGGGGACGATATGACAGTAGAAAAAAATGAGATTATTCCTCGGATTTTACGGGACATGAATGACGGTGTCCTGGTGGTAGACATGCATGGGAAAATTATTTTTCTCAATGACAAGGGATGCAATATGCTCGGCGTGGATGAAAATGTGTCCGGAAAGAATTATGGCAGGGTATTCTTGGAAGACCGGGATAATGGAAACAATGACGGAGTTCATCAGTTTGTTTTGGATGCAGTCTATGACAAAGAGCATACCCATACCGGCGAAGCCGTGTATCAGGTGGAAAATCAGGAATTAAAATCATTCCGCCTTACTTCCTCTTTTCTGTACGGCGAGGATGGTGAAAAAAAGATAGGGATTGTGGTAGTTTTTTCTGATGTTACGGAGGTTGCAAAGCTCAACAGGCAGCGGAGGGAGGCTTCCGCCGTATTTTCCGTACTGATGATTTGTGTATGCGTATATCTGTTCCTTTGGAGTTTGTTGCGTCATCTGAATATGGAGCTGCCCGGACAGGTTATGAGTTTGGTTATCGAGGGTATTTCCATTATCATGTTCTTTATTATTTTGAAAACGACCAGCTTTTCCATCCGGGATATCGGATTGAAAATTACAAATGCTAAGGAAACCTTTGTCCCGGATATTGCAATTACCTTGGCGGTAGGCGTCCTGCTGGTTGTCGGAAAAGTTATTATCTTACGCATTGCGCCCGGATTTTTCCCGGAGGGCGCTCCGTTCTGGGATTGGAGCGTAGGAACTTTTGCAGATGTCATCTATCCGTTTACCGTTGTTTTGCAGGAGTTCTTGGCAAGGGGCGTTATGCAGGAAAACCTGAACCGCATTTTTACGGGAAAATATGCCGGACTTTTGTCAATTGTAGTTTCAGCCCTTGTGTTTGGCGTCCTTCATATTGCCTATGGATTTCCGTATATGATGGGGGCGTCCCTTCTATTGGGAATTTTAGGAATTTTCTACCATAAACAGGGGAATATCTGGGGTCTGTGTATTATTCATTATGTGCTGGGAGAGATAGCGACATTTTTGCGTTATCTGATTTGACCCCATGGTTTGATGAAAGGAAACGAAACATATGGAACGAAAGAATAGGTACAAAAAGGTAAATCTGCTTGGGGTTTATGATTATACGGTATGGCTGACATACTTTGGGTTATTTATATCCATAGTGGGGATTATGGAGGGGCTGCGCGGGAGGCAGACAAAGGCCATATTCTGTTTGGCGATTTCCGGCCTGTGCGATGCCTTTGACGGACGGATTGCCAGGAAAAAGACGGACAGGACGGAGGATGAGAAGGCGTTTGGCATCCAGATTGATTCCCTTTGCGATATTGTGTGTTTTGGAGTCTTTCCTTCGGTTATATGTTTTACGCTGGGGGTAAACGGCGCGGCGGGAATGTTTGTGATTGCGTGGTACTGTATCTGTGGAGTAATACGGCTGGCGCAGTTTAATGTGACGGCACAGGGGCGTTTAGGGGAAACGGAAGAAAAACATTGTTACAGAGGGCTCCCGATTACTTCGGCGGCCGTGGTGCTGCCTGTTATGTGCCTGATTGGGACATGGATTCCGGAAGGGATTTTTGTCCTGCTTCTGCATCTTATACTGGCGGCTATGGGGCTTATGTTTGTCATAGATGTGCCGTTTCCCAAATTAAAATTAAAAGATTTGGCGTTTTTTGCGGGGATTGTGGCGGCGGCGCTGTTTCTTATTCTGGCAAGGGGGAAGTGGGGATGCTGAATATACTTTACCGGACGCTTCCCGGCAGATTGCTGCTAAAGCCGCTTACCAGTCCTGTTTTTTCCAAAATCGGAGGATTTCTGTTAAATACCAGACTATCTGCGTGTATGGTTGGACCTTTTGTGCGGAAATACAAAATCTGTATGGACGATTACGAAAATCGGAAATATAATTCATTTAATGATTTTTTCTGCAGGAAAATTCTTCCAAAGAAACGCCGGATTGCGCCGGATAGGGAAGCGCTGGTAAGTCCCTGCGACGGGAGGCTGTCTTGTTATCCGATTGCGGAAAACAGCCATTTTAAGGTAAAGCACGTGGACTATACGCTGGAGAGTCTGTTAAAAAATAAGCGGCTGGCAGAGCGTTACCGGGGAGGTATCCTTTTGGTTTTTCGTCTGACCGTGGACAATTACCACCATTTCTGCTACATTGCAGATGGGCGGAAGACAAAGAATGTGCGGATACCGGGTGTTCTGCACACCGTTCGTCCTGTCGCTATAGGGAGGGTACCGGTTTATGCGGAAAATGCGAGGCAGTATTCCCTTCTTAAAACCGAAAATTTCGGCGTGGTTCTGATGATGGAGGTAGGGGCAATGCTGGTCGGCAGGATTGTAAACCTTCACGGGCCGGCAGAGGTCAGAAAAGGGCAGGAAAAAGGGTATTTTGAATTTGGCGGTTCCACGGTTATTTTGTGTTTTCAAAGGGGGACTATCACCGTGAACGACAGGATTTGGGCGGACAGCAGGGAGGGGAGGGAGACACCCGTGCGCATGGGGGAATGTATCGGAACAGGCAGTCCTTGTTAGGCCGCACCGGAAGGAAGAAAAATTTCAAGAGGCGATGTGACTCGTATTGAATCACATCGCCTCTTTATTTTGTGCGCTGCAGGAAAATCTACTTTCTGCCGAATATATTCGGTGAGACCGAATTAAAAGGTTAACAATAACAAGTTATATGTCTTGTAACGGGACATATATAATGATAGACTAAATATGTCGGTTTTTGGTTCAATTAAGAGGCTTAGCGGAATGAAAAGACAAATAATGTCCATATATTTTTCCGAAAAATGTAGACGGATGACATATAATGTCCATTGTATTCTTTATAATTAGGATAAAGAAGATTTTAGGGGGGTAACGGATTAAAATGAAGAAAGCGGCAGATGACAAATCAGAAAGAGTGTTGTCAATTTATTCCAGATTACGAGAAGGACAGATTATATATAAAGAAGAAGAAAGCGGCAGGTACGGCGTCGCACAGCGCACGATTCAAAGAGACATATCCGACATTCAGTGTTTTCTGCAGACCCAGAGCCATGACACAGGGGAAGTTTCGGACGTCATTTTCGACAGGACTATGGGAGGATATCGGCTGGAAACAAAGATAAGAAAACATCTGGACTCCGATGAAACACTGGCAGCCTGCAAGATATTATTGGAAAGCCGGGCGCTCATAAAAGAAGAGCTGTTTCCTATCATTAATAAGCTGATAGACAGCTGTAATGATGAGGAAAAGAAAAAGCGGTTAAAAGAGTATATTGGAAATGAAATGCATCACTACGAAGAACTTCGCCACAGGAAGAAATTGTTAAAACTCCTCGGACGTCTGGAATGTGCGGTAAAAGAGCAGAGGTATATCGAAATCCGCTATAAGAGGCTTAAGGATTCCAAGGAGGTTTACCGCAAAGTAAAGCCGGTAGGAGTGATGTTCTCCGAATTTTATTTCTACCTGACGGCTTACATAGAAGATATAGACAGAGAAAAGGAATTTCAGAATCCGAAGGATACTTTCCCGACCATATATCGAGTGGACAGATTGAGCGAGGTCAGGACGCTGGAGGAACATTTTTCCATTCCGTATGCAGAAAGATTTGAAGAGGGAGAGTTTCGGAAAAGGATACAGTTTATGTATGGTGGGAAGCTTCAAAAAATCCGGTTCCGGTACATGGGGGCGGATATAGACGCGGTTCTTGACAGATTGCCTACGGCCATAATAGAAGGGGAGAAGGAGGGCAGATATGTTATAAAGGCAGAAGTTTTTGGTAAAGGAATCGACATGTGGCTGAGAAGCCAGGGAGAGGCAGTAGAGATTTTAGAATAAGAGGTAAGGAAGGAGAGGAAGAAATTTGGAAAAGTAGATTAATCTTTATAATATATCGTTTGTGGAGTTCTGAAAAAGCAGCTGAGAAGAGGCTGCCCCAAGTTACCGTATTTGTTGCCGGGAGCATTACAGATGCGTCCGGTAACCGCCGGGGAACAGACAGTCTCTTCTTAGTTATAAAAAATCTAATTATCTTCTTAAAAGTCAAAAAAATCCCAAAAGAAAAATAAAGAAAAATAAAGTAATGACATATACTGTCGTCACGATTTGCTATGATATAGGCAATCAAAACGTTTTGGATATCAATAAAATATGAAGAGTATATACCGCCAAAAATAGATAAAACAGCAGGAGAAAAATGTATGAAAGACAAGATAGATTTTAGCGAGGCCAGGGACATAGGGTATATGCAGATGTTTAAAGAACATCCGATTAGATTCATAATCGCGCTGCCTTTTCAGCTTTTGGGCATAAAGGCGGCATTAGAATTTCTTAGTTACGGGAATTTCTCGGTGGGCGCTATTGCCGTATTGTTTATAGAGCTTGCAGTCTTGGAATTTATAGCGTGGCTTGCCTATGGACCGATTAATCTAAGCCGTCTCAGACGCCAGAAAGAATTAAGAATTGTGGCCGAGTATGTGAGCGGGCAGAAGACGGAAACACAAGAAAAGGATAAGCCGGAGAAAATTCTATGTAAAAATTGCGGCAAAGAGCTAAAGGAACAGTGGATGAGATGCCCCTATTGCGGAAGTGAAAAATAAAAATCAAAAGGCTTTGGAGGAGAGAAGAATGTTTTGTAAGGACTGCGGAAGCGAAATCGAAAAAGATTGGATAGTATGCCCTAATTGCGGCAGCCGGATAAAAAAAGAGAAAGAAATAGAGCCGGAGACGAAATATCAGGAAGATAAATATCAGGAAAGTAAAGAGTATAACTTACTTGGAATGAGGCGGACAGGAAGATTTTCCTTCTGGAAAATCCCCAGTACAATAAAAGTGGAGGGGGAAGAGGTACAGGTAATTACCCAGGGAAAGAAAACCACAGACAGCCGTTTCAGAAAAGAAGAGATAACAGGCATAGATTTCCCGATTCTGCCTATCTGGAAAGCGGCGGACATCATCCGTTTAACAGGGTTCGGATTGCTTACGCTCCTATCCTATGGACTGGGCATTTTTGCAGTATTATTCAGTATTAAGATTGCACTGTCAAGACATCTCAGGCTTAAACTAAGTACGGGACAAGAAGTTAATATTCCCATTCGCCAGAAAGCAGACGCGTCAGACTTTCTAAGAGAGCTGAATTATCCGGAAGAAGAAATCGCGAAAAATGATGCAAAAAGAATTTCTGAAAAGAAGTGGGCGTTAAGGGAATGGATTACATATATGCTTCTTATTTTTATTGCGGCGTTTACCCTGTATCTGGGTCTTGAGCTGAGGATAGACAATATGAAAAACAATGACATAGTGGAAGAAGAAGGGCCGGAGGACTTTGATGGAGAGACGGAGGAGCTTTTTGAAGAGCCGGAAGACATATCCGAAGATATGCTTAAGGAAGAGGAACCGGTATCCGATAATGCCGCCTATATTTTTCCGGACAGTGATAAAAAATATTTATCAGAGGATGAAGTACGCAGTATTACCGTGGAAGAAATGGCCGTGGGACGGAATGAAATATTTGCAAGGCATGGATATATATTTCAGGACGAAGGATTAAGGGCGTACTTTGAGAGTATGCCGTGGTATGAAGGAAGGGTGCCTTCGGAGGGCTTTCAGGCAGACGCAGTATTTAATGATTTTGAGAAAAAGAATGTGGAGTTAATCAAACGTGTGGAGGATGAAATAAACGGCGTAAATGCCCAGCAGGCCAACGACTTTGTTCTCTCGGAGGGAGTCTATGTGAACGACCGGATACTGGGGGATTCGCTGGCTTTCCTGACGGTAAACTATGCGTCCGTAGATTGGATGGAAGTGCATCTTTTCCCGGAGGAAGAATATAATGGGCTGACCTTGTGGGGGAGCAAGCTTGACGATAAGACGGTACAGGTCAAAGAGGAATATACCGGTATCGTAATAACTCTAAAGTGGGACAACCCTCGGGAAGTAACCTTATCAAGCTCCGGAACATTCACCGGGATGGACTCAGAGCTGTTCAATGGGCTGACAAACGCTCATTACGTATTGGAATCAGGATATTAAAGAGAATAGAAACCGCTTATCTTGTAAAGGGTAGGCGGTATTTTTTTACAAAGCACAAAAATCTCTCTTGTATCAAGGTTGTATATTTCTACGGAAAGGAATATAATAAATTTTTATAAAAATATGCGATATAGCTTGAGAAAGAAGCACATATGGCCGAAGTTTAAAGTAAAGAGCAGGAAGGAGCTGACGGAACTATGAGAACAAAGAAAAAAAGGCATCCTGTGAGAAGAACCATCTGTGCGCTCCTGATTCTTATGCTGTGCGCGGCTTTGGCCGTCGGCATTTTCTATGGAGTGAAAGGGTACCGGATGTATCAGGACGCAGTTTCACAGGCAACAATTCAAGACAGGGTGGAAGAGATTCGGGAAGCAGAGCATTTCACAAAATATTCGGAAATGACGGAGTTTTACATAAATGCGGTGATATCCATAGAAGACCACCGGTTCAGGGAGCATATGGGAATCGACCCCATTGCGGTCTGCCGGGCTCTATGGGCGGATATAAGGGCAATGTCTTTCAAAGAGGGCGGAAGCACCATTACACAGCAGCTTGCTAAGAACCTGCTTTTTACTCAGGAGAAAAGCATTGTGCGTAAGGCGGCGGAGGTGTTCGCCGTGATGGAGATAGAGTCAGAATACACCAAGGAGGAGATTTTTGAGTTATATGTGAATACCGCCGCCTTTGGAAGCGGCTATGAGGGGATATATGCCGGCGCTGTCGGATATTTTGGGAAGATACCCTCAGAGCTTACGGACTACGAGTCCGCCGTGCTGGCAGGAGTACCCAACGCGCCCTCCGTGTATGCGCCGGGGATGAATGATGGGCTGGCGTCCCAGAGGACCCGGCAGGTACTTCGGAGTATGGTCAGGAACCAAATGATTACCCAGTCGGAGATGGACAACATGTTCTGAGAATAGATGAGAGGAAGGATTCAGGGAGAGGATGAATGGTCAGGAGAACGGTAGATAATTTCGATATCAGGCAGATATGCGATTCGGGACAATGCTTCCGTATGCAGCAGAGGGATGAGAATACCTTTAGCGTCATAGCGGCGGGACGGTATTTGGAGATAGAGCAGAGAGGAAGAGAAAGTATATTTTCCTGCGGAGAAGAAGAATTTGAGGAATACTGGAAGCAATATTTTGATTTGGAGCGGGACTACAGCGCCTATATACAAAGGGCGAATCCGAAGGACGCCTATCTGCTCAACGCAATCCGCTTCGGAGAAGGAATCCGGATTCTGCATCAGGATTTGTGGGAGATGACGGCGTCATTTCTTATATCCCAGCAGAATAATATTGTGAGAATCCGCAAGTGTATTCAAAATATCTGTGAGCAGTATGGAGAAGCGCGGGAAAACTTCCGGGGGGAAATCTACTATACGTTCCCCAAACCGGAAGCGCTGGCGTTTCTGGAGGAGGATGGGTTAAAGGCGTGCAATCTGGGCTACAGAAGCAAATATGTGGTGCGGACGGCAAGAAGCATTGCAAAAGGCGAGACGGAGCTTGAGGCTATTGCGGGCATGGCGTATAAGGAGGCAAAGGCAGAGCTTTTGAAACTGTACGGCGTGGGAGAAAAAGTGGCGGATTGCATCTGCCTTTTTGGATTGCATCACTTAGAGGCATTTCCGGTGGACACCCATATCCTGCAGGCCCTTCGAAAGTATTATAAGAGAGGCTTTCCGAAGAAACGCTATAAAGGATATGAAGGGGTAATGCAGCAGTATGTGTTTTATTGGGAGCTTAGAGGAGAAAAAATTTTAGAGGAGGAAGTTACCATATGAAGGAAATGTCTTTCAAATATCCTGCGGACAAGAAGAGCCTGTACCGCATCTTAAAAACCCAGCTCCAGGGTCTGGCGGACGGCGTCACAGATTTGACGGCTAATCTGGCAAATGTATCCGCTCTTTTAAATCAAGCCTTGACGGAAATCAACTGGGTGGGCTTTTATCTTATGAAGAAAGGGCGGTTAATCCTGGGGCCGTTTCAGGGGAAGCCTGCCTGTGTGGAGATTTTGGTGGGACAAGGAGTCTGCGGTAAGGCGGCAGAGACGGATGGGGTCATGCTGGTAGAGGATGTCCATGAGTTTCCCGGGCATATAGCCTGCGACAGTGCGTCCCGGTCGGAGATAGTTATTCCCGTACATAGAGGCGGAGAAGTGATTTGCGTCTTGGATATCGACAGCCCCAGGCTTGCTAGGTTTGATGAGGAAGACCGGCTGGGCTTGTCAGAATTTGTACAGATATTGGAGGCTTTTTTAGAGAAATGTTAGGAAACGATAATCAAACGTTTTATAAGCAAATATTCAAATTAGTTGCGCCTATTGTCATACAGAATCTTCTGAGCGCGGCGGTCAGCTCGGTAGACGTGGTGATGCTTAATTATGTTGGCCAGTCCTCAATTTCGGCAGTGTCTCTGGCGTCCCAGTATGCAAATATTCTGTTCATGGTATTCTATGGATTAGGTACGGGCGCCACGATGCTGAGCGCCCAGTATTTCGGAAAAGGAGATATGAAAGCTATTCAGGTAATTGAAGGGATTGCCCTCCGGTTCTCGCTGTCAATTGCCTTCCTTTTTGCCTGTCTTGCCTTGTTTGTACCCCAACCGATGATGCAGCTCTTTACCAATGACCGGGAATTGATTACCATCGGCGCATCCTATCTAAGGTTTATGAGCGTCAGCTATTTGTGCTGGGGGATTACGGAAGTGTATCTTGCAATTCTTCGCAGTACCGGCAAAGTGGTAGTCAGTACGGCCATGAACGTACTTGCGTTTTCGTTGAATATCCTTCTGAACGGCGTGTTTATCTTCGGGCTGTTTGGTGCGCCGAAGCTTGGAGCCATGGGCGTGGCGCTGGCCACCTCCATATCCAGGCTGATAGAGCTTATGGCCTGTTTTGGGGTATCGTTTTTCAGTAAGGATATTAAGCTGGATTTTCGATATATGTTTGTTGGGAATAGGGCGTTGTTTTCTGACTTTTTAAGACTGTCTCTGCCGGCTCTGGGAAACGATATTTCCTGGGGAGTCGCTTTTTCTATGTATTCTGTTATCATGGGGCATATGGGGACGGACGCTGTGGCGGCAAATTCCTTTGTATCCGTGGTGCGCAGCTTCGGGACGGTGCTGTGCTTTGGAACCGCAAGCGCGGGCGGCATCTGGCTGGGAAATATTATCGGTATGAATAAGCTTGAGGAAGCGAAAGACGGCGCGAAAAAGGTGATGAAGCTGACTGTGATTACTGGCGTTATCGGCGGGCTGATTATTGTGGGGGCTATGCCGGTTGTGTTAAGATATGCAACCCTGACGGAGCAGGCAATGCATTATCTTAAATATATGATGCTTATTAATAGTTATCATGTGCTTGGGGCGGCTGTGAATACTACGTTGATTGCGGGGCTTTTCCGCGCGGGCGGAGACAGCCGGTTTGGGTTTGTCTGCGATACTGTCGATATGTGGTGTTACGCTGTGCCTCTTGGGTTTTTTGCGGCGTTTGTTCTAAAACTGCCTGTGCTGTGGGTGTATTTCCTGCTGTGTACGGATGAATTTGCCAAGTGGCCGTGGGTGCTGAAACACTATCGGAGTATGAAATGGCTCAATAATATTACGAGAGATGATTTGTTTGAGGAAGGTTTATAATTGGGAAATCAATAAAGTCTTTCAGGAAAAGGATAGAAGAATATGAATTGATATGTTACAATTCTTGTGTTGTCCAACCTATACCCGGCAACGGGAGGAGGTGTTTACATGGAGTTTGTCATATCTTTTATAGTCGCTGTTGCGGCTGGTGTAGCCTGCCACTACATCATCAAATGGCTTGACAGTGACCGAAAGGACAACAAATAGCCTAGTGGACGCTTTACCACTCTAAAAAGAAAAGAAGAATCCCCAAACCGTACGCCACTACGGTTTGGGGATTCATTCTACGTTCACATGGAACTGTCATATCTTTTTGCCTATCGGCATTATAGCATATGCAAAAACTTTTTTCAATATGCTTTTTGCAATCTATATTTTATCCTTATTTGGGAGCAGTTGTAATTAATGCGACGCCCCATCAATTAAAGCTAACGGCTGAGCAGGCATTGGAGGCTTTAAAATTTTCTTTTTCCGCATCTTTATTATACCACAAAAACAATGAAAATCCAAGACTGGTATGTGAGAGAAAGGGGTGCTATAATCAAAAAATCAAAAATCCAAGATAGAATGAGACGCTGGCACACCGAATCATAAGTTTCTATTCGATGTGCCGGAAAGCTACAAAAACCGATAGGAGGAATGTGCTTTGAGTAATGGAAACTGGTTGGAGTTAATGACAAATCAGGCTCAGCTCGGTAAGGTTCTGGAGACAAACCAGTACACCCAAAAATACGGACTTACCCTGAGCGAGGATGAGGCTCAGTTGATAGTTTCGGAGCGTAAGAACACGCTGAAAGAGCAGAAACGGGTGGAATTTGGCGAGGGGATTCTGCCGCGGTTAATCTATGAGTTCTGTGATTCCTATTATATTACTCAGGATAACTATGCAGAAACCATGGTCAGGCTTCAAGAGATTTTTTTCCTCTATAAAAATGAAATGGAGGATGAGATGACGGACACAGAATTGATTCATTTCATGAAAGAGCAGTTCGAGACCGTCTGCTACGGTGATTTGGATTATCTGGAAGGAACGTGTCTGGAGGTATTTGCACAGGCGGTGCGCAGCGGCTATAGGGGCTACCGGCGGACGGAGGGAAGGGGGGAATACGGACGGTTCGACGAAGTTCAGAGGTGGGATGCGCAGCTCTATATGGAAGCATTAAAGGATTTGCAGTGAAGGAGGTTTGTAATCTGAATATGTACGATATGGAAGAATTGATTCCCATTGTGGCGGAATTGTCGGAGAAATACACAGGATATGAAAGTTCGTCCATTACCTATGAGAAGGCTAATCAGTTGATGGAGGCTGTCATGTATTGTATACATGAGTATGAAATGTGGGGCGGGGAGGGAGCCGTTGCCGCCTCAAAAAAGCCTGCGGCCAGGGAAGCGTATCGGCTTGGTTATCGGCTTGTGGAGGAGAAGGTTCGTGCAATGGTGGAATTGTATCATGCACTGCTAAAGGATTTTCGGTCGTATGGGAATCTTGCGCTCAAGGAAACGGTGGGAGCCATTCCGGAATTTTTGAAATGGTACGATATTCGCTATGCGCCCCAGAATACAATTCTGACGCTGGATTATCCGCTATTGAGTTCACGGCAGGGCCTTTATCAGGCGTCGGGGATAGACGCGGTCTATGAGTTTGTGAAATGTATTTCCATAGAGCAGAGGTTTATGAATCGATTTCCGGAGACATACGTGATTCAGGTTTTGGAGCAATATGTGGAAGATTATACGGAGGAAGCCTGTCCGTTAAGGCATGAGGAAATAATCGAGAACCTTTGCGGGATTCTGCTGGCGGACGTGGCGGGGCATATTTTGCTGAAAAAGCAGTTTGACGGCAGGGGACTGTCGAAGAGTGAGCGGCTTAAGCTGCGGGCGTTCCTTGGCGGGTATCAGGAGGACGAGGCGAAGGAGCTGACCTGCGGGGCCGTGAAGCATTTTATCGAACAGTTTTATGGAAACGACGGGGAGATGCAGGAATACTTAAGTAACAGTTCAATCTGCAGCTGTGCGCTTGCTGCGCGGTTAGCAGCCGAAGAATTGGGGTAGATGTGACAATATTGTGGTGAGAATGGTTCATACTGTGGTATAATAATCCTGCGAGTACATGACGGAGAGTCAGACAAACTAGGAGGTGTTTTTATGCTGCATGAAGTAAAGTTTCAGTCTTTTAACGAGCGGGATACGGTCCATGGGTGGATTTATGTTCCGGCTGCCAAACCTAAGGGAATTGTTCAGGTGATTCATGGGTTCGGGGAACATTCCAGGAGATATCTGCATATGATTGTCAAATTCATGGACGCGGGCTATATCGTGGCGGCGGACGACCATGTGGGACATGGAAAGACGGCGCTGGAGAATGACGCTTGGGGAGACTGGGGCGACAAAGGTTTCCGTACGATGATGGAGGACGAGCACAAGCTGAAAGGGCTGGTCTGTGAGAAGTATCCGAATCTTCCCTATTTTCTTTTTGGACACAGTATGGGGTCGTTCATTGTAAGGGATTATGCGGCCAAATACGGCGGCGAGCTGGCGGGAATTACTATCTGCGGAACGGCGGGCGTTTTCCGGGGCGCCAAGGAGGTAGCGGCGGAACTTGAGAAAGCGGTGGAGGAAGGCAGAGGCAAAGAGTCTGACGGTGAATTTGCCGGAAAGCTTATGGGATGGATGTGCGAACGGTGCGGCCAGATTAGTATCGGTAACGAGTGGATTTGTGCTGATACATATGTGCAGAAGGACCATGCGGAAGACCCCTTTGACGCATTTACCAAACCGGTTACGAATCAGTCTATGCTGTACTTTACACAGATGATGGGCGGAATTACCGGAGAAGAATGGGCGAAGAAGGTTCCGGCGGGGCTTCCGATTTATAATATCGGCGGCGACCAGGACCCGGTGGGAGAGTACGGAAAGGGGATTTACGAGGTGACCAATTGGCTGTGCCAGACGGGGCATAAGGTCAGAACGAAGGTGTATTCCGGGTATCGCCATGAGATACATAACTATTCGGCAATTAAGGATGAAGTGGAAGCCGGAATTATTGATTTTATGGATGAGATTGCAGAAGGGGCAGAGGCGTAGATGCGGATATAAAAAGAGAGGCGTCGGAAACGAGAGTTTTCCGATGCCTCTTTTTATATCCGTTATTTGAAAAAATCTTCAATGGGCACGTCCAGCACCTTGGACAGACCGTATAATTCGATATCTGTCACGGTACGGCTGCAATCCTCGATTCTGGAAACGGAGCCGCGGCAGATGTATATAGCGAGGGTTTCTAACCGGTCCGATAGCTGCTGTTGGCTGAGTTTCTTTTCTTTCCGGAGTTTCTTAACCTTTTCTCCGATGATATTTTTCCGTGTACCGTCGATAATCCTTGCCATGGAGTCTCCTTTCCGGGTTGCTGTTTGCACGCCGCTGCTGTTTGTACGTTACTGTTTTGCAGGGGGTTCCGCCTAGTGTGACAACACATTTACATTTCGACAAATGACTTGCCTGGATTTCCATCTGCAGCGTTGGCTTCACTCAACGATGCCACCGCATCGCCTCGTTCAGCCGCCTTGCAGTCTGAAAATCCATTCTGCGTCATTTGTCTGAAAGTAAATGTGTCGTCACACTAGTAATGTACTAATTTAAATGCTATACTATTTTTTGTGGAATATTGTCCTGTATTAGGACAATATTTGTCGCGGATTGACAGCATATGTCTATGGCTGTGAGTATAATTTGAACCGGGAAAGTCAGAGTGGAGGGGAGGCGTGGGTTATCGAAGATATGGCTTACATCTTGAGTAAAAATTTTCCTGTGGTGACAAGATATGTCTAGGTACTCTTTTATAATAATAAAGAGGAAGAACACAGGGAGGCAGATAAGATGCAAAATCATTCAGAAGATAAGGCGAAGCGTATTCTGGCAATCTATACCAGATTAAGACAGGGGAAAATCGTACATAAGGCAAAAATGAGTGAAACTTACGGAGTGTCGCCAAGGACGATTCAAAGAGATATTGTGGATATTCAATGTTTTTTACAGGACCAGTGCATGGAGACCGGAAGTATTCAGGAGATTGTGTTTGATAAGAAAACGGGAGGGTATCTGATGCAGACGAAACAGAATTATTGTTTGAACGAGAAGGCGGTTTTGGTTGTATGCAGGATTCTGTTGGAGAGCAGGGTTTTGGTAAAGACGGAATTGTTTCCGATTATACATAGTCTGGCGGCGTTGTGCAGCGACGATTCCAAGGTATCGGCTGTGAAAAATATGCTGCAGAGCGGGATGGAGGATTATGTAGAGCCTGAACACGGGGTAGAGCTTGTGAATCAGATATGGAATCTTGAGAATGCGGTGAAAGGCCAGAGGTATATTGAGATTCGATATGGAAATGGGATGGGAAGCGGGTCTGTGGTACGAAAATTAAAGCCTATGGGAGTTATTATTTTTAAGTGCCGTTTTTATCTGGTGGCGGATATCGGGGAGGATACTCCGGCGAATGACAAGAAGGATTATGGCTCTAAGGAGGGGAGGAACGTCGGCGGGGAGGGACAGGAGTCCCGCCTTTTCAAGATTGACGAGATACAGGAGTGTATCGTTATGGAGGAAAGGTTTAAGCTTTAGGGGCAAAGGGATAGAAGGGAGGTGGAGGAAGAGTGATGAATGAGGAAGAAAAGAAGAAAAACAAAGACGTATTTGTTGAGGGGGTAGAGCGGGCCGCGCTTGAAGGGGCCGCCGCCGAGACTGTTCAGCGGTTTGGAACGGCCGCTAAGCAGCATTATGTAGCTTATTCAGGCGTTGATAATGAGGCGGGAAAAGAGTTAAGCAGAGGACTGAAATCTATCTCCGAGTCTAAAGTGAATAAGGACTTTTATGAGCAGAATATCAAACAGCAGGCAGGGTTTTCGGCCGAGGTGAAATCCACCGCCAGAGATAACGCCAATAGAGTCGTAAACAGAAATCCCACAAGAAAAGCCCGGACGGATGATTTGGGCCATGTAAACCACCCGCTGTACGACCATGTGGAGATAGACGTTACGGGAAAGATTATGGAAGGCACAGGCTCTCAGATGAAATTTGTGGGAGATACGCCTGACGAGCTGTTGACGAAATTAAACGGCAAGAAGTTTCAGAAATATATAGACGCCGATGTTTTACTCAGTGTGGCGGATGATGATTATGACGCTTTGATGGGGGTAAACGGAAATCAGGGTATTATAGACCAGAAAATAGAAAAGCTTAAAAAACAGGTTGAACGTGCGAAACAGACTGGGAATACGGAGCTTGCCAGGTCGAAGCAGGAGCAGATTGACAAATATACTAAGATGAAGAGAAATCTTAGAAAAAGCGGGCTTACGCGGAAAGAGGCTATTGAGGCAAGGCTTCATCCCAGGCTGTCCACGGCGAAAGACATAGGGCGGTTAGCGCATAGGGCGGGGAAGGAACAGGCCAAATACGGCGCCGTAATCTCAGGGACAACCTCGATGATTAGAAATATAGTCGCATGCTCGAGAGGTGAGATTACGCCGGAAGAAGCGGCTGAAAGCGTGGTGTTAGATACCGGCAAAGGCGCGGCGGCAAGTTATATGACCGCATTTGCGGGGACGGTGATAAAAGGGGGGATGCAAAATTCCGCATCTTCATATATTCGGAGTCTTGCAAAAACGAATCTGCCTGCAGGGTTGGTTACCACTACGGCCAGTATAGCTAAGACGGTATCCAAGTATTTTCGGGGAGAGCTTGACGGGGCGGAATGTGTGGAGGAGCTTGGACGGGACGGAGTAGGGGAGATAGGCTCTGCTATGTTTGCGTCGATTGGAATCGCGGTTGTGCCGTCCACGGCGCCCCTTATGTTAAGCGTGATAGGAGGCATAGCGGGAGCAACGTTTGGATATGCGGCTGCGACGGCTATTTACCAAGAGCTGGCAGGGGCATTGAAGGATGCTAAGCTTGCCCGCGAAGAGCGGCTGATGGTTGAGAAAGAATGTGCCGAAGCCGTTAAAATGATTCGGAATTACCGAAAAGAGATGGTGGAAATGGTATCCGGCTATCTGACAGAGAATATCCGAACGTTTAATAATAGTTTTCTGGAAATGGACAGAGCCATTCTTGAAAATGATTCGGACGGATTTATAAGAGGGAATGTGGAGCTTCAAAAGCTGCTGGGGAAGGAGGTACAGTTTACAAACCAGAAGGAGTTTGACCAGTTTATGGAGTCCGATGTTCCGCTAAAATTGTAGGAGGGTTTATTTATGAAGGATGATAAATTAATTGGAAAAGAAAACGCGCTTCAGATTGTTTACTATCTAATGGCCGTTGACGGTGAAATCTGTAAGGCGGAGGAAGAAATGTTTGACAGTATCGGAAATGAAATGTTAGAAGAGCAATCCTGGTGCTCCTTTGACGAGGTAAAGCCAGAGATTCTGGAGGCGTGTAAAGAGCAGTTGGATAAGGTTATTGACCAAGATGAATATTATGACGTTATCCGTGAAGGCGTGGAGGCGTGTTTTGAGGAAGAAGAGGAGCGGTATTATTCTGATAGCGAGGGAATAAAAGGGAGTATGCTGATGTGGAATCTTTTGGCCGTTTCGTTTTGCGACGGAGGGTATACGAAGGATGAGCGAAGGCTCATTAAAATGGTAGGAAGGAAATTGAATCTGGATAAGACGCTTTTTCTGGAATTGGAAAATTCTGCAAAAGCAATCTATGCTTTGGATAAAGAGGAAGTGTGGCTTAAAACTACGGACAGGCCATATAAGACCATCGAGGATATGATAAGCGAAATATCGAATCGGCGTGCGGTGATAATGCAGAGTGTAAAGGAACTGATGGAGGATTAGAAGGAGGTTAATATTATGCCAATACCATTATTATTTATCGGAGCTGCGGCTGCAACGGGAGTGTTTGGAGTTGGAAAGACATTGAAAGCGGGAATTGATAATTCTACTGCTAAGGACATAAATAGAACGGCGAATAGAATGATTGAAGATGCCAAGGAGGAATTGGAAAGAGCAAGGACGGCGTGCGGCGTTTCTCTGGAAAAACTTGGGGAACAGAAGCTTTTTATACTTGATAAGAGTATAAATACGTTTGTGGCTTCTTATGAGAAATTGAAGAACGTTGATTTTCAGGGTTCAAAAGGCTTAGAGGAAATAAATAAAATACGTATGGATAAGAAGATGTTTTCTGAACTCAAGGAAATGGGAAGCTTTGCCGCATCTTTCATGGGCGGCGCTCTTGCAGGGGGCGTAGGCGGAGCGATGGCAGCGTTTGGAGCCTATGGAGCGGCTACGAGTTTTGCGGCTGCCTCTACGGGAACGGCCATTGCGTCCTTAAGCGGAGCTGCGGCGACCAATGCGACCCTTGCCTTTTTTGGGGGAGGTTCGTTGGCGGCCGGAGGCCTTGGAGTGGCCGGAGGAACCGCCGTGTTAGGCGGTTTGGTTGCAGGGCCGGCCTTATTGGTTATGGGATTGATTACAGGAGCAAAGGCCAGTGCGAATCTTGACAACGCATATGCGAATAGAGCGAAAGCAAAGGAAATCTGTGAACAGTTGGAGGCGGGAGCTGTGCAGTGTAATGCTATTAGAAGACGTACATATATGTTTTATCATTTACTGACGCGTCTTGATTCTTATTTTCTTCCTCTTATTTTCAGGATGGAAGACATTATAGAAAAAGAGGGCACAGACTATTCGGAGTATACTTCTGATTCTAAAAAGGTAGTGTCGTCTGCCGTTTCGGTTGCGGTAACCATCAAGGCGGTTCTTGATACGGCTATTTTAACGGAGGATGGAAATCTTACGGCGGAATCCGAAAGTGTAGCACAGGATATTCATACGTCCCTGAATGAAAGGGATGATAACCAGGTTGGATAGTCAGAAATTCCCGTGTAGTCGATGCGGTGTTTGCTGTATGCATGTTGATAGGGTTGAGCTTTTGAGAGGGCTGGACAGAGGCGACGGACAGTGCAGGTATCTGGAGGGGCGTTTGTGCACTATATATGATGAACGTCCGGATATTTGCAATGTTGATAAGATGTATGATAGGTTTTTTCGGGACTTGATGTCTAAGAAGGAATATTATCAGCGGAATCTGGAAGGGTGCAGGGATATTAGGAAGCAGCATGAAACAGAATTTTTAGGAGGGGATAAAAGGAATGAGAAAAAAGGTTAAGCTGCCGTTTGCTTTTCCTAAAAAAAGTACAGTCGAACAAAAGGATACGGCGGTTGAGTCTGTACCGGCGGAAATCGGAAAAGAAGTAAATTTTGTGGAGAATATATCAGGGAAAATTTTTTCGATTTCTCAGGAGGTGCTTACGCGGATTGAAAAAGCATGCGGAGAATCGGATACCTATGATATGCTTAGGTGTAGGCTTTTGCTGTATTTGAATCAATGCTTAGATAACGGAGAGATACCGGATTGGGATTTTATTATGGAAGGGACCGGTGAAACGGCCCCTTTGCCCGTACATGAAAGATATAGGCATTATGTATTGGGATACCTTTTGGAGGACGGGTATATACAGGGGATTGCGGTTCAGGATAATCCGGAGGGCAGGGAGAAAATAATTACGGAGACGTCGGGGATTCAGATTACGCCTCTAGGAAAGAAATTTTTGAAAAGTAGTAGTTTTGTGGGAAGAGTGTCCCAAATTATAAGTGATATTCTACCGAAATAAGCTGTCCGGATAGTTTTATGAATGCAATAGCCTCTTATGATACGATTGTTAGGAAGCACAAAAGGTGCTATACTTATAGTATCAAATGCATATGGCAGGAAAGGATGGTACAGGAATGAATTTTTGTCCGGAATGTGGTAACAAATTAATTGAGGGAGCTAAGTTTTGCCCGGAGTGTGGAAAGAAACTGATTGAAATTGTACCGGAGGAAACGAAGACGGCGGCAGAGGAAGCAAGGGTAAAGGCTTCGTCCGAAGAGTATATTATCCGGATGTTAAATAAATTCAAAGACATCCGGGAAGGAGTTTATGTGGCCCCTGAGATTCCGGCTAAAATCCTCCTTCATGGGGCTAGTGTAATTGCAGGAGACATTAATCCTAAGCTGGTAATCGGACTGATTGATACTTCTGTTTTGAAAAACGGGAAGAACGGAGCCGTATTTACAGGTACAAGAATGTATCTGCCCTCCGTGAATATTGAGTTTGAGAAGGTTGCGCAGTGCGCCCTGTCTACGGAAATCCAGTCTGATAATGAGGGACGGGCAAAGAGTATTGAGGTTCTGAGAATCACCTGTGACGATGAGGAAGTGATAGAGCTGCGCTCTAAGGACACGGAGGTTCCGCTGGCTATTTTAAATGAGATTTTGTGCGGGATAAGTGAGAATGTGGATTCCTTTGAAAGCTCGAACCAGTTGATTACGCTGTCAGAGCTTAGTGACAGTACGGTTTCTGCATATCTTAAGATTGTGATTCACTATCTTAAGGCAGAAGGCGGAATGATTGACGCAGGTGAATACAAAGAGCTTATTTCGCTGATGACGAAGATTAAGACTTCCAAAGCAGTGCATAAAGAACTGCAGGAATACAGATTTTCTAAGAAGGCTTCGGCTGATTTCAGAGAGCTTGTGGAAGAACTGGAAACTGAGCTGAAAAAGGATAAAGTTTCCGTACCGGTTATTTTTCAGGCGTTGTTTATGGACCTGTTATTGATGAGGAAAGATAAGCTGGATTCATGGAAAGAGGATGGGGTTCTTTGTGAGATGCAAGGCTATCTGAATGTGACGGACCAGCAGGTTGATTTCCTTGTGAAGAAGATAAAACTGGACGAACAGATTCTTAGTACAAGAATGGATGATAAGCAGGTTAACGGTCTGCAAAAAGAGCTGGCGGCCGTTGCCGGCGGCGCGGGTATCGCTTTAGGAGCGTTGGCCCTTACGGGCTCTATTACCATGGGGGCTTTTGGAGTCGGTTCAGGTTTGCTCGGACTTTTCATGGCTTCCGGAGGCGGCGCGGCTTTAGGGCTGTTGGCGGTAGCGGGAGCTGGTTACGGGGCTTATAGGGGTGTGAAGTATTTTGCCGGAACGAGTGAAATGGAAGGCTACGGTATGCGTATTTCTGCATTGCAGGAAAAGATTAAAATGATGAACGCGGCAAATGCATATATTATTGAGGATATCAATTATCTGGGCCAAAAGTTAGGGATTTTGACCGCTAAAATCAAGGAGACCAATGAGTTGAATCAAGAGATTATGGAGGAATTGGAATTGTATATTTCCTTTAGCCAGAGTGTCTCGGAATCCGGGGAATTGATACAGGAGGATTCCCGGTATACGCAGCGTGAATATTGGATTCAGAGTCTCCCTGAGAAGCTTGATTTTCACAAGTATAATGAGCTGGTTGAGAATAGTGTGGATAAATTCGATATCAACGAACTGGTTCTTTTTGTCTATGATTCGGAGCGGGAATATGTTCTGTCGGAAGAGTGCGATACGGAGGCGTATGAGAAAGCGGCGGCTCTATTGAAAGAAATCGGGTATTTTGATACAAAGGCCGCGACGGTGGCGCAGGCCAAGAGTATGGCGAAACAGGGCTTAAGCAGTTTGAAGAAGGGGATTTCCCAAGTGGTTTCTAATGAGGAATTGCCGGAAAAACTTGATTTTGAGAAGTACAGCGGGTTGGTTGAGAGCCGCAGTGACAGGGCGGAGATTGACGGGCTGATTCTGAGTCTTTATGATAGGGATAATGATTATGTGTTGCGAAAAGACTGTGAGAAGGAGGACGGCGAGAAGGCTTTGGGGCTGTTGAAGGAGATTGGATATCTCGAGACGATTTCAGCGACGGTGGAGCAGGCGAAGAGTAAAGCGAAACAGGGGTGGAGTAAGCTTAAGAAAGGGATATTGGGTTAATATCCATGGAGGATTACGGTAGGATCAGCGAATCTTACGGTTGGTGAATTATAAACAGCGTTTCTTTTTATTTGACTTTAAATTATGTCCGGATGGCGGATTTTGGATATCATTTGTTTGAACGTTAAGCTAGAGTATCAGCATGGGAAGGCTGTGAGGGATATGTTGAAGACGGAGATTCGGGAGGAATGGGAGGAATTGTGCAGGGTAGATAAAAGAATACTGGAGGATTGAGCTGGAACGGAGAATGTATTGTGAATAGTTCATAGCAGAAAGAGAGGCAGCTAAATGATACCATTAAAAATAGGAACTTTGTTGGAGGGGCGTGTCGTTGAACATGACCGAGTAGAGTATAAAACAGGATGGAATCCCAATGATATTATTCATTCTATTTGTGCTTTTGCAAATGACTATGATAATACCAATGGCGGATATATCGTCATTGGGGTAAACGAGAAAAATGGCATGCCGGTATTTCCGCTAAAAGGTGTTCCTAAGGAAAAGTTGGACTTTATCCAACAGGAAATATTTCAGTATTGCAATCAAATTATTCCGCGGTACATTCCAAGAATAGAGATAGTTGATTATAAGAATGAAGGAACTTATTTGATATACCTATGGTGTTCGGCTGGTGATAGCGGTCCTTATCAAGCGCCCAAATCAGTCTATGTTGGAAATGGTGAAAAAGCAGACAAAAGTATGAAATATTGGATTAGACCGGCATCAATTACTACGGATGCGAAACAAGATGAAATCTCTGAATTGTTTGATAAATTTAATTCTGTACCGTTTGATGACCGTGTAAACAGAAAAGCAAAAATTGATAATATCAGGAGAGGTTATCTGGAAGATTTTATTAGGAAGAGCAATAGTAGTCTGGTGATGGAACTTAATAGCAGTTCATTAGAAGAACTTTTGCTTGCACAGGAAGTCGCAAATGAGACAGATACAGAATTGGATATCAGAAATATCGGCGTATTGATGTTTACGGAACATCCTGAGAAGCTGATTCCGGGGGCATATATTGAGTTAATTAGGTTTCATTCAAAAGAAGCCGAGGCATCTGATGATTTTACAGAAAAAACATTTACGGGACCAATATGGAAACAGGTTCAGGATGCTTTGGATTATATAAAGACAACGGTGATTGAGCAAAAAGTTGTAAAAGTGCAAGGTCAGGCGGAAGCAGAACGATACTTTAATTATCCATATAATGCATTGGAAGAAACTTTGGTAAATGCAGTATTTCATAAGTCTTACCGCGAGCCGGAACCAGTGGAAATTCGTATATATGTAGATAGTATTCAGATACTTAATTATCCCGGACTTGCTAAATGGATTAATCTTGAGCGCTTTGTATCTGGTAAAGTGAAAGGAAGGAAATACCGTAACAGAAGAATTGGAGAAATGTTTAAAGAGATTGATTTATCTGAAAAAAAGGGAACGGGTATTCCTAAAATATTAAGAGAACTTAGACAAAATGGTTCACCAGAGCCGGAGTTTGATATGGATGAGGAAAGAACCTATTTGAATACGATTATTCGCATAAGAGATGGATTCGAGAGAAAAGAGAAAGTGTCCGAATCAATGTCCGAATCAATGTCCGAATCAATGTCCGAATTGGAAAGAGCTAGAATGAAGATTATTTTAATCTATTTGGAAACAAGAAAAGAAATAAATAGTTCTGCTGCAGCGAAATTGTTGGAGGTTGAGATAAAGACGGCAAGTCGTTTACTGTTGAAGGCTGAAAAGCTAGATATCCTTAAAGGAGCTGGAAAAACAAAAAATAAAGTATATTTTATAGAATAATGCAAATGAATGTCATAAGAATGGATTTTATATCAAGTCGATAGAAATGTTACGTGAGGGTGTCGCAAAAACATCAAGTTAGATGAGTGAGCGATGCCCTCCTTCTGTATATGCAAAAAAAAGGGTGCAAAGTAGTTTCCGGAACCAAAGTCTCAAGTTTTTTTGATAGAAGGTCCTTTCTCCGGTTATGGGGATATTATACTATATTTTCAGGAGACGCTCAATGAGCATCCGGCGTAATATTGTTCGGGAGAAAGCATAGAGCGGCGTAATAATTTTCGAGAGTATTTGTACATATGTGTAACATTTTTGAAGTGTATTCGTTAATAGAGTAAAGAGGGTGCAGAGAAAAGAGAGCGCAGGGAAAAGGGGGTGGCAGAGTGGAAAAAGATGTTCTGGAACGAGTGTACCGCAGGTATACAAAAGAGGTCTATCTTTATCTCTATTCACTTTGTCATGACCACGGACTTGCCGAGGATTTGATGCAGGAGACCTTTCTTAGAGCGTTATGTTCCCTGGAGATTGCAAGGGAAGAATTGCTGCCGTGGCTGCTTACGGTCGCAAGGAATCTGTATCTGGATATGTGGCGCAGGGAGAAACGGATGCGGCTGCAAAAGGACCATGACAGACGCCAAGGAGAAGCAGATACGGCAAAGAGGGATGGAATCCTTGAGTGGATGATACGCAGGGAACAGAACCAGAGATTATATCGGGCGATACAGAAGTTGGAAGCTGTGGAGAGGGAGGCGGTGGTTCTGTACTATTTTGCCGGCATTTCCCAAGCAGAAATTGGCAGGATTTTGAACCTCTCTTATGGGAATACCCGGGTAATCCTGTATCGGGCCAAGAAGAAGCTAAAGAAACTGCTGGACGGAGAGGAGATGAAGGGAGTATGAAAAGATATGAGGATAAATTTGAGAAATATCTAAGCGGTGAGCTAAACTCTGAGGAACGCGGAGAAATCGAAAGAGATATTGAAAAATTTCGGGTTCTCATAGGTTATGCAGACCAGACGTTAGACGAGGAGATATATGAGAAGGAAGAGAAAGAAGGGGAGAAAAAAAGAGAGGCGTCCGGAAAGGAAGATGAGCTTAGCAGGAAGATTTCCAAAGCGGTAGGCAGAAAATTCCGGAATTATTTGATTGGAGCTGTCGCGGCGGCAATCTGTATTGTCCCGGCGCTTTTGGCCGGTTTGTCGCCGCTGCTTGACTGGATGTGCTATAGTCCGGATCAGTCGGTGGAGATTGTGGATGAAGAAAAAGCTTCTGTTATCGTTGTAAATCCGTTTGCGTTGGATATGTCCGTATATATGGAGTTATTCTGCGGAGATAAAGGGTTCGTGGACCTGAGTCTGTGGTCAGAAGGGTATGGGCGCTATACCATTGATGTGCGGACGCAGATTGATGGGGAAGTAACTTCACATATGCTGGAGCTGGTGAGGAATCATTTGTACCGGAATGATTTGAACTGGAATCGTTCGGATTTTCCTATTAATGCGTTTACCTATAAGAACAGTGGAAAGAGCTGCAGCATGGGGAAAGAAGCGGCCAGGAAAACCCTTGAAAAAGCGCCGGAGCTGATGAAGATACGGACTGCGGTATCCTTTGACGGGTTAAAGAGTATGGAGGAGCTTGTGGACTTTATGGAACAGTATGACACGCATTATCTTTACTGTCCGGTAGAGATGGAGGGATACCGGTATTGGGGATTTACTCCCGTAAAGAGAGGATATGATTATGAAATGGCATACGATGAGGAAGAATACCCTTGTCTGGATCTTGCGCAGTATACAAAAAGGGAAGATAAGGAGGCAGACATCTATGAGGAGGACGAGGCAAAAGGGAGGCTTTCACTGGCAGCGGTATATGAAAAGCATGTAGAGTCGATGATTCGATATCTTATGGAACGGGAGGATTTTTTGAAAATCTTTGAAGGCGGAGCGCCGGGAGGAAAGAATTTCCTTAATATCTATGAATACAGGGAGGCCCTTGACTATATCCAAGAACATGGGGTGAAAAGTTATGGAGTTGTCGTTTATGCGGCGAAGGAGGAGCTTCTAAAGATGCTTGAGGATTCGTCCGTGGAGGGGATTTATATGCTGGACGGGAAAATAGATTTGAAATTCGGGGAGTAGCTCTATAAAAGGGAGGAGGGGGCTGTTGCAATAAGCAAAACAATTACAAGATATGGCGGAATTTAGTTTCTGGAAAATGCCGTATCTTGTGGGATTTGTGCTTAATGCGACAGCCCCATGTATTATTCCCCGGTTATTGCTTTCCGGCGATATTCCGAAGGCGTTGCGCCTGTTGCCTTCTGAAAGACCTTTGAAAAATGGCGTGGACTGTTATACCCTACCAATTCAGCCACTTCGTTTACCGAAAGTCCGGGACGGGTAAGCAGAAGCTCTTTCCCGTGATGAATGCGGAGTTTTGTAAGATAATCAATAAAACGGATTCCTGCTTTTTGATGGAAAAGTTTACTAAGGTAATTGGGAGTAATTCCATAAACAGACGCCAGTGTATTGATTCCGATATCCTCCATATAGTGCTCTGCCAGATAAAGTTTGACTTTCTCCGCAATATGGGCGCCGTTATCCGGAAGCTTTGGATTGTGCAGGGTTTCCTTACTTTGAGATAAAATTTGAAACAGACCGGAAAAATCACGTATTGTTGTAGTAATGTAAAAGTAATGGCGGAGATATTTTTCTACGCCTTCCCAGTCGACAATGGAAATGAGTGGGCGCAAAGTGGTTTCCGGAACCAAATTCTCAAGTGTTTTTTGATAAACAGTCCTTTCTTTTTCCTGATAAGCAAGCTGCAGGTCTTCAATTGTTTTGGCCAGCCCGAGCAAGTGTTGAAAAGAATCCTGTATCGCAAGAGCTTTTTTATCGATTATCCCGCCATATCCCAGAAAGATCCGAAGAGAAAACTGCTCAGTAAACATGATAATGTGTTGAAAGAGCTGCTCCATGGAAGAGGATTGTGCGTAAAAGACGGTTACTGTGATGCCAAAATCCAAAGAGATTCTTTCAAAAGACCGTTTGATGAGGTTGGTTTTAAAAGGGCTTTTAAGAATCAGACACAGACCGCCTTCAGGAAGTGAAAACAGGGAATAATGGTGTCCCTGCAATATCAAAGGTGATACTTCCTTCTGTATCTTTTTATAGAGTTCTTTATAAAACTGGCGCTGCCCCTTTTCCTCGTTATAGTCTGCATAAAAAAGATAGGCGGACAGATGGCCATAGGTCTCCGTTTCCAATTCAGAAAGTAAATAATAGGTATTGAACTGTGCCATGATTTCATAGAAAAAGCTCTGGTTGGCATCCAGAAGTTTGCGTTCTTTTTCCGCGTTGGCCTGAAGAAGTACATTCTGAATGTCCTCCAGAGAAGGGGGTTTCAGCAGATAATTACGTACTCCCAGCTGAATTGCTTTCTGAGCATAGGAAAAATCGGAGTATCCGCTGAGGATGATAAAATAGATATCTGGTTGGCTGGCAGTCAATTGCTCCACAGCATTCAGGCCGTCCAATAGAGGCATGCGGATATCCACAAAGACCACATCCGGCCGCTCTTCTGTTACCAGCCGGACAAGCTCTTTGCCATTGCGTGCTTCCCAATATTGATGGGTATCAGGGTAGAGTTCTTCACACATACTGAGGAAGCTTAAGCGTACCATTCGTTCATCGTCGGCAATTAAGATTTTCATATCAGTATTCTCCTTCTTTCGGCAGTGTGTTGGAATCTAAGAGACGGATGACGATATAATTTCCGGTATATCCGCCAATCGCACTATGGATCTCAAAAAAACTTTCCGATTCAAAAAGCTGTAGGCGTTCGGTAATATTCAAAAGACCTACGCTATTATTAAGTTTCAATTTCTTTTTGTCAAAGCCGCATCCATTATCCATCACGGCCAGGAAGATACAGTCACCAATGCCTGGCAGATGAATAAGGGAGGCGTTGACTTCTACTTTTGCAAGACATTCACTTCCCTCTAATCCGTGGACGATAGAATTTTCTACCAGTGGTTGGATGAGCAGTCGGGGGATTTTGAAACTGCGGGTTCGCTCATCTAAGGAAAGAGAGAAGGACAGCCGGTCTTCAAAACGTATTTTCTGCAAGAAAAGATAATGCTCCAGGAAGGTAAATTCGTCTTCCAGTGTCGTCTCTGCTGAATTAGAGCAGGTATAGTGGAAAATACGGGTCAACTGGATGATAGAATCTTCCAGGAGTTTCTTTTCCCCGATTCGGTTAAGAGCCACAAAATTATTCAGCGTATTGTAAAGAAAATGTGGATTAATCTGGGCCTGCAGCGCCTGAAATTGAGCGTTTTTTTGGCTGATGACCGCCATATACTCTTTTTTGATATGCTCATCCAGGCTTTCAATCATGTGGTTAAGTTGTATTGTAATCTGTTCAAACTCATGATTCATAGGGAGTGATGTGTCTGCGCGTGCCAGTAGGTTGCCTTGTTTTGCTTTGTGCATGGTAGAAAGAATATTCTGCAGTGGTTTGGTAAATTGTGCAGAGATTTTTCGATAATTCCATACAGAGATTAAAAAAAGCCCAAGAGACAGCAGAAGAGATACTCCTAAAGCATTAATAATCGGTTTGTAAAATTCCCAATAAGAGACCGAGTACAATAACTGCCATCCAGATTTTGCCAACGTATAATTGCATACGATACCGGCTTGGGAACGATTTTTTTGATAGGCATCAAGAACTTTCTTCCCTTCTGAGGGATTGGTAGAATAGATAAATTCTCCATCCTTTGCTGAAAGCGTGATGCTGGTTGCATCGGATAGGGTAAGCTCGGCAAACAATTCTTCGAAAAAATCGATAGAGGAATCCACTTTCAGTATGCCGGTGGTTTGACGGGAGTCAAAATCGTGTATAGGCTTTATCAGGGAAATGACAGAAAGCTCTTCCTGTTTTTGATAATACGAAACCGTATGGGGCGGACAGTAGGTCGTATACTTATAGGAATAAGGAAGAGTGGGCAGCCATCTATCTATGGAAACGTCGCTGGAAACACATTCATTGATGCGGCAGAGCTTCCGCTGATAAACATAGCAGGTATCCGAATCTTCGGAAAGCGGAATATAAACAAAACCCAGGATAGAAGGAGAGGTTAGCGCAGTCAAGCGTGTGGAGACAGCTTCATATTGAGTGACGATCTGATTCCAGGTACTCAATGAATAATCCGGACTCCCTTTTTTCAGCGCGTAAGTATAAAGATCGGTCATGTCGTCATATTGATATGGGCTTAAAGTCAGACGTTCCAGCTCGCTGAGATGCGATTCGATGTTGTTGCCTAAGGAAGAAAGTACATTGTCGTATTTTTGTCTGTTGTCAGCTGAAAGACGTACCGAATAGAGAACGATATTTAAGCTGGTATTTAAAATGAGAGGCACAACCGCACAGATTAAAAACAGAAGCAAAACATTGGCTTGGAAGGTCATTCGCGTATGTTGTATTTTCATAGTAGTATCTTCCTCCTAATAGATATTTCTTATCATATCAGGTTTTAATATAATTACAAGTTTGGAACAATAGAAAATACAATTTTGTGAAAAGCAACTAAAAGTGGGGAGGGTAATTCTATAAAATCTACAAACACTGTGTAGAATAAAGTACTTTTAGTATAGAAAATCAACATTTTGTATGGGATAATTTCTTGTTATAATTAGTATATTGAAGGGTCCAATAAAAAGTAAGGAGAAATTAAGTATGAAACAGAAAAAAGTTTTAGCGTTGATGCTTGCCGCAGCGATGACAGTGGGAATATTGAACGGATGTTCAAAAAGGCCGGAAGGAAGTAACACGACAGACTCAAACACGGAAGAGTCAGGGGAGACAAAGGATGATTCCGAAGCAGCCGAGAGCACCGGCGTGACGCTGGAGTTTCAGCATAATATGACTGGTGTGATTACCGATGCGATTGAAGACGCGTGTAAAGATTTTACAAAGGAAACCGGAATTGGGGTGGAGGTATCTGCGCCTGGTACTTATGGAGAAATGATAAAAGCGCGTATGGCGTCCAACGATATGCCGGACGTGTTCTCTACACATGGCTGGTCTACCTCACTTTACGTAGAATATTTGGAACCGATTAATGATCAGCCGTTTGCAGATAAGATTGTAGATTCTATCCGAGATATGCTTACGGATGCAGATGGAAATATGTATGTTCTTCCGGCTGACGCAGACCTGAGCGGTATGACCTTTAACAAAACTGTCTTAGAGGAGGCAGGCGTAAAGGTAGAAGAACTCAAAACCTGGGATGATTTTACAGAGGCATGTAAGAAAGTAAAAGACAGCGGTAAGACGCCGATTCATGTAGGAGGAAAAGATTCTTGGACGATTGGAACTATGCTGGATCTCATTGCGCCAACGTTTTTGACTAACAATGAAGAGACAAGCGAAGCGGAAGCGCTTTTGGATGGAAGTTTTGACTGGAATAAATGGGAGCCAATCAGTGAGATGGTAAAAGATTGGTATGAGAGAGGTTATTTCAATGTGGACTGCCTGACTGCAGATTATATTACAAGCTGTAAAGCACTGGCGCAGGACGAGGCGGCGTTTACGTTCTACACAGGGAAGGCGGTAGCCGAGGCACAGCAGACCAATCCGGAAGCGGATTTGGGAATCATGCCGATTCCGGCGGCCGACGAAAACAGTGAGCCTTGTCTGATTGGCGGGGAAGATCTGGCTGTAGGCGTATGGAAAGACAGTCCTCACAAGGATGAGGCAATGCAGCTTTTGAATTATTTGGCAAGGCCGGAGGTCTGCTCCAAATTGGCTACTGCCTGTGGTATGCCGGCTGGTCTTACGGATGTAGAAAGCGAGACGGGTATCCTGAAGCCATACTATGAGAAGTATATGAGCGAGGGTGTATACACCATTCCATATTTTGACCGTGTATATCTGCCAAGCGGCCTGTACGATGTTATGTGTACGACTGGAACCAGTATTCTGGCAGGTGAAAAGAATGCTGTAAAGGATTCCATTGCTGATATGAAACAGGCATATGAAGAAAAGTTAGCGCAACATTGATAGAGACAAGGGAGTGCTGAGTTACGCAGCGCTCCTTTTTTTAGAAAAGAGGAGGATAGACATGATTCGTCGAAAATGGATTACTAATATTTTTTATATTCCGGCAATTCTTTTGTTTTTTTTTTTGTCATTTATCCATTTATTGAAGGGATTCGGATTTCGTTTACTAACTGGAACGGATATTCCCAGCAGTATAAATACATAGGAATGGCAAACTATCTGAAGATGTTTCAGGATGAAAATATTTTGACTGCTTTGAAAAATACGCTGATCTATGGTGTGGGAAGTACGATTATACAGAATGTTTTGGGATTGTCTTATGCAATCTTGCTGAATACGAAGATGAAAGGCAGAACACTGATTCGTACCGTTGTGTATGCACCGGTTATGATTTCCGGTCTTGTTATGGGTTATATCATGTATTTTTTGGTACAGTATGACGGGGGTGCATTGAACGACATTCTGACTGCTTTGGGAGTCGCGCCGATAGACTGGTTAAGTGACGGAAATAGGGCCGTGATTATTATGACCTTAATCAATAGTATTCAGTATGTTGGTATATCCATGGTTATATATCTGGCAGGGCTTCAAAATATTTCTTCTCAGTATTATGAGGCGGCTGCAATAGACGGCGTAAGCGGTTGGCAGCAGTTCCGTTATATTACGGTTCCCCTGTTGATTCCGGCCATCTCTTCTTCCGTGACGTTGAACCTGATCGGCGGATTGAAATTGTTCGATGTTATTCAGGCGTTGACCAAAGGCGGTCCGGGCTATGCGTCCCATTCGTTGTCTACCTTGGTAGCAAACCAGTATTTCCAGGCGACCAACGCGGGCTACTCTGCAACCATTGGACTTTTCTCCTTTGTGTTGATTATGATTTTGAGTAACATTGTTACCACATATTTCAATAAGAAGGAGGTATACATGTAATGAAAAAGAAAAATTGGTGGCTTTATTTGCTTGGCCTTGTGATTATCGTGGTACATTTTATTCCCATCTATATCTTGTTAGGGGTTGCGGCAAAATCGTCTATGGATATCACTTCTAAGTGGATATTGCCCGGCTATGTGGAATGGAATAATTTTAAAGAGGCGTTAAATGGCGGTAATATGCTGCTGGCTCTAAAAAATACGGCAATTATTACGGTATTTTCCGTTTTTTTTGTTACGGTGATCGGGGCGTTTTCTGCCTATCCTTTGGCGCGGAACCGTTCCCGTTTAAATACGGTGGTGAAGAGCTTTATTCTAGGTATTATGATGATACCAGGGTTGAGCGTTCTGGTTCCTTTGTACAGTACGATGGTAAAGATTCACGGAATTTCTACCTATTGGGGAATCATTGTAGTTTTGGTAACCTTCAACCTGCCCATGAGTATCTTTTTGTTTTCGAACTTTATTGCAGGGATTCCGGTAGCTCTGGAAGAAGCGGCGTTTATTGATGGATGTAATCCGATTCAGACATTTTTTAAGATTATATTGCCGCAGTTAAAGCCGGTTGTGGCTAGTGTAGTGATTTTAACTGGAGTGGGCTGCTGGAATGATTATCAGTTTTCGCTGTATTTCCTGCAATCACCCAAATATAGGACCATCCCTCTTGCGGTAGCCAGTTATTTTTCCCAAACGGCAAATAACATGAATGCGGCGGCGGCTTCTGCTTTGCTTGGAGTACTCCCGGTATTGCTGTTGTTTATTTTCCTGCAGAAGTACTTCATCAAAGGAATGGTCGATAGTGCGATAAAATAATGGAGGAGAGACAATGATAAATGCAAGACAGGAATGGAAAGTAACCGGTAGTTTTCCAATGGAATACCAGGTTCATACCATTTGGACAGACGGGAGGAAACAGTGCCATAAGCTTTGTCTTAGGTATGATGTCAGTACCCGGAAGGAAGAACGAAAGCTCCGGCTTGTGAGGAGTTTTCCGATGTTGGATATCAGCGGACGGTGGTATCCTACCTGCAGTTTTGACCGGTCGATAAAAGCGGATTGGTTTGAGGGCGTCCATTCTATGACTGCAATCTCAGCACCGGTCATGTGTTTCTATAATGCGGCGTCTCAAAATCGGCATACAATCGCTTTATCCGAGATAAAGCAGGAGCTTATCATGCAGTATGGAATACATGAAGAAGATGGGACTATGATGTGCCAAGTTGAGATGACGCTTCCCAAGGGTATGTTTCCTGAAAGCTATGAACTGCTGATTTGGGAGTCTGAGAAGGAGGAGCCTTATTGGTGCACATTGAATGAGGTGCGTGCGTGGTGGGAGAAAGAACTGACCATTGAGCCGATGAGTGTTCCGGATGTGGCAAGGCTTCCTATGTATTCCTTTTGGTATTCCCAGCATCAGAATGTAACGGCAGAGAGTGTGGAGGCAGAGAGCAAACGAGCGGCAAGCCTGGGATTTTCCAGCGTAATCGTGGACGACGGCTGGCAGACAGAGGATAACCAAAGAGGTTATGCCTTTTGCGGAGATTGGGAACCCTCTAAGGTAAAATTCCCGGATTTCCCGGGTCATGTAAAGCGAGTGCAGGAAATGGGACTTAAGTATATTGTGTGGTTTTCGGTTCCGTATATCGGAAAGAAGTCTCGTATCTGGGAAAGCTTTCAGGACAAGCTGCTGTGCTATGATGGATTTCAACAAGCGGGAGTTCTGGATCTTCGGTATCCGGAGGTACGGGAATATCTAAAAAGGATTTATAAAAGAGCGGTCAATGAGTGGAAGATAGACGGTTTAAAGCTGGATTTTATTGATGAATTTTACCTGCGCAAAGAAAGCCCGTTTTTTGAGGAAGGCATGGATTGCGCCGATATACAAGAGGCGCTCAATCGCTTACTGACTGAGACAATGACTGAGCTTACAGCAATTCGTCCTGATTGTATGATTGAGTTTCGGCAAAGATACATAGGCCCTCAGATTCGGAAGTATGGTAATCTTCTGAGGGTCAGCGATTGCCCGGGAGCTGGAATCAGTAATCGGATCGGTACGGTGGATCTTCGATTGCTGTCAGGGGAAACGGCGGTTCATTCGGATATGCTGATGTGGCACAAAGAAGAGAGGGCGGAGGAAGCAGCTTTGCAGATTGAAAGCTCTTTATTTTCTACAGTACAGATTTCGGTAGATTTAAGTACGTTAACAGAACGGATGCGCAAGCTTTTGATTTTCTGGATAACATTTATGAAAGAAAAAGCAAAGCTTTTGCAGGAGTCGCAGCTTCAGCCGGCAGAGCCGGAAAATCTGTATCCGGAGGTTTCTGCTGATAACGAAGGTGAGCGGCTTCTGGTACACTATAGCGGCAAAAGAGCGGTTGATTTGCGGCAGATACCAAAGCAGATGACCTATATCCATGGAACAAAAGCGGAGGAGGTTATTTTTAGGATGCCTAAAGGCGCATCGCTTCATTACCAAATGTTGGATTGTGTGGGAGACCTCCAAGAAAAAGGAGTCTGGAAAAAAGAAGGTTTTGAAACGCTGTCTATTCCCACTGGCGGCATAGTGGAATTATGGTGTGACAGATAGATAACGTTATACGTTAGTTTTCCGCCATTATTTTTGGCACAGGATTTTTCCTGTGCCTATTTTCATATACAAACTTTCTTATGTATTTGCTTATAAAGGGAGGATGCCGGGTGATATGACGATGCCCTGTACGCCTCGCTTGTGTCAGAAGACCAAGAATTGTTAGGAGACCAAGAATTAGAATAATGGAAACTATTTTGGAAAGAGGTTTACAGAGACAGATTCTGTCTACCTGTTTTCTTATAATATACATAGATTAAAACATAAGAGGGAGGTCACATGGTATGAAGAAATTCTTTGGAAGGAAAGAAAGAGTCTTGGAAAAACAGCAGCCAATCACCGAGCTGCCGCCAGAGCTGCAGCGTAGGAGGAAGTCTATTTTTAAATGCAGAAAGATAATGTGTGGAGGAATATAGTTATGAACATAATTGAGAAAATGAAAAAAGAAGTCAGAATGATATTTGCAATCGTCAATTTTATTAGTTTTTTCTTGCCGTGGGTCGCTGTCAGCGCAACCAGCAGCACATCTTTTTTGGGAGAGGTATTTTCGGGTACAAATACAGCGTCTATCACTGGATTTGGGCTTATGGAGTATTCCATGATTGGGGTTTTGCTTTATATCATTCCGATTGTGCTCTTTGCGATTCCTCTCGTGAAAAGTACGAGGGAGATTTCGAAATATCTTTATCTAATTCTGCCCATTGCCGCCATTATTCTGATGTTTCTTGTCAGTGTGCTTGCCGCCAGCGGCGGGGGCAATTACAGCAGCGACGTGGTTAATATTCAATTGAGCGTCCGTCGGCTGATAGGTTTTTGGATTGCCGGACTGTGTAACCTCGGGGTGATTGTTTTGACGGCAATCCGAGATTTTCATATAAAATCCAAAGATGATTTGAAGCGCAGTATGAGGAATGTGGAGCGGGAGATTAAAAAGAAGAAAAAGTAATGAACGGATTGTACCGGGGTATGGTTTCAGGTATAATTAAGTCGTGAAACTATCGGAAAATATACATAAAGGGGGAGGACGCATTGAAAGGGCAGGATAAGAATAATAGAATTTTAGATATTTATATGAGGCTGTGCGACGGCAAGGTTCTCAACAAAGCGGAGGAAGCTCTGCGCTTTAGGGTGGATGAGCGTTCTATTCAGCGTGATTTTAAAGATATACGGAAATTTCTCGAGGCGAGAAGAGTATCCGGCCTGTCTGAGTGCGATATATTTTATGACCGGACTTGCAATGGGTTTCGGATGACCGGATTGGAAAATACGTTGATGTCTAACAGTGAGATACTTGCAGTGAGCAAGATTCTTTTGGAGAGTCGGGCGTTTACGAAGGAAGAGGTTGTGAAAATTTTGGATAAGATGGTGAGCGGCTGTGTTCGGAGAAAGGATATGAAACTGGTGGCCGACCTGCTTGCGAACGAGAAGTTCCATTATGTTGAGATTCATCACGAACCCTATATTGAAGATAAATTGTGGGATATCGGGTCTGATATTGAACAATCGAATCTGTTGAAAATTACTTACCAGAAGCAGGCGATGGAGGAGGAGCCTGTGGAGCGGGTGATTCAGCCTTTGGCGATTCTTTTTTCGGAGTATTATTTTTATCTTAATGCGTATATTGTGGAGGAGAATGATAAGGGAGAGTATGTACAGAAATATGACTATCCAGCCGTTTTTCGGATTGATAGGATTAAGGATTACAGCCAGATAGGCCGGAAATTTAAAATCCCGTATCGTAATCGTTTTGAGGAGGGAGAGTTTCGAAAGCGTATTCAGTTTATGTATATGGGGCGTCTGATTAAGCTGCAGTTTAGGTATACGGGTAAGAGTATTGCGTCGATTTTAGAGCGTCTTCCTACTGCAAGAATTTTGGAGGAGAGCCGGGAGGGATATGTGCTTGAGGCGGAAGTCTACGGGCGGGGCGTGCTGATGTGGCTTATGACTCAGGGGAGTATGGTTGAGGTGCTGCGTCCGGATTCGGCGCGGGCGGAAATGAAAAGGCTGCTTTCGGAGATGCTTGCCAAGTATGAATAGAGGGGATGGGGCTGTCGCATTAAGGATAAAATCTACAAGATATAGTATTTTCTAGAAACTACCTTCTGATATATCTTGTAATCATCCGGCTTATTGCGACAGCCTTTTTTATTATCGCTAACAAAACAGTCTTTCTAGCTGGTAAAAATGATTTATACTTTTGTCTTCGGTTGTATGGAGTATTTCGTAACATTAAGGCATTATAATTTAAATAAACTGGTGTAATATTTCCTGAATGGAAAAATACATCTTCATCCTGAACAAATTCCATGATATAATTACCCAAGCAGACTATCGGAACGAGGGAAATATATGGACGATTTAAGTTTAAACTATCAAAGT
The DNA here is from genome assembly GCA_910577685.1 of uncultured Dorea sp. GTDB lineage: Bacteria > Bacillota > Clostridia > Lachnospirales > Lachnospiraceae > Sporofaciens. The sequence continues at coordinate 114,732 of CAJTOH010000002.1, read as the reverse complement.
GATTTTAATACCATTTTGAAAATGATAGCAGATGCCCGCCAGAAAGCTGCCTATCAGGTGAATGTTACAATGATTGACCTTTATTGGGGGATTGGAGAATTTGTTTCCCGTAAGGCTATACAGGAGGGGTGGGGACGTTCTACTGTGAAGGCGCTTTCCGAATACATTCTGTTGCAGGAGCCGGGAATCAGAGGTTATTCCCCGCAGAATATATGGCGTATGAAGCAGTTCTTTGAAACCTATTGTGACAAACCGGAGTTAGGAACTCTGCTAAGGGAGAATACGTGGTCAAATAATCTGCATATCATGTCAAAGACAAAATCAGATGCAGAGCGGTTATTCTATTTGAAGCTGGCCTCCCGGGAAAAGTATAAGGCAAAGGAACTGGAACGGCAGATTGACAGCGGATATTACGAGCGTTTGATGCTGTCGGACGGCAAGGCTCCTTCCGCCGTATCCCAAGCCGCTTCTACGGACATAATCAGGGACATGTATATGCTGGAGTTTTTAGACCTGCCGGAGTTTTATAAGGAAAATGATTTAAAAAAGGCCATTTTGAAGAATATGAAAAAATTCCTGCTGGAATTTGGCAGAGATTTTATTTTTATGGGGGAAGAATATCATCTACAAGTAGGGAAGAATGATTATTATACTGACCTAATCTTTTTTCATAGGGAACTGCAATGCCTTGTCGCGATTGAGTTGAAAATTGACGATTTCAAACCGGAATACCTTGGAAAAATGCAGTTTTATCTTGAAGCGCTGGATAGGGATGTAAAGAAGCCCAATGAAAATCCCAGCGTTGGCATTATTCTTTGCAAGAGTAAGGACGAGGAGGTTGTTGAATATGCCCTGAGCCGGAACATGAGTCCAACCATGATTTCCGAATACCGGACAAAACTAATCAGCAAGGAAATCTTACAAAAAAAGCTTGAGGAATTAACGGTAATGGTAGATGAGGATAAAAACTCTCAATGACGTTGAGAGTTTTTTAAAAACTTTTTATCCACAAGGAAATCGGCGGCGATATTCCATGAACTGTTCTTTCTGTGCGCGTCTTTGTCTCTAATTTTGCTTCTTATGCTTCGTATGTCGTATACTTCGGAAAGTCATGTATCTTTCGTATCTTTTTCAGGATTACTCTGGCAAATGTATGTACAAATGAACTGCCGTTTGCAAATTTGGCTGATTCAAGAGGTTTTCTTGTATTGGAGAATTTGGTTGCTATTTCCCAAGATTCTAAGTATACTATGAACAAAATAATCTGGGCTTAAATAAATATGGGAGGCGTGAAGTTATGGAAGATAGCCGGAGGAATCGAAAAAAGGTATCTGTGGTTGTAAAAATATTGTCGGGGCTTATACTGCTCTGTGTTATTTGCATAGTGGGCTATGTAATCTATATGCAGGCGAATTATTACCGGATTGAGGACCATGCCGTATTGGAGGCGGAGAATAACCAGAAGAAGTCGTTGAAAACGGGAGAGACTTATACTGCCGTAACCTACAACATTGGTTTCGGCGCTTACGGGCCGGATTATAGTTTTTTCATGGATACCGGCGAGATGGCGGATGGAACGGCGACGGCGGGGAAATACGGCAAGGCCGTTAGCAGGGAGTCCGTGGAAGGGAACACAAAGGGCGCGGCTTCGGAGCTTGAAAAGTTGAAAGCGGATTTTATTTTGCTTCAGGAGGTAGACGTGGACGCTGACAGGAGCTTCCATATCAACCAGCTTGAGCTGCTGAAAAGCCGGTTTTCTGACTATGGAAATGTATTTGCGAATAATTTTCACTCGGCTTATCTTTTCTATCCTTTTTCTGACCCTCACGGTGCTGTGGAGGCGGGGCTTCTGAACCTTAGCCGTTACGAGATTGGGGAGGCGGAGCGCAGAAGTTATCCTGTGGACGATAGTTTTGTCACGAAATTTACTGATTTGGATAGGTGCTTTGCCGTCATGCGTCTGCCGGTTGAGGAGGGGAAGGAGCTGGTGCTTATCAATAGCCATATGTCGGCCTATGACGAGGGCGGCCGGATTCGTGCCCGACAGTTGGATATGTTAAATTCCGTGATGGAAGAGGAGTACAGGGCAGGGAATTATGTGATTGTCGGGGGAGATTTCAACCATGCGCTGGGGGAAGCGGCGGCGAAAGGCTTTCCGTCAGAACAGAAGTATCCTGCATGGGTGTCCATCTTGACTCAGGAGGAAATGGGAGAGGGAATCTCTATTGTACGGGCGGAGAATGAGCTTGAGGTGCCTACCTGCCGCGGGGCGGATATCCCCTATACCAAGGGAGTGAATTTTACGACGGTAGTGGACGGTTTTCTGGTGTCTGATAATGTGAAGGCGACGGCGATGAATGTGGATACGGATTTTGGATATAGCGACCATAATCCGGTTTTGCTTCGGTTTGAGCTGCTTAAGCAGGATATAGGATAAGAAAGTTTAAGAAAGCTTTTTGATATGGAGAATGAAATTGGAAAGGAAAATGGATTAAAATGCAGGATTTAACGATATAAATTGCATTTTGTGTTGGCGAAGCGCTAGTTATACAAGTGAAACTTGAGATAAATGAAAGAAAAATAGTATTGAAATTCAAAATGGGTCTTGACTTTTTGAAAGATTGTTCGTAAAATAGCATATAGTTGTTACAGGGAGACTGTATATAGCTGGTTTTTATTTAGATTTCAATGAAAACAGAAGGGAGTTTCGATATGGCACCGTACAGCAAGTTGAGCAAAGAGAAGTTAATGAACCTGAAAAGTGACCTTGAAAAGCAGTTTGAGGAAATTAAAAAGAAGGGGATGCATCTGGATATGTCCCGCGGTAAGCCTTCGAAGGCGCAGCTTGATATTGGAATCGGGATGATGGACGTCCTGACCAGTGATTCGGATTTGGTTAGCTCGGATGGAGTAGACTGCCGGAATTACGGTGTTCTTGACGGAATCAGCGACGCCAGGAAGCTGCTGGCTGATTTGTCGGAGGTTCCGGAGCGCAGTGTAATTATATATGGAAATTCCAGTCTGAATGTTATGTTTGATACCGTGTCACGGGCTATGACCCATGGTTTTATGGGGAGTACCCCTTGGGGGAAGCTGGACCATGTGAAGTTTTTGTGCCCTGTGCCGGGGTATGACCGTCATTTTGCAATCACGGAATTTTTTGGAATAGAGATGATTAACGTCCCTCTTCTTGAGACTGGGCCGGACATGGATATGGTGGAGGAGTTGGTTGCGAAAGACCCGTTGATTAAGGGAATCTGGTGTGTGCCGAAATATTCCAATCCCACGGGTATTTCCTATTCGGATGAGACGGTCAGACGTTTTGCGAGGCTTAAGCCGGCGGCTGCGGACTTCCGTATTTTCTGGGATAATGCCTACTCCATTCATCATCTGTATGACGACAAGCGGGTCGTTGTTCTGGAGCTTTTGAATGAGTGTATCAAAGTCGGGAATCCGGATATTGTGATTAAGTTTATTTCTACGTCGAAGGTGTCTTTCCCCGGGTCCGGAATTGCGGCGCTGGCAGCGTCCAGGGGGAATCTGGAGGATGCAAGGCGTTATATGAAGTTTCAGACTATTGGACACGATAAGCTGAACCAGCTTAGGCATGTGCGCTATTTTAAGGATATGCTGGGTGTCTATGAGCATATGAGAAAGCATGCGGCAATCCTGCGTCCTAAGTTCGAGAAGGTAGACGAGGTGTTGACCAAGGAGCTTGGGGGGCTGGGCATCGGAACATGGACGAAGCCTCTTGGCGGATATTTTATTTCCTTTGATTCTATGGAGGGCTGCGCCAAGGCGATTGTGGCCAAAGCAAAAGAGGCTGGGCTTGTGATGACGGATGCCGGGGCCACTTATCCATATGGGAAGGACCCGAAAGATTGCAATATCCGTATTGCGCCGTCCTTCCCAACGGTTGATGAGTTGGAGGTTGCTTCTAAGATTTTTGTTCTTAGTGTGAAGCTGGTAAGTATTGAGAAGCTGTTGAACGCTTGATATTCAAACATTATCTGTCTGCCCTTGTTTTTGCCTTTGCGGGCTGAGACAAGGGCGGTTTTTTATTTGCTGGCCGCCGCCTTATCCGGCCGCCTTGCAAAGGTATGGGTTGCTTCCGGTTTGAGAGGAGTCAATCATGAAAATCCCCAAAATCCTTTTCTATTTTTTTATGTTTTTGCCTTTGCCTGTAACTCTGGCGGCGTTGGTGTTTTTGCCTGAGCAAATTCCTACTCATTTTGATATGGATAACCAAGTGACCCGCTGGGGCAGCAAGTACGAAACGCTTATTTTTCCGGCGGTTACGATTATCTTTGGCTTGATTATGCTTGGAATCTCAAAGTTTTCTGATAATCGAGAAAGTAATCAAGAAAAAGTTTGTATAATTACAGGTATTTTTTTCCTTTTCATTTTCAATGCCGTGACAGGTTATTTTTTGTATATTGATTTTATAAAAGCAGAAGATTTGTCTGCTGTTTTCATTGATATATATCAGCTTGTTTTCGGCCTTTTCGGTATATTCATGATTGTGATTGGAAGTCTTATGCCGAAGCTTGGCATGAACTCTGTCATCGGGCTGAGGACTCAGTGGAGTATGAAAAACGAGACGACATGGGAAAAAAGCCGGCGTTTTGGGGTATTTGGGCGTCCTGCTGATTTCCCTTCCTATCAATATTTTTTATACATATAAGGCTGCAAAAAAATATTAGAATCATTGGTTCATGTGAAGGCGTAAAAAATGGGGCTGTTGCAGCAACCCCATTTTTTATCCGAACAAGGGCGTTGAAAAATATCTCTCTGCCGTATCCGGAAGCAGGGTCACGACCGTCTTTCCTTTTCCAAGCTTCTTAGCCATTTTAAGGGCGGCGGCCACGTTTGTCCCGCTGGAAATTCCGCACATCAGTCCTTCCTGCCGTGCAAGCTCTTTGGCAGTCTGCAGGGCTTCTTCATCCGTCACAATTACAATATCGTCATAGATATGCTGGTTCAGGACTTTTGGAATCACTCCGTCTCCGATTCCCATCTGAATGTGGGTGCCGATTGTACCGCCCGCAAGGATTGCCGCATTTTCCGGCTCGATTGCCCAGATTGTCATATCAGGGTTGGCGGCTTTTAAGGTTTCTCCTATGCCGGTGATGGTTCCGCCGGTTCCGATACCGGAACAGAAGCCGTCGATGGGGCCTTCTACCTGCTCTAAAATCTCACGGCCTGTATGCTGGCGGTGTACCATGGGATTCGCTTCGTTCTCAAACTGCTGGGGTACGAATACTTTGGGGTTCTCTTCTGCCATACGGCCGGCGGTTTTGACACATTCATTGATACAGTCGCCAATGTTTCCGGCGTCATGTACCAGAATGACTTTCGCGCCGTAATGTTCTACAAGGTAACGTCTTTCCTGGCTGACGGAATCGGGCATAATTATGATTGTCTCATACCCTTTCACTGCCCCTACAAGCGCAAGTCCGATTCCCTGATTGCCGCTGGTGGGCTCTACGATTATGGAGTCTTCTTTTAAGATGCCGTCTTCCTCAGCCTTACAAATCATGCTGTAGGCGGTCCTTGTCTTGACTGAACCGCCTACGTTCAGGCCCTCGAATTTTACCAGCACCCTTGCGCAGTCGGGTCCGACCATTCGATTCAACTGTATTATGGGAGTGTGTCCCATGGCCTCCAACACATTTTTATAAATCATATTAAATATACCTCAACTTTCATTCATACTGTTGTTTGTCTGTTGTTTTGCAGATATTTACAGACATATTATACTAGAGAAAAAATGTTGTGTACAGTAAAATATGCCGACAACTGTCCGGAGGTGAAAATGGTAATGGTTCAGTCTTTAGGATTTCTGATAGTTACTGTTCGCACGCCACTATTCCGCGAGGTGTTTCCGCACATTTTGTGCGGAAATCCCGAGTTTTCCAGCGCGAAATCGCATCATTTTGCGATTTCTGTGCATCGCGGAGCGTGTTGCTGGTCACGGAGTGAACAGTAATTCCTGACTGCGAAAAATGTACGAAAATTCATAGAAGGACTTGCATTTCCTCATTTTTTGTGGTAAGCTATCCTAGCGAATGGAAGTAGGTCTTTTTTTTATGCCTAAATATTTGGGTAGCCTCGCAAGCTACCATGGTAACACGTCAATGAAAAAACGTAAAGCGAGGTGGAAGTTGTGCGTACAAGAATCACATTGGAATGTACAGAATGCAAGCAGCGTAACTACAACATGACGAAGGATAAGAAATCTCATCCTGAGCGTATGGAGACGAAGAAGTATTGCAAGTTCTGCAAATCACACACATTGCATAAGGAAACGAAGTAGTCGCCGTAAAGGAGTGGTTGTCATGAGCGAAAAGACGCAGAAGAAAAGCTGGTTCAAGGGTCTTAACAGAGAATTTAAGAAAATCATTTGGCCAGACAAGATGACAGTAGCAAAACAGACGGCAGCAGTTGTTTCTGTATCCGTAATATTGGGAGCGGTTATTGCAATCGTTGACTTTATCGCCCAGTACGGAGTAGATTTATTGGTAAGATAGAACTGATAATCTGCAGGCAAGAAAGGTGAGTTTATGTCAGAGGCAAAATGGTATGTAGTGCATACCTATTCCGGGTATGAGAACAAAGTGAAAGCCAACATTGATAAGACGATTGAGAACAGGCATCTGGAAGAGCAAATCCTTGAAGTGAGGGTTCCTATGCAGGATGTGGTGGAACTTAAGAACGGTGTTCAGAAGGCGGCGCAGAAGAAAATGTTCCCCGGTTATGTACTGATTCATATGATTATGAATGATGATACGTGGTATGTAGTGCGGAACACCAGAGGCGTCACGGGCTTTGTTGGGCCGGGCTCTAAGCCGATTCCGCTTACAGATGCGGAGATGGCTCCGCTGGGGATTCAGCGAGAGGATATTATGGTTGATTTTGCGGAGGGCGATACGGTTCGGGTAATTGCCGGAGCGTGGGCGGATACCGTTGGAGTCATCCAGGCTATGAACTTGCAGAAGCAGAGTCTTACAATCAATGTTGAACTGTTCGGCCGCGAGACACCGGTTGAAATCAGTTTCGCAGAAGTTAAGAAGTTGTAAATCAAAAACAGTGGGAGGGATTTATTTCCCGACATCACCACAAGGAGGTAATTGAGATGGCAAAAAAAGTAGAAGGTTACATTAAGTTACAGATTCCTGCCGGAAAGGCAACTCCGGCGCCACCGGTTGGACCTGCTCTTGGTCAGCATGGTGTGAATATCGTTGAGTTTACAAAGCAGTTTAACGCAAGAACGGCAGATCAGGGGGACCTGATTATTCCTGTAGTTATCACCGTTTACAGTGACAGAAGTTTCAGCTTTATCACGAAGACGCCGCCGGCAGCAGTTTTGATTAAGAAGGCATGCAATATCAAGTCTGGTTCAGGCGTACCGAATAAGACGAAGGTTGCAACGATTACACAGGCTCAGTTAAGAGAGATTGCGGAGACAAAGATGCCGGATTTGAACGCGGCGACCGTTGAGGCGGCCATGAGCATGGTAGCAGGTACTTGCCGCAGTATGGGTGTTAAGGTTGAGGCGTAGAGCCGTAACTTCATTATTCTTTTGATAAATGTAAACGAGTAAGTGGGAGGGTTATCCCGACATTACCACAAGGAGGTTATTTAGATGAAAAGAGGAAAGAAATATGTTGAGGCTGCAAAAGCGATTGACAGAGGAACGCTCTACGACGTTGCAGATGCAGTATCATTAGTTAAGAAGACTGCAGTAGCAAAATTCGATGAGACAATCGAGGCTCATATCAGAACCGGATGTGACGGACGTCACGCTGACCAGCAGATTCGTGGTGCGGTTGTACTTCCCCACGGTACAGGTAAGAAGGTTCGTATTCTGGTATTTGCAAAGGATGCCAAGGCTGAGGAGGCGAAGGCTGCCGGAGCAGATTACGTTGGAGGGGACGAGCTTATCCCGAAAATCCAGAATGAGAACTGGTTTGAGTTTGACGTAGTTGTTGCTACGCCGGATATGATGGGTATTGTTGGACGTCTTGGACGTGTCCTTGGACCAAAGGGTCTGATGCCGAACCCGAAGGCTGGTACGGTAACGATGGACGTGACGAAGGCAATCCAGGATATCAAAGCCGGTAAGATTGAGTACAGACTTGACAAGACAAATATTATCCATGTGCCGTTAGGAAAAGCATCCTTTACAGAGGAGCAGATTACGGACAACTTCCAGACGCTTATTGACGCAATCATCAAGGCAAGACCAGCAGCAGTAAAGGGTCAGTTCTTAAGGAGCGTGACGCTTACTTCCACAATGGGGCCTGGCGTTAAGATTAATCCGATGAGATTGGTTTAGTCTTTCGTTGATTGAATCAGATATAGAAATAGAACAGCCCTGCCTGTGAGTATCTCATAGGCGGGGCTGTTTTTTTAATCTTATACGCTGTAATCTGAATAGGGTCCGCTGAATACGTGGCGAAGATAAGCCACGGAGTTTTTAGCGTCCAAATCCAGTTTTGCTTCGTCCGGACAGAGATTGCGCCAGATTTTGATATCGCTTCCTACTTCCCCTCCCATGAGTACAAAGGGCTCCATAACGACGTTTTTATCGTATCCTACACGGCGAAGGGCATGGCCGATTTCTGCCCATGGCATCGTTCCCTTGCCGGGACAGCGGCGGTTATTCTCTCCTACATGGAAATGTCCCAGCTTGTCGCCGGCGGTAAGTATTGCGTCAATCATACTGTCTTCCTCGATATTCATGTGGAAGGTATCCAGCATTATCTTCGCGGCGGGAACGTCTACTTCTGTCACGAACTGTACGGCCTCTTTCGCGGTGTTCAGTATGTAGCCTTCAAAACGATTGAGAACTTCCAGACAGTAGTCAACCCCGCACTCACCGGCAATCTTAGCAACGGTACGAACGTTTTGTACGCTTCTTGCCCAATCGCCGGCCTTGTCGATTGTCTTGGAGTAATCCACCGGCCAATAGGAATAGATGCCGCCCCCTATGGTGTGAATGTCCAGATATTCCAGTTTCTTGAGAATATCCGTATAAAATTCGATGGCGTGTCCGGTAACTGCTTTGTCGGCGGATGCAAGATTTTCAGCGGCAGAAGGCCCGTAGCCGGCGGTCAGTGTGATTCCCTGATTCCTTGCTTCGGATTTTAGGTCATCCATTTCTGCTGTGGAAATATTCTTCAACGCTGCACAGGAGATTTCCAGCACGTCAAAACCGAGGTTTCGTACCTTTTCTATGTACTTTTTGTAGTCGGCGTCCCATTGTTTCTCCCAGTAAGCAAAATAAATTCCATATTTCATTGTGTGTCCTCCTTGTGGAATTAGATTGATGTATCCTAATGTTAATCTTAAATTTGGAGAGTAGGTTTGTCAACAATTATCTTTTTATACGCCCGTTTAAAAAATTTGTAAAAAAATAAAAAAAGTGCTTGCTTATTTGAAAAGTATTTGCTATAATAAGCAAGTACGAAAGAGATAGACAATAAATATGGCTCCATGGTCAAGCGGTCAAGACGCTAGCCTCTCACGCTGGAATCAGGGGTTCGATTCCCCTTGGAGTCACTGGAAATTCCTCTTGAAGAGTAATCTTTGAGAGGAATTTTTTGTAGAAACCCAGTGTTTTCAAGGGGTTGCGAACTTCTGAAAAATCTTAATAATGCTGTTATATGTTGTCTGTTCGACAGCATGTCCTGCCATGTTGCTGTTCACACGCCACTATTCCGCGAGGTGTTTCCGCACATTTTGTGCGGAAATCCCGAGTTTTTCAGCGCGAAATCGCATCATTTTGCGATTTCTGTGCATCGCGGAGCGTGTTGCTGGTCACGGAGTGAACAGTAACCCTGCCATTTCACGAATTCGTAGATAATTGAATAAAGGCTTTACACGACTATCACCGATTGATATAATAAAAGCAGCAAAGTAACCGGCACTTATAGAAAGTAGGTGAAGATATGCCAAATGGACTTGAAATCATGAAAGCAGCGGTTGATGATTTTAAAAAAATTCAAAAGTATATGACGTTAGCAAAAGAAGAAAATGCTACAAAAACATACGCCGAATTGAAAAGAGAATATCTTGCTATAAAAACAATTCTTCAAACCGCAGGTGTTAATTTGACAGACATTGATGAAATCAGAGAGTAATAATTAAATAAGTGGTCTAACCAAGGTGTCTTCCGGTATTTCGAAAATAGGCATCCGGTATATTCCCCGTGATTTCCATAGCGACATGGCGGCGTTTTTGGGGAGACAATCCAATCCCGTAAAGCGATCATATCTGGACTCGACGGAAATTGATATCTTGAAAAAAGAAATTTTATTGTTTTTTCATCTAACATGATATATAATAGAACATAGTGAAAATTATAACATCCCAAGGGATGCCAAGGCATCCGGAAGGGCAGAGGAATTGGAGGAATTAAATATGTTAGTATCAGCAAAAGAGATGCTCGAAAAAGCAGTGGCAGGCCACTACGCAGTAGGACAGTTCAACATCAACAACCTTGAGTGGACAAAAGCGATCCTGACAGCAGCCGAGGAGACGAAGTCACCGGTAATCTTAGGCGTATCCGAAGGCGCAGGAAAGTACATGACTGGTTTCAAGACAGTACAGGACATGGTAGCCGCTATGGTTGAAGAGATGGGAATTACGGTTCCGGTTGCTACACATCTTGATCATGGTTCATATGACGGATGTAAGAAGTGTATCGAAGCAGGTTTCACCTCCATCATGTTTGACGGCTCCAAGTATCCGATCGAAGAGAACGTTGCAAAGACGAAAGAATTGATTGAGATCTGCCGTGAGAAGGGAATGTCTCTCGAGGCAGAGGTTGGCTCCATTGGCGGAGAAGAAGACGGCGTAGTTGGACAGGGCGAATGTGCTGATCCGAACGAGTGCAAGATGATCGCTGATCTCGGAGTGGACATGCTGGCGGCAGGTATCGGTAATATCCATGGCAAGTATCCTGAGAACTGGGCAGGACTTAGCTTCGAGACACTGGACGCTATTCAGAAACTTACAGGAGACATGCCTCTGGTTCTTCACGGCGGTACAGGAATCCCGGATGATATGATCAAGAAAGCGATCGATCTGGGCGTTGCTAAGATCAATGTTAATACGGAGTGTCAGCTTGTGTTTGCAGACGCTACACGTGAGTACATCGAGGCCGGAAAGGATCGCGAAGGCAAGGGCTTCGATCCTCGTAAGCTTCTTAAGCCGGGATATGAAGCAATCATTGCAAAGGTTAAGGAGAAGATGGAATTATTCGGATCAGTTGGAAAAGCATAATAAATTTTACTTGCCTTTTTCAACGGATTGAGGTATACTGACAAATGTAGAGAGAACAAAGGCGTTCCGACCGGAGGTTGGGGTGCCTTTTTCGTTGGTATGGCATTTCAAGAAAGGAAAACATAAAACATATGGGTGAACTGTTAAATGTAGCTGATATTTTCGGAGAAGATGTATTCAACGATAAGGTTATGCAGGAGCGTCTGCCGAAGAAGGTTTACAAAGACCTGAAAAAAACCATTGAGGAAGGCAAGGAATTGGATCTGGTGACAGCCGACGTCATTGCGCATGAGATGAAGGAGTGGGCGATTGAGAAGGGGGCGACTCATTATACGCACTGGTTTCAGCCTCTTACGGGAGTGACGGCTGAGAAACACGATTCATTTATATCGGAGCCGATGGGAAACGGTAAAGTGTTGATGAGTTTTTCCGGTAAAGAATTGATCAAAGGGGAGCCGGACGCGTCATCGTTTCCGTCGGGAGGCCTGCGCGCCACATTTGAGGCGAGAGGATATACGGCATGGGACTGCACTTCCCCGGCATTTGTGAGACATGACGCGGCAGGCGCGACTCTGTGTATCCCGACTGCGTTCTGCTCCTACACGGGAGAAGCCCTTGACCAGAAGACGCCGCTGCTGCGCTCTATGGAGGCGATTAACGTGCAGTCGCTGCGTCTGATCCGTCTGTTTGGCAATACGACGTCAAAGAAGGTTACGCCGTCGGTTGGTCCTGAACAAGAATATTTCCTGGTAGATGCGGAAAAGTTCAGGCAGAGAAAAGACTTGATTTATGCAGGGCGTACACTGTTCGGGGCGATGCCGCCAAAGGGGCAGGAATTGGACGACCATTACTTCGGAACCATTCGCCAGAGGATTGCAGGATTCATGAAGGATGTAAACGAACAGCTATGGCGGGTGGGAGTTACGTCAAAGACGCAGCACAACGAGGTTGCGCCGGCGCAGCATGAGCTGGCTCCGATTTATGCGAAGGCGAATGTGGCGGTTGACCATAATCATCTGGTGATGCAGACTTTGAAGCGCGTTGCTTGTCAGCACGGTATGAAGTGCCTGCTTCATGAGAAACCGTTTGCCGGGGTAAATGGATCCGGTAAGCATAATAACTGGTCCCTTACGACGGATGACGGGAAGAACCTTCTTGATCCGGGCAAGACCCCCCATGAGAATATTCAATTTCTGCTGGTGCTTACCTGCGTGCTGAAGGCGGTAGACGAGCACGCGGACCTGCTTCGCGAGTCTGCGTCTGACCCGGGAAATGATCACAGGCTGGGAGCGAACGAGGCTCCTCCGGCAATCATCTCGGTTTTCCTTGGAGAGCAGCTTGAGGATGTGTTGGAGCAGTTGATCAATACGGGGGAGGCGACCCATAGTCTGAAGGGAGGCAAGCTGGAGACCGGAGTCAGGACGCTGCCGGATTTGGCCAAAGACGCTACGGATAGGAATCGGACGTCTCCGTTTGCATTTACCGGAAATAAATTCGAATTCCGTATGGTAGGTTCCCGTGATTCTATTGCAGGACCGAACGTGGTGATTAATACGATCGTAGCAGAGGCGTTTGCAGAGGCGTGCGACGTGTTGGAGAGTGCGGAAGATTTCGGCAAGGCCGTACATGACTTGATTAAGAAGTATGCCACGGAGCACCATCGGATTGTCTTTAACGGCAACGGTTACTCCGACGAGTGGGTAGAGGAAGCAAATAGGCGGGGGCTGCCCAATATCCGCTCTATGGTGGAGGCTATTCCCGCGCTTACGACGGATAAAGCGGCTGCAATGTTTGAGAAGTTCAAGGTATTTACGCGCGCGGAGCTTGAGTCCCGTGCGGAGATTAAGTATGAGAATTATGCGAAGGCAATCAATATCGAGGCGCGTACCATGATTGACATGGCGAGCAAGCAGTTTATCCCGGCGGTCATTAAGTATACGAAGGAGCTTGCGGACACCGTGATTGCCGTGAAGGAAGCGGGTGCGGACGCCTCGGTACAGGCGGAGCTTCTAGGTGAGATATCCGGGCTGCTTGCTGAGACAAAGAAGGCGTTGACAGAGTTGATCCGGCTTACGGATCAGGCGGCGGCAATGGGCGAGAGCGAGACTCGGGCGCGGTTCTATCATTTTGATGTGGTTCCCGCCATGGAAGCGCTTCGCGCGCCGGTGGACAGGCTGGAGATGATCGTGGATAAAGAAGCATGGCCGATGCCGTCTTACGGCGATTTGATTTTTGAGGTATAGTTAGTCTTTAATAAAGATATTAGGAAATTTTAAGAACCTTGCACTTGGAATAAACGCAGGTATGTGATATTCTAAATGCAAGGTTTTTGCGTATGGCAGAATAACAGAAACTTTCTGTTGTGATTTCGCATAGAAATAGACAAGATCTGACTCAGGGGGACTACTATGACAAGATATGAATTTTTGGAAAAGATGAGACATGCCTTGGCGAATGACTTGGGCGGTTCGGTAATACAGGATAATATTAATTATTATGACGGCTATATCAGCGACGAGGTGAGGAAAGGCCGCAGCGAGGAGGCGGTTATTGAGGAGCTTGGCGACCCGTGGGCGATCGCCCGATCGATTATTGAATCTATTGAGAATACCGGCGGCAGGCAGGAGAGCTATACATATGACGCTGCGCAGCAGGGATATGGGAACGGACAGCAAAGGGGCGGTTCCAAAGTACGCTTAATCGGCGCAGGTTCCTGGTGGAAGAGGCTGATCGTGATCTTAGGGGTATTAGGCGTACTTATGCTGGTAGTGGCTGTGATTGGAGGAATCTTCTCACTTCTTGCGCCGATCATCGTTCCGCTTCTTATTATTATGTTTGTTGTGCGGCTGATCGGAGGAAGACGACGGTGAGTGAATATGCTGAAAGAAAAGTAAAAGATCGATGGGGGAGCCATCGATCTTTTGAGGGGAGTATAAATAATTAATAAGGGGTTGTAGAAAGTTTCCTTTCTACATACCTTAGTATAGTATAGGATGAATGAAATTGCAAGACAAATTTTTCAAAAAAACAAAAAATAATACATAAAACTGATTAGAGAGGACATAATAGCCATGTAACAAAAATGATTTAGGAGGAATTGACATGGCTAAGAATTATAGTTCATCTAACAAGAATGCATCTACTCAGAATGGAAGCAACCAGAACACATCCAACCAGAACGCATCTAACCAGAATTCATCTAACAAGAATGCGTCCAACATGACTTCAAAGAACAAGAACTCTAACAGCACAAATTCTAACAGCACAAACTACAGCGACAACTACTAGGAGAGAACCTCGTAGGATTACGGGCTGTACCTTTTAGACATCCAGGTTCAGGTCTTAGAAAAGAATATGACAATACCTGTGTTAGAGGAAAAAACGAAAAAGTGCGCTGCATAAGAAATCGTCTTATGCGGCGTTCTTTTTTGTTGACAAGAGATTGCGAAAAAAGTAAGATGGAGAAGTAACGATTAAGAGAGGAAGCGGGAGAGACCGTATGGATAGAATAGAATTGATAGCGCCCTGTCATTTTGGGTTAGAAGCGGTGCTGAAAAGAGAAATTCTGGAATTGGGGTATGAGATTGCCAGAGTAGAAGATGGAAGAGTGACTTTTTTTGGAGATGCCGCGGCTGTATGTTATGCGAATATTTTTCTGCGTACAGCGGAGAGAATCTTGTGGAAAGTAGGAAGTTTCCGGGCGGTTACCTTCGAGGAGCTGTTTGAACGGACGAGGGAGCTGCCCTGGGAGTATTATATTCCCAGACACGGAAAGTTTTGGGTGACGAAAGCGGCGTCCGTGAAGAGTAAATTATTCAGTCCTTCCGATATACAGTCAATTATGAAGAAAGCAATGGTCAGGCGGCTTGCAGAGCATTATCATACGGAGCGTTTTGAGGAGGACGGCGCGCCTTATCCGGCGCGGGTTTTTCTGATGAAGGACGAGGTGACGGTTGGGATTGATACGTCCGGAGTCTCGCTTCATAAGCGGGGGTATCGGGAAGTGTCCGGTAAAGCGCCTATTACGGAGACGTTGGCGGCGTCCCTGATTATGCTGACGCCATGGAGGAAGGATCGGATTTTGGTGGATCCGTTCTGCGGAAGCGGCACGTTTCCGATTGAGGCGGCGATGATGGCTGCGGATATCGCGCCGGGGATGAACCGTTCATTTACTGCAGAACAGTGGACGAATCTGATTCCGAAGAAGCTGTGGTATGACGCGGCGGAAGATGCGGGAGACAGGATCCGCGATGATGTACAGGTGGATATTCAGGGATATGACGCGGACCGGTCTGTAATCAGGATTGCAAGGCGCAATGCGGCAGAAGCGGGCGTCGGACATCTGATTCATTTTCAGGAGAGAGAGGTAAGGGAGCTGAATCACCCGAAGAAGTACGGGTTTGTGATTACGAATCCGCCTTATGGCGAACGGTTAGAGGAGAAGGAGGCGCTGCCCAATCTATATAGGGCGTTCGGAGAAAGCTTTCGGAGGCTGGATTCGTGGTCGGCGTATATGATTACTTCTTATGAAGAGGCGGAGAAGTATTTTGGGCGAAAGGCGGACAAGAATCGTAAGATTTATAACGGGATGCTTAAGACGTATTTCTATCAGTTTCAGGGACCGAAGCCGCCGAAGAGGGAAAAGGATGCGGCTGTAAATGGGAGGTAAGGCGTATGGTCAAGAAGATTATATTTGCGACAGGGAATGAACATAAGATGGCAGAGGTTCGGATGATTCTTGAGGATATTGGAGTAGAGATTTTTTCTCAGAGAGAGGCGGGGATCGAGGCGGAGGTTGTGGAGGATGGCACAACCTTCGAGGAGAATGCCTTGATCAAAGCCAAGGAGATTGCGAAAGAGGCGGGAAAGATGCCGGGATTTGAGGATGCGGTTGTTCTGGCGGACGATTCCGGGCTGGAAATCGACTATCTGAATAAGGAGCCGGGGATTTATTCGGCGCGGTATATGGGGGAGAACACTTCCTACGACATTAAGAATCAGGCGCTGCTTGACCGGCTTGGCAAAGCGCCGGATGAGCAGCGTACGGCGAGGTTTGTGTGCGCGATTGCAGCGGCGTTCCCGGATGGGAGCAGCGAGGTAGTCAGAGGAACTATGGAGGGGATCATAGGGCGCGAGATTGTAGGGGAGAATGGATTCGGTTATGATCCGATCTTTTTTCTTCCGGAATTCGGCTGTACGAGCGCGCAGCTTACGCCGGAGAAGAAGAATGAACTGAGCCACAGAGGCGAGGGGCTTCGAAAGATGCGGACGATATTGGAGAAACGGTAAGGTTGAGAGGTATCTTATGAAAATATTAATTGTTAGCGATACACATAAGTCCCACAGGAATCTCGAGAGGATTTTAGAAGAGAGACGGCCTGTAGATATGTTGATTCACCTTGGCGACACGGAAGGAGGGGAGGATTATATTGCGGCTCTGGCAGATTGTCCGTCTCACATTATACGAGGGAATAACGACTTCTTCTCGGATCTTCCTCAGGAGGAAGAGTTTGACGTGATGGGACATCATATCTTCATTACTCATGGACATTATTATTATGTAGCGATGAGTGAAGAGAGGCTTAAGGAGGAGGCAAGAGCGCGGGGAGCGGATATAGTAATGTACGGGCATACCCACAGACCGTCCCTGACGCGGGATGTGGATCTGATTACGCTGAATCCGGGGAGCGTGGCATTTCCCAGACAGGAGAGCCGGAGACCCAGCTATATGATTATGGAGTTGGACGAAGAGGGGAATGTGGAGATATCTCAGGAGTATCTATAGAGTATAGCGGAGAGAAGAATTTTGGCGAAAGTGAAAAAAGTTGGCAAAAATTAAAAAAAGTTGTTGACAAGTAGTGGATGTTCCTATATAATAACTTTTGTGTTACGGAGATGTAACTTCGGGATACAGGAAACATATAGTGACGGGGTGTGGCTCAGCTTGGCTAGAGCGCCTGGTTTGGGACCAGGAGGTCGCAGGTTCGAATCCTGTCACCCCGATAATCCATGCGGGTGTAGTTCAATGGTAGAACACTAGCCTTCCAAGCTAGATACGTGGGTTCGATTCCCATCACCCGCTTTCCTAAAGCCGAAAGATAGTTATAGTCAGGTTTTGGGGCGAATAGTTCTAGGGAGCTAGTCTTATGAGTCTGTAGCTCAGCTGGATAGAGCAACGGCCTTCTAAGCCGTAGGTCGAGGGTTCGAATCCCCCCAGGCTCGTTAGAACCACACAATTGAATAAGGTGATACTTAGTTGGACATGAATAGTTCGATAAGTAATATATATGGTGGGTATGGTGCAGTTGGTTAGCGCGCCAGATTGTGGTTCTGGATATCATGGGTTCGAGTCCCATTACCCACCCTTTTTTCTTTTATTGGGCTATCGCCAAGCGGTAAGGCACAGGACTTTGACTCCTGCATTCGTTGGTTCGAATCCAACTAGCCCAGTTTAGGGGCGTGTAGCTCAGGTGGTAGAGCACTTGACTTTTAATCAAGTTGTCCGGGGTTCGAATCCCCGCACGCTCATGTAAGATGCTATCTTTGGAAGTGATTCCTTAGATAGCATTTATGCGGATGTGGCGGAATTGGCAGACGCGCTAGACTTAGGATCTAGTGGGTATCCCGTGCAGGTTCAAGTCCTGTCATCCGCACTGAATAAAATCCCGAAGCTTTTGTAAAATGAAAAGACTTCGGGATTTTTTATGTTATTTATTGAACATGCACAGAGATGTTTGTAAAAAGTGGATGATCGCAGAATATAGATTTTGAATGAAGCATATAAAAATAAGGCTAATATTGTGAAAAAAATATTGATTTTATGCCTGAATTACAGGCTTTTTTAACCTTTTGCTATAAAATGGTTTGGATAAAAATAAAGCCTTACAATGACGTCAAGGGATATCCCGGAGAGGAGAATTAGACCGGATAATTGTATAATGTTTACAAAAAAATGACAAATGACACCTAAAATATTAGTTGCTATTGTAAAATATAATCAAGTATGTTAGAATCCATATATACTCTTTGAAACTATGTTTCAAAGGAGAAAAAGGAGGAAAAGAAAGACATGAAAAAAAGAGTAATCGCATGTTTGCTTGCTGGAATTTTGACATTCTCACTTGCAGCGTGCAGCGGGGGGAGCGTAAGCAGCAACTCATCTTCAGGCTCAGGAAAAGAAGATGACAAGAAGAGCAGCGCAGACAGCGAAGTAGGGGTAGAACAGACCGCAGAGCCGCAGGCGCCGCCGGAGGATGCGCCGGTAGGAGGGCAGTTTGTCGTTCAGATTACGCCGGGTACCTTATCTCCGGATATGATGAGCGGCTGGTCTGCGAATGCGTCAAACACAGGGTTTATCACTCTGATGGATGGATACGGCCTGACGAGCATCATGAGAGACCGGAAGGTTGACTGGAATGAGACTGTTGTAAAGTCACACGAAGAGAAGGAGAATGAAGACGGCTCCATGACTTATACTGTCGAAATCAACGATAACCTGAAGTGGAGCGACGGTTCCGACATTACTGCAAAAGATTACTTGTTTGGCATTATGATGCGTTCATCCAAGCAGTTCGTTGAGTGCGAAGGCGATGCGACTACAGGAAGCACGCTGGTTGGCTACACGGATTTCAACAGCGGGGATAAGAAGGAGTTTGCAGGGCTTCGGCTTCTCGGGGATTATGAGTTCTCTATGACGGTAGATGCAGAGAACCTGCCGAACTACTTTGCTCTTGCCGATGTAGGGTTTGGGCCTGAGCCGATGGCGGCGATAGCGCCGGATGCAGATATCCTTGACGACGGCAACGGCTGCTATTTCAACGATAAGTACACTACCGATGTGTTAAGAGAGACGCTTCTGGATCCGAACAAAGGATTCCGCTATAAGAGACCGGTCGTATGCGGGCCTTACAAGCTGAAGAGCGTTGACATCAGCACCGAGACCGTAGAGCTTGAAATCAACGAAGAGTACGTGGGCGGTCCTGACGGGACGAAGCCTCATGTGCAGTCCATCATCTCGAAACCGATTGCGGCAGAGACTTGGAGAGATGAGTTTGAGAAAGGCACGGTTGACTACTTTAATACGACAAAGGGTGAGACGATTGACTCTACCTTGACGAAGATTGAAGACGGCAGCCTGAAAGCAAATTATGGGTTAGTGCCGTTGGATTCTGTAAATGAATTCCGTTTCGCATGTGATTTCGGGCCTGCTCAGTTCCCGGAAGTGCGCCGTGCATTCGCTTATATTATCGACCGTGACGAGCTGAACAAGCAGCTTACGGGCGGATATGCATCCGTTGTCGACTGTCTTGCTACGGAAGCAATGGAAGACTATCAGGCGACAAAAGATGAACTTGAAGAAAAACTTATACATTATACATACGATATCGATAAGGCAAAGCAGGAATTGATTGACGGCGGCTGGACATTGAACGAAAAAGGGGAAGAGTTCAAGGAAGGCACGGACAAGGTACGTTATAAAGACGTGGACGGCGAGCTGATGCCTCTGGAGCTTCAGTGGTCATACAATGAAAGTGAAGTGAACAATCTTTACAACACGGTAATTCCTCCGGAGGCGGAGAAGATTGGTATGAAGTTTGTAGGAACGAAGATGGACTTTTCACAGTTGGTTAATCATCTGAACCGTGAAGGCTCCGACCCGATTTACCATGTATTCTCCTGCGGCGTTGTTTTGCCGGAGCTTAGCTCTTGGTGGTACTTCTTTGACGACGCTCCGGACAGAATGGGGCTTTGGAACTACTATCGTGTCAGCGACCCGGAGCTGAAGAGCATTACGGCGCAGATGCAGAAGGTAGAGCCTGGCGACGTAGAGACATACCGTGAATTGTTTGTGAAGTTTGAAGAAGAGATCAACAAGAAGATGCCGGGTGTTGTTATGACTACAGGAACACAGTACTGGTTCTATAATCCCAAATTAAAGAACTTTGTTCCGCGTGCATATGACAACTGGTGGGGCTTCGTTCTTGATGCATACATCGAGGAATAGGAGCTTTGACAGGATAGAAATAATAAGGGGAGACGGCGAGCCGCTATCTCCCCTTTTATCAAAAATAAAGTGGGGTTTTACATATGGCTAAATACATATTAAAAAGACTTGCCTATATGGTGGTCGTTTTCTTTATTTTGTCCATTTTGCTTTTTGGCCTGTTTAAGATGGTTCCCGGAGACCCGGCGCGTATGTTGGTGGAAGGACAGAAGATGAGCGTCTCACCGGAGGAGTATGAGATGCTCTATCAGCAGGCAAGGGCAAGGCTTGGCTTGGACAAACCATTGGTTATGCAGTATTTCAGTTGGTTCGGGAATCTGCTGAGCGGAGATTTCGGATACTCTTCCATATATCGGATACCGGTCACAGAACTGATCGGCCCGCCGATGAAGAATACGATTTGTTTGAATATCGTATTCTATGTGCTTCTGTTCATGATTACGGTTCCGCTGGGAATCAAGGCGGCGGTGAAGCAGAATACGGTGTTTGATACGACCGTGCAGGTGACTACGATTATCGGTATCAGTATTCCGTCGTTTATCACGGCGCTGTTATTTATCTTCCTGTTTGCAATCAAGCTCCCAATCTTCCCAATCAGCGGCATGGTAACGACGGGGGCGAATTATACCGGGTTTCGGGCGTTTACGGACTATTTGTACCATCTCAGCCTGCCGGTGATCGTAATGGTATTCGCAGGGCTCGGCGGCCTGACCCGGTATGTCAGGGGGGCCCTGTTAGACGCGCTTTCCATGGATTATGTCCGCACCGCAAGGGCAAAGGGACTGCGGGAAAAAACGGTAATTTATAAACATGCATTCCGAAATGCATTAATCCCGATTACGGGATATGTGGTCGGCTCTATCGTAGCAATTTTTGGCGGTTCTATTATTATTGAGACACTGTTCTCATGGAACGGCGTAGGTAAGCTGTTGATTGATTCCCTTATGAACCAGGATTACACGGTTGCGCTAGCGATGCAGATGTTCTACATACTTCTGGGGCTTATCGCGAACTTGGTCACAGACCTCTGCTATTGTCTGGTAGATCCGAGAATCAAGTTAGAGTAATGGAGGAATGAACATGTTGAAAAAAGGTAAGAAAGAAGAAAAGCAGCGTTCTATCTTAGAAGAAGAACAGATGCAGAGTCCGTTCCGGACAATTATCAAGAACCTCTGCGAGAATAAGATTGCCATGGGTTCGGCTTTTGTATTTATTGTAATATTTTTGATGTGTTTTATTCTCCCAATCTGGTTTTATCAGGAGATGAATTATCAGGATCCGACACAGAAGAATATCGGGCCAGGGTTCTCATTCCTCTCCGTTCCCAAGGAGCTAAACGGCAATGCGAAGGCAATCGGAGTAGGTCCGACCTTCGGAGTAGGGATTGACAACGACGGCGTCGTGTATGAGTGGGGAAACCTGACAGACCGTCTGAAACAGATTCCGGCAGACATGGGCAAGGTGGTAGATATCGCGGTGGGACAGGATCATGTCCTTGCGGTGAATGAAGAGGGGAAGTTGTTCACCTGGGGATTCAACCGTATGAACCTGAACCGGATTCCGGCAGAGGTACAGAGTAAGAAGGTAAAATCTATCGCGGCAGGATATCAGGTATCGGTCGTAGTCCTGGAAGACGGAAGCGTTGTAAAATGGGGGAATGAGAATACCGTTGACATCGTGGATTCCAAGACAAAGGGCGAGAATGTGAAACTGGTGAGGATCAATATCCAGACAGGGCTTGCCCTCACGGAGGACGGGAAACTGATTCCTCTTGCCAAGCGTGCGACGGCATTCGACGCGGTTCCGGATGAGATTCAGGGGAAGGTGAAGGACATCGTCCTGACAGATAAGACGGCGCTTGCGCTTCTTGAGGACGGGTCGATTGTGTGCTGGGGCAGCAATGATTTCCATATCAAGGACATTCCGGAAGGCGTGGAAGGCCATGTAGTATCTCTTGCGGCAGGACGTAACCACGCCGTTGCGCTGCTTGACGACGGCACTGCCGTTGCATGGGGCGGAAACAACAATAAACAGGCTGAGCTCCCGTCAGGGCTTAAGAATATTGAGGCTATTTACAGCAAATATTACCAGAATTATGCGGTTGATGCAGAGGGGAATATTACCACCTGGGGACTGAAAGGATATCTGTTCGGAACGGATAACCTGGGAAGAAGCGTTGCGCTGCGTCTCTTGAAGGGCGGGCAGATGACGATGACGGTCGGGTTTGTATCCGTTATCATTTCCCTGATTATCGGTATCATTATCGGAGGTATTTCCGGATACTATGCAGGCAAGGTTGATATTGTGCTGATGCGTATCGCGGAAGTGGTAGGCTCCCTGCCGTTTATCCCGCTGGCGTTGATTTTGTCGGCGTTGATTGGAAACAAAGTTTCGGAGGTAGGACGTATCATCATGATTATGGTAATCCTTGGTATCTTGAGCTGGCCGGGTGTCGCGGGGATGGTCCGCGCCCAGGTACTGGCAGAACGGCAGAAGGAGTTTGTTACCGCGGCAAAAGCCCTCGGCGTGCGTGAGATGAATATCATTTTCCGTCACATCGTGCCGAACGTTATGACAATCATCATCGTGAATGCGACGCTTGCATTTGCTACCTGTATGCTTACAGAGTCCGGTTTGTCATTCCTTGGGTTTGGTGTCGGTGAGCCGATTCCTTCATGGGGGAATATGCTGAATAACTGCCGTTCTTCGGAGGTTATCTCACAGTTCTGGTGGAGATGGGTGTTCCCGTCTATCGCACTCGGGCTTTGTACAATCAGTATCAACCTTTTCGGAGACGGCCTGCGGAAAGCAGTTGATCCAAAATCCAGTGAAAGGTAGGGGGAGTCATGGAGTATTTATTAGAAGTTGACGATTTACACACATTTTTTAAGACGAAAAAAGGAATCGTAAAAGCCGTAAACGGCGTGTCTTATCAGGTTGAGGCAGGTAAAACCCTTGGAATCGTCGGAGAGTCCGGAAGCGGTAAGAGCGTTTCTGCAATGAGCATCCTGAAACTGCTCGACGGCAACGGATACATTGACAGCGGAAAGATTACGTTCAAAGGGCGCGACCTTGCCGAATGTACGATTAACGATATGTACCAGATCCGTGGAAACGAGATTTCCGTAATCTTCCAGGAACCGATGACGAGCTTAAACCCGGTGTATACGATTGAGAAACAGTTGAATGAAGTTTATCTGACCCACCAGAAGATTTCGAAGGAAGAAGCAAGCAAAAAATCCCTTGAGATGCTGAAGTCGGTTAAGATACCCAATGCAGAGTCTATTATGAAGCAGTTCCCGCACCAGCTCTCCGGCGGTATGCGCCAGCGTGTCATGATTGCGATGGCGCTTGCGTGCGAGCCCAGCCTCTTGATTGCGGACGAGCCCACCACTGCGCTTGACGTTACCATCCAGGCGCAGATCCTGCATCTGATGAACGAACTGAAACGTGAGAAGGGGACGTCCATCCTGTTCATCACCCATGACCTTGGCGTTATCAACGAGATGGCGGACAGCGTGGCGGTTATGTACTGCGGGCAGGTTGTGGAGATGTGCCCGGCGCATGTGGTATTTGCAAAGGACACCAGATACTCCCATCCGTACACGGAAGGCCTGATGACCTCTATCCCGCGTCTGGATACGCCGGTCGGGACGAGGCTTGAGGCAATCCCGGGAGCCGTGCCTCATCCGCTGGATCTTCCGAAGGGATGTAAGTTCGCGCCCCGCTGTAAGTATGCTACCGACAGATGCTTAGAAGAAGAACCGAAATTAGAGCAGGTGGAGGGGGATCACCTCGTACGCTGTTTCTATCCGGAAAAGGAGGCGCGCCATGCAAAATAAGAATCAGGATAAAAAGGTGCTGTTGAGGATTACGGACCTGAAACAATGGTTTCCGATTAAGAAGACGAAATTATTCCAGAAAGAACAGCTCTATGTCCGTGCCAACGACGGCATTACCCTTGACATCTACGAAGGAGAGACGGTTGGGCTCGTAGGAGAGTCCGGGTGCGGGAAGTCTACGTTCGGAAGGACGTTGCTTCAGATTTACCATCAGACAGAAGGAAAGACCATGTACTATGGCCGTTCCCTTACGGAGATGGCTCCCGAGTATGTCAGTGTGACAGTAAAGAGCATAGCCGCCAGAAAGAAAAAAATCAGCGAGTTAGAGAATAAAGTAGAGACGCTCAAGGCAGAATATGAGAAGATGGCAGACGGCGCGGAGAAATTCGTGAAGCAGGAAGAGTGCGAGAACGTCCGTAAAGAGTGCAATAAGGAATTCCTTGACCTTGTACAGATTATCGGCGGGTTTTACGGCGTTGACAACGTGCAGGAGGCAGAGCAGCTTATCCTGGACAAGTTCAGGATTGCGGCGGAACTCAGGAATTTAAGGGAAGAAGACCGCGCAGAGGGCAAGGATAAGAAAAGCGAGATTCAGGCGAAAGAGAAGCAGCTAAGCGAGGCGGAAGAGAAACTTACCGCGCTTAGGGGCAGATACAGCTCAGACCAGGCGTTCCAGAAATACGAAGCATACCGGGACGAAGGCGTGGATCTTGCAAGGCTTAAGACAAAAGAGATGCGTATCTTAAGGAAGGACATGCAGATGATTTTCCAGGATCCGTACTCATCACTGAATCCGAGGATGACGGTGGGGCAGATTATCGGCGAGGGGCTTCTTGCCCATGGGTTCTTTACGAAGAATGACGAGAAGATGCAGGATTATGTCATGAATACGATGGAGGAATGCGGCCTTGCGCCGTATATGATCCACAGATATCCTCACCAGTTCTCCGGCGGGCAGAGGCAGCGTATCGGTATCGCCCGCGCGCTGGCGCTGAAACCAAGGTTCGTTGTCTGCGACGAGGCGGTATCCGCCCTTGACGTGTCCATCCAGTCGCAGATTGTCAACCTGCTGAAAGACCTTGGCGAGAAGGAGAACCTTGCGTACCTGTTTATCTCCCATGGGTTAAGCGTCGTAAAATATATCAGCGACAGAATCGGCGTTAT
Source organism: uncultured Dorea sp. (assembly GCA_910577685.1). Lineage (GTDB taxonomy): Bacteria > Bacillota > Clostridia > Lachnospirales > Lachnospiraceae > Sporofaciens. Next base: position 89,433 of record CAJTOH010000002.1, on the reverse strand, counting down.
GTATCTGGGCAATATCGTAGAGCTTGCGTCTTCCCAGAATATGTTTGACCACCCGATGCATCCGTATACGGAGGCGCTTTTGTCGGCAATCCCGACCACAGACCCGGATGCAAAGAAGGAGATTGTACCGCTGGAAGGAGATATCCCAAGCCCGGTACATCCGCCGAAGGGATGCAAATTCCATACAAGGTGTAAATACTGCCAGGAAATCTGCAAACATGTGACTCCTGAGCTGAGAGAGCTTGAGCCGGAGCATTACGTGGCATGCCATTTCCCGTTAGGGCAGGAATCATAAATATTTTAGAAGAAAGGGAAGAGTACAATGTTATTTTCAGAAAAAAACAGCAAATGGACGCGGCGGCGAAAGGAACAGGATGAAAAGTTCCGGCGCTTTCAGGAAGAGATTCAGGAATTCCCGTTAGAAAAGAACGATTATCTGGCAATGGTGCTTGGCGCGTTCTTAGCGCTTTGGCCTGTTCTTGCAATCGTTGCAGCTATCATTTTCGGCACTGTACTCCTCTTTTTCAGATAGCGGAGGGAAAACAATTAGAATGAAATTTAACGAGTTTGTTTATAAAAGAGTCGACTTGGAAGAGATGAAGGGAAAAATCCACAAGATTACGGAAGATTTGAAAAATGCCCCGGATGCAGAGGCTCAGCTGGCAGAGATATACCGTATGAACGAGTTGGTGAAAGAAGAGGCTACATCAGGCTCTCTTGTGTACATACGGTATACAATCAACACAAAAGATGAATTCTATACAAAAGAACGGGAATACAACGACCATATCTCTCCGCTCATTGCAGAAGAGATGCAGAAGTTCAGCAAGGCGTTGCTGGAATCCCCGTTCAGGGCAGAGTTAGAGGAGAAGCTGGGGAAAGTCATGTTCCTGAATCTGGAGCTGTCAATGAAGGGATTCTCTCCCGCGGTTACGGAGCTTATGCAGGAGGAGAGTACGCTGCAGACCCAGTATCAGGCGCTCCTTGCAGGCGCGCAGATTGAGTTCCAGGGAGGGACATACAACCTGTCGCAGCTGGCTCCGTTTATGCAGAGCAAGGACCGGGAAGTACGTAAGGCGGCTTATGAAGCCAGCGGGAGCTTCTTTGACAAGCATCAGGAAGAGCTGGATGAGATTTTTGATAAGCTGGTGAAGAACCGTACGGAGCAGGCGCACCGCCTCGGCATGAAGAATTTTGTGGAGCTGGGTTATGTGCGCCGCCAGAGGAACTGCTATGCGCCGGAGGCAATCGCGAATTTCCGTAGGCAGGTTGTGGAAGATTTGGTTCCGATTGTATGCGAGATTAAGAAGAACCAGGCGGAGCGTATCGGAGTGGAAGAATTGAAGATCTATGACGATTCTTTCCAGTTCCCGGACGGGAATGCGGTTCCCCAGGGAACTTATGAAGAGATCATGGAGGCGGGACGCAGGATGTATACGGAGATGTCTCCGGAGACTGCGGATTTCATCAAGATGATGTTCGACCGGGAATTATTTGATGTTGTAGCAAAGCCGGGAAAAGCGACCGGCGGTTACTGCTGCGATATCCCGGGATACGGATGCCCGTTCATCTTCTCTAACTTCAACGGGACGTCGGGGGATGTAGACGTGCTTACCCACGAGGCGGGGCATGCGTTTGCCGCTTATATGGCGAATAAGCATATCGAACTTCTTGACCTTCACCTCCCGTCTATGGAGGCGGCGGAGACTCATTCGATGTCAATGGAATTCTTTGCGACGCCGTGGTATGAGCTTTTCTTCAAGCATCAGACCAGGAAGTATGAGCTTTCACATCTGGAGGGAACGCTGAACTTTATTCCTTACGGGTGTCTGGTGGATCATTTCCAGGAGGTCGTATACGAACATCCGGAGATGACGCCGAAGGAGAGGAACGAGGCATGGTTAAAGCTTGAGAAGATGTATCGTCCGTACCTTGACCTGACGGAGGTGCCGTTTATGGGAAGAGGAGCGGGATGGCAGAGACAGAACCATATCTATGCGACGCCGTTTTATTATATCGACTACTGTCTGGCGCAGACGGTTGCGCTGCAGTTCTGGCTTGAGATTGAAAAGGACTGGAAACAGGCGTGGGATAAATATAAAGAATTTGTAAAACGGGGCGGGACAGATACCTTCCTCGGGCTGGTAGAGAGCGCGGGCCTTAAGTCTCCGGTAGAGGACGGATGTGTCTGCGAGATTGCCAAGCATGCGAACGAATGGCTGAAAGAGCATAAACTGTAACATAGATGTATCAAATACCCTCTGGTAGAACTGCGTATATTTGTGTATAATACTAAGAGAAAATATAGAACTGTATATACAGTTTTTTATTGAGGGGGATTGGTAGGTTTTGTACACGATAGCGCTTTGTGACGATGAATCCGTACAGTTGAGGAATTTGAAAAGCATGTTAGCGGTTTATCAGGAACAGCGGCCGGACTGTGAATTGGAGATTGAATGTTTTAGGAGCGCGGAAGCGCTGCTTTGCAGGGTCATGGAAGGGGATTATGAGCCGGATTTGTTTCTGTTGGATATTTATCTGCAGGAGGATGAGTTCGGGATTGAAACCGCGGGGAAACTGCGGGATATGGGGAAGAAGAGCCAGATTGTGTTTATTACTTCCTCTATGGACCATGCGCTGGAGGCATACCGCGTGCAGGCGGCGCAATATCTGGTGAAGCCTGTCGAGGAGGAAGAGCTGTTCGTGGTATTGGACCGGCTGTTAGAAGAGAAGACGAAGGAACAGCGCCGTTTTCTGGTGCTGCGGGCTAATGGAAGTGTAAGCCGTGTTGCGGTTGACAGGATTGTGTATTGCGAGGCGCAGGGCAAGAGTCAGAAGATGTATCTGGAAGATGGGGAAGAATTGCTTTTGCATATGACTATGACGGAGATCTTCGCCAAATTGTCCGATTACCAGGAATTTGTGAAGGTAGGAGCATCCTATATTGTGAATCTGGAGCATATCGCAAGCCTGAATGCCCGCGAGGCGGTAATGGAGACGGAGGCGAACATCCGTCTGCCGAGAGGATCGTACCAGCCGCTGAGGGAAAGATATTTTAAGTATTATTGCGAAAAGAAATGAATATGGACTGTTTTTTTAGGGACTGCCAAAAAAGGCAGTCCCTTTTTCTTCCAATGCGATGTATGCCGAAAAAGGTGCGGATTGTGTTGGTCAATACTATATCGATTATTTTTCTGCTATAATATTTGCAAAATCGACCAACAGACAGGAGAGATGGACAAAATGCAGAAGATAGAAGAGATTTTAACCCATGCGGCATGGGCGGGAGCGAGCGACGTACACATTACTACAGGGATTCCGCCGAAGATGCGGCAGAATGGAAGCCTTACTACACTTCCCTTTGAGAAGCTGACGGCAGAGGATACTATGGAGATGGCGCGCAGTATCATGAGCGAAGAGCAGATGAGAAGATTTGAAGAGAAGGGCGAGTATGATATGTCGTTTTCAGTTCCCGGGCAGGGACGCTACCGTGTCAATGTGTTCCGAAGGCAGGGAGAGGTTGCGATGGCGTTTCGTCTGGTGTCGGAGAAGATCCCCTCTCCGGAAGAGCTGGGCGTACCGGACTCTATCATCGACTTGTATCAGCGTAAGCGGGGGCTGGTTCTTGTGACAGGGCCTACGGGCAGCGGTAAGTCGACGACGCTGGCGGCGATTATTGACAAGGTAAATACATTTCGGGATGCGCATGTGATCACATTGGAGGATCCTATCGAGTACATTCATCACCATAAGTTGTCTATGGTAAATCAGAGAGAGATTGGGCTTGACAGTCAGAGCTATGCAAATGCACTGCGGGCCGCACTGCGGGAAGACCCGGACGTCATACTGGTAGGCGAGATGCGCGACTATGAGACGATCAGCGTGGCGGTTACGGCGGCGGAGACAGGGCATCTGGTACTGTCCACCCTTCATACGATCGGGGCGGCAAGTACGATTGACCGTGTGATAGATGTATTCCCGCCCCATCAACAGCAGCAGATCCGCGTGCAGTTAGCGAACGTATTGGAGGCGGTTATTTCACAGCAGCTGATTCCGAGGGCGGACGGAAGAGGCCGGGTTGCCGCGTTTGAGGTTCTTCACGCTAATCTGGCAATCCGTAATCTGGTGAGAGAAGGCAAGACGCACCAGATTTCCAGTATTATGCAGACGAACCGAAGGCTGGGTATGATCTCTATGGACGATGCAATCGTGCAGTTATACCGGGAAGGGAAGATTACCAGAGAGATGGCGGCGGCGTTTGCGCAGGAACCGGACGCTATAGAGAGTAAATTGTAGTGGGAACGTGGGTCACAGGCAGGAAGAATAAGGTGATAATTTATGGAAAAATACGGCAAAAAGGGATTTACATTAACCGAGCTGATAGTGACGCTGGTCATTCTGTCCATTATTGCGGCGGTTGCGGTTCCATTTGCTATTAAATATATTAAACTGGCAGAATTTCGGGAGAATGAAGCGAATGCCAAGACAATATATCTGGCGGCGGAGTCTGAGCTGACTTGGTACCGTACTTCCGGAAAATGGAAAGAATTCCGAAAAGAAGTGATCCGCAAGGGGATATGCAACGATACGTTTGAAGACGCCGGAAAGGATAAGCTGAAAGGGCGTATTTATGCAATTACACTGGACGGCAGGGAGGACAGGGATACAGGTTCCAAAGATCTGGCGCGTAAGCTGCTTGAGAATAATTCCTATGATAAGGATTTCCTGAATTCCTGTATTACGATCGAGATTGACGTGGAGACGGGACAGGTATACTCCGCGTTCTATGCGACCAGATGCGAGGGACTTTCCTACGAGGGAAACGATGAGGAGATCTTGAATATTTCAGCGGCGGGGGATAACCGCAGCTATGAAAGCCGCAGGAGCCGGCTTCTTGGCTATTACTCTGTGGAGGACGTTGTAAACGTGGTGGAATTAAAGCCGGTCAGGCTCAAGGTAACCGCCGTCAATCTGGTGAACAGCGAGACGCTGTCGCTGAATTGGTCCAGCAATTCCAGACACGATAACCGGGATGTGGAATTTTACATTACGTTTTACAAGAAAGCGGGAGGCAAAGATAAGGGAGAGCGGTTGTTCTCGACGGTAATCGACCGGGCGGAGCTGGAAGGAAAGGGGTTCGGAAAGGCCGGGAATACGATGGTGCGTTTAAAGCTTGAAGGAGAAGAAGACGAGGCGTCCGGAAAGAGAGAGGACCTTGGAGAATGGGCGTTTCCGCTTATATATCAGGAAAGCGGGCAGAACGGAAAATTTTCCTTAACCCTTGACGGTATGATGTCGGCAAAGCTTCAGGAGAGCCTTAAGGCGGATACGTCCCTTGCGCTCCTTCGGGAATACAGCACAAGTATTACCAGATTCGCGGGGCTTTCAAAGCCGGGAAATGAGATACCGTCCCTTGCGCAGTTATCAACCCCCCAGGATATCTGTGCCGAGATCGAGGTTCGGCCGACCTACCGCAACATGGAACTGGGCGCAAGGGAGTATCACGCCTCCAGCCCCGTTACCTCCAATGTGGAAAATACCATGTTTGCCAGCGTGACGAAGAAGGACGGGGAGAAGCTGGAGGCAAAGATTACCCGTTTCCGCCATCTGTCGAATATCAGGTACTGCGGCGCAAAACAAGCGGTATTCAGGCTGGACGGAAGGAATATGGACTGGACGGCAGCCGGGACAGGGGTGTTCGATCTGGAAGGAAAATCCGCGGAGGCCGGAGAAGCATCCGGTACAGGTGACGTGCAGTCGGTACGGTGGAAACCGGTAAAGAGCCAGAGTGAGGAGGTACCGGCATTGGACTTCCCGTCCATCGGGCTGCTTGCCAAAGGGCAGATTCTTGAGGGCGGCGGTACAAGTACCTTGGTGTCTAATGTAAGGCTGGGCGCGGATTCTATGCCGAAGGACGGCTTGATTGATAAGGCATATAAAGACGGCGGCCAGAAGAAGCCTTATACGGAATATCTTGGTCTTTTCTGCGAGATCGAGGGAAGCGTAAGCGGCCTGACCCTGAGAGATCCCGTACTGAGTTTGGACGATACGGGAGAGAACGGAAGAAATTTCCGGCATATGTCCGGCGTGGGTATCCTATGCGGAAGAGGTGAAGGAAGGCTGAACGATATTACGGTTCAGTGGACGAAAAAAGAGGGGAAGACGGTTGAGGTATTGCTCGCAGACCGCGACGAGGACAGCGGAAGCCTGAGCTCTGCAAAGGATGCTTCCGGGAAGCCCTGCGGTATCGGCGGTATCGCGGGTATCCTTGCAAAAAAAGAAGAAGACGGGACTCTATCGGCTTTGGAAGGCACGGGGAATTCCTCTGATCTCTGGGTCAGCGGACTTACGATGAACGGTTCCGTAACGGGAAGACTTGCAGCGCCGAAGACGGCCGGAGCCGGAACGAATGTGGAAGAAGAGGCAAGACAGTATCGGTATGGAATCGGAGGAATCGTCGGGTTTGCCCGGATTGGCGGCGGCGTGACTGTGAAATCATGTGAGAACCATGCGGAGGTGACAGGGAATCTATTTACCGGCGGTATCTGCGGGCATCTGGAAGGGAGTTACCGGGTGCCTGATTCCTCTGGAACCCGCGCGAAGGCCGGCGCTTCTGCGGATCTTAAAGACTGCAGCAGCGATGGTTTGGTGCTTTGCAGCTCGAAGGTCAATCATCCTCAGGAGATGGAAGGCAGGTATTTCGGCGGGATACTGGGATACGGCGGTGGCGCATGGATTGAGACTGCCTACAGCGCTTCCGGACGGTCCGGCAGTATACGCTACGATATCGGCAGGAAGGATGAAATGCTTCTGGGGCAGTATGTAGGCGGCATTATCGGCTACGGCGACAGCAGCCAGATTGTAGGATGCAGTACGAAGAAGGGCGGATATATCTTAGGTTCCGATTTCGTCGGAGGAATTGCCGGGGGCTTATCTAATGACCTCAGGCATGCGATTAAGGGGACTGAATCCCTATCCGTTACCGCCAATGCCGGTTATGTAATAGGAAATAACTATGTGGGCGGAATTGTCGGAAAGAACGAGGGAAGGCAAGGCGCGGTTTCTACTCTCTTAAACTGTGTGAATCAGGGAGTGGCGGCCGGGTACGGGCGTTATATCGGAGGGATCGTCGGATATAACGGCGAGCACGGTGTTTTGGAGGACTGCGCAAGCTATCTGTCTGACTACGATCAGTCCGTTTTCCGTCTGGTAACGGAGACTTGGCAGGCGAATACGGGCGACTGCGTGGGAGGAATGGCAGGATACAACGATGGGAAGATCCTGTTTGAAGGTTCCGGCAATATAACCGTGAAGTCTGTTGCCAGCCTTGTTGTCGGCAGGAATTTTGTCGGCGGGATGATTGGTTTCAACGACATTCATGGGAATCTGGGAGAGGAATTGAATGAGAACTACACCTTGATAGGCGGGCGTGTTTATGGTTACGGAGACGCCGTAGGAGGCTGTATCGGGATGAACGTATCCTCCGGACTTCTGAAAAACGAGCTGGAGGTGAAACCCGCAAGCGTCACAGGAAGATACTATGTGGGCGGCTGCATCGGCGCAAACGCGGTGGATATGGTCGACCATACGGCGGGGCGCGCAGATGCGGCGGATATAAGGATGGACGGCTTCCGGACGGACAACCGGCTGGGGAGCATCAGGGGAGACGCTTTTGTGGGAGGCGTGATCGGATATCACAGAACCTACGGCAAGCAGCAGTTGGGGAATATTTCCGTACATGATTACCTCATGGCGTCGGTTGGAGGGACCGGAGATTTAACCCCGATTCTTCCGATGCTAAACGGAGAGGGTGACGAGAATAATATTCCCGGAAATGTTCTGGAATCTGATAATCCGTATTGCCTCACCGTGTCTATGGAAGGCGGGGAGAACAACAACATCCCTATAAAGTCGCTGCTCTATTCCGGCGGTGTAGTGGGATATTGCGAGAAGAACAGCCGCTTAATTCTGAGGGATTGCAAAAATGCCGGAAATATCACGAAAGCAGCCGCGGCAGACGGCGGATTAGGAAAAGGCGTTTCACTGAAAGAGTATTTAAGACACGAAGGAATGGACGCCGCCGCTTCAGAGCTCGGGCAGGACGTGAGGGTGTCCATGGTTGGCGGGCTTATCAGCGTCAATCAGGAGAACCAGATAATCGACCGATGTGAAAATTCCGGAAGTATGAACGGTTTCGTGGGTCTTGGCGGTATTGTGAGCTTTAATTCCGGCGGTATTTTTAACTGTGAGCTTTCCGATAATTTTGGAAACGCAGGGCTTGACTACATCGGGGGAATTGCGGGGCTGAACGTCCGGTCGGAGAGCGCCGCGGCAAGAACGTACACGGATACGGAAGGATATGTGTGGCGGGACTATTCCTCCGGAACGATCGCCAGGTGCAGTACCAGAGCGGGAAGGACGGTTGCCGGGAACAGCTATGTGGGCGGTATTGTGGGATACAATATGCGCGGCGGCAACATTATGGATAATCACAGCATGGCAAATGTAACTGCGGCGGGAAATTATGCCGGAGGAATTGCCGGAGGCAACGCCGGGAAGATACAGGCGGCGGAGGATACGTTTACAGGCAGCCGCAGTATCATGGGAACCGGGGGAGAAGGAATCGGAGGAATCGCCGGTATAAATAAAAGCGAGGTGGAAGTCCTTTCACTGCAGGCTTCGGCGGAGGGAGAAGTAACCGCCGTCAATTCCAAGGTGACCGTCATCGGACGCAGGAAAGCCGGAGGTATCGCGGGAATCAATATGGGCAGCATACGGTCCGTGGATCAGGACGGGAGACCCGCCGGTTATCTGGTGTGCGAGGCAGGAAGGGTCCGCGCGTTGGACGGTATGGCCGGAGGAATTGCCGCAGAATCGGAAGGCGGGATTCAGAGGGCGAAGAACCGGTGTAAGGAGGTGTCGGCAGACAGTGGTCCGGCAGGCGGAATAGTGGCGGTCAATCGATCGGGCGTCCGCATTGAAGCATGCCAGAGTCAGGGCAGCGTAAAGAGCGATCATGGATACGCCGGGGGGATTGCGGCGGAGAACTATGGGACGATCGCGGGCTGTTCCGTAGGATCCGCAGGCGCAAATCCGAAGGCGGCGACGGTGACAAGCCGGGGAACCGGGGAGATTGGAGCCGTATGCGCCGTAAACCATGACGGGGGGTTGATTCAGGCCATTACGCTGTACGGTAACGTCGCTTTGGAAGGCGAGGCGCGGACAGCCGGAGGAATCGCCGGAGTAAACCGGGGAGCGATCAGAGATTTAGAAGATATTGGGAATATGCCGCAGATCGGCCTTTCTTATGGAAGCTTGACCGTGGGCAGTGCGGCGGGCAGGAACGAAGAAGGAGGAGAGATCTCAAATGTAGACGTCAATGGGCTGCGTTTTGAAGGATTCGGCAATTACCGGTATCTTGGAGGTATTGTCGGAGAGAATCAGCAGGGAGCGGTTGTACGTGACTGTACTTTCTCGAACGGACGGATCGAAGAGGCGGCCGGCAGCGCCGCGCCGGGAAATTGTTACGGCGGGATTGCCGGAGATAATTACGGAAGTCTTGACGGCTGTAGGGTAGAGGATTTTACATGCAGGGTTACCGGTGTCTATACGGCGACGAGCACCAGTTCGGCAAAAGAAAAGGAGGCGCTGTCTTCCCATGTGGGCGGTATTGCCGGAAAGAACGCAGGTTCGGTCAGGGGATGTGTGATCGGCGGGGAGAGTAACGTCATTGACGTAGGCAGCGGCATGGCCGGGGGCATCGTCGGTTATAACGAAGGCTCCATTGAACTGTCGGGAGATGAGACGGCTGCAAGGCTGATGCTTACGCAGACGGAACCGGACGGTGACGAGACGGCGGGAGGAATACCCGGCAGGGTAGGAAGCGTACAGGAATTGGCAGACGCCGCAAAGGCGGGGAATATTTCCGCGGATTCCCAGTATGTGGAATGGAACGGCGGAAACGGAGTTTCTATAGAAACTTTAAAGTATGCGGGAGTCCGGAAAGAAGTGAGCGCGGGAAGAAAATTGACCCTGATTATGTCAACCAACGGCAATGTAGGCGGAATCACAGCCTACAATACAGGGGCCGTGGATTACTGCGCGACCGGAAATTGGTATCTGAATAACAAGTCCAATGCCATCGGGGTAGGAACCGGAGGCATAATAGGTATGAATGAGTCCGGACAGGATCTCTCATTTTTGCTGAATCAGGCGTTCGTGGGGCGCGAGCTTGCATCCGGGGCTACGGACCGGTTTGCAGGAGGGATTATTGGAAACCAGAACAATACGTCGCAAAGCGGATGGAAGCTCCGGGACAGCGTAAACTACGGAACTATTTACTGCTTAAGGACACACTATTCGGGAGGAATCCTGGGACAGTGGACCGGAACCGGAGGGACCATAGAAAACTGCTGGAACTACGGCAATATGCAGACGACCTATCAGCAGGGATGGCTCGGAGCGGCAGGCGGCATCGTGGCGCAGCTCTACCATGCCTATGAGGAGAATGAATACAATATCATTAGCTGCAAGAACTTTGGAAACATATACGGAAGAACAGGGAAAAACAACTCAGACTGTGCAAATGACAGCGCCGGGATTCTGGGTAATATCACGGCTTATAAGACCGGCAGCGCACAGAACGGGCAGAAGTACGGGATCCAGGTGCTAGATTGTGTCAACGGGCCGGGAGTCGAGGTGTACTCCTCGTCCATGGCGTCCGGCATCGTGGGATTCTTCTCCTGTTCGGACGGACCGGATTACAATCCGATTGTAAGCTCGACGGGCAATATACACCTTCGTATCGAAAGGTGCCGGAATTATGCGGCGGTTTTGAACGGAAAACAATTTGTCGGAGGTATTTTCGGAGAGCGGTACGGCGCGGCGGGATCACGTAATACGGTTCTCAAGGATTGTTATTCCGTGGATATCGACGGATATAATAAGCCGAATTACCCGGTAATTTCTTATGTGAATAATGCTAACAGGAATAACGCGGCACAGATTCAGGCCGCAGGTAATTACTATCTGAACGGAAAGGCGGGAGGAAGTTACTTATTTAATAACGGAAAGAATAATGTGGTGCCGGATATTTCCAATGATTTGAAGAGGGCGGATACAAACATTCTCTACTACATCATAAAAGACGGCAGGCAGTATTATGCTTATCTGGCGGCGGGCAAATCCATTTCCGTAGATAAGATCGGCATTTCGGAAGACGGGACTGTCTATGATGAAAAGGGACAGCCGGCGGGACGCGTCCTGTTTGGAATTGACGGCGCACAAGATGCGGCGCAGTATGACGGGATCCAAAAAGTAGTCGGCCGGGACAGCAATTTTGACGTTCATGTGAGGAATTCTTATTACATCAAAGAGACGGGCGGAAACATGGATCAGATGCCGAAACCGGAGAAGATAGAGCTTCGTTTGGACGGAAGCAGGCTGCATATACAGGTAACTCCGGCGGCCCAAACGGATCCCTTCCAGTATAAAGGCGCTTTGTATCGGGTTAATGAGGACGGAAGCGAGACGCTGGTGAAAGATGGAATTGAATTCTTTTCGGAGGAGTTTGATTTTGATCTGGCGGAGTCGGAAATACTAAAAGGAGGCACGCTGAGGATCCGGCTTAGGGCATACGGTATGGATCCAAAGATTCTGCCTTCTGAAGAAACGGCGGGAGACATATCCCTTGGCAGGATATTACCGGATCCGAAGATTAGGATTGAGCTTGAGAAACAGACAAACGGTACGGCCGGCTATCAATACCGTTTTAAGCTTGAAAATGCAGAAGAATATAAAGACGAAGAGGACTACCGGATAACCGTGAAATTTATGGATAGTCCGGCCGCGGTCTCTACGATACCGGACGAGGAAGGATACCTGATACCGGAAAGCGGCGGGCTTACCTTTACGCAGGAGATGCAGCAATTACTGATTCAGGCAGTATCGGGAAAAGCCGGAGTGCTGGATTCGAAGAAGGTTCCGGTTCCGGCGTATATGCCGAGGTACCGTCCGTCGATCGCTTTGCTGGACAACAGCCAGAGGCCGAGAGTTTCCTGCACGGTTTCCGGGGAGAGTGTGACGGAGCTGGGAATCACCGTTACTTTGGATGCGTCGTCGTCGGGCAATGTGACCACCCCGCCTGTATATCGGGCGGAACTTATCGGGACTTGGGACGACGGCAGAGATGAGAAGGAGCGTAACGCCGTGCTTGCCAGTCAGGATATGCTGACTGCGCCAAACGGCAAGGCTGTGGCAAGTTTTAGGCTGCCTGCGTATATTTACAGGGCAAAAGACCTAAAAGTCAGGGTATGGTATGCGCAGTCCGGTTTAGGGCCTGTTTATACTTACCGTGCGGCACAGGAAACGGAGGCGAATATTTACACGGTTAAAGGTGTGGAGACCCGGAATGTGGACGGCACGGAGACGGAAGTGCCGATATGGGAGTATGGATACAGCCCTGTTCCGGATGAAAATGACAACGGATATTTTAAGGATTACAGATGGGTTTCGGGTAAATTATTCGACTTTATTACCCCGCCGCCCCATTTGATGGATGAGACAGAACTTACGCCGGAATATGACGGTGAACGCCGACTGCAGTATACGTTCCTGTGGGATCAGGAGGATGGAGAGTATCAGGAGGGAAACCGGTACGTAGTATCCTTAACCGGGATCAGCGGGGATAATATGTCGTCGATCGTTACAGGGCAGGAGGTGTCCGGAAATGAGCTGACCATAGCGGCGGAGGATTGGAGGTTCAGCCATGTAGAGCTTAGCGTAACCCGGAAGGGGGATGCGTCCGGAACAAGCCATACCGTGGGGCTGACATCGGCGAAACGCTATCAGGTGAAACAACGCCTGAGGCAACCGGAGCAGCCGTCTGTGGTGAACTATAACGCCGACGAGTTATTCTATACGGCGGAGTGGACGCCTATCAAGACGGATGGGGTGCGCGACGAGACGGGCTGCGTATCCTACGGAATTTATTTACGGCCATATGAAGAAAAGGACGGCATTTTGGAGCCGGGAGAACCGGTGCTTCTGAATCCCGACGACCCGGTGTTGGTGGACGGCGGCGTTGAAATGTACCGCAAGGAGCTGAATCTGGAGGAATATGCGGGACAGCGGGTGCTGATATATATCGTGGCGCAGGCGGCTTTGGACAGCGCGCAGTATGTCGACAGTGTCGAGGGAATCACGTATGATATGACGATTCCGCAGAGGCTTCGGGAACCAACGGTAACTTGGGAGATGGGATGGGAATATGACCGTACCAGCCCGGTGTCGGTAGAAGAGTTCCAGGCAGAGGATGAGCTGAAGGACGGGAAGCTGACCGTGAAGGTTACGCCGGATCCGGACAGTATCCCTACGGGCGACAGCAGTTATCTGTTCAAAGCGTATGTATTTGAAAGTCAGGAGACGGCAGAGGCAGCGAAGCCGGAGATCGAAACCGGGAAGACGGCGGGGATGGACGGATTGCTTGCGGCCTATCCTGCACCGGACGGGGAGACGCTGACGCCTGCTGTGATGGAGGCTGAAAGCGGCAATGTTTACAGCGGTACGGTTCGGGGATTGACGGCGCAGTATGCAGGTAAGTGGATCCTGTTCTATACCAGAATATCCTCCGGAAACGGGCAGGTCAGTTCAAAGTGGACGGCAAGCGAGGTTGTCCGGCTCCCGTATGTAAGACTGGATAAGCCCCAAGTGACGGTTGACAGCCAAGAGAGGGAGGTAACGCTGGAGGCTGGTTCTAATCCGGATCTCCTTGGAAGCGAGACCTGGCAGTCCAGCCGGACCGCGCTGCACTGGAACCAGGTGGAATGGGCGGATTCCTATTATATTACATTGAAGCCGAGGACGTTGGATCCGGATACGGATAAAGCGGAGGTTTCGCAGGAACAGACCTATCGGATCGTGGAAGAAACGGATGAAACCGACGAGACGGCGGCGGCTATGGGCGGTAAGAAAGTGACCGTCTTAAGGAAGGTCATTGCGTTTGACGAACAGCTTGGGATGGACGTGGAATACTGGGAGCCTGTGGAAGCACAGGAAAACCAGCCGCTGGTATTTGAGCTTGAGGATTACTGGGCTGCAGATGAGAACGGCGTTTATACGGAGGCGGAGATCCCTTATGCCTACAGGGTGAAGCTGAATTCCCGTCTGGAAGTAGAGTGGGACGAAGAAACCGGTTTTAAGTATACGCTGATTTTGCCGGATGCCGAGAGCCTGACTACGGTAAATGGGACTGTACTGTCTGATCCGGGGCTTAACGTTACCGAGAAGGCGCTGCTGTCTTCGGACGTTTTTGTAAATGCGCCGGACGGATCAAGCCAGAGCGAGGCTTACACGAATTCGGGAGAGTATGAAGTATTGTTTTAGGAGGAGGGCGGTATGATACTGCAGAATAGTAAATCGGATACGAAGGATAGGGCGGTATCTAAAAATGGTTCTACGCTTGTAATCGTGGTCTGCGTATCGGCCTTTTTGACGGCGTTCGCCCTCGCCATGTTTTATACGGCCGGGCTGCTTTTAGCCCGCGCCAACAGGCGTTTAGAACAGGAGCGAAGCTATCAGCTTGCACAAAGTTTTGCGCAGGTGTTGGATCAGGAGCTAAAGACGGCATATGATGAACCAAAGGACGCCCCTGAGAAAAGTTTTTACCGTTATGCCTATAATTTCCTTGAAGGAAGATACGGAGAATATGATCCGGATCATCCGGACGAAACTATTTTCCATTATACTGCGGCTCTGCCGGACGGGGTGGATGCGGCTAAGTATGGTACGGTCAAGGTGGTCATGTACAAGGAGGCGAATCAGGATGTGGATATGGAAGGCGAACTGGTCAAAGACCAGAGCGTTGACGATATCCTGAACAATGGAATCGCCCGGTATATTTTTACCGTGGAAGTGACCGCAGAGTCAGACGGGGTATCATATAGTTACAGTACCGTGTACCGGCAGATGGCGACCTATGAGGTGACGTTTAAGCACGACGGCAAAAAGATCGTATGGGACGGGGGCTGGCGTGAATATCTGTCCGGCCCGGAATATGTTGTGGACTGGGATAAGGGAAATATAAAGTATGAATACCAGGTTGACAAGATTACCCGCTGCGGTTTTGAAAATGCCTATGGGCAGCCGGATTAGACAGGCGGCTGCGTCATTAAATATTAGTAAGAATCAGAAGGGAGTAATGGAGATGAAGAGAATTCATTACGATTCTGGCGAGTCGTTGGTTGAGGTGATGGTCGGTGCCGTGATCTTATTAATGATGATGGCGGTATTGCAGGGGGCGCTCTCATTCTGCACAAATGCACAGCAGCGGGTAGAGCAGATCCGCAGGATAAATGAAGAGATTTGTCAGAACCTCAGGACGACCTCATCCGTTCCGGGTCCTGAAAATACGGAATATTTGTTCAGGGCTACCACGGCGGACGGCGAAACGCCGGGACCGGACTCGGCGACGCTGTTTCGCGTGTCCGTGGAATTGAGGACGAAAGAAGTGAGCTATCAGGACGAGGACGGTACGATAAAGACGACGACCTTTTACTTGTTCGGGTCGTCCGATGAAGAAGATGAGGGTGAGCCCCCGGAAGCCAGGGATACGGGCAAAGAAGGAGAGGCGGAAGACAGCGCCGGAAGTTCGGGAGGTGATACCCCGTGAGGGGGCTGCAAAGGCTGAGAAAGAATAGGAAAAACGGCTCCAGTCTGGTGGAAATGATGGTCGCCTTGCTGGTATTTGGCATTGTGATGGCGATGATGGCGGGAGTTTTAAGCTCCGCCGCGAAAATATTTATCCGGATTCAGAGGCTTCAATACGCACAGATAATTCTGGACAATACCATACAGGAGCTTCGAGGGATGACGAGGGATGCGGCAGGTTATGTAAAGATCTATGAGAACTGCGGCGCAGACGACGATATCGCGGGACGGATGGGAACTGAGCGGGGGCAGGGGTTGGAATTTGTCAACGAGTACGGCTATGCGGCGCTGATTTCCGCGGAAGGGTGTCCCGGCACGGGAATATATCGGGGAAGCCAGCTTCTTAACACGGTGAATCCCGGGGATATACCTGCCGGAAGGCTTTTTGCCAGATATTATGTCCGGGAGAAGGATTCGAAATACCACTATGCGGATGCTTTTGGAGAGCCTGTTGCCAGAGCCGTGAGCAATGTGTTTACCGACGGATATTATATGGGAAATTATCTGGAAGTTATATTTTCGTACCCGCCGGGAACGGCTCCGGGCGGGAAGGTTGATTATCTGGAGGCAGAGGTCAGGCTCTACGGCGACGGGCAGCGAAGCGAGCTGATGGTGAAGGAGACGGTTGTTCTGGATTTACGGTATGACGTAAAACGCGAGGATCATGTGACTGCCGATCAGGCGTCGCCTTGACAGAAAACAAAAGTTAAATCCATCTTGCGTCATAATCTCTGCCGGGAAGGCGGGAGAAGGCGTTAGGTGTGTATTTATAGATGTAACTATTAATTAAGTAAGGTTCAGAAAGAGAAGGAGAATGAGAATGAAGAGAACGATGAGAAGCTTGAAGGAAAACAGGAAGAAAGGGTTTACCCTTGTGGAACTGATTGTGGTGCTGGTAATACTGGCGATTTTGGCGGCGCTACTGGTTCCTGCGCTGACGGGGTATATTGATAAGGCGAAGAAAAAACAGATCGTTGCAGAAACAAGGTTGTGTGTGATGGCGGCGCAGACGTTGGCTGATGAAGAATATGCAAAGGAAGGTAAAGTTACTTCTCCTGCCATTGATGAGTTTAAGGCGTCAGTTAAGACATTGGCGGAAACACCAGAGGAGCCGAAAGATATAACATTTGATAACAGCGGTAAAGTAACAATGCTTAAGTATGAAAATGGATTGACGTGTACATATACATATGCAGATGGTAAGGGAACGTACGATGATCCCAAATAATGGGGATCCTGAAAACAGAAAGTGGTTCGTCCGCAGTCTGTCCCTCATCCTGCTTATCCTAACAATTGTAATCGCGGCTATTCCCGGCGCACTGTTGATCATGCGTCGGGCAGACGCCCAAGTCGCGCTGGGCAACGCCAAGTCCCTGCGGCTGGCGTTAGACACGGCTGCCAAAGAATGTTACGGTTCCGGCCAGATTTTTTGCGATCCTTCTTCTTTAGGCGGAGTCACGGAAGAAGTCTGGCAGCAGGTAATTAACGACAGTAAAATACCGGGCGATTTCTGGGTTCTGCAGACAGATGAAAGCGGTTATGAAGTACGGCGGTTCCATTATCAGGAAGGCGGTTTTTCCGTAACCTACTGCAGGGAGCCGCTTACCTATGAAGTTTTCTATCAAGAGGAGCTTATCCGGGCAGAGGAGCGGTAAGGTCAATACTATAATTTAATGAAGCGGCAGAAAGTGGTACGGTGGCCTGCTGGCTTAATGTCCGGATACATGATAAAATACATACAATTTATAAGCAGAAGAGGGGAAGAGGGAGAAATGGTGACGGTGCTGGTCGGAATGTTATACCTGTTTCGTTTTATATTCGGGGTTTGTATTTTTAGCTTTTTAACAGTAGTAATCTATCGCCTCCCCAAAGGGGAGAATATTGTATATGGCCGCAGCCATTGCCCCGGCTGCGGCAGAACGCTGGGCGCAGGAGAATTAATTCCGTGCGTCAGCTACTTAGTTCAGGGCGGGGAATGTCTTGGATGCGGAATGAAAATATCGGGGCAGTATTTTCTTGTAGAATGTCTGGGAGGAATAACATTCGTTTTTTGCAGTGTTTATTTCGGCTGCGGCGAGTCGGGCTTTTTGTCGCTGAGAGGATGGATTGCGTTTATATACATGGGCATCCTGACCGTCGTTGCATTTATAGATTGGAATACAAAGATCATCTACGATCGTTTTCATATATTTATCGTATTGTTAGGAATAGCGGCGATCTGGCTATTCCCGGAGCATACGCTGGCAGACCGGATAATCGGAGCCGTAATCGTATCAGTACCGATGCTCATACTGGCTTTGGTAGTTCCGGGGGCGTTCGGCGGCGGCGATATTAAGCTGATGGCGGCAAGCGGCTGGCTGTTAGGCTGGCGGGCGATGATTCCGGCGATCTTCATCGGAATCCTGTCAGGGGGAATCTACTGCATCTGGATGCTGGCGAGAAAAAAAATAACGCGGAGCGACCGGATTGCTTTCGGTCCGTTTCTGGCAATCGGGCTTGCAGCGGCATGCATCTATGGGGATCGGATGCTTGAGTGGTATCTGGCGGTATGGGGGATATAGAGAAAGGGGAGGTTTTATGGCGCAGTTTCGTTATCTTGCGAAGAATATGGAGGGGAAAAACCTGCGGGGAACAATGGATGCCGCAGGTGAGAGCGCTTTACAGCAGCAGCTAAAAGAGCAAGGTCTATTCTTGGTTGAGGCGAAAGATCTCACGGCCTCAAGAGGGACTCGTAAATTTTCGTCGAAATTGCTTTCTGAATTCTGTAAGGAGTTATCAACGCTTCTTGCTTCCGGAATCAGTATTGTCCGCGCGTTGGAGATTATAGCCGAAGAGGAGGGGCTGCCTGCTTATGCAAAGTCAGTCTACCTTTCGATCCTTGCTGATCTCAGGAAAGGAACCAGCTTGTCGGAGGCCATGGAGACGGCGGGATGTTTCCCGGAGCTGATGATGGGAATGGTTCGGTCCGGCGAGGGCAGCGGAAATATAGACGCGGTGATGGAACGCCTTTCCCTGCATTATGAGCGGGAAAACCGTCTGAAAAACCAGGTAAGGTCGGCTATGGTTTATCCGGTTGTGCTGCTTGTGATGTGCGTTGCGGTAGTCGTTTTGATCGTAACTTTTATCCTGCCCCAGTTTGAAGAATTATTTTCACAGATGGAAAGCCTTCCGGCGGTGACGGAATGGCTGATGGCTGCGTCGGATTTTCTCGTTCATCAGTGGTATGTTGCATTGACAGTCATATTTCTGGCAGCCGCCGTCATGCGGGTTATCCTGAAAATATATAGAATCCGCAGGACGATTGATTATATGAAGGTCCGTATGCCCGTGATAGGAAGGCTGAATAAGATTATTTATACGGCGCGCTTTGCACGTACCCTAAGCAGCCTGTATTCCAGCGGTATGCCGATTGTGGGGGCGCTGCAGACGGCGGGCAGAACTATAGGGAATATATATGTGGAGGAGCAATTTGGACAGGCGGCGGTCACGGTGCGCAGCGGCGTCCCGCTTTCTCAGGCTCTCAGGGAGGTGGACGGGCTTGTCCGTAAACTGGCAAGTACCATACTTATCGGGGAGGAAAGCGGACGGCTGGATACGATGCTGGATTCCATAGCTATAACCATGGAGGAGGAAGCGGAGGCGGCAACGAAGCGCATGATGACCTTGCTTGAGCCGGCGCTGATCTGCCTGATGGCTATGGTCGTAGGGTTTATCATTATAGCGGTTATGCTTCCGATATATGAGTCATATGGGGCGATCGAAAGATCGGCTTAGGATGCGGGGAAAAAAATGCGATTTACAGAGAGGGGGAGAAGAGAATGAGCCAGACAGTCATTGTGTTTCAAGAAGATTGTATTTTGGCGGCGTCAGGAAGGGTAGGAAAATATCCGGTAATCACGGAGGTAAAGAGGATCGACCTGCAGGGGCAGGGGGACTCGTTCGACCGATGGCAGAAGGCCTTGGAGAGGCTGTCAGAAAAGCAGAAGCCTGAGCAGGCGCGGCTTGTACTGCCTGCGGGATTAAGCGTGACCAGAGTGCTTAAGCTTCCCGACAGCAAGGGAAAGCAGTTGGCGGAAATGGCGGAAAGGGAGATGCGTGAGAACTTCCGTAATGAAATTACGGACTATTTTGTCGTCTGCCAGGAGAAAAAGAGCGGTGTCGATATCTGTACGGGCGGCGCAAAGCAGGAGAATGTGGAGGATTTTCTGCGTATTTGCCGGGAAAATGGAATCCGTGTCAGCGGGATTACGGTTCCTATGGAAGGCTACCTAAAGCTTATGCAGTATCTGGAATATTTCCGGGAGCGGACGGCGATCTATCTGTTTTTTGAGGCGGGGAGTATGACCAGTATCCTGTGTCAGAAGGGGAAATATCTCTATTCCAGCCGGACACGCCTGTTCAGCGAACCGGGAACACTGGATTTCGGGACGGAGATCGTAAGAAGTATTTCCGGTATTATCCAGTTCTATGCGGGGCAGAATCATGAGGAGCCGATTACCGGGGTCTTCTATGGAGGATGTCCGGACGAGGACTTCGAGGCAAGCGTGGAGGGAATCAGGAATTTGAATCTGAAGGTGTCGCCTATGGCCGTTGACAAAAAGATTTCCATTGCGGGAGCTAAGAAGGCTACGGACTGGATTTCCTGCATCGGGGCGATGATACGCTGCACAAGGAAAGAGAAGCAGATTGACCTTAGCAGAATAGAATCCAAATCCGAAGGAAAGGCGGAGCAGAGCCGGCTGATCGGGAGGCATCTGGTGATGCCGGGAGTTGTGCTCCTGTTCTGCATTGTACTGACCGGAGGGATTTGGTCTGCGAATCAGTTTGTCAGTGCGAAGAACCGGGAGAAGCAGGAGTGGATCGAACGCGCCAGACAGGAAGGGACTTACCAGAAAGCGAAGGAACTGAAAAAGCAGCTTGAGACTGTGGAAGACGGAATTGCTTCGGTTAAGCTGTTGGATCAAAATCTGTCGGCATATCCGGAATTTTCGGGCGGCGTGCTGCGCAGGATCGAAGGCGTCGGGGGAAACCAGATCGGGATGCTGATTACGGATTTTGACGCGCAGACGGGGATCCTTACCTTTGACGCCAACAGTCCGGCAGTAATCGACGTGTCCGGATATATATTGCGGCTTCAGGAAACAGGGCTGTTTCACACGGTGGATTACACGGGGTATAAGTTTGAAGACGGCTGGTATACGCTGTCTCTGTCATGTACGTTGGAAGGCAGAGAATACGGGGGAGGTGCGCAATGAGGCTGACGGATAAAGATATTCTGCTTCTGAAACTGGCGGTCAGCGTCTTAATTGTGTTTCTGACGGTCCGTTTTCTGGTGATGCCGGGAATTGGGCGTTATCAGGAGAACCGGATGAATGGCCGGGAACTGGACGGCACGATTAAGGAAATGCAGACTGCGATTGACGGGATTTCAGAGTTGGAGCAGGAGGTTAAGGAACGAAAAGAGGAGCTTAAGGACATTTCCGCACAGTATTATGAACAGATGGAGAACCGGCAGATTGATGAACTGCTTACGGGGCTGGCGCTTAAGGCGGGGCTGTTCCCCGTGTCGTTATCCATCGGGGAAGCTCAGGCGGAGATACCTCAGGCTTATTTGTACGGGAAGTCTTCGGGGCTGGAAGATGAGGAAGAAAGCGCCGATGCGGAGAGCGGGGAACCGATTTCTGACGGGTATGTCCTCACGGTCAACTGTACGATGGTACTGCAGGGAAGCTGGGATCAGGCATATCAGTTTATTGACGATTTAGAACATAACGAGCCGGCGATCCAGGTTCAGGCTATGCATGTGAGTAAGCGGACGTATCTGGATACGGATTGGAACGTAGTGGAGCAGCCGGAGGTAAGTTTTGAACTGGCTGTCTATATGCATAAAGGCATATAGAGGAAAACAGGAAGGGGAATAGGGTCTTGAGGACGAATCTGAGGATTGGGGAAATATTAGAGGAAAGAGGGTATGTGGACGCGCGGCAGATGCAGGAAGCGCTTGCATACCAGAAAGAGCACCGGGATAAACGGGTGGGGCAGATTCTTATAGAGCTGAATTTTGTGACGGAGCAGCAGGTTTTGGAGGCTTTGGCGAGCAGGCTTGAACTGGAAATCGTTGACGTGGCGTCACAGCAGGTGGATCTGGAAGCAGTTGCTATGGTCAGTAAAGAATTGGCTGAGAAAAACCTGTTCCTTCCGTTGAGTGTGACGAACCGCACTATGGTTCTGGTGACGAACGACCCGCTGAATTATTTTGCGCTGGAAGAGGTGCGGCAGCAGACGGGCTGTTACTTACAGATTCTTTTAGGCGAAGAGAAGCCGCTCCGTCAGGCAATCTCTTACTATTTTACGGAGGTAGGGGCGAAACAGGCCGCTACGGAGGCGAACGCCGGTTTCGGGGCGGATAATTTTGAGGATCTTGACCTTACTGAGTTGGAGAATGTGGAGGAGGAGGCCCCGATTATCCATTTGCTGAACAGCCTTGTGGAACGGGCAATCAAAAGTAACGCCAGCGATATCCATATAGAGCCGTTTGAGCGGCAGACCAAGGTGCGGATGAGGATTGACGGAGTGATTCTGGAGTATGTAGCGCTGCAGAGAAATGTCCACCAGCCGTTAATCGCCCGGATTAAGATTATGTCGAATCTGGATATTGCAGAGAAGAGAATCCCCCAGGACGGGCATTTTCGCGTAAAGACAGAGAGCGGGTACGTCAATATCCGTGTATCCCTGATGCCTACTGTGTTTGGGGAAAAGGCGGTGCTGCGTCTTCTTATGTCCTCGGGGCAGATGGATTATGCGGATCAGTTCGGGATGGATGAAGAAAGTTATAGGAAGTTCCTGCCGATGCTAAACAGCAGCAACGGGATTATCTATATTACGGGACCGACGGGAAGCGGGAAATCGACTACTCTGTATATGGTGCTTGAGTATCTGTCGGGGAGGATGCAGAATATTGCGACTATTGAGGATCCGGTGGAGAAGAATGTATCCGGCATCAACCAGACGCAGGTAAATCCGGCGGCAGGACTGACGTTTGATCGGGGCCTGCGCGCGCTGCTTCGTCAGGATCCGGATGTAATCATGGTTGGCGAGACCCGGGACGGCGAGACGGCGGGGATTTCCGTCCGTGCGGCGATTACCGGGCATGTGGTTCTGAGTACGCTGCATACAAATAGCGCGGCTTCCAGTATTGTGCGTCTGGAGGACATGGGAGTGGAGACCTACCTTGTTGCAAATTCGCTGGTGGGCGTCGTTGCCCAGAGACTCATGCGGAAGGTCTGCACCCACTGCGCCCAGCAGATGGAGACAACGCCGGAAGAACGCGCTTTTCTTGGAGAGAATATAGAGGTTGTGCAGAGAGGAAGAGGATGCGCTCAATGCAATAATACCGGTTACAGGGGGAGGATTGCCGTACATGAGATTTTCACCGTCGATACGACGCTGCGCCGGATGATCAGCAGCCATGCCTCAATGGAGGAGATCGAGGATTATGCGAGAGAAAACCAGCGGATGCGTACATTGAAAGAGAACGGGGTGCGGCTGGTGGCGGAGGGGATTACCACCATTGAGGAATTGATGAAGATTGCGTATGAATGATAATTTTTATCTTGTATATTTCGCCTTTTTGTATTATGATAATAACAGGCTGGAATTGTATTCAGGTCTATATAATAAAGAAGGAGGGTACATATTATGGCACACGTAATTAGTAGTGAATGTGTAAGCTGTGGAGCTTGCGAGGCTGAATGTCCGGTAGGAGCAATCTCTCAGGGTGCAGATCATTTTGAAATCGATGCTGACGCTTGTGTTGATTGCGGCGCATGTGCAGCTCAGTGTCCTACAGGAGCAATCTCCCAGGGTTAGGAATGGTGAAGGATTTACCGTTATTTACAATGAGAAGATACGAAAAAAGCGCCGCGGGGAAACGCAGCGCTTTTTTTGCATACCCGACAGAGTTTTACTTGTTTCGCAGAAAGGCCGTGCTATGATAAGTGGGACAAGTTTTGATAAGGGGGTATAGACCATGAGCAGTAACGCATTAGAACAGTTGAAGAGGGAGACAAAGGATGATGCGAAGCTTTTCGGCTGCATCAAAGAACTATACGAACAGGGAGTCCCGTTCTCCGAATTGAAGGCGTTAATTCCGGATCTTCGCAGGACGCGCGACCAGTTACATATGAAGCGGATGCTGGAGAATAATAATGAGGTCCTGATGTCCATGATTACAAAGGAAATGTCGTTCATGCTGGATGCAAAAGAACGGAGGGAAGAAGAATCCTTCCGCAGGCTGGACCAGCTCATCCGTCAGCAGCAAACTTATCGGAAGAGCGCTGCGGAGGCCGGTCCGGTTGAAAAGTTAAAAAGAATCTTCCTGCCTGGTTAGATTGGCGAACTTCGTGTATTCGCCTAGCCAAGCCAGATTAACGGTCCCTACAGGACCGTTTCTTTGTTTGGCAATAATGATCTCTGCCTGTTTCTTGAATTCTGAGTCTTTGTTGTAGTATTCGTCACGGTATATAAACATAACGACGTCCGCATCCTGCTCAATGGCTCCGGATTCACGCAGGTCGGAGAGCATCGGCCTTTTGTCAGGACGGCTCTCAACCGCACGGCTTAACTGGGACAGCGTGACCACGGGGACGTTTAATTCTCTTGCCAGTCCTTTGAGGGAGCGGGATATCTCAGAGACTTCCTGCTGTCTGGATTCCTGACTTCTGCCGACTCCGCCTGTCATAAGCTGGAGATAGTCGATGATAATGATATCCAGCCCATGCTCCAGCTTATATTTCCTGCATTTGGATCGCAGCTCGGAGATGGATATACCTGGCGTATCGTCGATAATCAGGCGGGATTTGCCGATGATTCCGGCGCCTTCTATTAATTTTTCCCAATCTGAATCCTTCATGTTACCGGTCCGCAGCGCCTGTGCTTCTACCTGTGATTCCAGAGAGAACAGACGGTTCACCAACTGTTCCTTGGACATCTCAAGGCTGAAAATGGCGACGCATTTGTCCTTTTTAAAGGCGATATGCTGTGCGATATTAAGGACGAAGGCGGTCTTCCCCATAGAAGGTCTTGCGGCGACCAGCACCAAGTCTGAGGGCTGCAGACCGGACAGCTTATAGTCAAGGTCTATAAAACCGGTGGGTATCCCTGTTACTGTCCCTTTATTCTTTGAGGCTTTCTCGATTCGTTCCAGAGCGTTCAGCACTACCTGCTTTATGGGTACGAATTCACCGGAAGTTCTTCTCTGTAATAATTCAAAGACGGATTTCTCCGTCTTTTCTAAAACTGCTTCCAGAGATTCATTGCCTGCGTAACAGACGTTGGCAATCTCTTCGTTCAGCCGAATTAATTTTCTCATTAATGATTTGTCCGCTACAATCTGAGCGTAATACTTTACGTTTGCCGAGGTTGACGCCATATTCAGAAGATCGCGGACAAACTCAAGGCTGGAGATCTCGGCAGGGACGTCCTTCGTCCGCAGCCGCTCCTGCAAGGTGACAAGGTCGGCAGGCTGACCTTCGTTAAAAAGCTCTACTATGGAATCAAACACGACGCCATAGACGTTCTGATAAAAATCACTGCCGCTGATGATCTCGGAGGATGTTGTAATGGCGTCCCGGTCCATCAGCATAGCGCCGACGACAGACTGTTCCGCCTCGATGCTGTGGGGCATTACCCGCTTAATAAGCGCCTCTTCCATGAATAAAACTCCTTAATGCTAAACTTCCTCGCTCACGATTACTTTCAATTCTACGGTTACCTTCGGATGCAGCTTAATCGGCACGTTATGAGTTCCAAGAGTCTTAATAGCCTCTTTGAGCTGAATCTTCTTTTTGTCTACGGCCAGTCCCATCTGTTCCTTTACTTCTGCCGCAAGCTCCTTAGACGCAATGGAACCGAACGCTTTGCCGCCCTCGCCGGTCTTTATAGACATCTCGACCTTGCCTGCTTCGATCTTTTTGCCCAGCTCTTTCGCGGCTTCGAGCTGTTCCTGCGCCAGCTTATCATCGTTGGCTTTCTTGAGTTTAAGGTCGTTAAGGTTCTGGCTGTTGGCCTCCACGCCTTTCTTCTTCTTAAGGATGAAATTTCTTGCGTAGCCGTCGCTCACCTCTACAATCTCTCCCTTCTTTCCAAGGGATTTCACGTCTTCTGTCAATATTACTTTCATGTTAAATGTCTCCTCCTTCTATCATATCGTCGATTACTTTCTTAAGACTTTTAATTGCCTCGTTCATATCAGTATGGTCAAACTGTGCGCCTGACGCGTTCATATGGCCGCCTCCGCCAAGGCGCTCCATAATGATCTGTACATTCACTTCGTCAATAGACCTCGCGCTAACATAGATTCTTCCATTGTACTCCGTCAATACGAAGGAAGCCTTGATGTTGTTGATATCCAGCAGTTCATTCGCCGCCTGCGCGCCAATGATCGTAGGGCTCTCGATCTTAAGAGCTGTGCCTCTGGCAATGGCGAACTTTTTATAATAGACCTCCGCGCTGCTGATGATCTCCGCCTTCGCACGATAGGATTCTATGTCGTCCCGGAACATCTTGCGGACGTGGGTGATATCGGCTCCGCATCTGCGAAGAAACGCCGCCGCTTCAAAGGTCCGTACGCCGGTGTGGTTCACAAAGTTGTTGGTGTCGATCATGATGCCGGCATACATGCTGCTTGCCTCGATCTTCGGAATCTTGATATCGTCTACAATGTACTGCAAGACTTCCGCAACCATCTCGCATGCGGAGGACGCATAAGGTTCGATATAAGATAACAAGGCGTTCTCGATATTATCGCTGCTCTGTCTGTGATGATCAAGCACAACGATGGTTTTGGTCTTCTTTAATAGTTCCTCACATTCTGTCATCTTCGGGCGGTTCGTATCCACCACCACGACCATGGAATTCTCATCCGCCATCTCAATGGCCTGGGCGGATTTAAGGAACAGTCCCTCCGGATAATTGGAATCTTTAACAAAACACTCGTACAGAGGGCGGAGCGAAGCCGATACTTCGTTGATCACTACATAGGCTTTCTTCTCCATAGCCGCCGCCGCGCGGCAGATGCCTATAGCGGCTCCGAAGGCGTCCGCGTCTGTCAGCTTATGCCCCATGACAAAAATCTTGTCTTTTAAGGTGATGAATTCCCGAAGGGCCTCCGCCTTTACCCTGGCCTTTACCCTGGTGTTCTTAGAAGTCTGTTCGCGCTTCCCGCCATAGTATGTAATACCGTGGCTGTCTTTGATTACCGCTTGGTCTCCGCCCCTTGCAAGAGCAAGATCAATAGCGACCCGGGCATAGTTATAACCCTGAGAATAGGAGTCGTTGCTCAGACCAAGGCCGATACTTAATGTAGCCGGGATCCCGTTCCCGATATTCACGGACTTTACATCTTCAAGGAGTGAGAACTTATCGGCCTCTAATTCCTTAAAATACTGCTTCTTGAGTACGATAAAATACTTGTCGGTCTCCATCTTCTTGACAATACCGTCTACTCTGGCGATATACTGGTTAATCTTCCTGTCCACTAAAGCCATAAGAAGAGATTGACGGACTTCTTCTACACTGTTAATAACCTCGTCGTAGTTGTCGATATAGATCAGACCTGCTATCAGACGCTGTTCTTCGTTCTCTTTAATGTAACGGTTCAGTTCGGTAACATCCTGAAGGTGTACGGCAATAAAGTATTCCTTTTCTGCCGGCATCTGAAGAAGCAGTCCCGTATCATTAAAACCTTCTACGGAAATCTGCCGCAGCTCGGCTTTGAATTCCCGATCCGCGAAATAGACGTCCATCTCCACAGTATCTTGGAGTTCTTTCGGGAATATACTGCGGTTCAATTCAGGGATGTATTTGCTGATCGGTACATCTCGTCTGGGTTTGCATCCCAGAATCTCCTCGAACAGGTCGTTCATCCAGATCGTCTTTCCGTCGCTCATCAGGATTGCATAAGGTAAGGTCAGCTCTTTGAGCAAGGTGTTCTGGACGATCCCGTACTGTGCGGCAAATTCCACAAGATCTTTCAAGAGGACTGTCTTGCTCCGGAAATAAAGCCCGAGCGCGATCAGACTGTAAATCAGGACAAAGATTCCCATAAGGCTTCCTGCCCGTCTGTCGATGATATATACCCAGACATTCATCGCAATCAGCAATACCGCCATGATGGACGGCCACTGGATATACATTTTTAATTGTCCTCTGAGTTTCAGCTTTTCGTTTTCATTTCTTTTTTCTAACATCAGCCCATCCCCATGTCCTTTTAAAGAATAAAATATATGGAAAACATTATACCACTTTTTAAAGTAAATGGAAAGGAATTAGGAAAAGTAGCAGAAATTTAAGAAATTCTTTAACATTTTCATTAAAAATTGGTGTATAGTGTTCCATGAAAATGTTTCACACTAAAGTAAGAGTGTTGGGAGAGAAGTATTATGAAGAAGAAAATCAGAAGATGGGCCGCCATTGCCCTGTGCGCGGCGATGTCTATATGCGCATGTTCTGCGGAAGGCGGCGCGGACGGCTCCGAGAAGCCGGTTTACTCAGACACAAAGAAGAAAAAGAAAGAGAAAGAGTATCAGAAGAAGCTGGATATGATAAAGCTGTCCGCTTACGATAACGTTATGGGGCTGAATCTGGAGGAGGGAACCTCGCTGTCTATCATAGGCAAGGCGGAAGGCGTGTCGTACTGGGACGAGGTTAGCCGGGGGGCAAAACAGGCGGTCAAGGATATCAACAAGAATCTGGGGTACGAGGGAAAAGACCAGGTGGAGGTGACCTACAGCGCGCCGAGTACGCCGGACAACGTGGATGAACAGGTGAATATCTTGGATGAAGAGCTGGCAAGATATCCGGCCGCGCTGGGAATTGCGATTGCGGATACCAAGGCTTGCGAAGTGCAGTTTGATTTGGCGGCGGAAAGTGATATCCCTATTGTGGCCTTTGATTCAGGAAGTGATTATCAGGGGCTGATGGCCGTAGTGTCCACAAACAACCGGGAGGCGGCGCGGGAAGCAGCCGAGAGATTAGCGGAATCCGTGGATGAGAAGGGCGAAGTGTTCTTGTTTATACATGATTCCAAATCCGAGTCGGCTATGAGCCGTGAACAGGCTTTCAGAGAAACGTTGGAAGCCGACTATCCGGAGGTTACGATTGCGGAGGTTTATTATATGGATCAGTTGTCCGGTATGCAGGAGGCTATTGCGGCAGAGATGAATGGAGAGCAGACAGGGGAAGAGCCGAAGGGCGACGGTCAGGATGACGGCCGGAGTGGAGAAAATGCAGGAAATAATGAGGGAACCGAAGAAGCGGTGAACAGTGGAGAAAACGGCGACGGGAAGCCTGAGCAGGAAGAGAGAAACGGCGGCGACGGAAAGCCTGAGCAGGGAGAGAATAACGGCGGCGATGGGAAGCCTGAGCAGGAAGAAAGAAACGGCGGCGATTCGGCTGAGGGAGAGGTCGTTCAGGCGGATATGCTCTCAGAAGAAGATGTGCTGGATTACCTCTTTGAAAAGCATCCGGAAGTTAAGGGGATCTATGCTACGAACGGAGATGCGGTGAAGAGGGCTGCCGCGGCTAAAGAACGTAACGAATCGGATGCATCCATTATTGGCTTTGACGCGGACAGAGAAGTCCTTGATGCGTTGGAGGAGGGGAAAGTGGAAGCCCTGGTGCTTCAGAATCCTTTCGGGATGGGCTATGCGGCGATCGTTGCTTCCGCGAGAGCGGCGCTTTCTATGGGGAACGAGGCCGTGGTTGACACAGGGTATATATGGCTTACAAAGAAAAATCTGGCGGATGAAGAAGTTCGGAAGCTATTATATTAAAGCATGAAAAAGGCAGGTTTCAAAAGAAACCTGCCTTTTCAGTGATATGCCATCTCTGTATTGTGGATGTTCTGAATACTGATATGCCAATATGAATCGTTTAATAATACTGGCAGTCAGATATCAGCGTAAATTATATATCAAACGTCGGCGTCTCGCTGCTGTTGGGAGCCGCCTCAGGAAGGTACATGTGTACAAGCTCAATCCTATTCTTATCCAGCTTCTCTACGACCATGTGGATTCCTTCTTCTGTGTGGATGCTGTCGCCGGCTTCAGGAAGCCTGTCAAGGCGCTCAATGATAAATCCACCCAATGAATCATATTCTTCCGAATTCAGATCCAGATCCAACCGGTCATTCAAGTCGTCCAGATTCGTAGAGCCTTCTACTATATACTCGCGTTCGTCAATTTCCTGAATGAAATCCTCTTCATTCTCATCATATTCGTCATGAATCTCACCGACAATCTCTTCTAAGATATCCTCCAGCGTAATCAGACCGGCAGTTTCGCCGTATTCGTCCAATACGATTGCAATATTAAAAGAAGCTTTCCGCATCTCCACAAGAAGTTCGGAGATATTCTTATATTCGTAAGTGAAATACGCCTCTCTTAAAATATCCTGAATATGAAATCCTTTCGTGTTGTCATATAACAGTAAGTCCTTCATATTAATAGTACCAACCACATTGTCCGTCGTATCCTTAAATACAGGAAGCCTTGTGAACTTGTCTTCACGGAAAATATCGATTAACTCGCCGTAGGTACTGTTGATGTCGGCAAATGTTACATGAACGCGGGGAACCATGACATCTTTTGCTCTGGCATCGCCCAGATCAAACACGTTATTGATCATCTCACGTTCGTCGGATTCTATGACTCCGTCCTCATGGCTTACATCTACGATAGTACGAAGCTCCGTCTCCGTCATGACATTGTTCTTGGCATTCGGATCGACGCGCAGAAGAAACAATACGCCGATAGAAAGCCCGTTAATGATAAAGATAGCGGGCGTCATAATCTTCATGAACATACTGATTACCGGGGCGTATACCAACGACATCTTTTCAGAATGAATGGTAGCCATCGTCTTCGGGGTGATCTCTCCGAATAACAGAATCAGTATGGTGAGGATTCCGCTTGCGATTGCAACCATTGAACCACCAAAGCTATAAGCAAGAGAAGTGGTCAGCGATGCCGCCGATAAATTCACGATGTTGTTGCCAATCAATATGGCGCTTAACATCTTGCCAGAATCGTCCGTGATTGCAAGAACCGTTCTGGCACGTTTACTTCCTTCTTCGGCCAGAGTTCGCATCCGTATCTTATTTACGGTAGTCAGAGCTGTCTCTGCAGATGAAAAGAATGCAGACAACAATAATAAAATAAACAGAATAATGAGCCGTGTGGCGTCACTCGAGTCCAATTGATCAATTCACTCCTTTTTTACATAAAATTACTTGAATAAAATTCCTTTGGAACTAATATAACGCATTTAGAGAGATTTTGCAAGTGTACATTGAATTTATTGAAATATTAGTGTATGATACCCTAAGTACGGCGAGTCTTTGATCTTCGCCGCACTGGCGGACATGTGAAAGGAAGAGTAGAGCAATGGAGAATTTTATGGAACAGAGCGCTTATCATGAGTTGTCAGGGATTGTACTTAAGGGACGCCTCTTAAGAGACGAACTTATGAGCAGACACACCACGTTTCGCGTCGGAGGTCCGGCGGACGTGTTTGTGATGCCGGGAACGTTTGAGGAAGTGAAGGGAACGGTTAATCTGTGCAGGGCTTATAAGATCCCCTATTATATTGTAGGAAACGGCAGCAATCTTTTGGTTTCGGATCAAGGATACCGAGGGGTAATTATTCAGATTGGAAAGGAACTCGGCGGGATACGGGTTGAAGGAGAAGCTGTAACTGTGCAGGCGGGAGCGCTGCTGTCTGTGACGGCGAATCATGTGATGGAGGAAGAACTTACCGGATTTGAATTCGCATCGGGAATACCCGGGACTCTTGGCGGAGCGTGTGTGATGAATGCGGGAGCTTACGGCGGAGAGATGGGAGACGTACTCACGGAGATTACGGCGCTGACTCCGGAGGGAGAGGTGATCCGAATTGCGCGCGCGCAGATGGAGCTTGGTTACCGGACCAGCATTATCGCACGTAAAGGGTACGTTGTACTGGAAGCGAATATGAGGCTTAAAAAAGGCGACCGTCAGGAAATCCGGGCAAAGATGGAAGAACTAAAGGAGAAGAGAGTCAGTAAGCAGCCGTTGGAATATCCAAGCGCCGGAAGTACGTTTAAGAGACCGGAAGGGTATTTTGCCGGGAAGTTAATACAGGATGCGGGGCTTCGCGGGTTTGCCGTGGGCAAAGCGCAGGTGTCCGAAAAGCATTGCGGATTCGTAATCAACAAAGGCGGCGCTACGGCGAAGGATATATCGGAACTTATGGCCAGGGTATCGCAGACCGTGGAAGAGAAGTTTGGAGTCAGGCTGGAGCCTGAGGTGAAGAAACTGGGAGAATTCTAAAGATGAGATGTGTGATTGTTACGGGCATGTCGGGAGCGGGTAAGAGTACGGCGCTTAAGATGTTGGAAGATGTGGGATATTTCTGTGTGGATAATCTTCCGGCACCTTTGATTCCAAAGATGGCGGATCTTTTAAGGGTGCCGGGAAGCGAACTCAATAAAGCCGCCCTCGGCGTCGATATCAGAAGCGGGCAGAGCCTTACGGAGATGGCGAGGGTGATGGAAGAGCTTGACGGCGCAGGGATGAAGTATGAGATACTTTTTCTGGAATCTTCGGATCACGTCTTGATTAAAAGGTATAAGGAGACGAGGCGGTTTCATCCCTTAGCCGGCAATGACGGGCGCGTGGACGAGGGGATCCGGAAGGAACGGGAAAGGATTAAGTTCCTGAAAAAGCGGGCGGATTATTTGATTGATACAAGCCATATGCTTACCCGGGAATTGAAGAGGGAACTGAATAAGATATTCGTAGAGAACAAGGAATATAAGAATCTCTATATCTCGGTACTTTCGTTCGGCTTCAAATATGGAATCCCGCCGGATTCGGATCTGGTATTCGACGTGCGTTTTCTTCCGAACCCATATTATATAGAAGATTTACGTCCACAGAGCGGTAATGACAGAGAAGTCCGGGAATATGTTATGAATAATGAAAAAGCTGCTGAGTTTCTTCATAAATTAATAGATCTTGCGGAGTTTTTGATTCCGAATTATGTTCAGGAAGGAAAAACACAGCTTGTGATTTCGATCGGGTGTACCGGCGGCAAGCATAGGTCGGTTACGTTGGCTAACGAACTTTTTGAAGCGTTGAGTAAGAACGAGAATTATGGTATCCGTGTTGAGCATCGAGACATTGGCAAAGATGCGATCACGAAGGCGAAGTAAGAATAGGAGTAAGAAATGTCATTTTCGGGCATGATAAAGGAAGAACTGGCAGAGCATTATGCGAATGCAAGGCACTGCAAGCTGGCGGAATTATCTGCAATTATCCGCATGTCGGGAGTGTTTGCGCAAGACAAAAAAGGCATTTGCTATGTCCATGTTCATACGGAAAATTTTACAGTTGCAAGAAAATGCTTTACATTATTGAGAAAAACATTTAATATAGGAATAAGTATCGCAATTCGCAGGAATATGACGAAGGGAAGCGCAAGCTATGATATTTACGCAAAAGGACAGGAACTGTTAGCAGTCAGGAAGGCAATGGTACAGGCTGTCTGTTGCAAGCGGGCGTATATCAGAGGCGCTTTTATCGCGGCCGGTTCTATGAGCGATCCGGGCAAATCCTATCATTTTGAGATCGTCTGTGACACACGGGGAGAGGCAGAATATCTTAAAGAAATAATGAATTCATTTGATACGGATGCAAAGATTGTGGAAAGGAAGAAGACCTACGTCGTATATTTAAAAGAAGGATCACAGATTGTGGATATACTGAATGTGATGGAAGCACATATAGCGCTCCTTGAGTTTGAGAATGTCAGGATTGTGAAGGAGATGCGCAACAGTGTGAACCGCAAGGTGAACTGTGAGACGGCGAATATTAATAAGACGGTGTCTGCCGCGGTCAGACAGATAGAAGATATTAAGTATATACGCGATACTGTTGGTTTTGACAAGTTGCCCGAAAGTTTGAAGGACGTTGCCCTTACGCGCCTTGATTACCCGGATGCAACTTTAAAAGAGCTGGGAGGACTTCTGAGGGAACCTGTCGGGAAGTCGGGCGTCAACCATAGGCTCAGGAAATTAAGTGAGATAGCGGTAAAGTTAAGGGACTAGCAAGGAGGAGCAATTTTTTATGACTAAGAGACCTGTTACTATTCAAAACAATATGGATATGGAAGACCGTCCGATTGCGCACCTGGTACAGGAGGCAAGCCAGTATGCAAGCCAGGTGTTCATTGAGATTGATAACAAGAAGATCAATGCGAAGAGTATCATGGGGATGATGAGTCTAAAGTTACAGAAAGGCGAGTGCATTACGGTAGTGGCTGAAGGACAGGATGAACATGAGGCAGTGGCGGGGATTGAAGGTTTCCTTGTCGCAAGTAACTAGTTGTATGGAATCGGAAAACCTGTTTGCTGAACAGGTGTGTGTTGAGAGGAATCCGAATAAGTATACATAATAGGTTTGATCGGGGAACTGCTGCGGATATAGGCGGCAGTTCTTTGGTATTTGTGAAGGAGATATGCGTTATGAAGAGGTTATTATTTATCTATAATCCGCGTGCAGGAAAGGGGCTTCTAAAACCGCAGTTGTCGGATATTATTGACATTTTCGTGAAAGCAGGATATGAAGTGGTCGTATATCCGACTCAGGCGTATCGGGATGCATATAAAAAAGTGCTGGATTTTGATGCCGACCGGTACGACTTGGTGGTCTGCAGCGGGGGGGACGGCACGATCGACGAGATTGTGACGGGTATGATGCACAGGAATGTGAGGACGCCGGTAGGATATATTCCCACAGGTACTACGAATGATTTTGCTAACAGCCTTCATATTCCGAAGGGCCTTCTGAAAGCGGCGGATAACGCCGTGAACGGCGTGTTGTTTGCTTGCGATGTGGGGAGATTCAATGAGGATATCTTTGTGTATGTGGCTGCATTCGGCATTTTTACGGATGTGTCGTATGAGACGAAGCAGGAAGTGAAGAACATTCTGGGGCATCTGGCTTATGTGCTGGAGGGAACGAAGCGGCTGTTTAACGTTCCGTCCTATCGGATTAAGGTGGAACACGACGGGGAAATGATCGAGGATGAATTTATCTTTGGTATGGTGACGAATTCGCGGTCTGTCGGCGGTTTCCGCAATATGATTGGAAAACAGGTGGTGTTCGACGACGGCTTGTTTGAAGTTACGTTGATTCGGAAACCTGCGAATCCGATTGCCCTGCAGGAGATCATCGCATCGCTTTTGATCGAGCAGGTGGATACGAAGCATATGTATACTTTTAAGACGGGGCATATCACTTTCGAGTCCCTTGAGGAGATTCCGTGGACTCTGGACGGTGAGTTTGGAGGGGAACATGACGAAGTGGTAATCGACAACCTGAATAAACAACTGGAAATTATGGTTCCGGAGCAGCATGTCGGAGACCTGCAGGCGGGAGGCAGGTGATTGACTTTCGCAGTAACGGGGCCTGACATAGTAACAGGGCAGCTTGTCACCGGGCATGAAAAAGCTGACGGAAGTCTTCGTGAAACAACCGTAACAGTGAAGCAAACCGGGAAGATCATTCGGATTGCAGACGATAACTATAAAATTCATAGTAAAATTCATAGTAAAATGCAGATTAAATGGTTGACATATGCCTTCGGCAGTGCTATAGTTAAAGACGGCTGCCGAAGACAGCAGGTGCTCTATATGAGCGTAAGTACTCCAACGCCTGCCGAGGAAAGTTAAATTCGTTGATTATGAATTAACAATACCTCTGCGTCTTTGACGCGGGGGTTTTTATTATAGTATACGGAAGGGATCGCAGAAGGCGGGATTTTCTGTATACGCGCTTTTCCGGAATCGCAGTCAAACAAAATATATAAGGAGGTGCACCTTCGTGGCAAAAGTTGAATTAAAACAACCAATCGTACAGGCTATTGCGGAAGACGTCAAGGATGCGGCGAGCGTCGTGCTTGTTGACTACCGCGGTCTTACCGTTGCACAGGATACGGAGCTGCGTAAGCAGTTAAGAGAAGCGGGAATCGTCTACAAAGTTTGTAAAAACACAATGATGAAGAGAGCTTTTGAAGGAACCGATCTTGCGGCTTTAGATGAACATCTGGAAGGTCCGAGTGCGATTGCGATTTCTAAGGATGACGCAACTGCTCCGGCAAGAATTCTTTGCAAGTTTGCGAAAGACGCTAAGGCTCTTGAGCTGAAAGCAGGTGTGGTTGAAGGTACGGTGTATGACAGCGCCGCGCTGAACGAGTTATCTAAGATCCCGTCAAGGGAGGAACTTCTGTCCAAGCTGCTTGGAAGCCTGCAGTCACCGATTACCAATCTTGCCCGCGTTCTCAATCAGATCGCAGAGCAGGGAGGGGCAGAGAACTGCAAGCCGGCAGAGGCTCCCGCAGAGGAAGCAGCGGAAGCTTCCGCAGAATAGGTTTTTGGTT
Source organism: uncultured Dorea sp. (assembly GCA_910577685.1). GTDB lineage: Bacteria > Bacillota > Clostridia > Lachnospirales > Lachnospiraceae > Sporofaciens. The sequence goes on along the minus strand of CAJTOH010000002.1, from coordinate 53,250 downwards.
TTCAGGAACTTTATGTATCGGTAGGATACGAAAATAATATGATTAAATGGAGGAAAATATAATGGCAAAGTTGACAACAGCTGAATTTATTGATGCAATCAAAGAATTATCAGTATTAGAGTTGAATGATTTAGTAAAAGCATGTGAAGAAGAATTTGGTGTTTCTGCAGCAGCAGGCGTTGTAGTTGCAGCGGCAGCAGAGGGTCCGGCAGAGGAAGAGAAGGACGAGTTCGACGTAGAATTAGTATCCGCAGGCGCTTCCAAGGTTAAGGTTATCAAGGTTGTTCGTGAGATCACAGGTCTTGGTCTGAAAGAGGCTAAGGCAGTAGTTGACGAGGCGCCGAAGGTAGTGAAAGAGGCTGTTTCTAAGGCAGAGGCTGAGGAGATCAAGGCTAAGCTTGAGGCAGAAGGCGCTGAGGTAAACCTGAAATAAGGAATCGCGGTAGAGAGATAAGTCTAAAGAGGGCTGTCCTGAGAAGGGACAGCCTTTTTGTACGCATTTTTATGGATGCAGCCCAGCGGATCTTCTGCGGGGATTCTGCGAGGACTCCGTAAGGATTCCATAAATATTCCGGAGCCTCCGGCGAGTCTGCGGCTGCTTTGTAAGAGAGAAAACAGAGAAGGTTATGGGTATACATACGGAATTCGAGAAAATTCACGGAAAATCATCAAAAAAATCGTGAAAAATTGCCAAAATTTCATTGACAAGCTTTATTGGTATGTGGTATAGTAAAAAATGCACTATTGTGGAAAGTTATGCCATAATATCGCGTGGAGACAGTGGGGAATGCGCTGTTTCTAATGGTTTTACAATATTGTTTTCCAAAAAATTGTGAGGAGAGTGAAACGTCAATATGGAGAAAAACAGAATTCGTCCCATTAAAAGCGGAAAAAGTTCACGCATGAGTTATTCCAGACAAAAAGAAGTTCTTCAGATGCCGAACTTGATCGAAGTCCAGAAGGATTCTTACCAATGGTTTCTGGATGAAGGACTGAACGAAGTATTTGATGACATTTCCCCGATTACCGACTACAGCGGTCATCTGAGTCTGGAATTTGTTGACTTTACTTTGTGCGAGAAAGACGTGAAATACACCATTGAAGAGTGTAAAGAACGTGATGCGACTTACGCGGCGCCACTTAAGGTACGGGTGAGGCTTCATAACAAAGAGACAGATGAGATCAACGAGCATGAGATATTCATGGGGGACTTGCCGTTGATGACGAGCACAGGTACGTTTGTAATTAACGGGGCGGAACGTGTTATCGTAAGCCAGTTAGTGCGTTCGCCGGGGATATACTATGCAATCGCACATGACAAATTAGGCAAGAAACTGTATTCCTCCACTGTGATCCCCAACAGGGGCGCATGGCTGGAGTATGAGACGGACTCCAATGACGTTTTTTATGTACGTGTAGATAGAACAAGAAAGGTGCCGATCACCGTGCTGGTCCGCGCGCTGGGGATCGGGACTAATCCGGAGATTACGGAGTTGTTCGGCGAGGAGCCGAAGATCATGGCAAGTTTCGAGAAGGATGCTGCGACGAATTATCAGGAAGGTCTTCTGGAATTGTATAAGAAGATCCGTCCGGGCGAGCCGTTGGCTGTGGATAGTGCGGAGAGCCTGATCACAAGCATGTTTTTTGATCCAAGACGTTATGATTTGGCTAAGGTAGGAAGATATAAGTTTAATAAGAAGCTGTCTTTGCGGAACCGTATTACCGGACAGATCCTTGCAGAGGATGTGGCAAGTCCGATTACGGGGGAGATCATTGCCGAGGCGGGGACGAAGGTGACGCGCGAATTGGCAGACCAGATCCAGAATTCGGCGGTTCCTTTTGTGTGGATTGACAGACCGGAGGAAGAGCGCAGTATTAAGGTGCTTTCCAATATGATGGTAGATCTTGGGGCGGTCGTGGAGATCGACCCGGAGGAAGTGGGGATTACGGAGCAGGTGTATTACCCGGTTCTTGAGGGAATCCTTGAGGAGACCGGAGGGGACATTGATGAACTGAAAGATGTCATCAGACGGGATATTCACGACTTGATTCCAAAGCATATAACGAAAGAGGACATTATTGCGTCCATTAACTATAATATTCATCTGGAGTACGGATTGGGCAATGACGATGATATCGATCATCTGGGCAACAGACGTATCCGTTCGGTGGGCGAACTTTTGCAGAACCAGTACAGGATCGGTTTATCAAGGCTGGAACGCGTGGTGCGCGAGAGAATGACAACTCAGGATCTTGAGGGGATCTCTCCGCAGTCGCTGATCAATATCAAACCGGTAACTGCCGCTGTAAAGGAATTCTTCGGTTCCTCCCAGTTGTCGCAGTTCATGGATCAGAATAACCCGTTAGGCGAGCTGACCCATAAGCGCCGTCTGTCCGCTCTTGGACCGGGCGGTCTGTCGCGTGACCGTGCGGGATTCGAGGTTCGGGACGTTCATTATTCACACTATGGAAGAATGTGTCCGATCGAGACCCCTGAAGGCCCGAACATTGGTCTGATCAACTCTCTTGCGACTTATGCAAGGATTAACCAGTATGGATTTATTGAGGCTCCGTACCGCAGGATTGACCATAGCGATCCGGCGAACCCGGTAGTTACCGAGGAAGTTGTCTATATGACGGCGGACGAAGAGGATAACTACCATGTGGCGCAGGCGAACGAGGCGCTGGATGAGGAAGGCCATTTTATCCGTAAGAATGTTTCCGGACGTTACAGGGAAGAGACTCAGGAGTATGAGAGACGTATGTTTGATTACATGGACGTTTCTCCGAAGATGGTATTCTCTGTCGCGACGGCGTTGATTCCTTTCCTGGAGAACGACGATGCGAACCGGGCCCTCATGGGATCCAACATGCAGCGTCAGGCGGTGCCGCTTCTGATCACGGAAGCTCCCGTGGTGGGAACCGGTATGGAAGAGAAGTCGGCAGTCGATTCCGGCGTGTGTGTGATCGCAGAGGCCGGAGGCGTGGTTGAACGTTCTACGTCTACGGATATCGCGATCCGTCAGGCGGACGGTAAGCTTAAGAGATATAAGCTGACGAAGTTTTTGAGAAGTAACCAGAGCAACTGCTATAACCAGAGGCCCATTGTGTTCAAGGGCGACCGGGTGGAGGCAGGAGACGTGATTGCAGACGGGCCGTCTACGTCTAACGGCGAGATGGCGCTTGGCAAGAACCCTCTGATTGGGTTCATGACATGGGAAGGCTACAATTACGAGGATGCCGTATTGCTGAGCGAGCGTCTGGTTCAGGAGGATGTGTATACATCTGTTCATATAGAAGAGTATGAGGCGGAAGCCCGTGATACCAAACTTGGGCCGGAAGAGGTTACCCGGGATATCCCGGGCGTGGGCGACGACGCCCTTAAGAATCTGGATGAGAGAGGTATCATCCGGATCGGCGCGGAGGTGCGCGCAGGGGATATTCTGGTAGGCAAGGTGACTCCGAAGGGAGAGACGGAGCTTACTGCGGAAGAGCGTCTGCTTCGTGCGATTTTCGGCGAGAAAGCACGCGAGGTAAGGGACACTTCTTTAAAGGTTCCTCATGGCGAGTATGGTATCGTTGTAGATGCAAAGGTATTTACCAGGGACAACGGCGACGAGCTGTCTCCGGGTGTGAATCAGGCGGTCCGTATTTATATCGCGCAGAAGAGGAAGATCTCCGTAGGAGACAAGATGGCGGGACGTCACGGTAATAAGGGTGTTGTTTCGCGTGTGCTTCCTGTGGAGGATATGCCGTTTCTGCCTAACGGACGTCCGCTTGATATCGTGTTGAATCCGTTGGGCGTGCCTTCCCGTATGAATATCGGACAGGTATTGGAGATTCATCTGTCCCTTGCGTCGAAGGCGTTGGGCTTCAATATTGCGACGCCTGTCTTTGACGGCGCGGATGAGAATGATATTATGGATACTCTTGATCTGGCTAATGATTATGTTAATCTGAGCTGGGAAGAGTTTGAAGCTAAGCATAAAGAAGAATTGCTGCCGGAAGTTATGCAGTATTTGTCTGAGAACAGAGATCACAGGGAGTTATGGAAGGGCGTTCCGATTTCCAGAGACGGGAAGGTGCGCCTGCGCGACGGACGTACAGGGGAGTATTTTGACAGCCCGGTTACGATCGGACACATGCATTATCTGAAACTCCACCACTTGGTTGACGATAAGATCCATGCCCGTTCTACCGGTCCTTACTCGCTGGTTACGCAGCAGCCTTTGGGCGGTAAGGCGCAGTTCGGAGGTCAGCGTTTCGGAGAGATGGAGGTATGGGCGCTGGAGGCATACGGCGCGTCCTATACTCTGCAGGAGATTCTGACTGTAAAATCCGACGATGTAGTCGGACGTGTGAAGACATATGAGGCGATTATCAAGGGCGAGAATATTCCGGAGCCGGGTATTCCGGAGTCCTTCAAGGTATTGCTTAAGGAACTGCAGTCTCTGGGATTGGATGTCCGTGTTCTGCGCGACGACAATACGGAGGTTGAGATAATAGAGACGGCGGATATGGGAGAGACGGATTTCCGCTCATTGATTGAGGGAGACAGAAAATATCATCAGGATGACGACCTTGGGGAGCACGGGTATACCGAACAGGAATTCCAGGGAGAGGAACTTATTGATATTGAAGAGGAACCTGAAGAGGAAGACTTTGATGATATGGAATATGAACCCGATGATGATGATTTTTATGATGACTTGTCGGATGATGAATAGGAAGGGGTGCCAGTATGCCGGAAAACAATAAGGAACAAGCGTATCAGCCAATGACTTTTGACGCTATCAAGATTGGTCTGGCGTCGCCGGAGAAGATTCTGGAATGGTCCAGGGGAGAAGTGACGAAGCCGGAGACGATCAATTACCGTACGCTGAAGCCAGAGAAAGACGGATTGTTCTGTGAGAGAATCTTTGGTCCCAGTAAGGATTGGGAGTGTCATTGCGGCAAATACAAGAAGATTCGGTACAAGGGCGTTGTCTGCGACCGATGCGGCGTAGAGGTTACGAAGTCAAGTGTGCGCCGTGAGAGGATGGGGCATATTGCCTTGGCTGCTCCTGTGTCACATATCTGGTATTTTAAAGGGATCCCAAGCCGGATGGGGCTGATCCTTGACCTGTCTCCAAGGACGTTAGAGAAGGTGCTGTATTTCGCATCTTATATCGTGCTTGACAGAGGAGAGAGCGATCTGCAGTACAAGCAGGTATTATCAGAGCAGGAGTATCAGGAAGCGAGAGAGAAGTGGGGATCCGCCTTCCGCGTTGGAATGGGAGCGGAGTCGATTCAGGAGCTTCTGCAGTCTATTGATCTGGATAAGGATTATGAGGAACTGCAGGAAGGGCTGAAAGGCGCGACCGGGCAGAAGCGTGCAAGAATCGTGAAGCGTCTGGAGGTTGTAGAGGCGTTCCGCGAATCGGGAAATAAACCGGAGTGGATGATCATGACGGCAATTCCGGTCATCCCGCCGGATCTTCGTCCAATGGTACAGTTAGACGGCGGACGTTTTGCGACGTCGGATTTGAACGACTTGTACCGCAGGATTATAAATCGTAACAACCGTCTGAAGCGTCTGCTGGAATTAGGCGCTCCGGACATTATCGTAAGAAATGAGAAGAGAATGCTGCAGGAAGCCGTGGACGCGCTGATTGACAATGGACGCCGCGGCCGTCCGGTAACAGGGCCGGGGAACAGGGCGCTTAAGTCCTTATCCGACATGCTTAAGGGTAAATCCGGACGTTTCCGTCAGAACCTGCTTGGAAAGCGTGTGGATTACTCCGGACGATCCGTTATCGTAGTAGGTCCTGAACTTAAGATCTATCAGTGCGGTCTGCCTAAGGAGATGGCAATCGAGCTGTTCAAGCCTTTTGTTATGAAAGAGCTTGTGCAGAACGGGACAGCCCATAATATTAAGAACGCGAAGAAGATGGTAGAGAGAGTACAGCCGGAGGTATGGGATGTGCTGGAGGATGTGATTAAGGAGCATCCGGTTATGCTGAACCGCGCCCCTACGCTTCACAGGCTTGGTATTCAGGCGTTCGAGCCGATTCTGGTAGAAGGTAAGGCGATTAAGTTGCATCCGTTGGTATGTACGGCTTACAATGCCGACTTTGACGGGGATCAGATGGCGGTGCATTTGCCGCTGTCCGTGGAAGCGCAGGCAGAGTGCCGTTTCCTCCTGCTGTCGCCGAATAACCTGCTGAAACCTTCTGACGGAGGACCGGTTGCGGTTCCGTCTCAGGATATGGTTCTCGGTATCTACTACCTGACGCAGGAAAGGCCCGGGGCGATGGGAGAGGGCAAGTGCTTCAAGAATGTCAACGAGGCGATCCTTGCTTATGAGAACGAGGCGATTACGCTGCACTCCCGCATCAAGGTACGCGTGAAGAAGATCATGCCGGACGGCAGTGTTAAGAGAGGCAATATCGAGTCGACCCTTGGACGTTTCCTGTTCAACGAGATTATTCCGCAGGATCTCGGTTTTGTAGACCGTGAGGCGGAGGGCAACGAGCTGCTGCTGGAGGTGGATTTCCATGTCGGCAAGAAGCAGCTAAAGCAGATTCTTGAGAAAGTTATCAATACACATGGTTCTACGGCTACGGCGGAGGTGCTTGACGCTGTTAAGTCCATTGGGTATAAATATTCTACAAGGGCGGCGATGACCGTATCTATTTCGGATATGACCGTGCCGCCGCAGAAGCCTGAGATGATAAAGCAGGCGCAGGATACGGTGGATAAGATTACTAAGAACTTCAAGCGTGGTCTGATTACCGAGGAGGAGCGTTACAAAGAGGTTGTTGAGACCTGGAAAGCAACGGACGATGCGTTGACGGAGGCCCTGCTGTCCGGTCTGGATAAGTATAATAACATCTTCATGATGGCAGATTCCGGTGCCCGCGGTTCTGACAAGCAGATTAAGCAGCTTGCAGGTATGCGCGGACTGATGGCGGATACGACGGGACGTACTATAGAGCTGCCGATTAAGTCTAACTTCCGTGAGGGGCTGGACGTACTGGAATACTTCATGTCGGCTCACGGAGCGCGCAAAGGGCTGTCCGATACCGCTCTTCGTACGGCCGATTCCGGATACCTGACCAGACGTCTGGTTGACGTATCACAGGAGCTTATTATCCATGAAGTGGACTGTGTGGAGAAGGGAGCCGAGCTTCCGGGAATGTATGTCAAGGCATTCATGGACGGCAATGAGGAGATTGAGAGTCTGCAGGAGCGTATTACAGGACGCTATCTGTGTGAAAATATCGTAGACAAAGACGGCAATATCCTTGTGAAAGCGAACCATATGGTGACGCCGAAGCGTGCGGAGTTGATCATGAAGAAAGGCGTGGATGAGAAGGGCGAGACGCTGAAACAGGTGAAGATCCGGACCATCCTGACCTGTAAGTCTCACAACGGCGTATGTGCGAAGTGCTACGGAGCTAATATGGCGACCGGAGAGCCGGTACAGGTAGGCGAGGCTGTCGGAATTATCGCGGCGCAGTCTATCGGAGAGCCTGGTACACAGCTTACTATGCGTACCTTCCATACGGGCGGTGTTGCCGGTGACGATATCACACAGGGTCTTCCCCGTGTCGAGGAGCTTTTTGAGGCCAGGAAGCCGAAGGGACTTGCAATTATTACGGAATTTGCCGGAACGGCGAATATCCATGATACCAAGAAGAAACGAGAGATCATCGTTACGAATAATGAGACAGGAGAGTCGAAGGCTTATCTGATTCCGTACGGTTCCAGAATTAAGGTTCAGGACGGAGCCGTGTTAGAGGCCGGAGACGAGCTGACAGAGGGTAGCGTGAACCCCCATGATATCTTGAAGATTAAGGGATTGCGAGCTGTGCAGGATTATATGATTCAGGAGGTACAGCGTGTATACCGTCTGCAGGGTGTTGAGATTAACGACAAGCATATCGAAGTAATCGTGCGCCAGATGCTTAAAAAGGTTCGTGTGGAGGAAGCGGGGGACAGCGAGTTCCTGCCCGGCACGAATGTAGACAGATTGGAGTTCGAGGACGTGAACACGGCCTTAGAGCGGGAAGATCTTGTACCGGCTCTGGGAGAACAGATCATGCTTGGAATTACGAAAGCGTCTCTGGCGACTAATTCCTTCCTGTCCGCGGCATCCTTCCAGGAGACGACGAAGGTTCTGACCGAGGCGGCGATTAAGGGCAAGGTAGATCCGCTGATCGGTTTGAAGGAGAATGTCATTATCGGTAAGCATATTCCGGCAGGTACGGGTATGCGTAAATACCGCGACATCCGGTTGGACAGCGACAGAAAGCTGGAGGATGAACTGGCTCTGGATGAAGAGGACGGACTGCAGGATGATTTTGCAGAGGACGAAGAGATCGGCGTAGATGAGCTAGAGGATATGTCCGGACTGGGATATGACGGATTGGAAGATTCGGAAGATACGGATCCGGAGTACGACGCAGACTATGAATCGGAAGAAGAGGAGTTTGTGGAGTTGGTTGAAGAATAATAGTGTTAGTTTTGAGAGAGCAATGTCCATTGGGGCATTGCTCTTTTTTTGAGGCGTAATTTTTGTCTGTCGGCTTAATGAGAAAAATATATCAATAACGTTATTGACAATCAATATCATTTGGAATACAATACCAATGTAAATGATAATCAATATCGCTTGTGGTGAGGTGGGATATGGATCAGGAAGAGAAAAATGCGGCCGTAATCCGTAAGCTTAAAGAAAATGGATATAGAATCACCGCCCAGAGGAAGAGGCTGATTCGGGTCATTCTGGAAAACGAATACTCTTCCTGCAAAGAAATCTATTTTGCCGCAAGGAAAGAGGATCAGAAGATAGGAATGGCGACTGTCTATCGGATGGTACAATTATTGGAAAATATGGAGCTGATACATAAGGAAATGGTTTTGCGCTTGTGAAAGGAGGAAGTATGATGCCGCTTACTATGTTGAATTTTGGAGAGGGCGCTGCAATCAAGCGGATTGGAGGTAAAGACGAGTCCAAAAGATTCCTTGAAAGCCTTGGGTTTACCGTAGGAGAGAAAGTTAAGATTGTGTCGGGCAGCAACGGCGGGCTTATTGTTCAGGTGAAGGATTCCCGGGTTGCGGTCAGTAAAGGAATTGCCAACAAGATTATGGTATAGGAAGAACGCGGGCAGATTGAGGTACATGATCATGGAAGTCCGTCTAAGAAATGTCAATAGGTAAAATAAGAAAGGAAAGCAGATGCAAACGTTGAAGGATGTGAACTGCGGTCAAAGCGCAGTGGTTGTTAAGCTGCATGGAGAAGGAGCAGCCAAACGGAGAATTATGGATATGGGCATCACTAAAGGAACGCAAGTCTACGTCAGGAAGACTGCGCCGCTGGGGGATCCGGTGGAAATAAGCGTTAGGGGGTACGAGCTGTCGCTGCGCAAGGCAGATGCCTTGATGGTAGAGGTAAAATAAGATTGCCGGGAAAGTAAATATGCATGTGAAAAGACGATAAAACATATAGATAGGAGGCAGGTAAAATGGGAGTAAAAATTGCGCTTGCAGGAAACCCGAACAGCGGAAAAACGACGCTGTTCAACGCGCTCACAGGTTCGAACCAGTTTGTCGGAAACTGGCCGGGCGTTACTGTAGAAAAGAAAGAAGGAAAATTAAAGGACAACAAAGAAGCTGTTGTCATAGATCTTCCGGGAATCTATTCCTTATCCCCATATTCATTAGAGGAAGTAGTTGCCAGAAATTATCTGATTACGGAGCGGCCGGATGCAATTTTGAACATTGTAGACGGTACAAATCTGGAACGGAATCTTTATCTGAGCACGCAGTTGATGGAGCTGGGAATTCCGGTTGTGATGGCGGTTAATATGATGGATGCGGTGCAAAGATCCGGCGACCGGATCGACACGGAACAGTTGTCAGAGAAATTGGGATGCGAGGTTGTTTCTATTTCGGCGCTGAAAGGCGAAGGGATTAAGGAAGCGGCTGACAGAGCCGTAAGAGCGGCGCAGGATAAAAACGCTTCCCCGCCGGTTCATGAATTTGCTCCGGAAGTGGAAGGCTTTCTTGCGGAAATTGAGAGGAAGCTGACGGGGACGCCGGAAGAACAGAAGAGATTCTATGCCGTGAAGTTATTTGAGCGGGATTATAAGATTCGGGAACAGATGCCGGAGCCGCCGGACGTAACGGACATCATTGCCAGAGCGGAAGAAAAGATGGATGATGACGCGGAGAGTATTATTACGAATGAGCGCTATCAGTATATAGGGACAGTCATAGATAAATGCTTGAAAAAAGCGGAGAATAGGAAGTTGACAATCTCGGATAAGATTGATAAGATCGTTACAAACCGATGGCTTGCACTGCCTTTTTTTGCGGCTGTGATGTGGCTTATGTACTATGTCTCAGTTACGACGGTGGGGAGCATTGCTACTGATTGGACGAACGATGTGCTGTTTGGCGAGATTATCCCGCCCGCTGTTGAGGGATTCCTTGTTAGCATTAACTGTGCAAAGTGGCTTAAGGGGCTGATTCTGGACGGCATCGTAGCCGGAGTCGGAGCGGTACTGGGATTTGTACCGCAGATGCTGGTGCTGTTTTTATTCCTTGCATTTTTGGAAGCGTGCGGATATATGGCGAGAATTGCGTTTATCATGGACAGGATTTTCCGTAAGTTCGGATTGTCCGGTAAATCATTTATCCCTATGCTGATTGGCACAGGATGCGGGGTTCCGGGAATCATGGCGTCCCGGACGATTGAAAATGACAGGGATCGGAAGATGACGATCATAACGACCACGTTCATTCCATGCGGCGCGAAGCTTCCGATCATCGCACTGATTGCGGGAGCGCTGTTTGACGGGGCGTCTTGGGTGGCTCCAAGCGCGTATTTTGTGGGAATTGCAGCAGTTATCTGTTCGGGGATCATCCTGAAGAAGACGAAGCTGTTTGCCGGAGATCCGGCTCCGTTTGTTATGGAACTTCCGGCGTACCATATGCCTACTGTGGGAAATGTGCTTTGGAGTATGTGGGAGAGGGGCTGGTCTTTTGTTAAAAAGGCTGGTTCGGTGATTCTCCTGTCGACTATTTTTATCTGGTTTACATCGAATTTTGGAATTGTAGACGGGCGTTTTAATATGGTGGAAGATTTGAGCGACGGATTTCTGGCCGGTATCGGAAGAATGTTCGCATGGATCTTCATTCCTCTGGGATGGGGAGACTGGCGGGCGGCAGTCGCGGCAGTCACGGGGCTTGTGGCTAAGGAGAATGTAGTAGGGACTTTTGGTATTCTTTTTGGTTTTGCGGAAGTGGCGGAGGATGGCAGCGAGATCTGGGGAACCCTTGCGGCGAGTATGACGGGGCTTGCGGCGTATTCTTTCTTGGTATTCAACCTGCTGTGCGCACCGTGCTTTGCGGCGATCGGCGCAATTAAGCGGGAAATGAATAACGCTAAATGGACTTGGTTTGCTATTGGATATCAGTGTATATTTGCCTATGGAGTTGCTCTGTGCGTCTATCAGTTCGGAACATTCTTTGCCGGCGGCGAATTCAAAGCTGCAACGGCTGCCGCGGCCGCTGTGTTGGCCGGATTCTTATATCTGCTGTTTCGCCGGCATAGGGAAGCGGCGGGAATGGATCTGTCCGGAGTAGTGGTCGGAGGTGCGAAAGCATAGAAAGAGGCGAGGCAGATCATGAGGTGTGCTCTGACTGGTTAGGTATGTTGTGAACAGAGGTGAGAAAGTATAGAAAGAGGCGAGGCAGATCATGGGGTATGCTCTGACTGGTTAGGAATATTATGGAAAGAAGGGGAATATATGGCGTTGGCGGCAAGCAGTATTGTATCTACGTCGGCCGTGGGAGCAGTTGTTCTGGCGATCGCGGCGTTGGCGGTAAGGAATATATGGAAAAAGAAGAAATCGGGAGGCTGCTGTGGATGTGACTGCAGCGGCTGCGGCGGAGCGTGCCGGGATAAAATCCGGTAACAGTTCAGCCGGCAGCTGCGCGGTTAGCAGTCGATGAATCACATTTTTTTGCGATTTCTGTGCATCACGAAGCGTGTTGCTGGTCAGGAGAGAACAGTAACACTGCTATAAAATCCGGACAATGACAGACGTAATGAATTGACTTTTCGTAGCGGAAATACTATAATGAAAATACTAATAAATCGACGAAAGGTTGGATAAAACAATGGATCAGAATAAGGTGGCAAGAGTATTAAAATCAATGGAAGAGCATGAGATACCGCAGATGATCATTTCAGATCCGGTAGCAATCTTCTATCTTACGGGCAAGTGGATTGCTCCGGGCGAAAGGCTTTTGGCGTTATATCTGAATGTCAATGGCAATCATAAGATGGTGATCAACAAGTTATTTCCGCAGGAGAAGGATCTCGGGGTAGAGCTGGTATGGTATGATGACATTGAGGACGGTGTGGAGATTTTAAGCAGATTCGTGGAGAAGGACAAGGTGATGGGAATCGACAAGACCTGGCCGGCAAGGTTCCTTCTTCGTCTGCAGGAATTAGGCGGAGGCAGCAAGTTCGTGAATGGATCTCCGATTATCGACTACATCCGTATGGTGAAGGACGAGAAGGAGAAAGAGCTGATGCGCGAGTCCTCAAGGCTCAATGATATCGCTATGGAAAAGCTGATCCCATGGGTATCTAAGGGGCTGACAGAGAAAGAACTCAATGCCAAGATCCGTGAGATTTACAAGGAGCTTGGATGCGAGGACGTATCCTTTGATCCGATCACGGCCTATGCGAAGGGCGCGGCAGATCCCCATCATGTGACGGATGATTCCAGGGGGAAACGCGGAGACTGTGTTATCCTCGATATCGGAGCCTTCAAGGATAATTATGCTTCCGATATGACGAGAACCGTATTTATCGGAGAAGTGTCCGACAGGGCAAAAGAGATCTATGACATTGTTGTAGAGGCGAACAGGCGCGGAATCGAGGCTGCAAAGCCGGGTAACAGAATGTGCGACGTAGACCTTGCGGCAAGGAATTATATTGAAGAGAAGGGATACGGACAGTATTTCACGCACAGGACCGGACATTCGATCGGTCTGGAGGATCATGAGTTCGGGGATGTGTCTTCTGTAAATGAGGATATTATTCAAGTTGGACAGTGTTTCTCGGTGGAGCCGGGAATCTATCTTGCAGACGAGGGAATCGGAGTGCGTATTGAGGACCTTGTAATTATTACGGAAGACGGATGCGAGGTATTGAACCACTATACGAAGGATCTGATCATAGTGCCGGAGGAGTAAAGACCGCGATAAAAGCTTCTGTTTATGGGGCTTGTGTTTTAAGAGGCGGGACTCCTGGCAGAAGCGGGATCATTAATAAAGGATATTGTATGAAGGGGCTGCTGCAATAAGCAAAACAATTACAAGATATGGGGAAATTCAGTTTCCGGAAAATGCCATATCTTGCGGAATTTGTGCTTAATGCGGCAGCCCTTTCATATATGATAGGCAAGCGGCTTGCAGACAGAAGGATTTCTTACAAAAAATATGACGAGAATAAAAAAGATGTCGGATAATGTCGAAAAATTGTTGTAATTTTTTGTGTCAAAAGCTTGTATTTTAGGGAGAAGATCTGCTAAAATGTATTTGTGAGGAAATCAGTTGAATTGTGGATGTTTTACTATATAGACTTTCTGTTTATTTCAAGGATAATCAGTCCAATTCGGACAATATTTTCAAGTGTAATCATTAATTTTGCCAGCGTCCCGCCAGTGTGAGGAAGCCGTATAATTATATATGGGGGAAGCGGCAGAGTGTCTTTTTGTATAGGAGTGATATAAGATGAATCGAAGAAAGACGGAAAATGAATATGTAGGATTATTGGTCAATATGTATGAGAAGTCTAATGAAGAGCTCTGTGCGATTGCAGAAAGCGGCCGCATAGACGATATTATGACAGGGTATCTTGTGCTGATTTTGCATAAGGTAGGAGTTGCGATGGAGAAGGTAAATGAGATAGACTATTACTCTATTTTTCGGAAAATTGACGTCAGAGAAGCACAGATGTTAGGACGATTATATGGAAGAAAGGCCGCATAGCTAAAGATAGGTAAAGATTATAATATTATAGCTTGACCTTTGGTTATAAAGAGATTATAATTTTGAACGAAAGACTTATAAACAATGGCACATACAGATAAAAACGAATCAGATGAAGGAGGAGCTGCGATGAACAGAGAGCAGGCACATGATATCTTGATGAGATACATGGAGGGGGACAACTATATTACACATTCTTATGCGGTGGAAGCGATTATGAAGGGACTTGCGAAGCGTCTTGCACCGGAGGAGGTTGAATATTGGGGAATCGTCGGATTACTTCATGACTTAGATGAGGAACAATGTGACTGGCAGCATGATATGGGAGTGCATGGTCCGACTTCTGTGGAGATTTTGAAAAAAGAGGGAGTTGATGACAAGGTACTGTTTGATGCGATCTGTTCACATAATCCGAAGTGCGGTGTGAAGGCCAAGACAAATTTGCAGTATGCAATTCTGGCTGCAGACCCTATGAGTGGATTCGTAAAAGCTGTGGCACAGATCTATCCGGACAAGAAGATTGCCAGTGTCAAGCATAAGTCAGTTATGAAGCGGTTCAATGAGCTGCGCTTTGCGGCGGGAGCTAATCGGGATTATATGGAGTCTATTGAATTTACCGGCCTGAGTTTAGACGACCTGATCGACGTGGCGCTCGAGGAAATGGGTGCCATTGCAGATATTCTGGGGTTATAAGAATAGAAAAGATCATGAAAATTTGCGCTTCATTCTATATATAAAAGTATTTTCAGATATATGGAATGAAGCGGGTAAAGAATTCGGATACTATATAATAGGAAGTAATTGGTATCTTGCCCGGAGCGGCAGACATCACCGTCTGAAGTTCCAATATCCTTGCAAAAGTTATTGCCAAATCTTGGGGGAATTCACAGGTGTTCCGACTGTGCGAGATACGGCCGGCATGCCGGATGTACAACAGATTGGAAATTGTTGATTTTATAACAAAAAAATGGCAGGACTCAAGGTATCTGCATTAGCGCAAATCTGTTGACAAAACCCCATGGAGAGGGTATTATTAAATACAGGCCATGTGAACAAGAAAGGTGTGAAGATATGGAAGGCTATATAGACATGCATTGTCATATATTGCCGGGAGTAGACGACGGCGCGAAAGATATCGACGAGACGAAACAAATGTTAAGAATCGCATATGAGGAAGGAATACGCTGTATTATTGCTACTCCGCATCATCATCCAAGGCGTGGCAAAGAGAATCCAAAAGTGTTACGAAGGCAGGCAAAGCTGTTAAGAGATGCGGCTCATGAGATAGACGAGCATTTCCGCATCTATCTGGGGACAGAGATTTTCTTTGGACAGGACGTAGTTGATAAGCTGCAAGACAAGAGGATCTTGACTATGAACGGCAGAGACTATGTGCTTGTGGAATTTTCACCTTCCGACACATATGCTTATATACGGCAGAGTCTTCAGCAGCTTCAGCTTAGCGGTTACGAAGTAATTCTCGCACATGTTGAGAGATATAACTGTATTGTGAAAGATTCAGAGCTGGCAGAACAGTTATGGGAGATGGGAGTTCATCTGCAGGTGAATGCGGACAGCATAATCGGTGAGAATGGAAGAGAAGTCAAGAAGTTTGTAAAGTATCTGATGGATTCAGAACTGCTTTTCTGTGTGGGAACAGATGCGCACAGCAGCAGACACCGTGCTCCAAGGATGAAGAAAGCGGCAAGCTATGTAAGGAAAAAATACGGTGAAGAATATATGAGGAGGATATTCTTTAGCAATGCGAAGATTATGCTGAAGAAGTTACAGAAGAATGAGTTACGATAAGATGACGAATCCGGAATTTGATAATGACGAGATCACAATAGACCTAACCGAGTTGTTTATGGTGCTGTGGTCTGAGGCTCATATCATACTGCTGTCGGGAATTCTGATGGCGCTAGTGGCGTTTGTGGGAACGAAGCTTTTCATTACGCCTCTCTATACATCGACAACACAGATGTATGTATTGACGAAGCAGGATAGTAATTCAAGCGTTACCTACAGCGACCTGCAGACAGGTACGCAGCTCACGAAGGACTATATGGTTCTGATTAAGAGCCGGCCGGTATTGGAGCAGGTGATTTCGGTACTGAACCTTGACATGGAAGTAGAAAAACTTGCTGACATGATCAGCGTAGAGACTGAGACCGATACCCGTGTCCTGAATATCAGCGTTAGGAATGAAGATCCGAGAGTCGCGAAGAATATCGCCGACGCAGTAAGAGAAGCGGTAGGTATTCAGATTACGGAGATTATGGATGCAGAAGCGGTTAATACGGTACAGGAAGGTAACCTTGCTACGGCTCCTTCATCACCCAGCGTGATGAAGAACGTGATGATCGGCGGTATTCTTGGACTGATCATTTCAATTGGTATCATTGTGTTGATCTTTGTTTTGGATGACACTGTGAAGACACCGGATGATATAGAACAATATCTGGGACTGAATGTGCTTACATCCATTCCGCTGCAGGAAGGAACAGAGAAGGCGAAGAAGTCTAAGAAAGTAAGAGGAAAGACCGCGAAGAAGCTCATGCGGAATATGAAGAAGAAATAAGGGAGAGAAAAAGATGCAGGAAGTAATTTTGAAAAATGTTGAAAAAGACTATCGAAGTAATGAAGCATACAAAACTCTCCGAACGAACGTAGAATTTTCCGGCGCAGATAAGAAGGTAATCGTATTCTCATCCTGTACACCGAATGAAGGAAAGAGTACGGTGTCGCTGTCTCTCGCCATGTCGCTTGCGGAGGGGGATAAAAATGTGCTTTTTGTTGATGCGGACTTAAGAAAGTCGGTATTGGTAGGACGGCATCAGATAAAGGGACAGATAAAAGGACTCAGCCATTTCTTGTCCGGACAGGCTGATGCAAAAGACGTGATTGCCAAGACACAGGCAAACGGCCTTTTTTGTGTGCTGGCGGGAGTTGTTCCTCCGAATCCGGCTGAGCTGTTGGGAAACCGGCGGTTTGAAGCTTTTATCGAGGGTGCGAAGAAGGCGTATGACTATGTGATTATTGACGCCCCGCCGGTCGGAAGCGTTATTGACAGTGCGATTATCGCTAAGTTTTGTGATGCGTCGATTCTGGTAATTGCGGCGAATACGATCAGTTACAAATTCGCGAGAGGTGTAAAAGACCAGTTAGAGAAATCCGGCTGCCCGATTTTAGGAGTAGTGCTTAATAAGGTCAACATGAAACAGAATAAGTATTACGGTAAATATTACGGTAAGTACTACGGGGCATATTACGGAGAATATTACAAGAAAGATGATGATGATGAATAGAGGGTTTGAGAGATGAAGCATCGGGGATTAGCGCTTGTGATGGCCGCAGCATGTGCGGTTTTGACAGTGATTGCGGCATTTATCTATCTTCGGCAGGACAATACGCCGCCGGAGATTAAGATTGAAGAAAGAGACATTACCTATACGGAGGGCGACGGTCATGATGCCTTGATGGAAGGCGTATCAGCGATTGATAAGGCGGACGGCGACTTGTCCGGTCAGGTATTTGTAAGTAAGATTGTGCTTACAAGCGAGGATTCCGCCATTGTTTATTATGGTGTTATGGATGAATCTAAGAATATTGGGACAGCCAGAAGAAGAGTGACCTATAAGAGCGCAGCTGCGGTACAGGAAGAACAGCAGGCGGAAGAGACGGCGGGAGAGGTAGAAGGCGAGGGAGTATCGCCGGAGGATCAGACTCCTTTGGAAGCGGACGGACCGGTTCCGATTATGGCGCTCACCACTGATCAGATGACAATTAAGGCAGGCGAGGCGTTTGATCCGCTGAGCGTTGTGCGTGACGCAGTGGATGATAAAGATGATAAGAATACATTATATCAACATATTCATACGGACGGAACCTATGATGTGAGAACTCCGGGCTCTTATGAAATTCGTTATTATGTAACAGATAGTGATGGAAACGCATCTGAGCCGTGTATCTTTACTTTGACAGTCGAGTAGACGGAGTTGCCGAACACGGTTTTGGCCGGATAGGGGAGATTGGTATATGGGGTATTACCTCACCAAGAGGAAGGGAAAAAGTATAATCGGTAAGATGATATTTTTGCTTCAGTTGATCGTATCGGCCGGATTTTCCGCTCTTTTGTGGAAGAGCGGTATGATACCGGGCAGATTTCTTCTGATTGCTGTAATCGTACTCCTTGCAATGCTCGGAGTGGTATTCATCTTGCTTGGAGAAGCTTTTGGCTTTCAGTTTTCAGGCGACAAGGGTAATATTGTCGGCGCGGTTTTGAGTATTATAGTCAGCCTTATTTTAGGAATAGGAATCATATATCTGGCGAAGGCAGAGTCGGTTCTCAAGAATGTAGGAGGAGCGGCATATAAGACGGATAATATGATTGTTGTTGTCAGGAATGAGGATCCGGCAGAGAAGATAGAAGATGCTAAGAACTATCGATTTGGTATACAGACAACTTTAGATCAGAATAACAACACATTAATGGTGAAGGATGTTGAGAAGAAAGTTGGCCGGGAGATTAAGCTGATTGAGAGCGAGACGATTATAGACGAGGCGGAAGCACTGCTCAGCGGCAGAATCGAAGCAGCTATTTATAATGAGGCTTATGGAAGCGTAATCGAAGAAGCTATAGAAGGATACTCAGATCAGGTGAGGGTTCTGTATCAATATGGTATTGAGACAGAGATTGAGAAAGAAGAAACAGACATAGAGAAAGCGTTTAATATATACATCAGCGGAATAGATGTGGCCGGTTCGATCAGTACGAACAGCCGGAGCGACGTTAATATTATTATGACGGTGAATCCGGTAACTAAGAAGATTCTTCTGACGACGACGCCGAGAGATTATTACGTACAGATTCCAGGGGTATCCGGGGAGGCGAGAGACAAGCTGACCCATGCCGGAATATACGGCGTAGACAGGTCAATGGCGACTTTGGAGAACATCTATGACATTGACATCTCTTATTTCGCAAGAGTGAATTTTACATCATTGATTACAATTGTAGATGCACTCGGAGGAGTTAACGTAGAATCCGAGTATGCCTTTGAAGCAGGTGGTTACAGCTTTAAGACGGGCATGAATCATCTGAATGGAGAACAGGCGCTTGCATTTGCAAGAGAAAGACACAGCTTTAAAGATGGAGATAACCAACGCGGAAAGAATCAGGAAGCGATTTTGAAGGCGATTCTGGAGAGGATAATGTTTCCGGATATTCTTTTTCAGGCGAATGAAATATTAGACAATGTTGCAGACTGTGTGGAGACCAATATGACACGGGATGAGATGGCGAAGTTTATTAACATGCAGCTCTCGGAACGTGCTGCATGGGAGATTGAAACTACGGCGGCAACAGGAAGCGGAGACAAACAGGCATGCTTTTCGTCGGGAGCGCAGCAATTATATGTGATGTGGCCGGACGAAGCGGTTGTTTCAGATATATCAAGAAAGATGAAGAAAATAGAAGGGGAGAACGAAGGATGATAATGAATGTAATTGATCCGCAGAGAGCTATTATTGCTGCCGGGATAGTAATCTTGGTTGGTGTTGTAATCTTCGTAGTAAGAAATAATAAGATGATTGGAAACAGGTTGAGAAGCAGGTATGAATAAGCTATTAGAAGGCAAAGGAGTGCCTTGGGTTCATCAGGCGATTTTGGTGGCGTTTCTGGATTCACTTTTTGTCGTGATATCCTATGGCGTGGCGCTGATCCTTCGATTCGACTTCTCCTTTTCATCTATTCCGGAAGCATACCGGAGCGGCTATCTGTGGTCTATGCCGTTCTGGATTGCATCTACTATCGTAGTGTTTTATGCGTTCCGGCTTTATCACAGTATATGGAGGCTGGCAAGTATTTCAGAATTGCAGATGAGTATTGCCGCCTACGTAGTATTATTGCCGGTATATGGCATAGGCATTATGTTTATGCATCTGCGGATGCCTAAAGCATACTATTTCATGGGATTTATTATTAGTTTCTGCATGACGACGGCGCTGCGTTTCTCTTACCGAATGTTTCAGTCTTATTTCGGAGGCAGGGAAGGCGCGGAGGAAGAAGAGCAGAATCGTATCATGGTAATCGGCGGCGGCGCGGCAGGACAGACATTAATCAGGGAGTTGATTAATAGCAGAAGGCTGCACACGAAAGTCTGCTGCGTGATTGACGATAATCCGAATAAGATAGGCCGAGTATTGGAAGGTATACCGATTGTGGGGAATCGCAACGATATCCTGACTATGGTTCACAGATATAAGATTAATCACATAATCTACGCGATCCCAGCAACCACAGGAAAGAATCAGAAGGAAATTCTGAATATATGTAAAGAGACAAAATGCAGGCTTCAGACAGTACCAGGAGTATATCAACTGGTGAACGGAGAAGTCAGCGTCAGTAAACTTCGTGATGTGGATATCGCAGACTTGTTAGGAAGAGCTCAGGTTAGAGTAAATAATGACGAGATCTTCCGCGCTATTCGGGGACGGAAAGTTCTGGTTACCGGAGGCGGCGGCTCTATCGGCAGCGAGCTGTGCAGACAGATTGCAAAGGCGAAGCCGAAACAATTGATTATATTCGATATCTATGAGAATAATGCATATGAGATTCAGCAGGAATTGAGAAGAGCGTATCCGCAGCTTGATCTGGCGGTTTTGATCGGTTCGGTACGTAACAGTAACCGTATCAATCAGGTAATGCATACCTACAAGCCGGACATTGTGTATCATGCGGCTGCGCATAAGCATGTTCCGCTTATGGAAGAGAGTCCGAATGAGGCGATCAAGAATAATGTGCTCGGCACATATAAGACCGCTATGGCGGCGGCCAAGGTAGGCGCTAAGAAATTCGTTTTGATATCTACGGATAAGGCGGTTAATCCCACGAATATTATGGGTGCGTCCAAGCGTCTGTGCGAGATGGTCGTACAGATGATGAACCGTAAGTCAGATACGGACTTTGTAGCAGTACGTTTCGGAAATGTTCTGGGGAGCAACGGAAGTGTGATTCCGCTCTTTAAGAAACAGATTGCAGAGGGCGGTCCGGTGACCGTTACAGACAAAGACATTATTCGGTATTTTATGACAATACCGGAAGCAGTATCATTGGTGCTGCAGGCCTCCTATTATGCGGAAGGCGGAGAGATCTTCGTTCTGGATATGGGAGATCCGGTGAGGATTGACGACATGGCTAGAAACTTGATTAGATTGTCAGGGTATGAGCCAGACGTTGAGATACCGATTGTATATACGGGTCTTAGACCCGGCGAGAAGCTGTATGAGGAACTTCTTATGGATGAAGAAGGACTTCAGGATACGGCGAATGAGATGATCCATATCGGACATCCTATAGATATGGATGACGAATGGTTTGAAGAGAAGTTAAAAATGCTTGATAAGGTTAGCAGACAGGATTCTGCCAGAATTAAAGAGATTGTGGCGGAGATTGTACCAACCTATCATTATAAGAAGTAGTTGCGGCTGTAGTGTGGCTGCAGATAAGTTATTGTTGCAGTTATTGTGATGTTGTAGTAGTATAAGTTTAGCGTGTTTACATTACCGAATAAAATCTTAAGGTTTCAAATCGTCGCCTTGCCGCGTTTGGAAAATTGGGATGTTATGATTGTAGTTGGAATCTGCCCAGGAAAGACAGAATGGCGAAGCATACCCTTTTTTAGAGTGAGGAGGAAGTGCAGAGATGTCTTGGAGGGGCAGTTTTTATTTTGGCTGAAAATGGAGGCAGGAGCTTTCGGAAGAGAGGGAAGATTCGGTCTCTATTTTCAGGCTCTTAATTCGGGGTGTACTAAGAAATAGAATAAATTAGGATAAGGCAAGGGATAACGGCAATGCCTTTGGGTGGCGTCGGTAATAGAATAGGAGAATTGCCATGTGGTATGTTGTGCAGGTGCGCACAGGCACGGAGGAAAGTATTCGGATACAATGTGAGAAGCAGATGTCCGGAGAAGTGCTGGAGCGCTGCTTTATCCCTTATTATGAAGAATCGAAACGTATTCGTGGAAGATGGACTACTTTGGAAAAGGTCTTGTTTCCCGGATACGTTTTTATGATTTCAGAGAAATTGGAAACACTTTATGACCAGCTTCACGGAGTGATCGGACTTACAAAAATCATAGGAACTGGGAGGGAGATTGTACCGCTTCAGGAAGAAGAGATTGCGTTTATGCAGGGAATCGGCGGGGAAAATCAGATTGTAGAAATGTCGGAAGGCATAATTGAGCAGTCGCATGTAAGGATTACTTCCGGGCCGTTGATGGGGATGGAAGGGCTAATCAGGAAGATTGACAGGCATAAAAGGAAGGCATGGCTGGAGGTTCCGATGTTTGGACGGGTACAGACGGTGCAGATGGGAGTAGAGATTGTGGCGAAGTTGTAAAGATAGTGAAAATAATAATTATCGGAATATATTATAATTCCTAAGTTGATAAACAATTATCGGGATAGTATAATTAATGCAGAAGATATTAATAAAAAATGATTATGCTATATTAAGGGAATATAATATATGGGAATATATGTGAATCCAGGGAATGAAGGCTTTAGAATGGCCGTTAATTCTAAGATATATGTAGATAAAACAGGGTTGCTTGAATATACGAATGATGTGATTGGAACTGAGCAGAGGTGCATTTGTGTAAGCAGGCCAAGAAGATTTGGGAAATCAATAGCTGCAGAGATGTTGGCAGCATATTATGGAAAAGGTTGTAATTCCAAAGATCTATTTCAGAATTACAGGATTGCAGAATCTGAGAGTTACGAAGAGCATATGAACCATTACAATGTCATACGATTGGACATCACAGATTTTCGGAGATATGGGGATAATTCTGTAGATATATTAAGAAGGATTAACAAGGAAGTTATTGAAGAACTAAATAAGATATATCCCGGAATATTAAAAGAGGATGAAAATGATTTACGAAATGCATTGGCTCAACTTAACGAATCGAAAGAGGCTGTATTTGTGATTATAATTGATGAGTGGGATGCTATTTTTAGGGAATATAAGAATGATATAGCTACACAAAAGGAATATCTGGAATTATTGCGGGGATTATTTAAGGGGGCAGCATCGAAAAGATTTGTGAAACTAGCGTATATAACTGGAATCCTTCCTGTGAAGAAATATGGTACAGAGTCCGCGCTAAATAATTTTTATGAGTTTACGATGATAAATCCTAAAAGTTTGTCAAAATATGTGGGTTTTACAGAAGAGGAAGTAAGAAATCTTTGTCAAAAGTATGATATGGATTATGAAGAAATGGAGAGATGGTATGATGGTTATTCCTTTTCCTGTATGAAACATATTTATAATCCTAATTCCGTTGTACAAGCAATTATGATGCGGGATTATGACAATTATTGGAGTAAAACAGAGACATATGAATCATTGAAGGATTATATCAGCATGAATTTTAATGGCCTTAAGGATACTGTTGTCGGCATGCTTGCGGGGGAACGAAGTAAGGTCAATACAGATAGTTTTGAAAATGATATGGCTAGTTTTAAAAGTAAGGACGATGTTCTGACGGTGCTGATTCATCTGGGATATCTTGCATATGACAAGGATAAGAGAGAAGCTTATATTCCGAATGAAGAGGTTCGAAGCGCGTTTTCTGGTGCGATTCAGAAGAGCGAGTGGTATCCGGTTGCACGGGCAATACAGGAGTCGGAGCTTTTATTAGAGGCAACTTGGAGAATGGATTGTGAGGCTGTTTCGAAAGGAATTAGAGAAGTGCATATGTCAAATACTTCGATATTGACTTATAATGATGAGAATGCACTGAGCTGCGTAATAACATTGGCATACTATAATGCAGTGAATGATTACACGTTGATCCGTGAGATGCCGACAGGAAAAGGATATGCCGATATTGTATTTCTCCCTAGAAGATATTCAGATAAGCCAGCGATGATTGTTGAATTAAAGTATGGGAAATCTGCCGGAGAGGCGATTGAACAGATTAGGAACAGGGAGTATGTGAAGGGAATAGAAGGATATGAAGGAAAGGTATTGTTGGTTGGAGTGAATTATGATCGAGAGAGAAAAGAGTATGAGTGCTTGATTGAGGAATGGGTTAGGTAGGGTAGAGTGAGCATAGATGATGTGAAGTAGGAGCCTTTAGTAGGGCTCCTATTTGTTTAGTTCCATATAAGTGTAAAAGATAAAGCATATCATTACTGCTTTGATCTTTGCACTTATTTTTTTGTAATAAGTGGTAATTGGTTTGGAGTGGCTCTGTTTGGATTAACTACATCCTTCGTAAATAAGAAGAGTAGGGATTGATGTATCAGAAAAAGTATGTATCCTGAAGCTTTATGAAGAGATAAAGAAAGAGAAGGAATTGAAATAAAAACAAGCAGGTAAATGACAGGATTAAATAAATAAAAAAATCTATTGCGCCGGAGTAATGGGAATATACGAAAATTAAAGAGAGATGAAACAAAGAATACGACAAACCAGACTTTTTGTTAGTAGAATTTTCGTGTCAATTTTTATACTGTATTAGTAGTAAGTATGGTTGAATCGTGATGCAAGGCAAATTTGTAATAAAAGGAGTAAAAAATGACATATAAATTAAATCCTGAAATCGAAAAGATTCGATCTCCTGTTGTCATAGTTTTTGAAGATGGACGTAAAAGAGAATTCAAAGACGGAAAGTCAGCAGCTTCAGCTATATTTGAAAAACATTATATTGTGACGTGCATTAAAGCTATTAATGATATAGTTGAATTGACAATTACCGAGAATAAAGGACCAGAAATAAACTGGATAGGGGAAGAAAATATAAGTTTCTTTTAAAGTGAACTTTATATCAAAATAACAAGAGGTATAATCCTTTATGTATGAAAGATTTTTTAAAAGATTGATAGATATTGTTTTTTCAGTA
Source organism: uncultured Dorea sp. (assembly GCA_910577685.1). Classification (GTDB taxonomy): domain Bacteria; phylum Bacillota; class Clostridia; order Lachnospirales; family Lachnospiraceae; genus Sporofaciens. Next base: position 28,279 of record CAJTOH010000002.1, on the reverse strand, counting down.
ACAGGGTTAATTTTTTTTTCCTGGCTTTATTTAATTTTAGGAATATTGGTGTTTATTGACGACCCTGGACCTGTGCTATTTAAGCAAAAGCGTATTGGAAAGGGAAAAAGTACTTTTCAACTTCATAAATTTCGTTCTATGAAAATGGCTGCTCCCCACGATATGCCTACTCATATGCTAGAAAATCCGGAACAATATATAACTAGAGTGGGAGTTTTCCTTAGAAAGTCTAGTTTAGATGAATTACCACAAATATGGGATATTTTTATTGGAAAGATGAGCATCATTGGTCCACGCCCTGCGTTATGGAATCAAGATAATTTGGTGATGGAAAGAGACAGATATGGTGCAAATGATATAAAACCAGGGCTTACCGGATGGGCGCAGATTAATGGTAGAGATGAACTGGAGATACCAGTAAAGGCAAAGTTGGATGGTGAGTATGTAAAGAAGCTAAAAAGGGGCGGTCTTCCGGCCTTTTTATTTGATTGTCGATGTTTTATAGGCACCATTTTTTCGATAACTAAAATGGAAGGAGTAGTAGAAGGCGGAACAGGAGCATTATACAGAAATGAACAGTGTCGATCCACAAATAAGGCAAATGTAAATGATGAGTACCAACATGGAGATGAGGGATAGTAAATGAATATAACAAATATCAGAGGGAAAAAATACTTTTCTTTTGTGATTGACGCCTCTGGCATAATTTTATTTAAACAAAGACGTGGGGGAAGCGATAGTTTAAACTTCACAAATACAGATCTATGAAAATGTCTACACCGCATGACGTACCTACTCATATGCTCTTAGAAAGAATATGTCGATATTTCAGCCCAGTTTTCTATGTCGCTCGTGGACGCGGTATTGTCGAAGGAGGAACAGGAGCAATGCATAAGTATGAGGTAACAAAAAAATGAAAAAAGTAATTATTACTGGAGCAGGATCCTTTGTTGGAACATCTGTTCAGAGGCATTTGGAAGCATATCCGGATAAATATAGCGTTACAACTGTTGATACAAAAAATGGCAAGTGGGCAGAAAAGGATTTTTCATTCTTTGACACTGTCTATCATGTTGCAGGGATAGCACACTCTGATATTGGAAATGTGACGGAGGAAGTTAAGAAGAAGTACTACACAGTTAACACGGATCTCGCCGTGGATGTCGCTAAGAAGGCTAAGAATGACGGTGTGAAGCAATTTATTTTTATGTCTTCTGCAATTGTGTATGGTGACTCGGCACCGATTGGAAAAGAAAAAATAATTACAATGAAGACAGATTATTCTCCTGCAAATTTTTATGGAGATAGTAAGGTTCAAGCAGAGAAGAGGTTGCTACAATTGTCAGATGATTTCTTTAAAATTGTTATTCTTCGTTGTCCAATGATTTACGGAAAAGAAGGAAAGGGAAATTTTCCTATCCTCGAGAAAATGGCGCAAAAATTACCAATCTTTCCGAAAGTGGAGAATAAACGCTCTATGCTCTATGTAGGGAACCTTACGGAATTTGTTAGACTTATAATTGAAAATGAGGAAGCAGGTATTTTTTGGCCGTGTAATAAAGAATGTATCAATACAAGCCAGCTTGTGCAAATGATAGCTAAGTGCCATGGGAAGCGAGTATTACTTATTCCTGGTTTTGGATGGATATTAAAGTTAATGTCTCATTTCACGGGGTATGTTAACAAGGCATTTGGTAATCTTGTTTATGAAGAACATTTAGGAGATTATATAGAAGAATACAGACTTTACTGTCTAGAGCAAAGTATTAAGGAGATTGAATTCTAGATGATAGTTAAGGATGAAACGGAAAGAATACGCAATATTGTTGGGAAAAGGATTCTCTTGATTGCGCTGCCAGGTTATCCCAATGGGATTATAGAACAAATGAGGGCACTAGGAGCAGAAGTTGATTATATGCACGATAAGCCGGATGAAGGAGTCTTATGCAAAACATTAGGAAGACTGCATATTAAAGTTTACCAAAAGGTTCTTCATAAGTACTATGAGAAGCAGATTGAGAAATATTATGATCGTAATTACGATTATATACTGGTTATAAGAGGAGAATATACACCTGAAAGTGCAATAATACTACTAAGAAAATCGTTTCCAAAATCAAAAATAATACTATATATGTGGGATGGTTTGCATAAAAAAAATACACGAGGAATAGAAAAAAAATGGCCCTTATTTGATAAAGTATATACATTTGATAGGATTGATTATGAAGAAAACAAAGATAAAATAACTTTTCTTCCATTGTATTATTATGATAATTATTTGCCTAAAAATATGCCGGAATCTAATAGTGATAACTTTCGTTATGATATCAGTTTCATTGGGACAGGGCATGGAGATCGAATAAAAATTGTAAAACAGATTTTTAAGAAATGTCAGTATAATGGAATGTCAACTTTTTCATATTTCTATTTGCCACATCCTCTATTGTTTTTAAGTAACAAGTTATTGAATAAACATTACAAAAATGTACATGGATCAGATATAAAATACAAAATGCTTTCATTTGAAAAAGTATATGAAGTATATTCAAATTCCAGATGTGTTATTGATGTTGAAAATATAGGACAACATGGGTTGACAATGCGAAGTATCGAAATATTAGGATTAAAAAGAAAGTTCATTACGACTAATAGCGATATTGTTAATTATGATTTTTATAATAAAAATAATGTGATGGTTATTGATAGAGAAGACCCTGATTTTGATTTGGATTTTATAAAAAAACCATATATACAATTAAAAGAAGAAATATATGAAAAATACTCTTTAAAAAATTGGATTTTAGAAATATTAAATTAAAATAGGAAGGAAATAACGTGAATTATTATAGTCCATCAGAATTCATAAAAAACGCATATAGTTTAATTATCACGAAAATATTCTATCACAATTCGAGGCTTATCAGGAGACCGATCTATATTAGAGGGAAGAAGTCTCTCTGTGGAGCCAAAGGATTAACTACAGGGAGAAATTGCAGATTTGATCTCATTGGTACAAAGCCGACTTTACATATAGGTGACAATTGCGAGTTTGGAGATATGACACATATTGTCGCATATGAGAAAGTAGTAATTGGTAGTAATGTACTTTTGGCTTCTAAATGCTTTATCAGCGATACAAATCATGGAAGCTATAAAGGAAGTATGCAGGATAATCCATATTCCTTTCCAAAAGAGAGAAAATTAATATCCTCTGCGGTAGTAATAGAAGATAATGTATGGATTGGAGAAAATGTTGTGGTTTTAGCAGGATCAAAAGTTGGTAAGGGATCAATAATCGGTGCAAATTCAGTTGTATCGGGCGAGATCCCTGAGGGAACAATTGCTGTAGGTGTACCAGCAAGACTAATAAAAAAATGGAATCAACAAAATAATGAGTGGGAGAAAATATGTGAAAAGAATAAAGTATTTTCTAGATGAAGACATTCAAAAATTTTTATTTAATGAGATTAAAATAAATAATCTTGAAATAGTCCCGAATTCATTTAAACAGATATATTTTAATAAAATAGTTGAGTTTATTATTGCATTTATAGAATTGTTATATATATTGCTCAGGAATTGGAATAAAAAGAAGAAAATTGACTTCAACAGAGTTTGGGGAATAGCACGTGTGCCTCATGGAAAAAGAGGTATTGAAAAAGCGGTCGCGGATGTATGTGTTATTGAAGATTATGGGATAAATGATTCTATAATAGACTACGTTAATTTTGGAGAAAGACTGATAATTGGATTTAGAGCAATTGGGATTTCAATAAAAATAAATCAAAATCTGACAAAATTTTATAATCGATGTGGTATAAAAGTGTATAAATTTTATCGAATTCGTATTCCGCAATATGCGCTTTTTATATCTGCGCTAGATATGATTATAGGGAGATACTCAGGAAAAATTCTCTATTCCTCACAGATCATTGATAGGTTTGCATTTGCTGAGCATGTTATCTCAAAACAGCAAGGCTGCATTAAAATCTGTATACCCCATGGTCTGGAACCAGTAGAAATAGAAGGAGAATATCCTTGTGATGAAATGTGGTGCATATCTAAATATACTGCTGATCTTTTATCAAAAAAACATAGTAAGCAGCATTTTGTTTATCATGAGGATGTTATAAAACGGTTATATTCTAGAAATAGGAAGGCAAAGGTGTGTAATAAGATTGTTTTCTTTTCTCAGGGAGAAAGGTATTTAAATGAAACGGTATATTGGATCAATATACTAAAACAATATATATCAAAAAGTAAATTTTATAACAAATTAATATTTAAATTCCGTTACAATACAGAAGTATTAAGCAAGTATGGGACAGCATTAGATGATGTAATTGTTTCAGATGATATAGATGAATGTCTTTCTTCAAAAGTATGTATAAGCTTTTATTCAACAACATTGTTAGAAGCTCTTTACAATAATTCATATGCTGTTGCAATAAATTGTGATTATCTAGAACAAAATCCTGACTTTGTACTTAACCAACTATCGGATATTAGAAAAATTTATTCTGAACAAGATTTAATAGATGTACTAGATGATATTGAAAAACAACAAAAGGAGAAATACATGTAATGAAGGAAATAGCAATTGTATATGGTGGAAATTTATCACAAGTAAATGGTGTTGTTTCTGTAATTAAACAGACTGTTTATGGAATGGAAAAATATTCTTCAGATATAAAAATAAAAGGAATCTTCACATCAAAGGGTGTTATATCTATAGAAACTTGTTTAAATTCTGAAAAAAGCTATATAGGAAAAGAGGGGAAAAATAGCACGCTTCGATGCATTATAGGAAAAGTCATAAGAAAGTCAACAATTTTATCGTATATACGGTATAAGCAGCTATTTATTTACCCTGCGCAAAAAGCAGCAAGGTTAGCGATAGAAAACACTTCGGCAGATGTTCTTTTAGTTGTTGAGGATATATTCTCCGCCTATTATTTATGTAAGTATGGTGAGGCAAGAAGAATCCTTTTCGTATCACATCAGGATGAGGTCCTTCACAGTCAGTTATTTCTTTCTCTGCCAAAATTAAAGTTTAAGCCCATTAAAAAAAAGTTACATGATTTAGGGGAAACTGTATATTGTAATGTACGTCAGATTATCTGTGTTTCAAATAAAACAGCAAATTTAATCGAAAATAAATATAAAAATGTATGCTGTGTTCACAATGGATTTGAATTTAAAAATCAACAACAAAAGAAGGAAAGAGTAAAAGGCAAGTTGAGTGTAGTGAGTATTGGAAATGTAGGATATAGAAAAGGATTTGATCGAATTGTTGAGTTAGCAAAAGAATGTAAAGATAAAAATAAATCAATTGGTTTTGTGTGTGTTGGAAAAGGACCGGAAGAAAGGGATTTTGAGAAAACGGCGCTTTCATTTGATCCAAATAGAGAATATATTAGATTTGTTGGATTTCAATCAGATGTGAGACCTTTCTTGGAAAATGCAGATTTGTTTATTCTGCTTAGCCGAAATGAAGCGCTTCCCGTATCAATAATTGAAGCGATGAGTTATGGGTTACCGATTATTGCTACAGATGTAGGCGGTGTAGGCGAATTGCTTGGTGATAATAATCCTCTTTTGATCCATGATTATAGTAAAGAAACTGTATATCAATTGATAATAGACATATATGAAAATAATATAAATTATGAAGCAATTGGAAATGAAAACAAGCGCCGTTATAAAAAAGAATTTTCGACTAAAGGGATGGCGAACAATTACGAAAAAATTATCACGTCATTGAAGGTATAAATAATGATATATTGGATAATCGCATTAGTGTTACTTCTGTTAACATATGCATCTTTGTATTACAAAATTACTAATACAGATTTAAATCGACAATTTTTTATAGTGATATCAGTGTTTCTTATTATATTTGCTGCTACAAGAGATCATATAGGTGTAGATTTCGTGAGTTACGAAAATCTCTATTATTCAATTAGGAGACTTGGAGATTTAAGAGATTTACTATCAATATATAGAACGACAAATTATGAACCATTATTTGTACTGACTTGCATATTGTCACCTTCATTTCATTCATTTCTTTTTTTTATGTCAATACTGGGGGTAGGAATAAAATGTGCAGTGATATGGAAGTATTGCACATATAAATATGCATTGCTTTTGTTTTATTTTTGTAATATTTATTTGGGATATGATATGGGAGTTATGCGACAAGGAGTGGCTATGAGTTTTATGCTTGTTGCATTATTTCAATTAAAAAATAAAAAACATAGTGGTTTTGCGTTGGCGACGTTCATTTCAGTATTATTTCATTCATCTGGATTTCTTTTAGTTCCGCTTCTTCTATGGGAATTATTATTAAATAAGCAAACTATCAAGTGGATAATTACAGGAATAGCGATTGTTCTATCTGGAATCAACAATTTCTTACCGATTATTGATAAAGTAGCAAATAAATTTGGGATTGCAACTGTTGTATTCAGACTTGAGGTTTACAAAGATGTACTAAATCAGGGATCATATTTATCAACAAGCTTAAGGTGGCTTATTGTGTTGTTATTGTTGTACGTTTTATATAAACAATATTGTATTACGGACGACAAAAGTTTGTTTTCTTTAAATGCATATTGGTACGGTTGCATAATAGCAATATTGACTCGAGGAATTGGATTTATTTCTGGTAGAGGGACAGTAGTATTTTTTTATTTTTCATGTTTTGCAATCGAAGATATTATTAAGACGAAAAAGAATAAAGATTTTTCAGTAATATTGCTTTCAGTATTTGTAGCATATTATATCTATCAGATGATACAGATATTACCAGGTTCTACGGGAAACAATTTTCAAAGTTACATACCATACTCATCTTGGTTATTTAGATGAGATTTAGAGAAACTTTGATAATAGGATATAGGTTGTTAGAAAAATGAGGAAATAATATGAAAAGAATATTCGAATTTATGAAGGAGTTTATTTCATACGTATTAAATATTATAACGCCTTCTAAAAGAAATAGAATTTATGTCAGATGTATGAAAAATTCTATGTGGGATAAGTATGATTTATTAAACTATGGAAGTAGTAATCTTTTGTGCTATTTAAATTATTATATTAATCAGCAACATAGTCATAAAATAGTTATATACATTGAGTATTATGATGACACAAGATTTGAGCGATATAAAGAACTAGCCCAAAAGGTGATTAGAAATAATATACAATTACGATTTATAAAGTCTCCATTTATTACCAAAAGTAGGATAAAAAAATTATATTATAGAATATGTAATGCAGTTTGTAGATTTTCTTGCAGGCTATGGTTTTCTGAGACTGGAGACACAGCTTTTTCAGGAAAGCTGTGGTATCAAAAGATAATCTGCTTTAACTATTTTATTTCGTGTAAAAATGATTTAGAGCCTGGAAAAAATTTTCGGTGGAAATATATTGATAAATATTTGATTACAGGATTACTTCCGGCTCAAATAATTAGCTCTTCTACAGGAGTCAGATTAGATCATTGCCTTATTAGTGGATTTCCTAGGAATGATTCTCTTTTATCTCAAAATAAACGATTAAAAATTTTAAATTATTACAAAGAAAAGATAGGGTACACTCCTCAAAAAATTATTATATATGCTCCCACTATGAGAGATTATGAGATGAAACAACAAAAAAAACGCCCCTTATTGGGATATGATTGCGAGTGGCTAGAGGAGTATGTAAAAGATAACAAGATATTATTAATTTATAAACTCCACCCATGGCAAAATAAAGATATTGTTACTTCATCGATTAATATAGTTCCTTATATTAGTACCTACGAGTTTTCTTTTTATGATTTATTAGCAGTATCAGATGCTTTGATTTCAGATTACTCTTCGGTAGTGTTTGATTACTTATTGACAGATAAACCATTGATATTTAATCTTTATGATTTAGAAAAATATTGTGAGACTAGAGGCTTATCATATGATCCTTATATATCATTTTGTCCAGGGCATATTGCAACCAATAGTAAAGAGTTAAAAATAGGATTTGATGATGTGATTTCTAACACAGATAAATACAAAAATGATAGGAAAAATATTAGGAATATTATTTTCAAATATCCGGGACTATCAACTCAAAATGTTTATAGGTCGTTACTTGATTTAACTGAAATGTGAGAGCGTGATAATGAAAAATGTAGTTGATCTTGTTGAAAAGTATAGAAGATCTAGCAAGATTTTTAAGGCAAGTATATGGTTTGTTGGGGCTTCAATTTTCAATAACTGTGTATCTATTATAACACAACCGATTATAAATCGTATTCTTTCTGTTGAAGAAATAGGATTATATAATGTATTTAATACCTGGCATTCTTTGTTTCTAATATTGGCGACACTAAATTTATTTGCTGGTGTTCTAGAAGTTTTGCTTACAGAGGAGTTTGAGAATTCAAATAACATAATTGCTTCATTGTCGTCTTTAACATTAATAACTTCCTGCATTTTTTTCAGTTGTATTCTTATTTTTTATCCTATACTAAAGCAATTAGTTAGCATTTCTCAAAAATATATTGTACTAATGTGCGTATATATTATGTCAGAAGCAATTATTCAATTTTGGTGTTCAGAAAAAAGGTTTTGCTACAGCTATAAAGCATATTCGGTGATTTTAATCGGTCTATTTGTTACTAAAAGTTTTTTAAGTATTTTATTCTCAATAATAATTGCTGAAGATAGGGTGTTTGGAAGAATTTTAGGATTGGTGATCCCTTCACTGACTATAGCAATTTTCTTATATTGGAACATTAGGCGAAATAGTTCTCTTAAAAAAATTTCTCAATATTGGAGAAGAGCTGTTCTATTCAATTTGCCTTTGATTCCGCACTATTTAACTTCGATATTGATGTCTTCCGCGGATAGAATAATGATTCAACAATTGAGTACTATGAAAAATGTTGGGTTATATTCTGTGGTGTATACATATTCAAGCATTGTATTGATTGCATTTAATTCAATTAATAGTGCATATACGCCATTTGCATTGAAAGCTATTAAAAAAGGCAAAATTAATGACTTGAAGATTAAAACTAATTATGTTGTTTGGATATGTACAATCGCAGCATTTTGTATGATGATTTTAGCTCCCGAGGGTTTAATTATTTTAGGTGGAAATGAATATTTAAAAGCTGCAGATATAGCACCTATTATTTTACTTGGGATTTTCTTTTCCTCTTTTTATTATATATTTTCAAATGTTGAATTTGTATATAAAAAGAACAAGATTATTTTTCCAGTTACCCTTGTAGGGGCGGTGATTAACATTGGTTTGAACTATTTGCTTATACCTAGATGGGGATATCAGGCTGCTGCATATACTACGTTGATTAGTTATATTTTTATTTTTTTTTCACACTGGATAATCTCCTATAGAATTGTAAAAAAACAACTATATGATTATAAGTGCATCATTTTAGTAATTTCTTTTTTGTCAGTAATAGCAATTTTTGCAGAGGTATTATTTAGTATTAGTCTGATAATTAGGTTATTGATAATTGTACTGTTAATGTTGGGGTGTCTTTATATTATAAAGAAAGGAAATATATTTTCAAAATAAAAAAATATTTAATTTAAATACTAGGTGATAATTAATGAACATAGAAGATGTTTCAGTGGTTATTTATGCCTGAGCGAAGCGAAAGGAATGTAAGTTAAGATGGAAAAATTGATTCTAATTGGAGCAGGAGGATATGCGAAATCGGTCATAGATTCCATTGACGGCTTTAATTATGATTTAGTGGGATTCTTGGATGAGTTTACAGAGGAAAAAGAGCACCTTGGCTGCCCCGTTGTGGCAAGAAGTTTAGATGATTTAGAAGATATGCAGTCTTATGTATTCTTCATGTCGATCGGAAATAACCTTAACAGAAAACGCTGGTATGACAGATTACAGGAGAGGAATCTGCGTATTATCAATGTGGTGGACAAGTCCGCAATTGTTTCCCCGCAGGCAAGGATCGGAAACGGATGTTTTGTAGGGAAGCTGGCGGTCATCAACAGCGGGGCGGTGGTTGGAGACGATTGCATCATAAATACGAGAGCGTTGGTAGAACATGGATGCCATGTGTGCAGCCATGTAAACCTTTCGACGGGTTCTGTGATTAATGGAGACGTACATGTCGGGACAGGCAGTTTCATTGGGAGCGGTTCTGTCACCCTTGGGCAGAAGTACATAGGGGAGTGGAGTACGGTCGGAGCCGGCGCGGTCGTTACAAGGCAGGTAGGCGACCGCGTTACGGTAGCAGGAGTGCCTGCAAAGGTGATTGGAAAAGGAGCAATGTTAGGATAATGGAGCGAGAAGTATATATCATAGCGGAGATAGGATGTAATCATAACGGCAGTAAGGAGCTTGCCCGTGAAATGATAAAGAAGGCAAAAGAGTGCGGTGCGGACGCCGTAAAATTTCAAACTTTTGATTCCGGGGCATTGATTTCGAGATATGCCCCAAAGGCCGAATACCAGAAAATGACCACGGGGACGGCGGATTCCCAGTTAGAGATGACAAGGCGTTTAGAGCTGCCGGGGGAAGATTTCCTGGAATTGAAGGCCTATGCATTAGAGTTGGGAGCGGACGTTTTTTCAACGCCGTTTGATTTGGGATCCATAGACTTTTTATATGGGTCAGGCCAGAAGGTATGGAAGATTCCTTCGGGCGAGATTACGAATCTGCCGTATCTGCAGAAAATCGGCGGTCTGGATTGCGGGGAAGAAAAAAAGATCATCCTATCTTCCGGGATGGCGACTATAGAGGAAATCAAGGCCTGCATACATCTATTAACGGAGGCGGGAACAGATTCCGGCCATATCGTTTTAATGCATTGTAATACGGAATATCCGACGCCGGATGAGGATGTGAACCTCCTTGCGATCTGTGATTTGAAAAGAAAGTTCCCTGATTTAAAGGTTGGATTCTCTGATCATTCCGTGGGTGTTGAGGCGGCTATCGGCGCAGCTGTTCTTGGAGTCGACATGATTGAGAAACACTTTACCCTGAATAAGGATTTTGAAGGACCGGACCACAAGGCTTCGGCCGCGCCGGAAGAGTTGAAAGCCTTATGCGAAGGGGTCCGCCGGATAGAGGCAATGAGGGGGAAGGGAAGTAAGATTGTGACGAAATCCGAAGAAAAAAACAAGATTGTAGCAAGAAAGTCAATTGTGGCATTGAGGCCGATTGAAAAAGGCGAAACATACACGGTAGAAAATATTACCTGTAAACGGCCCGGAAATGGGATCAGCCCCATGAGGTGGTACGAACTTCTGGGAAAAAAAGCAGAGCATGATTTTGAAACGGATGAGCTGATTGTGGACTCGGGATTTGCATGGCAGGAGTAGGGCGGAGGAAATAAATGATTAAATGTATCATTGACTGCAGGCTTGATAAGCGCTTGGAGAATGAGTTTCTTACTTTGAATGTGTGGGGGAGTCCGGTGTTTTCTTATGTGACAAAAGAATGTCTTTCAGTGCATTGTTTTGACTCGGTATATTTACTGACTGACTCGGAATATGTTGCAGAAAGTGCAAAGGAGCTGTTTGGCAGAAAAGTCGTTATTGTCGATCAGATTCCCAGGGAGGACGCCGTGTTTTTCATGGTATCCGGACGGGCCGTTATGCTGACAAAAGAAACGATAGCGGATGCTATTGCAAAATATAAGGGGGGGGGGTATCTGCACTCTGCAAAAATGCAGGCTGAATGTTTTATGAATACGCCCTTTTGTGAGGGGAGCGCGGTACCGGTTTCTTTTTTAAAAGGCGAGCATACTATAGATATAAATGCATTTTTTATTGGAAATTTCACAAAAGATTTTTTTGAAGAGAAATATCTTTTAAATGAAAAGGAATCGCTAGTGATTAATACGGGAAATGATTTTGAACTTGCATTGATATTAAAGAAAAAAGAGCGAAACGTGAAGCTGCTGCGAAATTCCATAGAGGAACGTATTCGGGAAAAAAGAGAAATATTAGAGGCTGACTTGCCGAAGTCTGTCTGCTTGGCGGGACATTCCCAGTTAGATAACTGGGAGGTGGAAGAGTTATGCGGGATGCCTGTACGAAATTGCGGGATCAGAGGGATTTCAAGTTTTGAATATGAAGAGTTGATCTTAAACAGGCGGTTGTTGAATGTTTCTTCGAAGGTGTTTGTGGTGATGCATGGAACGAATGATATTGTGTATCCCTATAAGGTTTCTGAGATTGTGTCAGGCATCATGAGGACGCCGGATTATATCAGGCGTTACCAACCGGAGGCGAAGATTTGCTTTGTATCCTGTCTCCATGTAAACGGCAGGGCGGACAGGAGTAACCGGAAGATTGACGAGCTGAATTTCGAATTGAAAAAGAGGATGGAAAAAAGTAATATTTTCTGGATTGATACGGGCTCCATGGACGACCGTTTCGGATGCCTGAGACAGGAATACACGGAGGACGGCCTGCACTTATCCGGGAAGGGATATTCTGTGCTAAAGAGATTGATAGAAGAGAGGATCGAGCGTTTATTACAATGAACAAAGATACAAAAGAGCGGAAACGGGATAAGAAAAAAGTCGCGGTAATCACGGCGCGTTCCGGCTCAAAGGGATTGAAAGACAAGAATATATTGGATATATGCGGGAAACCGATGATTGCTTATTCTATAGAGGCAGCCATAACAAGCAATTTGTTTGAACAGGTCATTGTTTCTACGGATTCCGAAAGATATGGGCGCATATCAAAGAAGTACGGCGCAGAGGTTATGTACCGCGGAAATGAATTATCGAATGACCGGGCTGCTACATATATGGTGTTAGAAGATGTTTTGCACCGTTTGGCACAGGCGGGGAGGGAATACGATTATTTTGCATTACTACAGCCGACTTCTCCCCTTCGCACGGCAAGGCATGTGATAGAAGCGTCGGCCTTGTTTGAAAGTAAGATGGAGGATTTTGATTTCCTTGTGTCTGTGAAGGAGGCCGAACATGCAGGCGTGCTGGTTCGCCCGATTGACGAGGATGGAAGTTTGAAATATTTTGACACGGATTTTTCCAATTACAGAAGGCAGGGATTTACGGATTATTCTCCGAACGGCGCGCTTTTTCTGGGAAAGCCGGACGTATATCTGGAAAATCAGCATTTCTTCGGCGCTCGCAGTTTGGCGTATAAGATGTCCAGGATGGATTCGATAGACGTAGACGGCAGATTAGACTATGAGTTTGCATGTCTGTGTATGGAAAAGAGATTGAGAGGGGAAGAGCTTTGAAAAACGGCGGCAAAAAGACGGTGGGCTTTGTTACGGGAAGCCGGGCGGACTATGGCATTATGCGCAGGTTTTTAAAAATGTTGGAGGAGGATGAAAGGATTGAGCTTAAGATCCTTGTGACAGGGGCTTTGTTAAGCGATACCTATGGAAAACAGGTGAGTCTTATCTATGAAGACGGATTCGCGGTAGCGGCAAAGATAGAGATACCGCTGGATTCTTCGTCGGATCGTATGATACTGCATACTATGGCGGAAGCGATGGATAAGTTCGCGCTGTGTTTTGGAGAACAGGAATATGACCTGCTGATGATTCTGGGAGACAGGTATGAGATGCTGTCTGCAGCGGTTTCTGCGGCTATGCAGAAGATTCCGATTCTCCATATCCATGGAGGTGAAGCCACATATGGAAACTATGATGAATTTATCCGTCATGGGATCACGAAGATGAGCCTGTACCACTTTACGGCGACGGAAGAGTACAGGAATAGAGTGATTCAATTGGGAGAGCATCCGGACAGGGTATTTTCTTTGGGCGCGCTGGGCGCGGAGAATTGTCTTTTTATGGATGAGAAGAATGTACCGGATGACGTGAAGGCTTTGGAAAGAAAGGGATATTTTGTTGTATTGTTCCATCCTGAGACGCTGACAAACATGGACGTGGTACGGCAGATGGAGGAACTCTTGTCCGCGGCAGGAGATTTTCCGGAGTATCGGTTTGTATTTCTGGGAGCCAACGCAGACACGAATTCAGGGATTATCCGGAGGATGACGGCGGAGTTTGTAGATAGGAATAAAAACTGTATATATTTTGAGAATCTTCATACGGATGCGTATCATTATCTGCTTAAGAACAGTATTTGTCTGGTGGGAAATTCTTCTTCCGGCCTGATAGAGGCACCGAGCCTTGGAATCTATACGGTCAACATCGGGGATCGCCAGAAAGGACGCGTGCGAGGGAATAGCGTGATTGATGTAGAGTGCCGCAGAGACAGGATTGTAAATGCAGTCCGAAGCGTGATGGAGCTTTGCGGAGAAACTCCGGTGAATCCGTATTATCAGGAAAATTCTGCCGGGAAGTATTACGAGAAGCTGACGGAGCTTTTGGGACGCGTTGAAAAAGACCGGTTAAGGCCGAAAGAATTCTATGATTTATGTCCTGTATGCGGCGGAGAAACGATCAAATAATTCCCGATATCCTAAGACTAAGGAAGTGGATGTGCAGTTATTTTGAGAACAAATTCAGTTTATGAAAGAAAATTTCTATATTGTAACGATGGAACGCGTAATAGAGGCAGGCATCGGAGAAATAAAATTAAAATTTAGAAGGAGTCACTTTATTAGTGGGGTTGGAGAATAAAAATATTATTAAATTCTAACGAGGTAAATGACTATGAAAATTCTAGTTACTGGAGCCAATGGATATCTTGGTCAAGGAATAGTTAAACATATTTTAGATAACGGAAATGAGGTTGTAGCTGCTGATTTTAGGATAGACCATGTAGACGAGAGAGCGGATAGACGAGCCTGTAATCTTTTTGATATTGGGGACCCATACAACTATTTCGGACAGCCTGATGTACTTTTTCATCTTGCTTGGCGTGATGGTTTCGTACATTACTCGGATGCACACATTGATGATTTGCCTAAACACTATGCTTTTATTAAAAATTTTGCTGAGTCGGAGGTAAAGGTAATTGCGGCCATGGGGTCTATGCATGAGATTGGCTTCTTTGAAGGGAGTATAAAAGAGGATACACCATGCAATCCGATAACACCGTATGGTATTAGTAAAAATGGGTTGAGACAGTTGTCAGAAATGCTTTGTAAACAGAGGAATAAGAAATTCCAATGGTTGAGAGGTTATTATATTGTTGGTAATAGTCAATACGGTTCTTCTGTCTTTTCAAAGATTACGACGGCTGAAGCAGAGGGAAAAGAGGAATTTCCTTTCACGATGGGACAGAATCAGTTTGACTTTATAGACTATGAAGATTTTTGTGAGCAGGTGGCAAGAGTGATTGGGCAGGATAAAGTTCTTGGAGTGGTTAATATTTGCTCTGGATATCCGGAAAAATTAGCTGATCGTGTTGAACGATTCATAAAAGAGAATGACTACAAAATCAAGCTCAAATACGGTGCATTTCCAGATCGTCCCTATGATTCTAAGGCTGTATGGGGAGATGGAAGAAAAATTAAAAAAATTATATAATTCTCAAAACACATAAATGCAGTTAGAAACAGCTATTTATAGAAGAAGTGTGCAGATGTTAAGCGATATATACAAATAAATAGCAGAGAGGTATATTCTATGATTATGACGAAAGATGATTTGAAACTATACTTAAAAGCTGACAAATATGCATTAGAACGAAAACGGGACAAACCATCATTTGGAGATGTCATATGGAAATATGAAATTCTACTTAGAAAAGCTGAATATTACTTCAATAATAGAGGGGGGGGGTAAATAAATTATTATCATTTTACTACAGACATCGTAAAGATTTACTTGGTGTAAAGTTAGGCTTTAGTATACCGTTAAATGTGGCTGATATGGGGTTGAGCATTGCACATATCGGACCTATTATTATCAATTCAGGGGCACATATTGGAAGATATTGCCGTATTCATGTGGGTGTAAACATTGGTACAGAGCTTGGCTTTAATGATCACGCACCAATCATTGGTAATAATGTTTTTATTTCTCCTGGTGTGAAAGTTTTTGGATCTATCAAAATTGAAGATGACGTTGTGATCGGTGCGAACGCGGTAGTAAATAAATCTATATTAGAAAAAAATATTTGTGTTGCGGGCGTTCCTGCAAAGAAAATAAGTGAACGTGGGCGTAGGAATATACCACAAGAAAAAGAATTAGTTGAAGAATTTGAAAGAATATTTATTAGATAAATTTTTATTTGTCTCATCTAATTAAACATTTACAACCATGTAAATTGAGAAGAGGAAGATTATTATGGAACTGACTAAAAAGCAATTCGATATCCTAGAGACCTTAGCAACGACGACATCTATTTTTACACAAAGGGAACTTGAGAAAGTGACAGGTTACAGCCTCGGGACGATTAATCGGGTAATGAAAGAACTTACCAAGGCGGGAGTGGTTATCGATGGAATGATCACCAATGCCGGTTTTACAGCTCTTGAACCGTACAGGGCGAGGAGAGCAGTTTTTATTGCAGCAGGTTTTGGTACACGTCTTGTCCCAATTACTCTTAATACACCAAAGCCTCTTGTACGTGTTCAGGGAGTTAGGATTATTGATAGGCTCATAGACGCATGTCTGGAAGCTGGCGTTAATGAAATATATATTGTCCGTGGCTACCTTGCGGAATTGTTCGATCAGTTGCTCTATAAGTATCCAATGATTAAATTCCTAGAGAACCCTGTATACAATGAGGCAAATAATATTTCTAGCGCACTTGTTGCTAGGTATATGTTATGTAATTCGTATGTTTTTGAGGGTGACTTGCTGATCAGTAATCCGAAGATTATCAAGAAATATCACTATACATCGGATTTTCTTGCAATTAAGAAAGATCGTACTGATGACTGGTGTTTCAGGGTAAAGGACGGGATTATACAGGAGGAAAAAGTAGGGGGAGAGGGTAACGATATATGGCAGATGGTAGGTATATCCTACTGGAATGAGATTGATGGTCATAAGTTATCCCAGGACATTTCAGATGTATATGTATCGCCAGGAGGAAAAGAAAGATATTGGGAGCAGGTTCCTCTCGTATATCGCAAAGAGCACTATTCGGTCGAAGTCAGGGAATGTTTCGATGAGGATATTGTTGAGATAGATACTTTTAAAGAGCTCAAATCTATAGATAAAACCTATGATGTGTAAAAAAGGGATGTCTTGTGTTGCTTATTTGGATTACGGAAAAGACTGATGTTCCTGTTCAATTAAGAGGACCTGTTAAAATGAACACAGATCTTATTTAAATAAATTTTTTATACGGAATGGATGTTTTATGTTCAAAAGAGAATGATCATAAAAAGAGATTGAAACAAAGTAAAACAGAATGAACAAAGGAGTAGCTTATGGAACCTATCAAGAGAAATATATTGTTAAATCCAGGCCCGTCAACAACAACCGACACAGTGAAATATGCACAGATAGTGCCAGATATCTGTCCACGTGAAAAAGAGTTCGGTGGTTTAATGAAAAATCTTCGAAAAGATCTTGTAAAAATTGTCCATGGAGATTTAGAAAAGTACACTAGTGTGTTATTCTGCGGCAGTGGAACCATTAATATTGATGTTTGTATCAATAGTCTCCTTCCGGAGGGGAAAAGAGTGCTTGTGGTTAACAATGGAGCTTACAGTGCAAGAGCTGTTGAGATTTGTCAATATTATGGATTACCTCATATTGATCTTCAATTCGCGATGGACCAGCAGCCTAACTTAGAAAAAATAGAAGAAATTTTAATAGATAATCCGGACATTGCCCTTGTCCATACTACGCATAATGAGACTGGAACGGGTATCCTGAATCCTGTCCGAGAGATTGGTGCTTTGGCGCACAAATACGGTGCATTATTTACCGTCGATACGACTTCCACCTATGCAATGCGTCCGATCAATATTGAGCAGGATAATATCGACTTCTGTATGGCATCTGCTCAGAAAGGGTTGATGGCGTTTACCGGATTATCCTTTGTAGTTGGCAATAGAGCTATTATAGAGGAGAGTAAAGGGTATCCGAAACGCTCATATTATTGCAACCTGTATCTTCAGTATGAATTTTTTGAGCAGACAGGTGAGATGCATTTCACTCCGCCAGTCCAAACCATCTATGCTGCTATTCAGGCTCTTAAAGAATACTGGGCTGAGGGGGAGGAGAAAAAATGGGCTCGTCACACGCGTGTGTTTAACGCTATTAACGATGGGTTAGATGAATTAGGGTTTCGTCAAGTGATCAAGCCGGAGTGGAGGAGTGGCCTTGTTTCTTCCATTATTTATCCGGATGATTTGAATTGGAACTTCGAGAGAGTTCATGATTATTGTTATGAGCGTGGTTTTACCATTTATCCTGGAAAAATTAACACGACAAATACATTTCGACTTTGTGCGTTGGGGGCGATTGATGAAGCTGACATCAGAGATTTCTTTGTAGTATTCAAAGAGGCACTTGCCTCCACCGGGGTTCAGGTACCGGTGGTTTATAAATGATGAAGGAGAAGACTAATGAAAACGGTTTATACTTGTTTTTGTACAGACATTATTCATGATGGACATATTAATATTATTGAGGAGGCGCACAAAAGAGGGAAGGTTATCGTTGGCTGCCTTTCTGATGAAGCGTTGATTCGATATAACAAATTCCCGACAATTTCTCAGGACGAGAGGATTAAGTTGTATCGCAGTATTGATGGCGTGGAAGAGGTTGTTATCCAGAATGATATGCTCTATGATGATGTGATCACGCTAATTCAACCAGATTATGTTGTTCATGGTGATAACTGGATGGAGGAGCCAGAAAAAGCGATTCGTGACCATGTAGAAGAAATGCTGAAAACTTATGGTGGTGAACTTGTCGATATTCCATATACATGTAATGAGAAGGTAAAGAAAATCGACATGCAGCTTCGTGAAAAACTTGCTATGCCAGAGTATCGGAGGAAGCGCTTACGTCAACTAATTTCCATGACACCTATCGTAAAGGTCATGGAGGCTCACAGTGGATTGACTGGTTTGATTGTCGAAAAGACTGTTGTTGAGCATGAGGGGAAGCTGGATCAGTTTGATGCCATGTGGATTTCAAGTCTGTGCGACAGCACTGTTAAGGGGAAGCCGGATATTGAACTGGTGGATATGACCAGTAGATTTAAAACAATTGATGATATTATGGAAGTAACTACGAAACCTATCATATTCGATGGGGATACTGGCGGATTGACGGAGCATTTTGTTTATACAGTGAGAAGCCTAGAGCGTATGGGGGTGAGTGCTGTAATTATCGAAGATAAGAAAGGACTTAAGAAAAATAGTCTTTTCGGCACTGAAGTCGAACAGACCCAAGCAACTATCGAAGAGTTCAGTGCAAAGATAGCAGCAGGAAAAAAAGCGCAGCTTACTGATGATTTTATGATCATTGCCCGTATAGAAAGTCTGATTTTGGAAAAGAAAATGGAAGATGCTCTAGAAAGAGCTAGAGCCTTTGTCAAAGCCGGTGCCGACGGTATCATGATTCATAGTCGGAAGAAAACCCCGGAAGAGATTATCGATTTCTGCAATAAGTTTAGAGATGAGGATAAGAAAACGCCTATTGTTGTTGTACCGAGTAGCTTTAATGTAATAACTGAGGAAGAACTGGCCCAGCATGGCGTGAATATCGTGATCTACGCTAACCAGTTAACAAGATCCGCATTTCCGGCAATGCAACAAACTGCTGTAGATATCCTGCGTTATCACAGAGCAAAAGAGGTTGATGACAGGTTGATGCCAATAAAAAAAATCATTACACTAATTGACGAGTTGTGATAGGAGGATGAAATGAAAATTGATAAGCTCGTGGAAATAATAGGGGCAGATTTTTATACGGGAGTACCGGACAGCCAATTAAAGGTTCTCTGTGACTATTTAATGGATAGGTATGGTATTGATTCAAAACATCATATCATTGCGGCAAATGAAGGTAATTGTACTGCGTTGGCGGCCGGGTATTATCTGGCAACTGGAAAGGTGCCGGTGGTCTATATGCAAAATAGTGGTGAAGGCAACATTATCAATCCGGTAGCAAGCCTGCTTAATGATAGAGTTTATGCCATTCCAGTTGTATTTTTAGTCGGTTGGCGAGGTGAGCCGGGTATCCATGATGAGCCTCAGCATATCTTTCAGGGGGAGGTTACTATTAAACTGCTGGAGGATATGGACATATCAACATTTATTATTGGGAAGGAAACAACCGATGACGAAGTTGCTAAGGCTATGAATGAATTTCAGAAGCTGCTTGCAGAGGGGAAAGATGTAGCTTTTGTAATTCGCAAAGATGCGTTGACTAATGCGCCAAAAGTGGATTACAAGAATAATAACACGATGATGCGTGAAGAAATTATTCAACATATTGTGAGAAAATCAGGAAAAGATCCAATTATTTCAACAACAGGAAAGGCGAGTCGAGAATTATTCGAGACGCGCGTTGCTAATGGACAGAACCATGAATGTGATTTCCTTACAGTTGGGAGCATGGGGCATAGCTCTTCCATAGCTCTTGGAGTGGCCATCAATAAACCGGGTACCCGTATCTGGTGTATTGATGGTGATGGAGGCGTCCTTATGCATATGGGAGCTATGGCGGTAATAGGATCATACCAACCAAAGAATCTGATACATGTGGTTATCAACAATGGTGCTCACGAGACAGTTGGAGGTATGCCAACAGTTGCAGGGGCTATTGACTTTACAGCGTTAGCCAAATCCTGCGGTTACCCTAATGTTGTATGCGTGGATAACTTTGATGATTTGGATAAAGAACTGGAAGAAGCAAAGAGAAGGAACGAATTGAGCCTTATTGAAGTGAAGTGTTCGATTGGAGCGAGAGGTGATCTGGGCAGACCGACAATTGCGGCATTGAAAAATAAACAGAATTTCATGAAATATTTAACGAGGCTGTGAAAATTAATTTAGATGCAGTAATCATTTGAATGGAGGAGAAACCAGATATAAGATCTATGTCGGAAGTTTAGAAGAAGCTATAACGTTATGGTTGTACAAACATCAAAAAGAGAATATAATATGTCTCAAAGATGTGAAAAGAAAGGACCAGAAGCGGATTATGTTAAATAAAAATGTAGATCTAAACAAAAAAACAATTTTAATAACCGGTGCAGCCG
Organism: uncultured Dorea sp.; assembly: GCA_910577685.1. GTDB lineage: Bacteria > Bacillota > Clostridia > Lachnospirales > Lachnospiraceae > Sporofaciens. Next base: position 7,152 of record CAJTOH010000002.1, on the reverse strand, counting down.
GATTCATAGGAGCAAACCTAAGCAAGGTACTTCTTGAACTATACGACAAGATCAGAATCATAGGCATTGACAGCATGAACGACTACTACGACGTCGCCCTAAAGGAATACCGACTTGACAAAATCAGGCAGGAGCAGAAAACAGCGGCGTCCGAATTTATTTTTTTAAAAGGAAATCTTGCTGATAAAGCATTTATAGACCGCATATTCAAGGAATATACCCCGGATATTGTCGTGAATCTGGCGGCTCAGGCAGGCGTACGTTACAGCATCACCAATCCGGATGTGTATATGGAGTCTAATGTAATTGGATTTTACAACATTCTCGAGGCATGCCGCCATAGTTACGACAATGGAAATAAAGGAGTGGAGCATCTGGTATACGCCAGCTCTTCTTCCGTATATGGGAGCAACAGGAAGATTCCGTATTCTACGGAAGATAAGGTGGACAACCCGGTTTCCCTGTATGCTGCGACGAAGAAATCCAATGAATTATTTGCTCATGCATATTCAAAATTATATGATATTCCGTCTACAGGACTGCGCTTCTTTACAGTGTACGGACCTGCAGGGCGTCCCGATATGGCATATTTTGGATTTACCGATAAATTAGTGAATAACGATACAATTAAGATTTTTAACTATGGGAATTGCAAGCGCGACTTCACATACATTGACGATATCGTCAAGGGTATCGTTGAAGTAATGCAGCGAAGCCCGCAGGCAAATGAAGACGGAGTTCGTTATAAGGTATACAATATCGGGAATAACAAGCCTGAGAACCTGTTGGATTTTGTGGAGATTCTGCAGGAGGAACTAAAAGCGGCGGACGTGCTGCCAGAAGACTATGATTTTGATCAGCATAAGGAGCTTGTAGGCATGCAGCCGGGGGATGTGGAAGTGACTTATGCAGACGTAAGTGAATTGGAGAGGGATTTTGGATTTAAACCTTCCACCAGTTTGCGGGACGGCCTTCGAAAGTTTGCGCGGTGGTACAGAGAATATCAGGCTTAAATATATAGTTTTAGATAAATAAAAGAGCCAGGGAGTTCTTCAAAACGAAGATATCCCTGGCGTTATTTTTTTGCAGCGTTTTACTCATCGTATTACTTTATTGGGAAATTTATACACGTATTCAAGAATTTACATAATTAAATATGTACAAAATAAACATGTATTCACTAGTATGCTGCATGTCTTGTAATTTGTCTTAATTTGTATGTGGCATAATGCCACGTTTGTTCTCTTCTTATATAATCATTAGAAAAAAAGAGAGGAATGATTACAAATGAGAAAAAATGAGAAGTTGGAGACAATCGTACCACAGTGGCTGGAGAATTCAAAGATACGAGTGAAGGAGTCAACATATGTAAAATATGTGAATCTGACGTCAAATCATATTCTGCCGCTCCTTGGAGATATTGAGGCGGAACGTCTAACAACGGATACGATTGAGCAGTTTGTTCAAAGCAGGCTCAATGCCGGGAATAAGCAGGGAAGAGGATTAGCCGAAAAAACCGTGAAAGACCTTCTTATTGTATTGAAGGATATTTGCCGTTACGCGGCAGTTTGCGATGTCGATATTCCGTGCCGTTTTGAATTAATCCGTGTCAGGGGCAACGAGAATGAGATTCAGGTTCTGGATAAGCAGACGCAGTTCCGGCTGGAACGTTTCCTTATGAAAGACGTCTATAATCTGAAAAAGACGGGGATACTTCTGAGTCTGTGCATGGGGCTTCGGCTGGGGGAAATATGCGCTCTGAGAAAAGGACAGATCTTATATAAGGATGGAATTCTTCAGGTAAGGTCTACCATGCAGAGAATACAGAATTTTAATGCCGAGGTAGACTGGAAGGGCAGGGAAAACAGGAAAACGAGGGTAATCATCACCTCGCCTAAGAGCGCATGTTCTGTTAGAGATATTCCAATGCCGGAATTTATGGTAGAGCGTCTGAAACGTCTGAAAACATCGGATGATGATGTGTTTGTGCTGACCGGAACATCTAAAAAGTTTGTTGAACCCAGAACATACGAAAATATTTTCAAGAGATATCTGGCAGAGTGCAATATGGATATCGTAAATTTCCATGCATTGCGGCATACATTTGCAACAAGGTGTATAGAGAGGGGATTTGATGTCAAGACTTTGAGTGAGATCTTAGGGCATGCAAATGTAAATATTACGCTGAACCGTTATGTACATTCATCTATGGAGCAGAAGCGAAAATGGATGAGTGAGATGACGTTGGGAGTCATGTATTAGGAGGCATAACCCAAACGGCGGGGAGGTGTTGTTACATTATTATATGTAGTAAGATAAATTAGAGTAAAAAAACGGAAAAACCCTTGACAAGGGTGATTATTCGTAATAAACTAATCTAGCGTGTATCGGAAAAATAATATTTCGACACATGAGGCAGGTAATACAAAACCTGTAGATTGGCAACAGAATGCAACTTATTATAATCGTAGGAGGTGAAAGAGAATGCCAACATTTAACCAGTTAGTAAAGAAAGGCCGTCAGACATCTGTAAAGAAGTCTACAGCTCCAGCGCTTCAGAAAGGGTATAACTCTTTAAGGAAGAGAAGTACGGATGCGTCCGCTCCTCAGAAGAGAGGTGTTTGTACCGCAGTTAAGACTGCAACACCTAAGAAGCCTAACTCAGCTCTTCGTAAGATCGCCAGAGTACGTCTGTCTAACGGTATCGAGGTGACAAGTTATATTCCGGGAGAGGGACACAACCTTCAGGAGCATAGCGTTGTCCTGATTCGCGGCGGAAGAGTTAAAGACCTTCCGGGTACAAGATACCATATCGTAAGAGGAACGCTTGATACGGCAGGTGTCGCTAAGAGAAGGCAGGCACGTTCTAAGTACGGTGCCAAGAGACCGAAAGACGCTAAAAAGTAAACCTGAACATTTGGTGAGGTATTGCCGAACCTAGTGTGAAGGTTGTTCTTCTGAGCAAAGCAAGGAAGAACTTCATTAAAAAGTAGTCACAAACAGAACTATGATTAAGTAAGTTGCAAGGATATAGATTGCACTACACAGTATCATTAGAAAGACACATGTGAGTACCGATGAATTAATCAGTGCAGTTTTTGATTGCACAATTATGTTTAAGGAGGGAAGGACCGTGCCACGTAAAGGACATACCCAAAAGAGAGATGTATTAGCAGATCCGTTGTACAACAATAAAGTGGTTACAAAGCTGATCAACAACATCATGTTAGACGGCAAGAAGGGTGTAGCACAGAAGATTGTATACGGAGCGTTTGACAGAGTTGCGTCAAAATCCGATAAGCCGGCAATCGAAGTATTTGAAGAGGCTATGAGCAATATCATGCCCGTACTCGAGGTTAAGGCAAGACGTATCGGTGGAGCAACCTACCAGGTGCCGATCGAAGTAAGAGCTGACAGAAGACAGGCTTTAGCGCTTCGCTGGCTGACATTGTATTCACGCAAGAGAGGCGAGAAGACAATGGAGGAAAGATTGGCAAATGAGATTCTTGATGCATCCAACAACACAGGTGCGTCTGTGAAGAAGAAAGAAGACATGCACAAGATGGCTGAGGCAAATAAAGCATTTGCACACTACAGATTCTAGGAGGCAGCAATGGCAGGAAGAGAATACCCGTTAGAGAGAACTAGAAATATCGGTATTATGGCGCATATTGATGCTGGGAAGACCACGACAACAGAGCGTATTTTGTATTATACCGGTGTTAATCACAAGATTGGTGATACTCACGAAGGTACTGCTACAATGGACTGGATGGCTCAGGAACAGGAGAGAGGTATCACTATTACTTCCGCTGCTACAACATGTCACTGGACGCTGCAGGAGAACTGCAAGCCAAAAGAGGGTGAATTAGAGCACCGTATCAATATTATTGATACCCCGGGACACGTTGACTTTACAGTAGAAGTAGAGCGTTCGCTCCGTGTACTTGACGGCGCAGTCGGTGTATTTTGTGCTAAGGGCGGAGTTGAACCACAGTCAGAAAATGTATGGCGTCAGGCAGACACATACAACGTACCGAGAATGGCGTTTATTAACAAGATGGATATCTTGGGAGCCAATTTCTATGGTGCGGTAGAACAGATTAAGACCAGATTAGGAAAGAATGCGATATGTATCCAGCTTCCAATCGGAAAAGAAGACGAGTTCAAGGGAGTTATCGACCTCTTCGAGATGAAGGCTTATATCTATAATGATAATAAGGGCGATGATATTTCGATCGTGGACATTCCGGAGGATATGGCGGATGACGCAGAGCTTTACCGTTCAGAACTTGTCGAGAAGATCTGTGAATTAGACGATGATTTAATGATGGCTTATTTAGAAGGTGAAGAGCCGTCTATTGATGAATTAAAGGCAGTTTTAAGAAAAGCGACCTGCGAGTGTACGGCAGTTCCGGTATGCTGCGGAACGGCTTACAGAAATAAAGGAGTTCAGAAACTTCTGGACGCAGTTGTTGAGTTCATGCCTTCTCCGCTTGACATCCCGCCGATTCAGGGCGTTGATGGAGACGGAAATGATACGGTGAGACATTCTTCTGATGAAGAGCCGTTCTCAGCGCTGGCATTTAAGATTATGACAGACCCATTTGTGGGCAAGCTGGCATATTTCAGAGTATATTCCGGTACGATGAACTCCGGTTCTTACGTACTGAACGCAACAAAGGGCAAGAAAGAGCGTGTTGGACGTATCCTTCAGATGCATGCCAACAAGAGAGAGGAACTGAGCAAGGTATATTCCGGAGACATCGCGGCAGCGATTGGATTCAAGTTTACGACGACAGGCGATACCATCTGCGACGAGCAGCATCCGGTAATTCTGGAGTCAATGGAATTCCCGGAGCCGGTTATCGAGCTTGCAATCGAGCCTAAGACCAAGGCTTCTCAGGGCAAACTTGGCGAGTCTCTCGCGAAACTTGCAGAAGAAGACCCGACATTCCGCGCCCATACCGATCAGGAGACAGGGCAGACGATTATCGCCGGAATGGGTGAGCTTCATCTGGAAATTATCGTTGACAGGCTTCTCCGTGAGTTCAAGGTAGAGGCGAACGTAGGCGCACCTCAGGTTGCTTACAAGGAAGCATTTACCAAGGCGGTAGACGTAGACAGCAAGTATGCGAAGCAGTCCGGTGGACGTGGACAGTACGGACATTGTAAGGTTAAGTTCGAGCCAATGGATATCAACGGCGAGGAGACTTTCAAGTTCGAGTCTACGGTAGTCGGAGGTGCGATTCCGAAGGAATATATTCCTAAGATCGGCGAAGGTATCGAGGAAGCTATGCAGTCCGGTATCCTTGGCGGATTCCCGGTTGTGGGCGTTAAGGCGAATGTGTACGACGGATCTTACCATGAAGTCGATTCAAGTGAAATGGCATTCCACATTGCCGGATCTCTGGCATTTAAGGACGCTATGAAGAAGTCGGCTCCGGTATTGTGCGAGCCTATCATGAAGGTAGAAGTAACGATGCCGGAAGAGTATATGGGAGACGTTATCGGCGACATTAACTCTCGCCGCGGAAGAATCGAAGGTATGGACGACCTTGGCGGCGGTAAGATTGTCCGCGGATATGTTCCGTTGTCTGAGATGTTCGGATACTCTACAGACCTTCGTTCACGTACTCAGGGACGTGGAAATTACTCCATGTTCTTTGAAAAATACGAGCAGGTACCGAAATCTGTACAGGAAAAGGTATTATCGAACAAAAATGATTAATTAAATAGTAAAAAGGCTTGAAAAACTGCATGATTTGAAATATAATCAATGTTAGCTGAGTAAACGTAAATATTTTTAAACGCACAGTATTTTAAGGAGGATTATTCAAAATGGCAAAGGCTAAATTTGAAAGAACAAAACCACATTGTAATATTGGTACAATCGGTCACGTTGACCACGGCAAGACCACTCTGACAGCAGCTATCACCAAGACTCTTGCAGAGAGAGTTGCAGGTAATGCAGCGGTAGATTTCGAGAACATCGACAAGGCTCCGGAAGAGAGAGAGCGTGGTATCACAATTTCTACAGCACACGTTGAGTATGAGACAGATAACCGTCACTATGCTCACGTAGACTGCCCGGGACATGCTGACTACGTTAAGAACATGATTACCGGTGCTGCTCAGATGGACGGCGCTATCCTTGTAGTTGCTGCTACTGACGGTGTTATGGCTCAGACAAGAGAGCACATCCTTCTTTCCCGTCAGGTAGGCGTTCCTTATATTGTTGTATTCATGAACAAATGCGACATGGTTGACGACGAGGAGCTTCTTGAGCTGGTTGAGATGGAAATCCGTGAGCTGTTAGACGAGTATGAGTTCCCGGGAGATGACACACCGATTATTCAGGGTTCTGCTCTGAAGGCTCTTGAAGATCCGTCAGGCGAGTGGGGAGATAAGGTTATGGAGCTGATGGCAGCAGTTGACAGCTACATTCCGGATCCACAGCGTGCAACAGATCAGCCGTTCCTGATGCCTGTAGAGGACGTATTCTCTATTACAGGACGTGGAACAGTTGCTACTGGTAGAGTAGAGCGTGGTGTTCTTCATGTTTCTGATGAAGTAGAGATCGTTGGTATCCATGAGGAGACAAGAAAGACGGTTGTTACAGGTGTTGAGATGTTCCGTAAGCTGCTTGACGAGGCTCAGGCTGGTGATAACATCGGAGCTCTTCTGCGTGGTGTTCAGAGAACAGAGATCGAAAGAGGACAGGTTCTTGTTAAACCAGGTTCTGTAACATGCCACAAAAAGTTTACGGCTCAGGTTTACGTATTGACCAAGGATGAAGGTGGACGTCATACACCATTCTTCAACAACTACAGACCACAGTTCTATTTCAGAACAACAGACGTTACAGGTGTCTGCAATCTGCCAGACGGTGTAGAGATGTGTATGCCTGGTGATAACGTAGAGATGTCTATCGAGCTGATTCACCCGGTTGCTATGGAGCAGGGACTTCGTTTCGCTATCCGTGAGGGTGGACGTACAGTAGGATCTGGTAGAGTTGCTACTATCGTTGAGTAATCTTTAGATTAGAGCCAAATAATAAAAATAAGTACCGCAATCCTTTGAGAAATCAAGGGGTTGCGGTTTCTTAATGTCTAAAAGTAATAGCGAACAAAAGGAAAAGCTACTTGCCGG
>CAJTOH010000001.1 GCA_910577685.1 uncultured Dorea sp. | reverse complement strand
ACTTGATAGTATAGATTGTTCAACTTTTCTTGTCCACACTTATATACTAACACCAATCCAAAAAATTCCGGCCATTCAAACAGGTGATCGAACGCTTGAACCGTACATTCAGGGAATCTTATCGTGTCACCTGCGGTTACGGTACGGATGGCGGTGCAATACACAGCGTTTCTCTCTGGGTCGCTTACTATAACTTCCTGCGTCCTCATGAGAAATCCGGCGGCAGGGAACCGCTGAATAAAGTGGAACTGCTGGAAGGCGCTGGGAATATGCCCGGCAAATGGCAACTCCTGATCTATCTGGGCCAACAGGAACTCTTAAAGCAGCAACAGGGCTAAGCCCACATCTGTTCTTAGATTCCGAGCCAGAGGTAATTACCTAGCCATCCCGAAGGGACCTGCCCTTGATGGCACGCCAAAACAATGCTACAATGCTGTGAATCAGACGGAGAAACTGGTATCTGTTCTTGAGTTCTTCGCCGTCGGTAAGACGTTCAGAGCATTGTTTTGGTGTGCCGTCAAGGGTGGCGGACACTGCCAAAATCTATCGTATCTACAATTATCAAAGTTCTAATGGAGCCTATTTTTTTGACTCCAGTTTTTCATAGGCTACTTTACACTACCTTTCTTTCAATCTTTAGCAACAGAATTATTCACCATCTCAATTTCTTTTTTGTATGCTCTCAAAACAATGCTTCTATCATATTCCTGAACCATCTTCTTCCTTGCGGCAAGTCCCATCTCTTCCCGCTTTTCCTGCGATAACGCCAGAAACCCGAACATGGCTTCTTTTAGGCTCTCCACATTCTTCACCTCACAGCCCAAACCCGTAATATTCTCGTCAAATGTCTCCTGACACCCTGGCACCCGCGTGGTTATAACCGGGCGGCCGGTAGATGAAGACTCAAGCAATACGTTTGCCATTCCTTCATGATAAGAAGGAAGAACCGTGCAATGACAAGTTTTATAGAATGGGCGTACATCCGATTGAATTCCATGATTAACGACTGCCCCTTCTTTTTCTGCTTCATCCAATGCTTTCGAATAATCTTCATCACAGAATCCTACTATATCCAGAACAACATCTTCTCTGACCTTATGAACATCTCTTATTGCTGAAAGAAGCTCCTCTATTCCCTTATCCTTCATTATCCGTCCAACAAAAAGGAATCGAATCCCGTCTTTATCTGAGGGATAAGATTCCATAGAATAAACATTTAGATTTACTCCGGAACCGGGAATTAACCGTGTTTTTCCTTTTACGATTCCTTTGCCGACAAATATTTTTTGATTATCCTTATTTTGAAAAAAAACGCACTGAGCCTTTTTAAGACCAATTCGATAGAGTGTTATTGATACTTTAGCTAGTAATCCTCCGTTTTCTATTGTGGTGCCCAGGCCTGTTATATTTGAAATATATGGTATCTTTTTTTTAGCGCTCACAAAACCGCCATATACATTTGGCTTTATGGTATATGTTAGGACAACATCTGGTTTGATTTTTAACAATGTTTTTTTATAGAATCTTATAAGTTTTAAATCCTCAAGAGGATTCGTACTTCTCCTTTTCAATACATTGCAGGGGATAAATCTGCATCCTATTTCTTTTATGCGCTCCACAAACTCTCCGTCAGGAACACAGAAGTAAACATCATACTCTTTTACAAATTCTTCCAGAAGTTCTTTTCTAAATTTATAAAGACCCATATCGATGTTAGCCAATATCAAAACCCGCATCCATGTCATATCCTTTCACTTTTTCCCTATTACAAATCTCCGGTTTGTTGAATCTTCTGATTTTATCTCCCAATCACAAACACATAATTAGTCGTCGCCGTCCCTCCTATATTCAGCATCGCCCCATTCTTCGGAATACTCCCATCCGCTCTCCTTACCTGATAATCTCCCGCAGTCCCGCTCACCTGCTTATACAAATCCAGAAACATCCTGCACCCGCTGGCGCCTACCGGATGCCCGCATCCGATTAACCCTCCGCCGGGATTCACAGGATACTCTCCCTCAAAACCAATCCTGCCATCCTCAACCGCTTCATATTCCATCCCCGGCTCTGTAATTCCAAATGCCGATATAGCCGCATATTCGGAGGATGTAAAACAATCGTGGGTTTCAAACACATCTATATTCTTTACACCCACCCCGGCTCTATGGTATGCGTCAACCACAGCCTGTCTGGTCCACGGGAGCAAGTACCTGCTGCCTCTTGCGTTCTCCATTTTCTTTTCAAATAACATCGGAGCCGTCCGGTGTCCATATCCTTTTACAACAGGTACTCTGTTCCTGTCGATCCCAAGTTCCTTAACCATTCTTTCACTTGCAAGAAGCACTGCCGCCGCCCCGTCCGTTACCTGCGAACAATCTGAAATTCCAAGCCTCTTCCCTACGAAACTGTTTGTCTTTGTTCCCCTTCGGCTTGCCTGTTCGTAATTCATAAACCATTTTCTGGTCTGCGCAAAGGGGTTTCTCTTGGCATTGCCATAATTGATACAGGCTATCTTCGCCAGGGAATCCATATACCGTTGTTCGCCGATCCCGTATTTTTTTATTGTTTCATCCGCCAGCCTTCCAAATAATCGGGGAAACGGGAAGTCTATATCTTTCCCTTCGGTTTCATAATAAGAAGCGCGCCCTAATATATCTGCGCATGTTTTTGAATCTACGGTTTTCATTAATTCCCAGCCAACCACAACTGCCAGATCATATTCTCCTGCCTTTATCTTTGTATATGCCGCGTCTAAAGCCGCCGAGCTTGATGAGCAGGCCGCTTCATATCTTGCGGACGGCACACCGTAAAAAGCCGGATGAACCTCTGTCAGCAAAGCGCCTAAATGCCCCTGGTCAATATAATTTTCCGCTATAAAATTTCCGACATAGCAGGCCACTTTGTTTTCTTCATTCAATCTTTCTATATCTGAGAATGTGATTCCCACTACTTTCAGCGCGTCCGTCACTACCTCTTTTAAGAGAGCGATCACACCCTTGCCTTCTTTCTGCCAGTTTCTCTCAAAATCTGTCTGCGCGCCTCCCAATATGTATACGTTGTCCATATATTCCATCCCCTGTACCTAATACTCTGCTTTCATTACAGCTTTGCTTTTATGAATTTTCGGTAATCATAAGCTGATTTTTCAACTGCTTTTACTAAGTTTTTAAAATCCATTTCTCTAAGCACAGAGTTTTCGATTCTTTCTTCACAAAGTTTTACAAAGATCTCTTTTCCTCCGAATGCTTCTATCAAAGCCAGGGGAGGACACCAGTTAAAGCCGGCTGCCATGACATGGTCCCCATCGCAAATACCCCCCCCCTGATTATTTCTACTACTTTCATTCCGTACAAAATATATTTTAAAAGAAGCTCGCAGCAAATACGCGCCTCCTTTGACCGGTGTGATATCATCGATGTAAACGCATACCCGTAATCTCCGGCCCGTATCGCTCCGACCATTTCTTTTGCGAAGGGAAACGCATATCTCCTTATTTCCCGATAATTCCCTTTTTCAATATCATATACCTGCCTCGTTTTTTCCCCGTCGCCACGGGTATGATTACGATATAATCCGCCGTCTGATTTTCTTCCAAGATGCCCTTCCTCAATAAGCGCATTTACAAATTGAGGCAATAAAAACGTATCGTGCGCATAGTCGCAAGTATTGCCATATAAATGTTCTACGATAGCCTTATGAACATCCAATCCTACAAAATCCGCCGTAATCATCGGCGGCATTTCCCTTCCTGTAAACGGTCCCAGAATCTCGTCTATATAATCTATTCCTCCGTCGCATCGATGCGTTTCCGCCGTCTGCATTGCCTCATTAATGAAGTGAAATCCTATTCTGTTTCCCAGAAATGCAGGCGTATCTTTTACTTCCACTACCGTTCTATGGAGGACATTCTTTGCATACGTACACAAAGATTTAAAAATCTCCATATCTGTATGTGGGGTCGGTATCAATTCACACAGGGTCATATGATAAGGAGGATTAAAAAAATGCATTCCTACAAATCCCAAACGCTGGTCCTCATTATATATTTCTGAAAGCGCCGTAATCGACAGCCCCGATGTTCCGGAACAGACGATCTGATTACGAGAAAGATATCCGGATATTTGTTTATGTATGTTTTCTTTTACCTTCCAATCTTCTGCGCACGCTTCGAATATCAATTCCGATTCACCTATACATTCGGCCAATTGACTATAATCTCTGGGGAACATTTTTTCTTTAATGCTCTCGGCTCTCACAGAGAGAAACGCCTTTTCTTTTGCCTCTATAGATTTCTGTAATGTACGGCTAACCAGATATACTTTTGCATTTCCAAAAGATGCAAAAATAGCTGCGACGTTACGCCCCATCGTTCCATTCGCTCCTATAATGGTTACTGTATGAATCATCCCGTTTATACTCCCTTAATTAAGTACTCTATTTGGCTTTGCGGGAACTCCGACCGCAACGCATTTCTCAGGCAGGTCTCTGACCACAACCGCCCCCGCTCCTACAATCGTATCCCTTCCGATCTTTTTCCCTTGAATAACCTGCGTCCCTGTCCCCAGCTCGACGCCTTCTTCTATTAATACATTTCCTGATACATTTACGCTTGGATACAGGGTCACAAAATCTTGTATGATATCGTCATGTCCAATCGTACAGTCCAGATTAACGATCACATGGTTTCCGATCGATATTCCCACGGTAACCATCGAGTTCGCGCATATGATCGTACCTTCTCCTACCGTATTCTCTTCAGATATCAATACGCTCGGATCAATCAGGGTTGCAAACCTGATATGCGGATATTTCTTCAGCTTTTCAATCACTTGCCTTCTTGTCTTCGCCGAACCAATCGCACAGACTATCCATACTTCTTCCCTGCAATTCTCGAAATAACCGCATCCGCCCAATACCGGATAACCTCTTTCCTCTTTTCCATGAAGGGTAGGGTCGTCGTCAATAAATCCTGCAATCTCCCAGCTTGGACTGCAGGCATTGATACGCTCTGCAAGCCACGATACTTCCCTCCCGAATCCGCCGACACCTATGATATACAACTTCTTATCCTTTACTTCCATGAAACTCCTCCATTGTCACAGAAGTATCTGAACTGATACCTTCTCTTTTTATCACTGCAAAAATCGTCTTAATTATAATTTCCCAATCCGCTGTAAACTGAATATGATCCACATACTCAACATCCAGTTCAAATTTTTTCTCCCAGGAAATCGCATTTCTCCCATTAACCTGCGCATATCCGGTAATCCCGGGACGAACCTCATGCCGTCTCCTCTGGCGCTCATTGTAAAGCGGGAGATATTGAACCAGAAGCGGCCTTGGTCCCACGATACTCATATCGCCTTTTAGAATGTTGAATAGCTCCGGTAATTCATCCAGACTCGTCGAACGCAGAAATTTTCCGAACCTTGTGAGTCTTACACAATCAGGAAGAAGTTTGCCCCGCAAATCCTTTTCATCCGTCATAGTTCGAAACTTATAGATATAGAATATTTTTCCGTGCAGTCCGGGACGCTTTTGCTTGAAAATCACCGGAGTACCCATAAAGATACTCACCAAAACTGCCAGAAGCCCCATCAACGGACTTAAAAGAATCAGCGCCGTCAACGCCAGAATAAAGTCCTGAGGACGTTTTATGTATTTTTCGTAGAATCCTGCTTTATGCCTTTGTATCATGATTTAAAACATCTCTTTATTATCTCTATAACCGTTTCCTGTTCTTGTTCCGTCATCTTTATATCGCTCGGCAGACATAGTCCTCTGCGGAAGATATCCTTACCCACGTCTACTCCTTCCGCCGCCGTTATAAAGTCGTGCTTCTCATACACTGGCTGAAGATGCATCGGTTTCCAGATCGGGCGGGATTCCGCATGGTATTCCTGAAGTTTTTCCCTGATCTTATCCGGAGTAACATCCGTCCCCTTATCAAGCAGAATACAGCTAAGCCAGAAATTCGGTTCCGTATATTCCAAAAACGGATTCATGGTTACGGGCAATCCTCTTAACCCCTGCTGATATCTCTGATAAATTTCTTTCTTCCGTATCCTGTGTTCTTCCAAGTGCCGCATCTGTCCTCTTCCGATTCCTGCAAGGATATTGGACATGCGGTAGTTGTACCCTAATTCTTTGTGCTGATACCAAGGTACGTTCTCCCGTGCCTGTGTGGACCAGAATCTTGCCTTATCCGCCGCATCTTTCTCATCCGTCAGAAGTACCCCTCCCCCGGATGTAGTGATGATCTTGTTTCCGTTGAAACTGATGATGCCGTAGGTTCCGAATGTACCTGTCTGTTTCCCTTTGAACGTAGCCCCCAATGACTCCGCCGCATCTTCTATTAAGACCGCATGGTATTTTCTGCATATTTCCTGAATCTCTTCTAACTTTGCGGGTGTTCCATACAGATTAACCACAATAACCGCCTTCGTATCAGGATATTTTTGAAATGCTTTTTCCAAGGCTTCGGGATCCATGTTCCAGGTATCCCTCTCACTGTCGATAAACACCTGCACGCCTTGCTCATAGCTCACCGGATTCACCGTAGCGGCAAAGGTGAGATCTGAGCACATCACTTTATCCCCTTTTGTCACCCCTGCCAGCTTGACTGCGAGATGCAATGCCGCCGTTCCGGCCGAAAGAGCTACCGCATGGGAGCAGCCTACGTAGCCGCAGATTCCCTGTTCCAGTTTTTCCAGATTCTTTCCGACCGTAGATACCCAGTTTGTGTCAAATGCCTCCTTCACATATTCCTGCTCGTCTCCATGCATGGTCGGAGACGCCAGCCATATCTTGTCCTTAAAAGGTTTTACCGACATTCTTCATTCTCCTTTACTATCTCAATCCCCATATACACCAGCCTCATACTTCCCATAAATTCCATCTCCACCTCGGCAATCCGTTTATGAAGATTCATCTTCTTAATCTTTCCTTCCATATTTTTAAGCGGCCCGCACAGGATTTTCACCTGATTCACGCTATCCACAGAAACCTTGGATATTCCAACCGTAAGTCCTTCCCTATTCCTGTTTTTCCCGTCCCTGATTTCTCTTTCTTCTTCGGCTCTCTCACCCTGCATCTCCCTTAATGTTTCTACGTCCTTCCCGGACAAAGGCGTAAAGTATTCTTCGCATTTGCCTAGTATTTTCGTCAACGCCGGAACATGCTTGAGTTCCTCGTATAATAGCTGAGGTTTTTCCGTCGCCAAGAATATATATCCCGGGAACAGTTTCTCTGTCACTTCATTCCATGCGCCATGGAACTTCTTCCTCAATCTGCGCACAGGAACAAAACAGTGCTGCAAACTCCTGTCCGAAACCATCCTCTCCAATAATAGAACAGTCCGATTTTCCTGACCGGAAACTACTTGCATTACATACCACATAGCCGCACTTCCTTCCGTTAAGGTATGCTTCGCCATCCATGCCTGCAAATGCAGCCACAGCCATAAACCCTTTGTATATCATTCATGCTTCAAGTGCCAATGCTTCATGATGCACTCTTGATATTTTTCAATTACTTTTATATAATTTTATCCGTAATCTCAAGCCCTGCCATGATATAGCGAAGTCCCCATTCTTCCATCGGATATGCGGATAAATCTTCTATATCAGACAAACTCTTTGAAGGATTCCGCATGTCATCCCGAGTCTCATCCCGTCTTACAAAATCCGCCAACGTACCGACCCGCGCCAGCCTCTTATGCCGGTCAATCTTACGGATGTGATTCTCCATTCCTTTTAACGGACCCAGAATAATCTTGGGAACTCCTTTACGGAGAATTCCTTTCGACATCCCTAAATTTCCTCTCTCTCCGCACAACTTTTTTAAAAGCATTTCCTCATCCATACTGACGGAAAACAGTTCATTTTTTCTCAGATCGGGACACCTTCTCACTTCTTCGGACAGGGCGCTCCCGTTTTCGCTTTCCAGAAATATCTGCGCCGGGAATAAAATTTTCCGTTCCGGGTGCCATTCCCCTTCATAGCGGCGCAGGCAATCATACGTCAGTACGAACCCCTTTTTCATTGCTTTTGCAGAGAGAACTGCATAACATATATTCAAAATTTCATATTCTTCCTGCGCTTTGCAGGACAATACATACCAGATAACGATTCCTTCTTTCGTGGAGTAGGTTACTCTGCGAAAAAATGGCGACAATATTTAGTGGAATTTTTCATATGTTATACGAAAATAATTAGAATTGTGTTATATATATCAGATATTCAAAAAATTATTTTGCAATTCTCAAATGAATTTGAGCCAAAATATAACAAAAATAATTTAGGTATTGAATTATTCTTCTTAGATAGGTATAATAGATTTGCTGTTTAAGAAAAAATCGCAGAGTAACCTACTCTGCGATTTTTTAAATTCATCAGTCTATTGCTTCTTCCTTCTCCCCCGTGTTATACTGAGTGATATCAAAATCAACAGAAAAACACGGCCGCAGGAAGGAGTGAAAAGACATGGGCGTTTATCTTCACAGTAAAAAACCATTTCTGTTATTTCAGGAAACCGCATCTTCTACCTATTTTGTCGATAAATCTCAAATAATAAAAGACCTGATACCG
Organism: uncultured Dorea sp.; assembly: GCA_910577685.1. Lineage (GTDB taxonomy): Bacteria > Bacillota > Clostridia > Lachnospirales > Lachnospiraceae > Sporofaciens. The sequence continues at coordinate 173,395 of CAJTOH010000001.1, read as the reverse complement.
TTAATCGATCACACACTCCCCGTAACCGACGGTATTTTGAAGGAACGCGGCAGAGAGCATAAATATATATGTATTACCAGACCGCGCCGTTTCGGAAAAACAGTCATAGCGAATATGATTGCCTCTTATTTCGGAAAAGGAGCCGACAGTCTCTGTGTTTTTCAGAAGCTCTCCATATCATCTTGCAGTTGGTTTCGGAAACATCTGAATAAACATAACGTTATCTACATTACATTTAATGAACTGCCGGACGAATGTACTACTTACACACAGTATATTTCCCGGATAAAAAGAAGGCTGTTAGAGGATCTCATACGCAATTATCCCGAGGCCGGTATCGCTGCGGGGGATTCTCTATGGGATGCTTTTAACCGTATTATCGAATTTGGGAATGGTGAAAAATTTATTTTCGTTCTGGACGAATGGGATTTTATCTTCCACAGAAGCTTCGTCACTTTTGAAGACCAGGCCGCATACATTGATTTTCTCGGCAACCTCCTGAAAGACCAGCCTTATGTGGAACTGGCTTATATGACCGGAATTCTTCCCATTGCCAAATACTCCAGCGGCTCGGAATTAAATATGTTTTTTGAATATACAATGGCGTCCAGAGAAAAATACAGTGACTATTTTGGATTTACGGAGGAGGAAACAGATGTCCTCTACCAACGCTACCTTTCCCTTGAAACGAAACGGAATGTAAGCCGTAAGGGGCTGACCTTATGGTATAACGGTTATCAGACAATGTCCGGAAAGAAACTATATAATCCCCGTTCCGTAGTAGGGGCGTTAAGCGATAACCAAATGGGGAGTTACTGGACAAGTTCCGGTCCCTATGATGAGATCTTTTATTATATCAATGCAAACACGGACGCCGTCAGAGACGATCTCGTGCTGATGATATCCGGAACTCCCGTACCTGCAAAGGTTCAGGAATACGCCGCGACATCCATGCAGCTGACAACAAGGGATGAGATATTCTCAGCAATGGTCGTTTACGGATTTTTAAGTTATGAGGATGGCTATGTTTCTATCCCCAACAAAGAACTGATGGACAGATTTGCCGATATGGTACGCAAGGAGGCTTCTCTTGGGTATGTACACAGACTTGCAAAGGAATCGGAACGGATGCTTTATGCCACGAAAGCCATGGATACCCAAACTATGACAGAGATACTGGAATATGCCCATAACACGGAGAGTCCCTTGTTAAACTACAATAATGAGGCTGAACTGGCCTCAGTCATCCGACTGGTCTACCTGTCAGCCAGAGATACTTATTATGTAGAACAGGAAGACAAAGCAGGAATTGGTTATGTTGATTTTATCTTTTACCCAATTAGAAAAAATGACGACTGCATCATTCTTGAACTAAAAGTAGACCATACTGCAGAAGATGCAATCCGCCAGATTAAGGAACGCGGCTACGCGCTCCGTTTTCAAGGGAAGCTCGGTGAACAACCGCGCTATACGGGGCGGATTCTGGCTGTTGGAATTGCTTATTATAAAAAAGATAAAAAGCATACCTGCAAGATAGAGCTCCTGCGTGGTGCAAACACCGCGAGAGAAGTCAGGAAATAGATAACATACCCCAATATTTCAACAAACAATACTACGCATATATCAGGTGAAAATTTTATGACTAAGAAAATAGCAGTAATCAACGATCTTTCCGGTTTCGGACGATGCTCCCTCACCGCGGCAATCTCGGTCCTCTCGGCAATGGGCGTGCAGGCATGCCCCCTACCCACCGCAATACTGACCGCCCAGACGGGATACCCAAGCTATTATTGCGACGACTACACAGACAAAATGGAATATTTCCGCATAGAATGGGAAAAGATGGGCCAGCAATTTGACGGAATCTACACTGGATTCGTTGCCGGAGAAAAGCAGGTCCGTCAGATCTTCCGTTTCCTTGACACATTCCGTCGCCCGGACGCTTTCCTATTGGTAGATCCCGTCATGGGAGACGACGGCGTCCCCTACCCCTTCTATACGGCTTCCCTCCTTGAGCAGATGCGGAAATTAACCTTACAGGCAGACATCATCACACCGAACCTCACGGAATTATGCCTTCTGACAGACACCGACTACCAATCCGTCATTTCACAAAGCTCTCCCGACAGGCTTGTGGAAGCAATTCAGGAAATCGGCAAGGGCTTCTGCCGGCAGGGGCCGGAAAATGTGATTGTTACGGGAATTCATTATCAGGATACGGACGGTACAAAAAAGATGGGGAATCTGCTTATTACCCCGGAGAATTCCGCTCTGTTTTCTTTCCCCTATGTGGGCGGAAGTTATTCCGGAACCGGGGACTTGTTCGCATCCTGCATCGCCGCCGGATGCGCCCGGGGCGACTCCCTGCCCTCCATTATCAAAAGGGCGGGAGAATTCCTTGAACTTGCATTGATAGATTCCGTCAAAGAGCATATCCCCCGCAACGACGGTGTAAACTACGAGCAGTATCTGTCCCTGTTAATCTGACTTAACAGACTGCCGGGGAACAAAGTAAACAGGCAGTATCCCATCGCCATGCATCAAAAGCCCCCGGCAGAAACCGATCTCTCTGCCGGGGGCTTTGCTCTCTCAAATATACAAATCTAAATACCGCAGAACCAGAAACTAAATTCCATCTTCTTGCTCACATCAATCAAATACTCCGGATGGGTCTGCGCGCCCCAGCTATCATCCCCCGCAATACCCATCTGTGCTTTCGATGCACGGATCACAGTATAGTGTACCTCAGGCAGTTCGAACGGATGCATCGCATTCTCCAGCTCGTGCGGCGTATACGGCAGCGCCGAGAAGCACATCGGCCCGTTCTCGTTTGTCATAGCAAACCTCATGCCCCTGCCCCTTCTGTCCGTAACCTCCGCATAACGCACTTCTTCCTTATTGCCGCACTCTTGGGGAACAATATACTCTGCCATATTGTCTTTCACAAGATTCTGGTAAATGCCCAGCTTAGCCCCCTTCTTGCGGTCCGCATAGGTTTCCGCCGGTCCAAGCCCGTACCATTTCACATGGTCGTAGTCTGCGTCCAGCTTGAACATCATACCGAATTCCGGCATATCCCCCAATTCTTTTACCGGATCATAAGAAAGGGTCGTCTTAACGCGCCCGTCCCCGAATACCTCGTAGGACACCTGACACTTTGATGCCGGTACGGTACACAGATGATAGGTAAAGGAAACCGTCGCGCTGTGCTCTCCTTCCTGCGCCTTTAGCATGTTCATCTTAAACAGCTCGTCGTCCAACGCCTTGTCGGACGCATACATGCTTGCAATCTTCCACTGCGCATAGCGCGCCGGCATCTGGTTGCCGCAGTCATTATCCACGGGCGCCCTCCAGAAGTTCGGCTTCGGAATGGACTTAAGCATCTCCTTTCCTCCGAACTTATAAGATACCAGCCCGCCTGAAAGTACGGAAAACATCACTTCAAAGTGTTCGCCCTGCACGCCGATATTATGCGTACTCCTGATTACCTTCACACCCTTGCAGCATGCTTTTTCCGCCTTCTCGATCTGGTATACGTACTGCCCGAACGCCACCTCGTGTCCGCGCTCTGCCCAGATCTTATCCTCTTTCAGGTGGAAGGATACGGTAACTGCATACTCGCCTGCCAGAGTCTCCTGCGGAACCGGAAGCGTATAAATTCCCTCGCCAAGCGGCTCCACACATGTCTCCAAAGTCGCTCTTCTAATTATATGTCCGTCCCTCGCCACGGTAACGCGGCACTCAAAAGTATCCGTATTGACAAATAAGTTCTTATTGACGATCTTAACCTCGGTCTTCCCTACTTCCGCCGTGATATTCTGGTAGTTGAACTTTACCTCCTGCATCTTAGGGGAAACCTCTCTGTTTCCATATACGATTCCATTGGCGCTGAAATTATAATCCGTCGGACGCTCTCCGAAGTCTCCGCCGTACGCCTGAAATTCCTTTCCGTAACGATCCTTCTTACATATAGTCTGGTCAATATAATCCCAGATAAATCCGCCCTGATACAGAGGCTCCGTGTCGGTCAGATCGGTATATTTGTGCATAGCTCCGCAGGAATTACCCATTGCATGGGTATACTCGCAGCAGATAAACGGCTTGCTCCTGTCATTCGCCAGAAATTCCTTAATTCCCTCAACAGGCGTGTACATCTGACTCTCCATATCGCTGGTATCATTGTAGCGGCGGTCTTGATGCACCCCTTCATAGTGGACCAGACGGTTCGGATCCAACTTACGGAAAAGCTGGGACATCTCATAGATATCCTTCCCGCCGTAGGATTCATTTCCGCAGGACCAGATCAGTATCGCCGGATGGTTCTTATCCCTCTGGTAAACGGAATTCACACGGTCAAGCATCATTCCGAGCCACTCAGGACGGTCGTTGGGAACCACGCCTTTATCATTCCCTGTCATCATCAGCGTATCCCAGGTCCCGTGGGATTCCAGATTGTTCTCATCAATCAGGTAGATCCCATACTCGTCGCAAAGACGGTAAATCAGGGAGCCGTCCGGATAATGGCAGGTGCGGATAGCGTTGATATTGTTACGCTTCATAGTCTCAAGATCCCTGCGAAGCTCAGCCTCGGTTACGCATCGTCCGCCCACGCAGCTGAATTCGTGGCGGTTCACTCCCTTGAATACGATCCTCCTGCCATTCAGGGTCATGATATGATCCTTCATCTCGAATCTTCTGAAACCAACCTTCTCCGGTATAACCTCCAAAAGAGTCCCGGCCGCGTCATAGATCTCTATAGTCAGGTCATAGAGGTTTGGGACTTCCGCACTCCAAAGCTCCGGCTCGTCCACAGTCCATGAACGGGAGACCTCGGCCCCCAGCTCCAGCTCCTCTTCGATAACCGAAGCGCTACCCTTAGCAAGACGGATCACCGCCTTTCCGGCCGCCCCTTCTTTGGAAATCATCTCCAGACGGATATCAAGGGCCGCCTTCTTCAAAGTCTCGTCCGGTATTGCACAGATCTTCAAGTCGCGCACATGTACGTCCGGAACCGTATACAGATATACCTCCCTGTAGATCCCGGAGAAACGGTAGAAATCCTGATCCTCGCACCAGCTTGACGCCGTCCATTTAAACACCTGCGCCGCCAGCTTATTCTCTCCCTCCACCAGATAATCCGTCAGCTCAAATTCTGACGGAGTGAAGGAATCTTCACTGTATCCCACAAACGTTCCGTTCAGCCACAACGCAAGACCGCTCTCAGCTCCCTGAAAGGAGATGAAGAGCCGCTTCCCCTTCATGCGCTCCGGCACTGAAAAATGCTTTACATAGCTTGCCACAGGGTTGAAATACTCCGGAATCTCCCCCGGTTCAATCTCGTCGCGGCCTTCCCACGGATACTGCACATTCGCATACTGCGGCACGTCGTATCCCTCCATCTGGATATGGGCCGGCACAGGGATATCGTCCCAGTCCCTGCAGCAATAATCGGTTTTCTCAAAACCGGGTACCGCCGCCTTGTAATTCCTGGCATAGTGGAACTTCCACAGCCCGTTCAGACTCTCCTTGAACTCCTCATAATCTGCTTCCATATCCGACACAGACGCATAGTATCTGTGATCGGAATGTGCGTCAAGCCTTCCGTCACGGAAATACTGCGGGTCTTTTAATTTCCCGTAATCAAATACTCGCTCCATAGCAACTCCTCCTTACTTCATTTGAAATTTGCCCTAATTATATTACAGATAGACAGATAAAAGTGTAATATGTTAAACTATATAATATAACATTTTGAAACAGGTGACAAGTATGCCGATACATTACAGGAACTCCCCCGTCAACGAACCTTTCCTTTTCGACTCCATCGGATGCGGATGGAGTCAGGACCGGGTGCTGCGCCCCAACGGTTTTCCCCTCTACCACTACCTGCAGACAGAACAAGGCTGCGGCACCGTCAAAATCCCGGGGGCGCAGTACGTTCTCAATGAAGGAGAGGGAATACTGATCTCTCCGTTCCTTCATCATTCCTACGCAAGGGATACCGACGAATGGCTGACCGCCTTTGCCACGTTTACCGGAACTATTGATAACAGCATAGACAAGATGGTCGGCAACAAGCCCGTCGTATTTATCGAGAAAGAACAAGGAGCCCTGATTCTCTCTTTGATTGGCGAAATCATGGAAAACTGGGATACACTTTCCGCCGATACACGCGCCCTCTCCCTCAGATGTTACGACCTGCTGATGCATTTTACCAGCAGCCGCCATACGCGCGCCCTGACTGACGAACCGTTATATCTGCGTTATGTCGTCCCGATAATAAAAGAGATTGAAACCAGCTACGGCGCGGAACTTACCGTACAGGAATTAGGCCGCAAGGTCTATGTCACGCCCCAATATCTGTCGCGTTTGTTCCGGCGGTTTCTCGGATGTTCCGTCTATGAATATCTGACTACCTTCCGGATCAATAAGGCAAGAGAATTGCTGGTTTCTAATCCCCGCATGGAAGTGCAGCAGATTGCCCGGGAGACCGGATTTTCCGACGCCAGCCACTTTATCGCTATGTTCAAGAAGATCACGGGCGTCACGCCGCTTGAATTCCGCAGGCTAAACTGATATGATATAAAAAACTTCCGCGGTGCGTTCCCTGATACAAGTTTCGCATCCTGTTTCGGGAAACGCGCCTGACGGCGGTCAGGAGGAAAATTCACATGTATAATTATAAGATTGTAGAACAGGTAATACGGAAACCCAAGCCCATGACAGGATTTCTCCGGACGGTCATGATTGTTTTTGCAGTAATCCTTCTGCTGATGGGCATCACCCTCTCCCAAGGCTTCATGCTGCCCGGATTTCTTCTGGTGGTTCTCTACTACTTTTACAACGCCTACAGCCAGAAGGAATATGAATATATTCTGGAAGAAAACCATCTCTCCATCGATGTTATTTTCGGGAAAAAACACCGCAGATCCGCCCATTATCTTGACATGGAGGCATTGGAAGTCCTCGCCCCCAACTGGCATAATGCCGTAGCCAAGTACCGCAGGGAAGGCGGGAGTATCCGGCTTGCCAAGTATGACTATACTTCTTATGAAGAAGACACGCCCTATTACACCATGATCATCACGGAGAACCGCGAGAAGATCAAACTCCTGCTCGACTTAAACGATCAAATGCTGCAGACCCTCAAACGCCGGTATCCGGACCGGGTATTTCTGTCGTAACAGGCGCCGGCCTTTCATCCGGAACCGCCGCAATTAAGGCTTTTTGTGCAAGATCTATAAAAATACTCCGAAAAACTTCGGTTCTTGCATCTTTCGCTTTAATGGGGCGGTTTTTTTGTTGATTTTAATACACATTTTTACAATTCTACCAAAAAAGATGACACTTCTTGTCGAATCCCATACAACAGTACTATATATGATTGTTTTTGCATACTATACGATCGATTCTAACAACTTTTGGGGCGTTTATACTGATATAATATCGTCATGAAGTAATTAGTCAAAAGGAGGATAAAGATTATGAAGAAAAGATTACTTTCAGTATTACTTGTGGGAGCAATGGCATTCTCACTTGCAGCGTGTGGCGGCGGCGGATCTGACGACAGCGGTTCCGGCAGCAGCAGCGGCAGTAATTCAGGTTCTGATGAAGGCGGCTCAAGCGGTGGGGACAAGCTGGTCGTATGGACATGGGACCCGGCATTCAATATTCCTGCAATCGAGGAAGCAGCCAAGATCTACAAGGAGACCGTGAACGATAAGTTCGAACTTGAGGTTGTGGAGACTCTGTCTGACGACTGTGAGACAAAGTTACAGACATGTGCGGAGTCCGGAGATTTCGGAACCATGCCTGATATCGTGCTGATGCAGGATAACTCCTACCAGAAGTTCGTTTCCTTCTATCCGGAAGCATTTACAGACCTGACAGACAGCGGAATTGATTTCTCACAGTTTGCGGAAGGTAAGCTGAGCTACTCTACAGTAGACGGCAAGAATTACGGCGTACCGTTCGATAACGGCGCGGTTGTTTCCTGTTACCGTACGGATATTCTTGAGGAGGCAGGATATACCATCGATGACATCACTGACATCGACTGGGATAAGTTTATCGAGATCGGTAAGGTAGTAAAGGAAAAGACCGGCAAGTACATGCTGTCCGGACAGGCTAACAGCCAGGATACAGTCATGATGATGCTTCAGTCCGCAGGCGCTTCCCTGTTCAACGAGGACGGAACTCCGAACTTCGTCGGCAACGAGCCTCTGAACGAGTGTATCGATCTCTATCAGAAGATGGTAAAAGAAGGTATCTTCTATGAAGTAAACGAGTGGGATGAGTATGTATCCTCCATCACCAACGAGCAGTGTGCAGGAACCATCAACGGTAACTGGATTATGGCTACGATCATGGGTATGAAAGACACGTCAGGTAAGTGGGCGATTACCAATATGCCTAAACTGGTGAAGACCGCAAACGCTACGAACTACTCCAACAACGGCGGTTCTTCCTGGTATGTAACTTCTAACTGTAAGAATACGGAACTGGCTTTCGACTTCCTCGCAAAGACATTCGCAGGAAGCGAAGACCTGTATGCAAACATCCTTCCTACGACCGGAGCTATCGGTACATGGGGACCGGCAGGCGAGTCCGAGGCTTATCAGGCTCCACAGGAATTCTGGAATGACCAGCCAATCTACTCTACTATCGTTGAGTACGCAGAGAAGACGCCTACCAACAACACAAGCGCTTATTACTACGATGTTCGCGAGGTTATCTCTACGGCGATTCAGGATATCATGACCGGCAGCGATAAGGAGAAGACCTTAGAGCAAGCTCAGGCAGATGCGGAATTCTATTACGAATAATACATATCCGGTCTGATTTATGCGATAATATTTTCGGGGGGACCGTTTATCAGGTTCCCCCGAACTATTATACAAACTACATATAGCTTAAGGAACGAAGGGGGTTTTTCTATGGAACCTAAAAAGAAAAGTATGGGCCTGATTGCGAAGCAGAAAGCCGCCGGCTGGGTATTCCTCACTCCGGCAACTATTATGATCGCAGTTATGAGCTTCTACCCGATGATCAGAGCTTTTTTCCTGTCACTGCAGACAGGTAAGGGAGCAAACTACAGATTCACCGGTTTTTCCAATTATGCCCGCATGTTTGAAGACAGAGTATTTCTCCGGTCGGTAGGAAATACATTCTTCTATCTGGCAATTCAGGTGCCGATCATGCTGGTACTTGCTATGCTTCTGGCACAGCTTCTGAATAATAAGGATCTCCGGTTCAAAGGATTTTTCCGTACCTGCGTATTTCTGCCTTGTGCAACATCTCTGGTTTCCTACGCGATTATTTTCCGTTTCCTGTTCGCACAGGACGGGCTGATTAATAATGCATTGGTCAAAATCGGACTTTTGGATCAGGGATATAATTTCCTCGGAACCGCATGGTCGGCTAAGATGGTAATCATTATCGCCCTGATTTGGAGATGGACCGGGTATAATATGGTATTCTACCTTGCCGGACTTCAGAATATTGAGTATTCCGTATATGAAGCGGCTAAGATTGACGGCGCAAACGGCTGGAAGACCTTCTGGGGAATTACCGTTCCGCTTCTGAAACCGACGATTATCATGACGTTTATCATGTCCATCAACGGAACTTTGCAGTTGTTCGACGAATCTGTCAACCTGACCAACGGAGGACCGGCAAATTCGACGATTACAATGTCCCACTACATTTACAATACTTGTTTCCTGCGCGCCCCGAACTTTGGTTATGGAAGCGCTCTGGCATTCTTCGTATTCATCATTGTTGCTGTCTTAGCATTTATTAATCTGAAAGTAGGTGATACACGTGACTGAGAAAAAGAACAGATCTATGATTCAGCGCAGGCTGATTCCTACCTACATATTTTTGACTATTTTTTCTATCATCTCAGTATTTCCGTTCCTGTGGATGATATCCGCTGCCACGAATAACTACATCGACATCTCAAAAGGACGTCTGATGCCCGGTTCTTTTGCAGGGGAGAACTTCAGGAATCTGGTTGCCCAGCAGCCGCTGGCACGTGCCATGACCAACTCTTTCGTTTACGCCATCTCAGTGACGGTCATCTGTCTGCTCATCTGTTCGGTGGCTGGTTATGGATTCGAGGTCTACCATGACAAATGGAAGGATAAATTATTCTCCATCCTGCTGCTTGCGATGATGATCCCGCAGGTAGCAACGATGATTCCGTTGTTCCAGATGTTTTCCAAAGCAAAACTTCTGAACACGACGATCGGGTTCTTCCTTCCGATGATTTCCACGCCGTTCATGATCATGATGTTTCGGCAGAATGCCCGTGCTTTCCCGATCGACATTATCGAGGCGGCAAGGATTGACGGATTAAGCGAACTCGGAATCTTCTTCCGCATGTTCTTCCCGACCATGAGATCTACGTATGCGGCTGCCGCAGTTATCACATTTATGAACGCATGGAATGCATATCTGTGGCCGAAGGTAATTATGACAGACGGAAAGTCTCTGAATATGGTAATGTTGATTGCCAATACCATCGGAGGCTACAAGATTGATTACGGTATGATCATGATGGGCGTATTGTTCTGTTCCATTCCTACGATGATTGTATTCTTCGTATTGCAGAAACAGTTCGCAGAAGGTATTACCGGCGCTGTTAAGTAATATTTCGGAAGGCGACGGTATGATCCGCACATAAAATTAAAACACGAATTTACAAAGGTATATGTAACTGATCAATGTCCGGCATGTTTTCCCGCGCAGACGGGTATACATGCCGGATATATTATTAACCTTTTTGCAGCGGTATAGAACAAACGGCTGCGTATGCACTGCAATAAATAATGACGATAGGAGTATTTTAAAAATGAGTGAATTTATTCTTAATGTAATTCATCGCCCCGAGATGGTTCCTGAGTATTCTGCCACCGTCACGGGACACGGCAAAGAAGAAGATATCGGCGACAAGAAGCTCCTTACCGAATCTCTCGATATCTTCAAGACCCAGCAGAGGATTGCCCATGAAAATGGTTTGAAGGTCACGATCCACATGACCTATGCCGCGCTTTTTAACGAAGAAGCCGTAGCCATCGCCAAGAACGACCATAAGGTATATGGGGATGAGATTGCACTCTCCCTTCTGGGGCTTCCCTGCGAAGAGTTCCGCGAGAAATACAAGACGAAGGACTTCTGCATTTGGATGTTCTCCATGGAGGACAAGAAACGGATCGTGGACGACGTGTTCGGCAAATTCCACGATATTTTTGGATTTTATCCTGAGTCTACAGGTTCCTACTATATGGATGCGGATCTGACCAACTATATCAAGGCGGCTTATCCTTCCGTAAAATGTGCGGTTGCCACGTGTTGGGAGGAAGGCCCGAAAGCGTACCACACCTGCAACAACTCTTGGTACACTCTGTTCGACGGCGGTCCGTGGGCGCCTTGGATCCCTTCTAAACAAAATACCCATGCCCCGGCGGCGGATGAGTCTGAGGACAGCGGTATTGTAGCCATCCCTCACCTGTCCAGGGATCTTCTGGCATGTTATGACGGAAACGGCTCCAACTTCGGAACTCATCCCCAGAATGTACTCAGGGGGATGATCTATGACACGAAGACTTGGGAATTCCCTTATCTCTATAATCTTATCGACCAGTATCGGGCGCAGGAGAAGTATAACAATGGCTACTCTTACAATATGATGTTCGTAGGCCCGGGGTGGATGAATAAGATGGGCCGGTGGGAGGCTCCTTATGAGCTTCTGCTGAAATCTTATTCCGACGGGTGTAAGTATTACGGTGATCTTAAGAAAGAGGGAAAGCTCATTGATATGACTATGGCTGAATTCGCTGACTATTACCGCGGGAAAAAGACCTACAAAGAGCCGGAATGTGCGCTGTGGCGGGATATCCTCTATGGCTCCGACAAGCAGGTATTCTGGTATACCGACCCGTATATGAGGGCCGGGGTCAGCATGGATCAGGGCGGCGCTGTTTTTGATTTACGTCCTTATGCAGCGAAACTTAAGTGGGAGGTCGGCATTGGAACGAAACATGTGCAGGATGCCTCTTATCCTTTCCTCATTCAGGAAAAATACCGGGCGGGATATTTTACCCATTATGCGGGCGAAGGTACGATCCGCAGCGCGAAATTAAGTTATCGCGGCGAGGAAGTGGATCTGTGCCTGTGCCGGACGAAGGCGCATTTTTCTACGGAAGGCGCTGCCAGAATCCTGACGCTCGACCCGGTGACAATCGAATTTGCCGATCTATCCCTGACGCTGCAGACGAAGGAATACTTTGAAGAAGGAAGCGGCTCCATTCAGATTGAGCGTACCATCCTTGAGATGAGCGACCCGGACGCCGAGGTCGAGTTGAACGAGTATATGGTGGCTTGTTACGGGACAACGGAATATCCGGAGGACATGACGGGAATTACGCTTACCTGTGAAGGCGGCGAGACAAAAAGTATCGAATATGAGTACCGCTGCCGCGAAGAGAGTCTTGTCGGAGCGGCGGCCGTATCCGCCGTGATTCCGGCTATTGAAACGAAGGTTTCCATGGCGGCTTCTTCGGAGGCGGAAGGCTATATCCGTGAAGGTTACGCTTTCTCTCCGATGTTTACGCTGGGTTATAAGAAAAAAATAAAGGATAAGGAGAGGTTTGCGACATGGCTCAATCTGGAAAAGGCAAATTAAATTATAGATGTCCCTCCTGTTTTATGAGGGACTTAGATATTGATATGTTCTACGATAAAGATAAGAAGGAGTATTACTGTATCCGGTGCCAGTATACGGGAACGGAGCAGGACGTGCTGGAGAAAAACGAGATGGTCAGGACACGGTATGGGGCGATGAATACCAGATATACAAAGTTTGACTTTGAATAGTGCTATTCTAAAAGATACAGCCGAAAGGCCGCATACAAGGAGGCATACTATGAACACAGTAAATATAATGCTTGCAGAATCCGACAAAGACATCCAGGAAATCGCTGATCTTGCGGAAGAAATATGGCGCCAGCACTTTACTCCGATCATCGGAGAGGCTCAGGTGAACTACATGTTGGACAAGTTCCAGTCTTATCCCGCCCTCAAAGAACAGATCGGACAGGGCGGTTATGAATACTACCGGCTATTTAGTTCCCGCACCCCCGCCGGTTACATGGGTATACATCCGGAGGACGACACTCTTTTTTAAGTAAGCTCTACATAAAAAAAGACTGCCGCGGAAAGCATCTTGCCACAGAAGCGTTTAATTTCCTGATTAAACTTTGCAAAGACCGGGGACTTAAGAGAATCTGGCTGACCTGCAACAAGTATAATGACAACACTCTGGCAGTCTATAACCATCTGGGGTTTGTAATCACCGATGAACAGGCGGCGGATATTGGGGGCGGATTTGTAATGGACGACTATATATTAACGTATACCATATAGTATTACCGTAACGCCTTTTTAAGCATACTGAAAGAGAGAGTACCATGGGATTTCAAGGGACTCTCTCTTTTCAGGAATCAGGGATTTTTCTATAGATTTGCCGCTGGCAGTCTCGTCAGCCTCCCATGATCCATCTCATACACCGCGTCGCACAGGATGTCAATATCTTCCCTGTTATGGCTCGCCATCAAAATCGTCTTCCCTGCCTTTCTCTGTTCCAGAAACAATTCCCGCATATCTTCTACCCCCTGTCTGTCCAACCCGTTCATAGGTTCGTCAAGGATAAGAATATCCGGCTCCTCCATGATTGCCTGAGCGATTGCAAGCCGCTGTTTCATGCCCATCGAATAATCCCTCACCCGCTTTTGGGAATCAGGATCCAACCCCACTTTTTCCAAAATCGCCCGCAGGTACTCCCTGTTTTTCTTATTTCGTATACGATAAAGAAACTCAAGATTGGCATATCCGCTCCTTGCGCCCATAAATGCCGGATTCTCAATAATAATCCCCACATTTTCAAGCAGCTCCATATCCTGTCCCATCCGTTTCCCCTGAATCCGGATTTCCCCCGCATCCACACGGTAAAAACCACAGATACACTTAAACAGAACCGTCTTTCCCGACCCGTTATACCCAACCAGTCCGCAGATCTGCCCCGCTCCGACTGAGAGGGAAACATGATCTAATATCTTTTTTCTACCGAAATATTTGTCAACGTCTTTAATGCTTATTTCCATTCCTCTAATCCTCTAATTCTCTTCTCTCCAATATAAGTTCATCCTCTTAGCTTTCCAACCGCTGATTGCCATTAATCCTGTCAATAAGAGAACCATAGCCGCAACCATATACTGAATATCCGGCATCCGCATAATCTTCCCGCTCTCAAAGATTCCAATCCGCATCCATGAAACGGGAGAAACATAGTTAAGCGGCGTACCGAAGAGATAATCCGCAATACCGCTCAGAAGGACCATCATACTGCCGACAACTGCGCTGCAGACCTTACCGGCAAACAGACTGGCGCAGTACATACTCATTCCCGTCACGGCTATAGCAAGTCCGCTCAGAAGGAACGATAAGGCCAGAAACCGCACCGGATGATAATACACAATCGTCCCATAGGGAATGTTAATCAACTGTCCCGTCTGAACCCCGGCATCCGTCATAGCCAGCGTTCCGATAATCTTCCCCCATCCTCCGGTAAATCTTACCTGACGGCCCATAAGAAGAATATTGGAAATAAACGCAGCTATCCAGATCAGAAATCCGCTCGCCAAAATATAGATACAATTATAAAAATTCCATCTCGTCCTCCCCATCCGGATGATAATATACATCTGCCTGCGCCCAAGAAACGGAACATCTGAGAAAAAATACAGCACACTCAGCATAAACACCGACAAATAATATATGTCCGACAATAAGAAGGGCAGAAAATAAGGCGCGGCCTTCTCTCCCACATTAAATGCAAATCCCCTTACAGGAGCCATATAGATATCCATATAGACCAGATTCAGGCACAGCCATACATACGACTTTCCGCATCCCCAACGCTGAATCAACATTCGGGGCAGATATCCTCTGTTCATCATCTAATCCCTCCGTATCTCATTCGTTATTTTTCCGGAAATCAAAAGCCCCAGAAGGCACACAAGCAGGCTTCCCACAAAAATAGCGTACAGGAAATCCATCCATTCCTTACGCCATACCCGATAAAATATCCCGAAAATCCGGTAAAGTTCCGTCTGCTCCGGCAGCCGAAGCCATATCCCTGCATAATTGATCCAAAGATAGTAGAACATCACCGGAAAAGTATATACAAATAACCTATTTTTGAAAAAAAGAGATCCATACGCCGTACACACCGCCAGCACGCCGCCCAGCAAGCTTTCCTTCACAGCCCCCTCAACCAAAAACAACAGCGGCGAATACCTGATAACGCTCTCCCTCTCCACATCCGCAAGAAGAGCCAGATAAGAAGAATTCCCCTGCGATACCCATGGAAATCTTAGCCTCATAAAAAGGAAAAACAGAATCATCCCCGCAGCCATTGCCGCCCAAGCGCTGATGAATATAACAAATACCTTAGACCAGACATAATTCTTAATCCCTCCGCGAATTACCGAAACATGGATATATTTATGTTCGAAATCTTCGCAAAAGCAGACTCCGTAAGGTACTGCACTGAACGCAAGCGCAAGCAGCGACATCCGGGTCATCTTAACCCCGTCATAGATAAAGCAGACATCCTGCGGAAACTTAACCTGCGTCTCTGCAATCATCACCAGAGTAACAAATGTTCCCACAGCCGCCAGAACGAAATTACCGGAGAATAAAGCGCGCCTCATGTCACAGCCGAAATAACGAGCCTTTTTTAACTTCATAAGGAAACTCCTATCAACTCTTTACCGGTCTGCGCATCGTAGAACATCTGGAGACCCGCTCCTGAGGAAGTATGGCCCCTCATGCTCCACCCCAGAATCAAATTCTCACTGTCTTTATCCGGTATCCAGCATAATTTTGCCTGCGTGATTGTCACCTCATCATCGGAGATCAGCATATCATATTTCTCCTTAACATGGTCAAAAATCTCCTCAATCCCCAAAGGATTCACATAGGTTTCCATCGGCGTAATAACGTACATGGTTCCCGTCTGTATAAAACCAATCCCGGAATCCTTATACATAATTTGAATCGGGGCATTATAGTCATTGTCATCTGCATATATTCCATACAATGGAATATAGACCGGAAGACCGTTCGCTTCCTGATTCATTGCAAAATAATATGCATTATCCTTTTCCGACCACTCTTTCCTCTCCCGATGGCTCTCTTCTTCGTATATAATCTCTTCCTGACGCAGCGTCTCATAAGAAAGGGAATAGCATCTGTATCCCTCCCCCACGGCAATTCCAATCTCCTCAAGATATTGTTTCACACGCTGAAATGCATCCGACATACCCGCAAACGCAAATTCCTCTCCCGTCAGGAATAACCCTGCATTATAATTGGGATCCTCCGCCAGCCGAAACGAATAAAAAACGTATCCCATATCATCCGGATAATATAACAGATTATTTTGATTCTCCGAGTAGGTTATACTTAATACATCCTCCTGCAAAGTCTCGTATTGATGCGTATACACCGTAATTCCCTCATAATCCTGATCTTCCAACACATCAAATTCTTCCAACGTAATTCCCGCATATTCTTCCGTCTTCTGCTTAACTGTCTCTAACTTCGGACTATAATATTCTGCTTTTGCTCCCTGCAGTTTCTTGCCTTTCAATTCATTCGGGACAATAATTTGGGCGTCTACTCTCAGTTGGTTGTCATAATCCTTCTGAAAACTGTCCGGGAAATCTATGGACGCCGCCTCAGATTCTATCTCCAATCTTTCTGCAGACGGCTTTTTTTCACTGCTGCATCCTGTCAAGCTTATTGCCAGCGAAAGTATAGAAATTGATAAAATAAATATGTATCTTTTCACTTTTTCTCCTTTTCAAAAGGCTGTTGGGAAGCTCCGTTTTTCTATCATATAAACCGCACTCTAAGGAAATGGTTATATATTCTAGAATAAATAATATCCCAACAGCCCTATTAAATGTCTTTTATGGAGTAAATCTACCCTTCACATATAAGCTAGGTCCAGATGTTGCTGCCGCATCATAAGTTCCTACTAAATAATAGTACTTATTTGCTGACGCGTATTTATAATAACTTCCATTCACAGTTTTATTGACTCCTGAAGGTGACAAAGCTATATCAACCCCATATTGTGAATGAGTATCTAGAAGAAATGATGCAGCATGATAACGTACATTATTATTAAAATATGTAGGTGTCACATAAAATCTTTGCTCAAAATCACTGCCACCATCTTTTAAGGTTCTCAGTGAAATATCACTGGTATTCACCTTTAAGTTAAAATAATACTCTGAGGTTTTAGCTCTCGCTGGTATTGCCGAGATACATAAAACTGTCGCTAACATAGCCATCGCCATTCCTATCTTCTTGATTTTTGTTTTTTTCATAAAAACAACCTCTTATAATAATAATCTCTACATAAATTTACCATTACTATATCTTTAAATCAATATTTTGGCCATGAACATCGCTTATATTGTCTACCAAAATTTTTATTCTTTTATCATCTTAATTCCAAAATAGCTTCACGCTCCACATTTAGAAGATAATAAAGAATACCTCCATATCCATTCATCAACCCTGGATTCATCTTCTCTTGTGGCAATAATCTAAATTCCACATACTTCTTGTAACATGGTTCCACATCAATTTCATCAAACAGTCCTTCTTGTATATTTTCCAAAATCCACAGATTCCCAGAAATTCCATGGCACAGACACCAGCTATCCCTTTTCCAATATTCTTTCAGTTTTGTATAAGCCCTTAATATATCTTCCTTAAAATATTCTTTCCACTCAGGTATTTCAATATTTTTATAACAAAATATTCGAGAAACCAAAATTCCAGCAGCTCCATGACACCATGACACCGCATCCGTCTGCTTTTTATTCTCTTCCCGGATTTCTTTCCAATTATTAATTTGGGAATCATATAATGAATTTTCATATTCCCAAATCTCCTGAGCTAAATATAAATATTTTTTTTTCCTTGTTTTCTTCCATAATGCTATCACCGGTATGATAATCCCACTACTTCCGTGAGCCATCCCTTCCATAGGTGGTAAATTTGCTTCTACAAGCCATCCTACTCCTCTCTTCTGTTTTTCTGCTTTAGATTCCAAAATTTCAATTGCATACTCCGCAAGATCAAGATATCTCTTCTCCAAAACAAGATCATATAAAAGTAACAACACTTATGCTGCCCCTGCATTTCCCACAAGCAAATCAAATCTACGGTCGTCTCCTATCAACTTCTCTAATATTTTAGCATGTTTCTTCGCATAAACCAAATAGTCCTTTTTACCACTGCGTTTATATAATAATAAATATACATATAAAATAGAAGCTTCTCCATCATACGCTCCCGTATTCCTTGACTGTAAATATTCCAATGACTCTTCGCATTTCTCCGTATAACGATATAACATGCCTTTAATTGACATATATATTTTCCACATATTATCTTCATTGTTTTTACAAGATAAACTATACATTAATAATAACATTCCAGCCAATCCGTCATACAGGTACATACCCATAGGTTCAATACTCCATATCAACGTATCTTTAGAAAAAAAACGCGCCTGATACCAGTTTACTTCTGTCCTCGCTGAATTCCATACCACATGACTCACTAGCCATTCTGTCAATTGTTTTATAATCTGTTGTTCTTTTTCTGATTCTCTTTGTCTTGCCCCCTCTTTTACTACATAATTAACCCTATTTATACAATTTTCTTGATTTTCTATTGATAAATCTAATGATAAAGTTATTAATTCTTTCTGTCTTTCAAGATCACATAAACCAAGTTTTTCTAACCTGTATTCTAACGCTTTCATTCCTATGTCTTTAAAATACCCCTCAATCTGTTTACCTTGCGCAGTAATTAAACCGTTCTTATTCAAATAGCAGAAAAAATATGGAATATCACCATCAATCATACTTTTACTTTCACTTGCAACTACTTGTTGTATCTGCCAGTCTTCTTTATCTCTTCCCTGCCATAATAAATTCACAAATTTCTCCCTATTATCCTCATTCTTCATAAGACTGGGATGATAAGAAGCAGACAAAATCATACTATATCTCTGCGTATCTGCAATCAAAACTCTACTCCTTGTTCCACTAAGTTTTCCCAAAATTCTCTCTAACTCATCCTTTCTATCTAATGCTGCCAAATATGCCTTTGTAAAACCATACAAAATCTCATCTTTACAAAATAAAGGAGCATAGTATTTTCCATGAACAGTAGCTAGATTCTTTGCACACAGAGATTTCGGGTAGTCATAATCAATTCGCATTTTAGAAGTCTTTTCTTCTACAATAATCGGAACTTTAAATGGATATTTCTGCCCTCCCTTCCCGGTTATGCCACTACTATTAAATCCATTTCCATTTTGCTTCCATCTATAAGTAGGAAGCAAACCTACGGACAAAACAGACCGCGATAATTGGTAATATATTTCTTCTTCTACAGTCACTCCACCCCGTTTCCTATTCCCACTAACTAATGTTTCCAAATCTATCAATACTGGATATTCACCCGAAGCAATCAGATTTTCATAATGCAAGTCTTTTGTTCCCAACATATAGGTTACAAATAACTGGACACCTAATCTTTCATAATATCTATGAACCATTTCCTTAAAATTACAGGTTTTGTAGTTTATTATTTCACTCCAACTATAATCCATATATGAAATAATATTGTAATATTTCTGAGAAATATTGGTCTTTTCTTCCATCCACTTCAATAAACTTTGATAATTCTGCTCATTTTCCATGGACCTTGGCTTATATAATACCTCTATACCATTATCTAGTAATACCTTTACAACCTGCCTTCCGTTATTGTGTACGTCAGAAAATCCACTTGAAATTTTACATATATTTTGAACTTTTACACCTTTACAAATTGTATGTTGTATGGACTTACAATCTTTTTCAAAATGTAATATAATCTCAGTATAATATAATGTAAGATTCTTAATTCTATCCTCTACACATTTCCTCAAAACCGGATACTCTTCAAGTATCCACTCTATGAACTCTGTTTTACAAACAATCTCTTCGCAGAAATATATATACTCTTCTTTGATATCTTTACCTATCAATTTTCCATTTTGTTTATAGCTTTGAAGTTCTGCAAGGAGTGTTCTTAAGCAAATTCTTTGCAACTGGCAAGCTAAACAATGTGAATAGTCCTGATAAATTCTTTTTTTAAAGCTCTTTTTCCCTTCCAATAAACTAGATAATTTTTTCACTCCATAGTTTAAAAATCTACTATAAAACTTAATAAAATATACTGAAGATCCTATCTCATCAGAATAATATTCTATACCAGATAAAGGCATATCTTTACACAATATTTCATCCATAAAACTACGACACTTTTTAGTATTTCCCAACTACATAACGCTCCTCTCTTAAACTTATTCTATTTTTTATAAAATAAAAGCAGTTTACTTATCTAAAAAAGTAAACTACTTTTATAACCAAGAAAACTAACAACAATAAATTGTCAAAAAACTATCACACATAAATGTATGTGATAAAATATTATCTACTTCTTCTTCATTAATCAATTTCGTGATTTCTTCAAGTTCTATTGATAAATTACCACCAGCATTCTCTTCCCCTATTTGATCCATTTTAATATTCCCTTTCATCCTAATTTATACTGTATTGATATTATCATAAAATGTAATGCTTGCTACAAAAGAACCATTTTGCGTCTGACAAGAAAATATACCCGAATACCTCTCTACGATTTTTCTGACATTAATTAACCCCCAGCCATGTCTGATCTTACTATTCTTCATTGTTACAAAAATACCATTTTTTTGTAAAGGAACTTCGTCGATACTATTTTTTACTTCTATATATAACATTTCGTTTTGACTTTCTAATTTTATGTCAATCCATTTATGTCCATTTTTTATTTTCATACATGCTTCAATTGCATTATCCAATAGATTTCCAAATACTGAAATAATCTCACTATCCGTTAGTCTGATACCGGAAAATGAAACAACAATAATCTGAAATTTTATCCCTTCCCTCTCCGCCTTATCTTTCTTTTGATTCAAGATCAAATCTATCATGTCTTGTCCGGTCCAGACTTTCATATTTGTATCTAATAATTCTTCACTAATCTCGTCTACATAATTATATATTTTTTCTATTTTCTCTTCCTTTTTATAATTTTTTAAAACTATAAAATGATTCTTCATATCATGAATTAATTGATTATTTTTTATTACCTCCTTATATTTCTCCGCCATCATTAATTCACGCATAATTAAAATTTCATTTTCTTTTTTTATAAGTTTGTATTTCAAATAAAAAATGATTGCTATAAAAAATAAAATTGTAAGTACTAATAGAGAAAAACCGTTGGAAACCCCTCTCTTTTCCCAAACACCAGCGACCATTCCTACCATTTTAATTTGATATCTTATTAATACAATCTGCAAAAGGATCCCTGTTATAAACATTTCCCACTTAAATACGCTAATTTTAGAATAAATATCCTTTCCTTTCAACAACTGAATCAATGACCAAATAATTAATCTGGAACAAATAAAAATATTCACACTCATAAAGGATAACGCATAAATATAAACATCATATATAAAATTTTCTTTCAAAAAATCCATGCTTATAAATGCAAAAAACATATCCAGTACCGCAGCTAATGTATAATACAATAAAGTTGTTACAAAAATCAAAAATATCTGCTTTCTCTTAACAATCCATATACATGCACTAGTTACTATAATACAAAACCAAAGCATAGTTTTTGAAAAAAAAATTACAGACCTGTTACCTGCTAATAGAATTCCCAGTATAAAAATATTAACCCATATAAAAACTTTTCTTTTTATATTAAGATGATTATATTCTAACAGTGTAATATACGCGGTCTGATAGCATAGCCATACCTCGCCGACAGATATGGCTAATCGAAGGATCTTTATTGCTATTTCATTCACTTCATACTCCTCCAACGCATATGGTATCTATAGTTTTCCTTCACCATTACTATACGCCCCATTTTTCATCTGCCATAGCGTATGAATCCTCTCTTTCAATTTTGACATCCTGGCCGGCGTAACTATGATATGCTCGTCCTCTGTAAGATAAATCGTATCCCCCTTTAACCGAATAATATGATTCAGATTTATAATATTACTGCGATCCACTAATATAAAAACTTCATTATCCAATTCTTTTATCAATTGCTTAATCGGAATCCTTTCCTTGTATCTCTTCTCAACAGTAATATACTCCGTATACTTCGCACCCTTTGATTTACAGATATAGATAATCTCTTTATAAAATATCTTACTCCTGTCCCATTCCGACCCTACCCATCGATATCCTTCGCTGCTTCGGCTAATCCTCTCTACTATGTATTCTATTGTCTGAGGCAGCCGATCCTCCATATCCTCTTTCAAAATATACTGATAAGCTCCTATCCGATAGCTGTCTATGGCATATTCTACATAAGATGTCAGAAAAACAAGGTAAATTTCAGGATATTCCTCCCGTATCTTCTTCCCCAGATCCACGCCGCTCATCCGGGGAAGACCTATATCTACCAGTAGGATATCATATCCGGCTTTCTTACTAAGCCCTTCCAAAAACTTTTCTGCTGATGCAAACTGTTCAATCTTAATCTCTATCGCAGAATCTACAGTCGCCTTTGCCGATAAATAAACATAACGACTGGCCATAGCCATCATCTTATCATTGTCTTCCACAATTGCAATCTTTATCATGAATAATCTATCTCCCTGCCGTACAAACGCAACACAGCATATCTATTTTACTATTTCATATAAATTATTCTTTGATTGTACTACAAAAAAGATCTTCGTTTATTAAATTGACCATAATTCCCTACTATCCTGACCTCGATTTTCCCAGCAAGATCTGACCCAGCGCGTTAATCTTAGATATCCGCCTGCACCTTCATCGATTCTTCCCTGTCCTCTTCCGAGAAATTCATCCGGAACTGCTCCGCCTGCCTTGCCGCCGTCTCCTCGTCCGGATCCCAGCCTTCAATCTCCGTCGCGTGAATCCCGTTCTTCTCAAACAAGCCAAACAACGCCTCAAGCCGTCCGCGGAAATCCTCATATGCAGGACAATCCGCACCGCACCATCCCACTTCCGCCAATGCCGCAAACCTTGGCCAGCACAGCTCTTCCAGCCGCTCGTTCTCACGGATGAATTCCGTCCACACCAGACATTCCGCACCCAGTACGGAATCCTCGCCGCACTCCCCAAGTTTAGCCGGGTCTGCCTTCAGGCTGTACATATCTTTCAGAGAATGCATCCCATAGGGATAGTCGCAGTAGCAGTTCTCCACCATGGCAAGGATCGCCGTCCCGCCCTTGTTAAGATGCGCCTGAATCTGGTTGTCCTTATCCTCCGTCCATAACTGCACAACCACCTCTTTGTCAAGGTTGCCGCCGTAGACAGCCTCATTCCAGACAATCGGAATACGCCCCTTCGACAATAAGTAGGAAGAGATACGGTTACAAAAATACCCCTGAAGCTCCTGTCCATTTTTAAGGCCTTCCTCCTCGATCCGCTTCTGGCAGCGCGGGCAATGGTTCCAGCGTTCCTTCGGCGCTTCGTCGCCCCCGATGTGGAAATATTTTCCCGGGAAAAGTTCCAGAAGATCATCCAGAAGGTTCTCAACGAACACAAACGTCTCTTCCCTTCCCGCGCAGAACAATTCCTTGAATATCCCCGCCTTCATGCCTACCTCCACAGGCTCCCCAAGGCAGGAAAGCTCCGGGTACGCCGCCAGAATCGCCAGAACATGACCGGGCATGTCGACCTCAGGCACTACCTCGATTCCAAGTTTCCCGCAGTAATCCACGATGTCCCTGACTTCATCCCTGCTGTAATACCCTCCCGATCTCTCGTCAGAGCAGCAGCCGCCGAAATGGTCTCCTGCCCGCACAGAGCCGATCTCATGGAGCTTCGGATACCGTTTGCACTCAATCCTCCACCCCTGGTCATCCGATATGTGCCAGTGGAAATGATTCAGCTTAAACTCTGCCGACATCCGTATCATCTTCTTTAACTCCTCCACAGAAAAATAGTGCCTTGCACAGTCAATCTGGAAAGAACGGTAGGCATACGCCGGCCTGTCTTCAATCTCCATACAGGGCAGCTCCTCCCCATGGATCATCCGAAGCTGCTCCAAAGTGGTGCGGGCGTAGAAAAGTCCGGCGTCCCCGCTGCCTTCTAACTGAATCAGACCGGGCGTAATGCTGATGCGGTATTCTTCCGTCCCCAATCCGGCGCAAATCTCCTCCTTTACAGGGACGTCCTTTGCAGCCGTCCCTTCTGTAAACCTCATCTTTCTTGGTCTTGGTATCATCTCTTATCCTCCTTTTTTGTTTTGTATATTTGTATAAACGGATGAGACCGGCCTGTTACCAGCCTTCCTCCGAATGAATCCAATATTTCAGAAGCTGCTGTTCGTAATTCTCCGGACGCCTCCGCCACTCGCTGGGCGACACGCCCGTTACCTGCTTAAAATTCCGGTTAAATGTTGACAGCGTTGTAAAACCGCATTTTCCCGCAATGTCTGCCATGGACTCGTCCGTATTTTTCAGATAATTACACGCCGTCTGTACACGCACCAGATTAATATATTCCAGCGGCCCCATATGCATGTAAGTAGAAAAAACCCTTCTGAAATGGGTCTCGCTGATATGGCACCATCTTGCCAGATCTTCTACCTTTAAAGGCTCCATATAATGAAGCGTAATATAATCAAGAGCCCGCGAAACGGGAATTGTAATCTTCCCGCTTATTTCCATCGGCCCGTTCTCATCCGGGTTCTCCCGGGCGATGCTCACCAAAAGAGAGACCATAAGCCCTTTTGCCTCTTCCAGATAGAATTCTTTCGTATCCCGCATGATATCGAGAATCCCCCGAACCGTCTTCGCAATCCCCGGAGCCTCCTCAATCGCCCTGAAAATCGCCTGGGAATTAATTCTGTGGAGCAGATACTTCATCCGTTTCACGTTGCCGCCCTTCTGATACAGCTCTTCTAACAGCCCCTCCACATCCACAAACAGATACTCCCACCGGCTGACCGTCCCCGGATCGCTGTTGGTGGTGTGCGGATAATTTCTCGGAATAACCGAAATCTCTCCTCCCGTATATCGATAATCCCTCTCTCCGAGAGTAAGGGCCCCCTCCCCTTCATAACAATATCCGATCTCCATATAGTTATGAAAATGCAGATAATCAATATCCCGCCCGTAAGTCTGCACCCACTTCTGTCCCAAAAGCGCAAGAATCGGGCTTCCCTCCGGCATCTTATAGTACCGGAATTCTATCTTTGGTTTTCTCTTCTTAGACATAACACGTTATCCTTCCCGGTCTCTTTGCTCTAATCCTCCCCTGTCCGGCAATGCGCGGCATTACTCTCTTTAGCCTTCTTCTCCCATGTCCCTGAATAGTATCTCACAGCCCCCACAAGCGCCGCGCATACCCAAGTCAGGGGAGAGACGAACCAAAGCCCCCGGTATCCGAATAAACGCGGGAACACCAAAGCGCACCCGATCCTCGTCACCACTTCGCTCACACCCATCAGCACGGTCACGGTCACATCGCCCGACGCCCGCAGGATGTTGTGGTACACCACCAATATTCCCCCGGCGATAAAAAACGCCGTAAATATCCGCATATATTCTGCGCCGAACTGAATTGCCTCCGGCGTCTGGGTAAACGCCCCCATAATCTCGCGGGCGAACACGAACACAAGCGGGCAGAAAATACCGTAGCATATCACATTCATGAGATAGGCGCTGCGTACCCCCTTTCTTACCCTCAAGAATTCTTTCGCCCCCACATTCTGCCCGGTAAAGGTCCCGAGAGAAGTGCCGATGGCGTCCGCCAACTGGAACCCCAGCCCCTCTACCTTCATGCAGACGCCGTAGGCAACGATCATCGTAGTACCATATGTATTAATCACAGCCTGAAGCGTCATGTCCGATATGGAAATGATGCTCATCTGAAGCCCTGTCGGAATCCCATACTTAAGAACCTGCCCCGCCAGATAGGCGTCTGGTTTCCATTCCGTCCGCCTGACTCTGAGAAACGGCAGGATCTTGAAGGCATACCACATACAGAGGACCCCGGAAATCATCTGGGCAAGCGCCGTCGCAAACGCAGCTCCCGCCGTCCCCATCGGAACCCACGCCACGAACACCACGTCCAGAAACACATTCAATATACTGGAAACAATAAGGAATACCAGAGGAACTACGGAATTTCCAAGAGCGCGCAGCACAGCCGCGCTGAAATTATACAGCATCGTCCCGCAGCTCCCTGCATAAATGACCAGAAGATACGCCGAAGCAGCCGGAAGCAGCGCTTCCGAAGTCTTTAGAAGACGAAGGAGAGGATTCACAGTCAGCATCCCGCCTACCGTAATCAGGGCCGTCATCCCCAACGCCACATACGCCCCCGCCGCAAAGGTGCGGCGAATCTGCGCCTCCTGCTGCGCGCCGTAATACTGCGAGATTACCACGCCTACCCCTGTCGTCACACCCATCATGACAGAAAACAGCATGTACATCGCCGTCCCTGCAATACTGACCGCCGCCAGAGCCTCATCCCCAAGAAATTTCCCTACAATATAAGTGTCGGCAAAATTATATATTCTCTGGCACAGCATCCCGAACAGGACCGGAAGTGCAAACTTCGCCATCTGGCTAAACACAGGTCCCCGGGTCATATCCATTACTTTCTCGTTGTTCATCTTCCCCTTCTTTCCATACCTTAACGAACGTTACTTGTGATTTTCAAATTCTATCTTTACTTTACCAATCTATTTCTTTCCCGTCAACCTATTTTCGTCCGTACATTTTCCGGCTCAACCGGAAATTTTTAGATCGTCTTATGTTTTTCTTAAGAAATTTTATAAACATTTCCAGTTTTTGACATACTTGTGTCACAATTGTCTTATATAATTAACTCATCACTTAAAAGAAGACGGTGGCCGTACTTCACATTACATAGAGTAAGGCGTACCCAAAGCTCCATGAGAGCGGGTTTCCTCCAAAGAGGTATGGTTACCGGACTTCGACTAACAACAAGTTAAAATTTAGATAGATTTTTTCATCCCCCTCCAAAAGACCTGTGCTTACGCACAGGTCTCCTTTTTCGCAAATTTTTTTAATTTGGGTATTCCCTACAAGCCGTTAGTTGTGTTATAATATAGGACATGCAGCGGTGGTCGAGATGGCTGATGGCATCTGCCTCGAAAGCAGAAGAGCCGCAAGGCTCCGGGGGTTCAAATCCCTCCCGCTGCGTTTTCTATTCGCTTATGTATGCAGACAGCGGCGCAGGCACGGCCACAGCGCCTGCTGCTCTTTTCTTTTTACAAATCTTCGGCAGATATATTCGTTGGCCGCCCTCTCAAGCCTGTCATCCAGTTTTTCAAGTTTTACCGGCCCATATTTCCTCGCCAGCGCCTTTTCAAGCAGATAATCGCAGATCTGGGAATTTTTCGGCAGCAGAGGACCGTGAAGGTAGGTTCCGATTACATTCTTGTAGATTACCCCTTCATAACCGCTTCTTCCATCGTTCCCTGCGCCATACAAGACTCTTCCAAACGGACGGCAGCCGTTCAGGCAGGTACGTCCTCCGTGATTCTCGAATCCAACCACAGGGCTGTCAGACAGCTCGCTTGACAGGATAATATTCCCGATCAGCCGGCCTTCTCCCTGTTCCGTATAGAGGTCAAGCAGATGTAAGCCCTCTATCGTCCCGGCATCCGTCCGGTAATATTTCCCAAGAATCTGGTAGCCGCCGCAGACGGCGATTACCACGCCGTTATTTTCTACATAATCCCGGAACTGCTCCCGGACTTTCCTTAACTTCCTGCAGACGATCATCTGCTCCCGGTCGGAGCCTCCTCCCAGAAGCACGATGTCAAGTTTCTCAAAATCAATACTGTCCCCGGCGTTGATTTCGATCGTTTCCGCCCGGATCCCCCGCCAGAGACACCTGCGCACCATACATGCTATGTTTCCCCGGTCTCCGTACAAGTTCAGCAGGTCCGGGTAGAGATGCCCTATAGTAAGTTTCATTTCCGATGTATTTCTCATTGTTTATCTCCTAATATTGCCCATATTCTTCACAGATGCGGTTCAGCATGCTTCGGGTATCAAATAAAGCGGTATAATTCACAAGCACATACAGGTTCCTGCTGCCCGCCTCAATAGATCTTCGCACGGCTTTCTCCACATCCGGTTCAAGTTCCGACCTAACCCCCGCATACTTAAGTCTCAGCATCAGATCCTGACAACGGATCCCGCTCGCCGTGACAACCCCTGCGTCGGCCCTTGCAAGCCGTTCAAAATCCACGTCCCACAGCCATGAAACATCCGTACCGTCCTGCTCATTGTCATTGACGGCGACCACAAGATCCTTCGGTGCCTCATCCTGCATCATCACGCTGAGATTCTGGTTAAACCCGGTGGGATTCTTTGCCAGATTCAGGATAATCTTCCTATCCCGAATCCGGAATTCCTCCATACGCCCATTCTCCGGCTGAAAACCCGCAAGCGTCTCCTGAAAACGCCCCGCCGGCAGCCCTGCTGTCCGAAGCGCCGCGTACGCCGCCAGAATGTTGTATACACTATAAAGCCCCTTCTGGGATGAACGGAAACAATTTCCCCCCACCGAAAATAAAATCCCGTCTTCCGTCTCTATATTCCGCCCGTCGTACCGTATCGTAGGCCTTTTGAAACCACATCCCGGGCAGGCGTAATCTCCCAGCTGCCCGTAATGATAAAAACGATAGGCAAGCCGCGAGCCGCAATACCTGCAGAACCGACCTTCCCGGATTTCCGCTGTCTGCTTCCCGGTATCTACACGCTCGCTGATTCCATAGGTAACATAAGAGTTGCCGCTGTCCATGGCAAGATACGCCGACAGGGGATCGTCCCCGTTTACGATAATCTTCATCTGAGGAGCCATGCGTATCACATTGCCAAGAAGCCCCATAGCGGTATCGATTTCCCCATACCGGTCCAGTTGATCCCGAAACAGATTGGTGAGAACCATATAATCTGGTTTGAAATGCGCGAAAACTTCTCCGGCAGACGCTTCGTCTATCTCGATACAGGCATAATCCGCATCCAGCCCGCCATTTAGCTTTGCCCCCAAGACGAATGTCGCCGCAACTCCGTTTATCATGTTAGAACCCGTCTGGTTGCAGATTACTTTGGCTCCTTCAGCCCTGAGCGCCGCGCAGAGCAGGTTATTTGCGGTTGTCTTCCCATTGGTTCCGCAGACGGCAAAAACCGCCTTTCCAACCGATCCTGCAAGCTCCTGCAAAACTGACGGGCAGATGAGGAGGGCGATCTTTCCCGCCCATGTGGCCCCCTGCCTGTGAAAAATATGGACACAAACCTTTTCTGTCATTTTCGCCGCCCAGACGGCAAACATTCTGCGTAGTTTCATATTTCGTATCGTCCCTCTTTTCGTTGTCATCTTCCGCACACTTTTTATTTTAACATAGCGATACCGTATTTATGATTGTAAATCTTCTGCGATTTCGCAACTTGATTTATTAAAAACAACCACAGAACCGTATTTTATCAGAATCCCGCATATCGCAGACGTTGCCGCCAGTATTCCTGCAAGGCATCCCAGCATCTGGGCGTCCGCATAGTATAAGGGATGATTTATAAGAGCAAGGAACGCCTGTTTCTTCTCTTCAACGAGCTGCGTAAAGAAAGGGAAATCGGACCATGAATTCGGCACATAATCATCCGAGAAACGCAGGCTTATAAGCAGCAGGGCGCACACGCCCGCAAAACCTGCGACCGGCGTCATAAACCTGAGTATTTCCGGAAGCATTTCCCGGATACGGCTTAACAGAATGAACAAGACCGCCCACAAAGGCAGATACAAGAGAATCCTTCCGATTCCCAGATACAGGTCGCCTTCTGAAATCCAGCCTTTTCCTTCCATTAAAATACCGGCAAGCCGCCGGCGCACCACGGACAGAGGGATCCCCGGCGCTTCGATGCGGATGCAGGAGTAAGTCCTGCCCTTCTCTCCCTGAATCATGCACAGCTCTCCCTCCGTGTCCACGATTCCCCGCACAAAATAGGTATTCTTCCCCATCGCCACCTGTTCTCCTGTTACCTCAAGGGAACCGAACAAAGAGTCTGCCGTCTTCTTGCTGATCACGCATCCCTTCGCGTCGCTGTCCGTCA
This sequence comes from uncultured Dorea sp., assembly GCA_910577685.1. Classification (GTDB taxonomy): domain Bacteria; phylum Bacillota; class Clostridia; order Lachnospirales; family Lachnospiraceae; genus Sporofaciens. The sequence continues at coordinate 143,052 of CAJTOH010000001.1, read as the reverse complement.
CATAGGCTCCCGCCATAAGCCTGCCGGGGGTTACAAGGTTCATATTGCCCGCCGTTTCCACCAGCTTTACCTTGCTTTCACGGTTTAGATCCCTATTCTCCAAACGCTTTCCCCCGGATTCCCGAAACAGCGTTATATCCCGTATCTCCCGTCTGGCGTCGTCGGAAGCATTTTCCCAGAACTTTTTGGTCTGCTCCCTTGCCAGCGCATGCTCCGTATAGTAGAATCCGCTCTGCCCTTCAATCTCTGCCATCCTTACGTAAAATCCTGCATCCGCCCCGATTGCGCAGCCAAGAAATATCAGCGTTAAAATCTTAGCGCAGTATGGCTTTATTCGCTTAAACGTACCCTGTCACCCTCTTTCACGTATTTATTGGATTCCGTGATAATCTTCGCATCCTGGGGCAGATTCGTTTCCACTGCCGCCGAATGGCCGTCCTTGTTAAGAACCGTGACGCTGACCTTCACGGCAGTATAGGACTCGCCCAGAATCCCCGGTTTTATCTCTGCTGTCAGCACATAGCTGCTTCCCCCGGATTCCCGGAGGGCTGACAGGGGGATCAGCATGTCGTAACTGCTGTCGGATTTCTTGCCGTACCGGTAGGTTATGTTGGTTCCTACACGGTAGGAGGCTTGGAGCAGGGGGGCGTACCATACGTACCTGCCCTCTTCGTCCTGACCGATCCGCCCGATCTCAAGGGACTGCTTCTTCGTCTCTCCCTGAACCAGCACCTCCACTCCGTCCCCCGCTGCAACCGTGGCAATCCGGTCTTCCGGGATAATACCGCATGCCTCCATGTCTCCTACCATCAGCACCAACTGTTCCGTCCCTGACGTAACGCTGCCCTCCGCCGCCCCGGCAGATTCAAATATCCCGTCCGCCTGTGCCGTGACGGTTCCATTCGCATCCCTCAACCGGGTAAGCTGGTCCAACTCGGTTTGCAGTGCGGTAAGCTCCACCTCCATCTCGTTTACGGCCATCTGGGAAGCCTGCTGCGCCGCGGCGTCATTTGCCCTGCTGTTTGCATCGTCCTGCTCTGCAATCTGGTAAGCGCCCTCGGCCGAGGCGTATGCCCGCTGGGCTTCCTGCAAGGAAGCGTATGCATTTTCCAGCTCCGATTGGAGCCTCGCCTTTTCTTCTTCAAGCGCAAGATCCTCCTCCTCGGAGCCGGCCGGCGTCCGGGCCTGCGCCTCGTCGTACTGATTCTGCGCCTGCTGATAGGTATACCGCGCTTCTTCAAGCGCATCCGCCGCCTCGTTGACCGAAAGGCCTGCCTGCGCCGTTGCCGGCGTCCGGGCCTGCGCCGTCCCCAAAATGCGCTGCTGCTCCATACGGTATTTCAGTTTCTCAATCTCCTGAGCCTGCTTGTTCATGCTTTCTTCCAGATACCCTAGGTCGAACTGTAGGACTCCCTCTCCCGCCTGTACGCTGCTCCCCGGACTCGCCAGAATATCCACCAATTTCTGTCCCTTTGGCAGCGACTGGTATACCTTATCCTCCGCCCGGATTGTTCCCTCTCCCTCGAATTCTTCCGACAGACTGCCCCGGCCTGCCCTTTCAGTCTTTACCTTCGCCACAGTCAGGGACGCCGCTCCCCGCGCAATCAGCGTGCAGAAAATCATTACCATAAAAAACGACAGGATTATTTTCAGAATTTTTCTTTTCATATTCACTCCTTAAGCCCCGACGCCTCAATCCCTTTCTGCAGATAATCCCTTCCCCACAAAAATCCCAGCACAGAAGGCAGCATCATGACAATAGACGCCGCGAAGGATACGCTCATCTGATCCATCGTAATCTTAGGCAGATACAAAGAGAGAGGCAGCTTCGACTTCGTTTTCAAAAATGTCATCGGCGCTTCCACCGAATTCCAATATTCGAGGAAATTTAAGATCAGCGCGGAGATGATCCCCGGGCTGCCAAGGGGAATCCCGATCCACAGGAAACTCGTAACTTCTCCCGCGCCGTCCACCTTCGCCGCTTCAAATACTTCTTTTGGGATTGCCCGGAAGAATTTCTCCATAATAAATACCGGAAAGGTGGAGAAAATCCCCGGCAGGATCAGCGCCAAATGGGTGTCCAGAAGAGCGAGTTTCGACAATACCAGATAACTGGATACCATTGTCACCTGAAACGGCATAACCATGAGGATCATATACATCAGAAACAACGGTTTCCTTCCCGCGAATTCGTATCTCGCAAATGCCCATGCCGCCATGGTTCCGACAACGGTCTGGCCAATCAGGACAGAAAACACCTGTTTCACCGAATTCCAGAACATCACGAAAAAATCCGGCGAATCCAGCAAAAGCTCCACATAGGGCCGCAGTGTAGGATATACGGGGAGAAACCTTACCGAGAGTTTCCCCGCGCCCTCCCCCAACACTGCGCCGTACGCTTCCTTTATCTCCTGTGATCCCATGATTGAATTAAACAGCATCATGGCGACGGGCAGAACCATGATAAGGCCCGCCAAACCTAAAACTGCATATACAGGGATATATTTCTTCCATCTCATCCTGTCCCGCCTTTCCATTAACCGCCGGCTTCCGATCCCTTCTTTGCCTGATCTATCTTTCCATTAACCGCCGGCTTCCGATCCCTTCTTGCCTGATCTATATTTCGTGCTTCCCGTTCCACTTCTCCAGAAGATATAAAACCATACTGACCGCGAAAGCCATCATCACGGCAGCCGCGCTCATTTTCTGGATATCCAGCTTCGTGAACCAGTTATTGAACAGATGCTGCAGCATGTAAATGCTCTCGTGGGGATAATCCCCGGCAATCAGGTATGCCTCCCTGAATACCCGAAACGCATTGACGAAGGACAGTATCCCGATCATAACGATCCCCGGCTTCATCTGCGGCAATGTAATATAGAAGAAACACGCAAAGGAACCTGCCCCGCTCACGCGCGCCGCTTCGTACTGCTCCTCCCCTATGCCCGAGAGGGCCGCAATCCACAGCACCACATCATACCCCATATTCTTCCATATGTAGGAAAACACCAGAATCCAGAACGCCGCGTCCGTACCCATCCAGTCCCTCCCCTTCATGCGGAATAACTCAAGGATCTCATTCAGTAACCCGTTTCCATGGAAAATAATCTTCCAGAATACTGCCAGAGACGCCACAGGGACAGCCATAGGCAGCAGAAACACAGTCTGAAACAATGCCTTCGCCGCAGGCAGACTGTAAAGCATAAGCGCGGCGCCAAAGGACAGGAAAAGAAGCAGCGGAAGGCAGATACATAAAAATCTGACAGTGTTTGCCGCCGCCTGCTGAAACGCCTGGTTTTCCAACACACCCCGATAGTTTGCGGTTCCTACAAATGTATTTCCCACAGCCTTATAGAAGGACCGGCGTATCACGTCTGCGAACGGCGCAAGCACAAACGCAGACGTTCCCGCAAGGCTTGGGAGCAAAAACAGATACGCCAAATTCTGTTCCTTTTTCTTCATAACATCTATTCTGAAAGGTAGGTATCTACCTTCCGGCAGATTGCTTTCGCCGTCTCTTCCGTGGATTGTTTCCCGTTATAGCAGTTCTCCATCTCCGTAAGCAGCGTATCCCTTATCATGCCGTCCATCATAAACGGCACGCTCAGTTCCTCTATGATCCGGATCAACTGGTTTACCTCGTCTTTTGGCGGATACGCCGCGCCAAACTGTACCTCCTCCCCTGTCTCCGGGTTCTGGGAGCCTATGCTGTAACTTAAATTCATCGCCTCCGGGGTCTCTACATATTCCGCCTGATACGCAAGCGCGCTTTTGAGTACCGGAAAGCCGTCCGAACAATCCATCTTCTGGACTCCTTCGTCAAAAAGACACTCTATAAACTCTTCCGCAAGCTCCTGCTGTTTGGAAGACGCATTGATGCCTGCGATTACCTGCGGCACGTAGTATTGATTCAGGCTTTCCGGCGTCTCCTTTTTATCCCTTGCAATAGTATAGGGAACTATGGATGAAATAAGCCCGTCAATCTCCTCGATCATCACAGGGTCGTTCTTTAAGCCCATGCCGGAGCTGAACTCGGTGTTCCTCCGCTCCCAAGCGCTCGTCGGTAACTCCATCTCCGCTTCGATCCCCCTTGTGTTCTGTATCTCGCACAGTTTCATCCAGTCGTCTAGGAACCGCTTAAGTTTCTCCTCGGAAAAGCCGCCCTGTTCCTTCATAAGATCCCCGTAAAAACTATTTAACAAAGTCATTCCTGCAAGATCATGGGTCGTAGTCCCGAACAGCCTCTCCCCCGGGTTTTGCTCCAGATATGTGTGGAATGTATCCGGATCCTTGCATGCCTCGGCCTTCGCCTCATCCCCAAAGATTATCGGCACCCCGATTCTTGCCGGAACAGCATAGATCTTTCCATCCCGGGACGCCGTATTCCCTATTACGTCCATCAGGACGCCATTCTCCGACAATCTGTCTCCAAGCTTCGATATATCCGACAAAATCCCTTTTTCAATATAAGAGTCTATCGGAAGTCCGTCCAGAATCAGTATATCTGCGCCGCTGCCATTAAGCAGCTCCGCGTTGAGCGTGCGGATTGTTTCGGAAAGGGGAATCTCCTCATTTCCCGCGGCAGTATGATAATCTACCCTGACATCCGGATGCTTACTCTGAAATGTGTAAACTGCCTGGGATATCGTCTGGTTCTCCGAAACACCGTAAATACTCAGCGTCTCGTCCGGAACCGCCTTAACGTCTTTATCATATCGATAATGCATCAGTCTGGCTGCGCCTTTTGCAATGCCGTACAGCCCATAGAATTCATCTCCCTCATAATGGAGAAAGTTGATCAGATATGCCGAATCCGTACTCATCAGCGCGCCTGTTCCATCCATTATAGTTTCTACAATACTTCCTTGTTCCGTGATCCGCCGGATGCCCTTTTTGTCTACCACATACCAGATTCCTTCTTCTCCCGGAACGATAATTGCTTCCACAAGCTCCTGTTTCATATCTATGCTGTCCGTTTTTTCCAAGTTATCCAGAGTATAGAAGTCTATACTATGCCTGTCTTCTCCGAATATTGCCATACGCCCGCCGGATACCGCCATCACCGGCTTGTGATCCGACGCCACATAGGGAAGGCTCTTCGGCAGCTCCCCTATCTTTTTTCCGTCTTGATAGAATTTCACCAAACCGCCCATATCCGCAAGCGCCATCGTACCGTCCTCAAATACCGCCAAATCAACGATCATCTCCGTAAAGCCGCTTTCATCCGCTTCCAGACACGACGCAGGAGTGCAGTCCAGCGCGCTCCCGTCTCCCGCGTCCTTTATAATGTGTTGTCCATATGCAATATCGTCCCGCTCCGGATACGCTATTGCATATACGGCTCCGTCTTCCCCGGAATAAACAAATTCAGCCGAAAGCCCCAGCCGTTCCCTCGCGTCTGTCATAAAAGAGACCTCTTCGGGATCTGTCCATGTCCCGTTCCTTAAGACGTAACTGTAATAGCCCTCTTCAGTTCTGGCATAGAACGTCACACCGTCCTCCAAATCCAGAATACCTATGGCTTCCCCTGCTTCTTTTGGCAGATCAATTTCCTGTTCTACGTAACGGCCCTTAGCTGAAACACCGCCGTCTTTTTTGCCTTCCGCACCATCCTGCTTTTTACATCCGGCGGCCAGACTTGCTGTGAGAATTACTGCCATGAGCAGGCTGAATATTTTCTTCATCTTCATAAACGTTGCTCCTTACTTTGGTTTTTTGCCGCAATACAATCTCTTAAGCAGCTTCTGGGATTATCATACCAGTTAAATCTAAAAAAATCTTTGAAGACAGCACAATAATCTTAAAGATTATTTTGAGATTTCTATGGTATAATAAAAAACATATAGAGGTGCGGGACCCTTCATTGGGACGTACATTAAAGAAAGATTTGCATATGGAAAGAGGATGTAAGACATGCGGATTCTGATTATCGAAGACGACGAACAGCTATGTGAAACCTTAAAACTACAGTTTGAGCATCAAGGGATAGAAGCAGACTGCGTCCGCAGCGGAATGGAGGCTCTCTACTACGCCATGCAGCCGGTCTACGACTTGATTATACTGGATCGGATGCTTCCGGGCATGGACGGGATTGCCCTGCTCAAAATTATACGTGAAAACAACGTCCGTATTCCGGTTATTCTGGCAACGGCCGTGGATTCCGTGGAAGAACGGATCGCCGGACTTGACAACGGGGCGGACGACTATCTTGTGAAGCCCTATGATATCGGAGAGCTTCTTGCCAGAATCCGTGCGCTGTGCCGCCGTCCGGAGACGCTGGAAGTTTCGGAGACGTTAAGTTTCGAAGACCTTGCCTTCTCTCCTACAAACCTTGAACTCTCCCTCACGGGGGCGTCCTCCCGGGATGCAAAGATACGCCTGTCCCGCCGTGAAGCCGTTCTCCTTGAATTCTTTCTCCTCCGCCCCAACCAGACGCTGGCGCGCCAGCTCATCTATACGCGTGTCTGGGGGCCTGACGGCGAGGTTGAGGACGGTAATTTGGACACCTATATCTATTATCTGCGCAAACATCTGCGCAATTTGAACAGCCGGGTATGCATCCGAACCGTCCACGGTATTGGGTACAGGCTGGAGGCAGGGGCATGATCCGGAAATTAGGCTGGCGTCTGACCCTTCTTTTTGTCATCCCTACCAGCCTGATCCTGTCGCTGATCCTCTTCATCCTCTTCTTCTGGCAGACTTCCCTGGCAAGGAACGAACAGACGGTATCCTTACAGAACCAAATCCTGAACCTGACCTACCAGCTTGAAGGGGCATATTTGTTCTCGGACGACTGGCTTTCCAGTCTGGAACATGACCACAGGCTGATCATCCATATCGAGGAAAACCGGATTCCGCTGTTCTTCTCCGGCTCATGGGAGCCTAATACAGACCGGAAAACCCTGATCGAACTGGCGAAAGAGCAGGCGCGTAAGGAGCATGTCGATACCTCCCTCCGCCCCTATTCCTCTACTATACAGAAGTCTTCTATTTTCACATTGGAGGGCAAAAACCATGATACCTATCAGGGAACCGTAGTCGTACTGGCGACAAAAGACGGCTTCCGTTCCCTGACGCTCCTTTCCGACATTACGGAGCTGAAAAATCAGGAACCCCTGCGCCTTTGCCTCTTCCTGATACTGAATATTCTTGGGATGCTGGCGCTTTTTCTGGTCAGCCGTTTTGTTGCCGCAAAAGCCGTGGCTCCCATCGCCGAATTTCATAAGAAGCAGACAGACTTTATTGCCGCCGCCTCCCATGAGCTCCGCTCTCCTCTGGCGGTAATACAGAACTGCGCTACAACTAGTTTAACCATGCCTGAACAGGCTGAGAAAATGAACCGTCTCATTCTAAGCGAATGTAACCGTTCCGGGAAACTGATTAAAAATCTCCTCTGGCTGACCTCTGCCGATACCGTGAAAACGCCCCGGCAAATGGTGCCTGTGGAAATCGACCTTCTGCTTCTCCGGCTGTTTGAAACCTACGAGCCTCTCTGTAATTCTAAAAATATTCGGCTGAGGCTCATACTTCCGGACGAGCTGCTTCCTGACATATCAGGCAGCGCTCAGTGTATTCATCAGCTTTTTTCTATATTTTTGGATAATGCTATCGCGTATGGATGCCGCGGAAACGACTGTGCCGCAGACGGGAAACCTGTAATCGAAATCCGAGCCGCAAGGGAGGGCCGGAAACTTACGGTTTCCGTCTCAGACCACGGGCCGGGGATATCAGATGAGCAGAAAGCCTTGATCTTCGGCAGATTTTACCAAAGCGACGCTTCACGAAAGGATAAGGAACATTTTGGGCTGGGTCTCTCGATTGCGCAGTCCCTTGCAAAACAGATGGGGGTTAAGATTGAAGTTATGGATACGGAAGGCGGGGGATGTACCTTCCGGGTTGGTTTTGATGTGTGTAAAACACCGGATTAGGGATGGGTGTCCATGCTTCCGGACCGGAATCCCTCCAGATCCAAAGTAAGATAAGTATATCCCAGCCCTTTCAGATACTTCAAAACCGCTTCCCTCTGATCCAAAAGCAGATGCAGATCCCTTTGATCTACCTCTATTCTGGCAAGTTCTCCATGAACTCTCAGACGGACATTGTAAAATCCCAGATTTTTCAAAAAAGCTTCTCCCGCCTCTACTTTCCGCATTTCCTCATAAGAAAGGCGCGTACCATAAGGGAAACGGGTTGCGAGGCAGGGCGAAGAAGGTTTGTCTGACACGGATATCCCACATTCCTTCGCAAACCTCCTGACCTCTTCCTTGGTAAAGCCTGCGTCGGCCAAAGGACTAATGATTCCCAGTTCACGAACCGCCCGGATTCCCGGGCGGTATACATGGAGATCATCTTCGTTCGTCCCTTCCAGTATTCTGGTAATTCCCATCTCTTTGGCTTCTTTTTGTATCTCGCGGAAAAGATGCCGTTTACATCGATAACAGCGATCCAGAGGATTGTCTTCTATCTCCGCCCCTTCCAGCTCGTCAATCTTGAGAATCCGAAAATCTGCTCCCATGTCCCGAGCTGTTTCCCGCGCCTCCTCTGCTTCCTTCGCGGGATGCAGCATTGTACTAAGGAAAAATCCATAAACCTTTTTTCCGGTTTCCTGTGCGGCGGCGCATGCCAGCTTTAACAGAAGGCTGCTGTCCACGCCGCCGGAAAAAGCTACGACCAGATCCTCGTCCCCGTATTGGAGCATGTTCCTTCGTATTATATCTTTTTTCTGCTGATAACTATTCATGTATCGTACCTTCATTCCCGATAAGGCCGCCGGCTTCCCGGCTGATCCGATCCCAAACCTCCCGATATGGCAGGCCGGCTTCCCGGCTGATCGCCGCCGCACTTTCATATTCCGGATACACTCTGGTATTTCCGTCTGTTTCGCATATCTTAACCTCCGCCTCCCCAAGGGAAGTGGTAATTTTGCGGATTTCACGCTTCAAGATACTCCGTTCCATCTTCATTTTACGGATCCCTATGGTAGTCGTCTCGCGGAAAATAATTTCCTCCATTTCCGAAACTTTTTCTTCGCTGCAAATTACGTTCAGTTGATATGCCGGACGGTTCTTCTTCATATATACCGGCGTATAATGCACATCCCGCGCCCCCGCTTCCAGCAGCCGTTCCAGCACGTATCCGAGGGCTTCCCCTGTGCAGTCGTCAATATTACTCTCTAATTTGTAGATATAATCGCTCTCCTGCGCCTCCGGCTCTATCAACATCCCCCGCAGAACGCTGGCTCTTCCGTAATCCCTCTTTCCTGCGCCCATGCCGATCCGGCCGATCTTGTATCTTTCCGGTAGGCCGGACGAGGTTCTTACTGCCGCCACGATCGCCGCCCCGGTAGGCGTCACAAGCTCTGCTTTTGTCTCCGTCATATGCATAGAAATCCCATATTGTTCCACAATGTTGACCACCGCCGGAACCGGAATCGGAATGATCCCATGCTGACATCTGACTGTTCCCCTCCCCTCATATAATTCGGGAACTATCACTTCCGTAATATTTAAATTATCCAGACAAATCGCCGCCGCAATGACATCCACAATGGAATCTACCGCTCCAACTTCATGAAAATGTACTTCTTCTATGGCCGTCCCATGAGCCTTGGCCTCAGCTTCTGCCAATACGGTGAATATCTTGTCTGCAATCGCCTTGGCCCTCGGCGTAATCCGGGAATTATGGATTATGGCTTTTATCTCCGGCAGGCCGCGGTGCTCATGGGCGTGGACGCCTTCTCCATGTGCATGCACGTGCATATGCCTCTCATGCATTTGTAACGCCTCTTCCCCACGTCCGTGAACATGTCCTTCGTGCACGTGTAACTCCTCTTCCCCATGCGCATGTCTATGCACATGACCTTCATGCACGTGTAACTCCCCTTCTCCATGCGTATATTCATGCACATGACCTTCATGTACCTGTAACGCCTCTTCCCCACGTCCATGAACATGTCCTTCGTGTACGTGTATCTCCTCTTCCCCATGCGCATGCCTATGCCCATACAAATATGCATTATCGTGGTCATGGTTTTCATGCTCTTTGTCCAGTATCACTCGGAAGTCACACGCGTCAAGCCCCGATTTCTTCACCCTGCTTATTTCTATCTCAAATCCCCCAACCGGAAGGCTCCTAAGCTGTTCCTCCAACAGCTTCCGGTCTGCTCCCAAATCAAGCAGCGCGCCTACCGTCATATCGCCGCTAATCCCGCTGTAACATTCCAGATACAATGTATTTCCTGATCTTTCGTATAACATATTCTCTTCCTCCTGAAATCACCGATTTTGTGATTAATCCGTCCCCATTATACGACATATCCCTATCCTATGTCTAATATTAGTTTCCTGTCCGTCCAAAGCCCCCCCCCCTCGCCCGCCTGTAAAATAAAAAACAGACAGTACACTTCTAAAGCTCCTCTGCCTGTTCTGTTATCTTTCTCTCTTCTTCTGTCTCAATTCCCGTTACTCTTCTCAAGTACCTCTTTGCTTCCCCCTCCGGCGCATCCGCACAAAATCCGGCGAGCCATTCTTCATAAATCCGGGCATCGTCGTATTCCTGCAATTCATAATCATCTTCTTCCTGCTCTATCAACTGTGCAAAGTCTCCCAACCGTTCCTGAAACTGCGGAGAAAATCGCTTCCAAATCTCCATGTTAAGACCAGTCAACCCTAAAAACTCTGTTATATATGATAATCTGTCAAAATCCGAAAACTTCATCTCTTCCTTACCGGTAATTAAAGCTCTGTCCCGATCACCGCATAGAAAAAGGAATGAAAACCACTCCATATCTTCCTGACGCATATTTTTCCCTTCCTTGCCTGATACCCCTGCGTATCACTTTTACAACCAATTCTATATGTTCTCGGCAGGAAAATCAACAAAAAGTTGCGGTTTCCAAAATATTCCAAAAGGGGGAAAGCCTTTTCCGGGGCACATTAATCCGCCAGCTCCTCAACGGCCTTTGTAAGCGACCGAAGCCTCGTTACGGCCTCTTCCTCATCCCTACCTCTGACGCCGATATAAAACTTGATCTTGGGTTCCGTCCCCGACGGACGGATACAGCACCAAGCGTCATCTTCCAACTCAAAATACAGCACGTTGGACTTCGGAAGGCCGGTGTGGCTCTCTTTACCGTCGGCCATATCTATTTTCAAATCTTCCCTGTAATCCCGATACTGCGTCACTGTCAGTCCGCCGATTTCCTCCGGTACCTTTAAGCGGATCCCTTCCATGATCTCCTCAATCCGTTTCGCTCCCTCCTGCCCCTTAAGGGTCACGGTACACAGCGCCTCTTTAAAATACCCGTAAGTCTCGAACAACTCGCGCATCTTGTCGCACAGGGTCATTCCCCGGCTCTTACAGAACGCCGCCGTCTCGCAGAGCGCCATTACGGCCGCCACCGCATCCTTGTCGCGGGCATGGGTACCTACAAGGCATCCGTAACTCTCCTCATACCCAAATACATACTCATGGCTTCCGTTCTCTTCGAACAGCTTAATCTGTTCCCCGATATATTTGAATCCCGTCAGCGTCTCGATCAGCTCCACCTGATACGCCTCCGTGATCTTGCGCGCCATCTTCCCGGACACTATGGTTGTGACTACCGCCCCGTTCTTCGGAAGGGTTCCCGCCGCCTTCCTCTGCTCCAACTGATACTCAAGGATCAGCATGCCGGACATGTTTCCCGTAAAACCCTCGTATTTCCCTGTCCTTACATCTTTTGCATACACGCCCAGACGATCCGCATCCGGATCCGTCGCCAGCACAATATCCGCATCTACCTCTTCGGCAAGCCGCAGCGCCAGGACAAAGGAATCCTGATCCTCCGGGTTCGGATAGGACACGGTCGGAAAGCCGCCGTCCGGAAGCTCCTGCTCCTTCACCACATAAACCTTTTCAAATCCAAGTTCTTTTAACACTCTCCTTACCGGAAGATTTCCCGTGCCATGGAGAGGCGTATAAACAATCTTCAAATCCTTCGCTTCTTTTCGGATAACGTCAGGATTTAGAACCAGAGACTTAAGCTCGTCCATATACCCGCCGTCGATCTCCCCGTCAATTATCCGGTAAAACCCACACGCCGCGGCTTCCTCCTTATCCATGGTCTTCACCGCCGAATAATCGGTTATCCTGCCGACCTCTCCGATAATCTCTCGATCCTTCGGCGCGGTAATCTGCCCGCCGTCCTCCCAGTACACCTTATAACCGTTGTACTCCGGCGGATTATGGCTTGCCGTCACTACAATGCCGGCGGTACATCCAAGCTTGCGCACGGCATACGAGAGCATCGGGGTGGGACGCAAAGACGGAAAGATATAAACCTTAATTCCGTTTGCCGCAAGGCACAACGCCGCCTCATCCGCAAACTCCCCGGACATATTCCGGGAATCGTAAGCAATCGCCACCCCTTTAGACTGCGCCCGTTCCCTGATTATATAATTCGCAAGCCCCTGAGTCGCCCTGCGCACGGTATAGATGTTCATGCGGTTCGTACCCGCCCCGATAATCCCCCGCAGGCCCCCTGTTCCAAATTCCAGATCACGGTAAAATCTCTCTTCAATCTCCTTTTCATCCCCGGCAATCCGGCGCAGCTCTTCCTTCGTCTCCCCGTCAAAATAAGGATCCTCCAGCCAGAACCGATAAGTCTTTCCTGCATCCATCCTCTTTTCCTCAACTTTCCCTGCTTAATTTACCCGGAATCCCCTTCCGATAATCTCACTGCTGTTGGTAATCATCATAAACGACTCCGGATCCACGGCCCTCACAAAATCGCGCAGCTTAATCGCCTGATTCCGGTTCACCACCGTCAGAAGCACCGTCTTATCCTTATGGGTATAAGATCCCTCCGCATGATACACAGTCGCGCTATGGTTCAGCTCCTTATGGATAAAATCGCAGATCGGCTGCGAATTCGTCGATACAATGGTAAAATATTTACACAGATTCATACTCTCGATTACGGTATCAATAAAACAGGATTTCGCCAGAAAACCTGCCAGCGAAAACAATCCAATCGTCGCGCCGTAGATAAAAAACGAACCGATCACGACTATACAATCCGTAATCATAAGCGCGCGCCCAATGGAAACATTCGTATATTTTTTCAGGAGCAGCGCAATTATATCCGTCCCGCCGCTGGACGCATTCAGATTAAAAAACAACGCCGAACAAACCGTCATAAGAATAAAGGAAAAAATCAGCTCCAGCACAGGCTGGTCCGTCAGCGTCCCTTTAAACGGTATCACGTACTGAATCACTTCAAGCCCCACGCTGAACAGAAGCGTCACATAGACCGATTTAATCCCAAAGCTCTTTCCCAGCACGAAAAATCCTATAACCAGCAGCGCAATATTCATGATAAATGAATACGTGCTTGCCGTCCCGCCCAGAACGCCGCTCAAAAGTACCGCAATACCCGTCACACCCCCAAAACTAAAATGATTGGGGAACTTAAAAAAGTAGTCTGAAACGACAATACCCATCGTCCCTAAAGTCAGAAGTCCGTACTCCTTAAAAAAATCTTTACCGATATACCTCTTTCTCTCCTCCACGGCAGTCTCTCCCTATTTTTCATTTTCAAAATAAACACAAACATCCTCAAGCGAAAGCGTCAGCGTCCCGTCAGGCAGCACAAAACATGGGATCCCGATCTTTCCCTCTTCCTTAATCCGGTCAAAAATATCGCCGGAATCTCTATATTTCAGAAATTCCTTCAAATTCCCCGTATCCTCGGAAAACTCCTTGTACACATACCCAATCCCTTTTCCGTCCAGCTCCTCGACAGCCTCCACGCAATCCGGGCACGCCTTCATCCCATATACCGTAAGTCCCATATCTATTCCTCTCTTTCCAATCTCTTTGTAAATAAAATGTCATGGTTGATCTCCGTATAGAATTCTCTCTTCATCCTATCGTAATCCGGTTTTCCTCTTCCCATCATCCACATCATCTTTGTAATCACGGCCTCAAGGGTCATATCATATGCTTCTAAAAGCTTAAAGTCCTGTTTCACACGCTTTCCGACCTCGTAGACCGTCATATTGCTTCCCTCGTTCGCCACTTGGGTAGTCATTACAACGTATTTCCCCATGCCTTCCCATTTTTTCATCTCCCGGTAGAACTCCAAAACCAGCGTATTGGGAATTCCCCCGACCCCGAAGCTCTCTATCACGATACAGTCATAATGCTCAAACAGATACGGCAAAATGCTGGCATGCATCCCGGGAATCAGCTTTAACACATATACGCTGTCGCTCATATCATAGCTGAAACTAACCGGTTCTTCACAGACCGGCTCCTTGATATACCGGACGATCATCCCTTCCTGAATCACTGCCAGATATGGGAAATTAATGCTGGAAAACGCATCATAGCTCTTCGCCCGTTCCTTCTTCGCCCGCGTACCGGCAATCACCTTGCCGTCAAACACAATGTTGACGTTCTGGGATTCATCATCCGAGGCATAGATAAAGCTGTCAAGAAGATTCGTTCTGGCGTCGGTCACATCCATCTGTATCGGCTTCTGAGCGCCGGTAATTACAATCGGTTTCCCAGAATTTTGTATCATATATGACAGAGCCGCAGCCGTGTACGCCAGCGTATCCGTCCCATGGCAGATCACAAAACCGTCATAGGAATCATAATGCTCCTCAACGCTCCCCGCCATCAGCCGCCAATGCTCGGGAGTCACGTTCGTACTGTCCAAATTGCAGACCTGTATGGTATCTACCTCGCAGACCTGACGTACCGCCGGAATATATGAAAGAATGTCCGACGGCGTAAGACCCGGAGCCAGCCCGTGCTCCGTCTGTGTAGAGGCAATCGTGCCTCCGGTTCCTATCATTAGTATTTTTTTCATCTTCGTCTCCTTTATCCTCCTGAATTCACATATTTTAGCGCGTACGCGAAGGTATACCCCCAGCGTGGAAAACCAGGGGTATACCTTCGTCGATTGAAAGGATTTATATTATCGAACATATCGGCAGCGTCTCAATCCGGCTGCTAAAAAATCTTCCGACAGCCTGTATCATATAAAAACTATCCTTAATACCGGCAGTCTCATAAACCGAATGCATTGCAAGCTGCGCAAGTCCGATATCAATACTGTTCATAGACACCTGAGACATGGCGATATTGCCGAGGGTACTCCCGCCTTCCATATCCGAACGATTTGAGAAGAACTGCAGCGGTACGCCCGCTTCCTGACAAATCCCGCGGAATACGGCAAGACTGACGGCGTCCGTCGTATACTTCTGCCCTGCATGGGACTTGACTACAATCCCCTCGTTCATATATACGCAGTTTCCCGTATCCGTCTTATCCGGATGGTTCGGATGAACCGCATGGGCATTATCACAGCTCAGCATAAAGCCCTTAGAGGCCGCCTGAAAAAATTCTTCCTCTCCCTTCCCCAGACACAGATTCATTCGGTACAGCGTATCGTACAGGAACGTAGACGCCGCTCCCTGTTTCGTCCCCGATCCCACTTCCTCATTATCAAAACAGGCAAACACATTAACCGCCTCATCATCCCTGCCTTTAAGAAAGCCTTCGAGCGAAGTATAGGCGCACTGAAGGTCATCAAGCTGCGGACAGGAAATAAATTCGTCCGACGCCCCCCACACAGAAGGCTTCATACGATTATAGAGATACAGGTCCATCCCGAAAATGTTCTCCTCGTCTACCTCCAGCTCCCTTGCAATCAGCTTCTTAAAGTCTCCCTTTTTACACTCGCTCCCTCCGAATAGCGGAAGCATATCCACCTGTTTATTATACGCATAGCCTTCGTTCGCCTTGCGGTTCATGTGGATCGCCACGCTCGGAATCAGCAGCAGGTCTTTATCAATATTCAAAAGCCTCGCCTTGTATCTTCCCCCATCCCTTACTATAACCCGTCCGGCAACAGACAGGGGACGGTCGAACCACGTAGAACACAGCATCCCTCCATAGCCTTCCGTATTCAGCTTCATATACTTCTCTCTCACCTGAATCTCAACATTCTCCTTAATCTTAAAAGCTGGAGAATCGCTGTGGGACGCCGCAATCTTAAAATAATAATTCTCAAGTTTGTTCCCTACGTTCAGCGCAATAATACTGGAATCATTCCGGGTCACAAAATATTTCCCGCCCGGGCTAATCTCCCACTTTTCACCCTCATAGAGCCGCCGGTAGCCGTTCTTCCGGAGGATGTCCCCTAAATTCGCGGCTGCGTGGAACGCCGTCGGACTCTTCCCGATAAAGGAAGTCAGCCCGGATACAATCTCTTCATACATCTCAGTCTACCTCATATTTCTGATTCTTTTTTAGATTTATTCTAATATTAACATTAAACTCTTCTCGGTTCAAGATAAAACGCTAACCCGCCGTACATGCCCTCCTTCTGCTTAATCCCGTATAAAAAAACCGGCGCCTACACCAAGATTATTTCCTGAAACGACGTACTTCTTTGCCGTTCTCTGGAGAAACGTATCTTCCGGATACTGCCGCTTATCCTCTAATATTTCTCCAAAAATCCTCTGTTCCGCCTGCAAAAAATCGTAACGGACCTCCGTAACCTCAAAGAGATTCCGGAAACGGATGATATTGCTTGATTCCGGAAGTATCTCCTTTAGATGAGGGGACAAAAGCCAGGAGTCACAAACGAACACCCGATATTCTCCGCCGAAGAATTCCAAAGCCTGTTCGAAAGACTTTTGGCACTCCTCATACGCCAACGGCTCCCCGGCAGGGATATGTACATTCAGCGCTTTCGTTCCCGCAAAAACCTCGCAATTCTTCCCTTTCATATCCTTCCTGACACGAATCGGTTCAAACTGCAGCCTTCCAAGCCGGAACAGCTCCATCTTCACGGACTGCCCCAGCCACAAAAGTTCCTCAAGGCCGTATACGCCATGCTTCCTGTAACATTCGCCGCACCAGATTGTAATATCATAGAACGTCTGGTCAAACACCTTGTCCGCATATCCTCTCTTCCGGTATTCTTCATAGGTATCGGCCGCCAGCTTCAGGAAGAATTCCAAAGCCCACGCAAAACGCCCGTCCATTTCCTTCCATTGAATAACAAACTGTTCGGTATCCTGATAAAATACGTCCTTCAAGATACCGTATTCTTTCCCGTCAATCCGTTCCCGGCGTACTGACTCCCATGCCTCTTTCGGCAAACGGATTCTTTCTGCTAATTCTTCTAACCGCATCCTTTTCCCCCTCTTATTTTCAGGCGCTGTTTTTTTGACCGCCTTTTTACAGTTCGTTAATCGTGTCTATAATCGCCATACTCCGAATCCTTTTTGCCGGCGCATAGATCGCGGCGGCAGCGCAGGCCATGACAAACAAGGCGGCCGCACACAGCATTGTCCACGGCATATGCCACGCCATTCCAAAATACCGCGTAAGCAGCCGGACATGGAGGAAATAGCGTAACGGAAGCCCGATCCCCACCCCGACTATAAGGCCGGACAGGGCGTAGGTAAACGTTTCCGCGGCTATCATCCGCGTAAGCCCTCCCGCGTCCATGCCGACGGCCCTCATAACGCCATACTGTTTTGTCCGGGAAGCCGCGCTGATGGAAATAGTGTTCATAATATAAAACATTGTGACCATTCCGATAATTGCCAAAAAACCATATATGCAGACTTTCGTGGCCATATAAGTGGTATTACTCTGCCGATTTTGTTCCCGGACGTCAGAAAAAATCACATCGCTTCCGGCAAACCTGCTGATCTGCCGCACAGTTTCGTCATCGGCTGCGGCGTTAAGGAGGACGCCGATCATCGTATACCTCTGCTCGCCCGTCAATCTTTCGAAGGTTTCTTTGGAGCAGATCACAAGGGATTCTTCCGGAAACAGGCCGGCGGATATGGAGCAGGCTATCTCGACTTTTTGCCCTGCAATCAGAATCGTATCCCCCACCTTCAGCGGGTTATCTTGATAATAGACAATCGCGGCCTTTCCGCTGTCCCCATAAATATCCGACAGATCCCCCTCGACCACTTCGTCCTTTGCACTGTCAAGCAAGCCTTCATCATAGGATTCCAGATTAATACTGCCGATACCCTGACGGGAAGAAACAACCGGAAGATTCTCCTGATACGAAGTCCCAAAGGTATGCTCCACCCCTGATATGCGATTGATATCATCTTCGATCTCCTGTTCAAGGACAGGCGCGTTGGCATAACCGTTGAGGGTAAGATCCGGCTGCCAGGATTTCAAAGAAGGCAAAAGCTCCTGTGCAAAATCCAAGCCGATCGAGAAACAAAGGGCCAGAATAATCGTGAGTGCAAAAGAAGAAGTCATAAGGAACAAGTTCTTTCCGGAAGCCGCCGCGTGGTGGATGCCCAAAGCGCTTTCCACTCTTCCTATGTTCCCTTTTATCGCGCCCCGTTTCCACGATATTGTCTCCTCATTGCCGGAAACCGCCGACGCCGGGGAGACTTTGGCCGCCCGCTTTGCAGGCGCCTGCGCCGCTAACAAAACGGCTGAAGTACCGATCAGCACGCCGCTGCCAAGTCCGGCCGGACTCAAGGCAAATACCTGCATAGCTGCAAACTCTCCTCCTATGCCGTACCGAAGATATGCGCATATCCCAAAGCTTGCCAGCGTCCCCAGCAACAGTCCGGCCGGGACGGCCGTTTTGCACCAGTTCAATGCTTCCATACGCACAAACCGGATAATCTGCCCGCGGCTCGCGCCGATGCACCGCATCATGCCAAAGAATTTTGTACGCTGAGCCACATTACTGTTCAGGCTGCCGGATATCATCAATACCCCTGCCAGTAATACCATCATAAACAGCACGGCAGCAATCCCGTAGATATTTTTTACGGACTGATCGCCGCTTTGTCCAGCGACGCCCATAACCGCAATATTTTCGGAGATACTTCCATCCTCCGGATTATATTGCCGCCGGATATCCTCCCCGGCTTTGGACGCCTTCATCACATTCTGAAACTTCACATATAAAGCTTTATTTTCTCCGATCCCGTTTTCAGCCATAAGCCCACGGAACGAATCAAGCGTCAGATACACGCCGACCAGATAGGTCTGTCCCTGATAATATGCTTTGTCATCCGAACCAAAACCAGATATGGTAAAGTCGGCGTCTCCGGCAGGCGTATGCACGGTTACACGGCCTCCGACCTCTGCATCCATAGCACGTTTGGCGTTGCTGCTTAGTATGACCTCATTGTCGTTTTCCGGGAAACGCCCTTCTTCCAGACCGTTTGCAAGCTGTGTCAGATAGGCCGCATCCGTGCCGTACAGCGCGGCCTTTTTCCTGCCGATCTCATATGGCTGATCCCCGTCAACGTTGAATGAATCCAACCATCCCACGGCCGAGACATCCGGCCTGCGGCCGATCTCTTCCGCCGTATCCTGTGAAATATTGTCAATCCGGATATGCCAGTTCCCGTGTTTCTCCTGCATGGCGGCGCTGTTCGAACGGATAAACATATCCGCCACACTGAACATAGCCGTTACAAGAAACACCGAAATCATAATGCACAGAAGGGTCATTCGATTCTGCCGCCTGTTGACGCGGGCAGAAATCGGGATTAGACTAAGATAATTATTCATTCCCCGCACCTCCCCAGATCTGTCAGCGTCCCGTCCGATACCTGCAGGATGCGGTCCGCCCTCTGCTGTTCTGCGTATCAAGATTCCCCGTCGGTTCGTCGGCGAGAATAAGGGCAGGACGGCTAATCAGGGCGCGCCCGATCGCTGTTCTTTGCTGCTGGCCGCCGGATAACTGGCTCGGCAGATGCCGCCGGCGCTCCGTGAGGTTTAATACTGCAAGCAGCTCCTCCAGATATTTCCTGTCCGGCCTCTGGTAATCAAGCAGCAGCGGGAAGATAATATTCTGCTCGACCGTCAATTCGGGAATCAGGTGAAAACTCTGGAAAATAAACCCGATATTCCTGCGGCGAAAGACCGTAAGGTTTTTCTCTTTCATCCCAAAGATATCCTTGCCGTCAATATAAACCTTGCCGAAGGTAGGCGCGTCCAGCGCGCCGATCACGTTAAGCAGCGTACTCTTTCCTGATCCGGACTCCCCGACAACCGCGACGAATTCTCCCTTTGGCACAGAAAAACTCACTTTTTTCAAGGCATGTACGGCTGCGTCCCCTTCTCCGTAGGTTTTGCAAATTGATCTTACTTCCAACAAATCCATAGATAAAAACACCTCTTTCTCCATAAAAATTCGTTCATCGAACACGTTTTTCCTCATCGTCTTCGATGTAAAGAAAGCATATCATGCCAACCCTGCCGTCATATTGCAATTATCCTGCAATTTTGCAGGAATTATTTCTGCTTCGTCCGCAGACAGCGGATATTACTCCTGTTCCGGCCGCAGACAACGCCGAAAAAACTATTTATGAATAGGAAAAACTATATAAAATGTGGTTCCAAAGCCTAATTCGCTGTCGACCGCGACAGTACCTCCATGGGTTTCTATAATAGACTTTGCAAGAGCCAGTCCCAGACCAATTCCCTTCGTATCCTTAGAATACCGGCTTCGGTAAAATCTCTTAAAGATATAGTACAGATCCTCCGGATGAATTCCGCTCCCGTTATCTTTTACGGCGATCTGGAGGGCAGACGCCGACTGTTTCCATTCAATCCTTACCGTTCCCCCGTTTCCAGTGTGATCCAAAGCATTTTTTACTATATTAATCACAGCTTCCATCAACCAGTTACGGTCACAGACAAAATCTATCGCATCGTCTCCCGAAAGGACAAGATCTTTCCCCTCCCGTCCTGCCCGAAACGAAAATTGCGTCTTTATCCGCTCCATCATCTCAGATATATTCTCCGGCGTCTTTTCCATTACGATCGTACCGGCGTCAAATTTCGAGATTTTCAACAGGTTTTGTACCAAGGTTTCAATCCGTTCCAGTTCCTGCTCGGAAAGTCTCGCAAACTCTTTGACCGTCGGCTGGTTTTCCGCCTCCCCCAGCAAAATCCCGATATAGATATTTAAGGCTGCCAGAGGTGTCTTTAACTGATGAGAAATATCTGAGATCAAGTTCTTTAAAAATATCTTCTTTTTTCCTTCGCTTTCAATATGCCCGCTGAGAATTGCGGCCAGAGTATTTACCTCATGGAACAGCCTGTATAGCTCCCCCTCCTCGCAGCACTCAATACGCGCGTCTTTATTGCCGGCGATATATTCCCTTACCTGCTTTGCCGCATTTTCCATGATCTCATTCTGCTCTTTAAAATATCCGTAGCAGGACGCCATAATTAAACTTCCCATTCCCCAAGCGCTGATTCCGATATAAAGCGCCGTATGCCTTAGACCAAGCTGTAAGAATACCGCTAAAAATAATGAAAATCCCATTATACATAACAGGATTTTATAGAACAGCGCCTTGATTTTACGATTTGCCAGTATCTTCATAATGCACCTCTACAACATGTTCCCGGCTTCCCTCAACCGTATTCCATTTATAGCCCATGCGGCGCACGGTCACGATTCTCTCCGGTTTTCCGGGATCGTCCTCTATCTTTATGCGAAGTCTGCGTATATAGGCCGTAAGCGTCTGATTATCTATATAGTTTTCATTGCAGTCCCACAGCCTGCCTAAAATCTTCTCCGGTGAAAGCACGACGCCGGGATTCTCCATGAACAGACACAGAAGCTTATATTCGCTGGCCGTCAGGTCAAGCTGTTCGTCTCTTTTATAGACTTCTCCTTTGGTCAGTTCCACCTTGATATCATTGGAATAAAGTTCCGGCTTCGTCCGGGGGAAATTGCTGCTTCTGCGGAGCAAAGCATTGACTCTTGAAAGAAATACTGCCAGCTTAAACGGTTTTGTGATGTAATCGTCCCCGCCGATATCAAGCCCCATGACGATATCCGTCTCTTCATCCGCGGCAGTCAAAAACATAATCGGCACATTTGAGGACATGCGCATCTTTTTGCACAAGTCGAAACCAGATCCGTCGGGAAGGGAGACGTCCAAAATGACCAAGTCGTATTTGCCGCCGCACCAAAGCCTGTCCGCTTCAAGGATCGTACGGGCAACCTCCACTCCGTATCCCTCTTTTTTGACAGCGAAAGAAAGCCCGCCAATTAGGCTCAAATCATCCTCCACCAGTAAAATCTGCTTCACTTGATCCCCACCATCCTTTTTCCAAAAGTCCCCATTCGATTATTCTTTAGATACCGTCTTTTACATTTTGTAAAATCATCCGCACTTTCTCTATACTCGTGCCACACTCTGTCATGATTTCCTCTGCAGTTTTTCCCTCTGCATACAGGTTTAATACTTTTAGTGTTAACTGAATACCGGCATTTATTCCTATCTCCTCGCCTATCTTCTGTCCCCGCTTCTCTCCAATCTCCTCACCCCGCTTCTCTCCAATCTCCTCACCGATCTTCTGCCCCTGCCTTCTCGCGCTGTTCATCTGTGTATTATAATCTTTCAGCGCCTTATCACGTTCTTCATACTCCAACCGTCTCCTGTCATCCGCGCTTAACCTCTGCAGCGCTTCATACGCTTCTCCTAAATATTCGTTCTTCCCTGCCATCAGCTCAAACTCCTCCCTGCTTTTCCCATTCAGGAAACGCATCCAATTGACGATCTCCTCTCCCGTCTTCACTTCCTTCGGCAGCTTCCGAAGTTCCAGAATCTTAAGCTCCATCTTATCATTGTAAATATCTTTACTTTCATCATCCCGGAAGTGTATGGTCCGGTAACATTTCTCATCCTCCGGGAACCGGACAAAATCGAGAATACTTACATGGATGCATTTCTGCAGCTTCTCATAAGAGTCCCCAAGCTCTAACTGTCCCGCAAACATCTTACTGAGATAAAATAACGCCCTTTCATCCCAGAACTCGAAATACCTCAACTGCATCTCCATATTGATTCGCGTCCCGTCTTTCAACTTCACCAGCACATCCAAAATTCCCAGCTTATCGCGGATATTCTCCCGCCGCGTATGTGTGGGCAGAAGCTCAGTCTCTCCTATCATTTCCGGTGAGATCCCCATAATCGCCCCGCAGAATCCTTTCCTCACAATCGGATTCTCCATTAATCCGGCAAAACATACGTCTACCGTTGGAAACATAATAAAATCTGTTTCTTTCTGCGTTCTATTTTTTGTGTCAGTCATAAAAAGTCTCCTTTCATTTACAGAATACCATGATTCATTGAAAAAGACTTCTTATGATATGGATTCATCATATCATGAAATAACCCCCTAGTGAAGCAGAATATCTAAAGAATAACAAAATCTTTAAGAACAAGAATCTCATAATCTGTATACTAAAAACAATCATTGAATACCCGGCGAACTGCCTGACAGAAAATAAAAGGTGAATACCTTTTAGAATTCTTATTTGCAAGTATACCATATAGAAAGAAAAAGTGCAATCACCAAACCATTTTTCCCTCCGCGTTTTCCCCTGCCTCCCCCCTCCAAAACGCCAAAACTGCGTTAGGGAAAAGTGTTGAAAAGCCCATAAAATTAGTGCTATAATTATTTTGGGATTTTATATCGGAATTTTATATTCGTACAAACGGAGGAATTTAATATGCTGGCAAAAGTTGCATTACAAGATATAGAAAAATATGGGAATATGGTCTACGAACTTTCACTTAATCCCGCCAAGTCCAGCTATCCGACCTATACGGACGGCATTAAAACAAAGGCGGATTTCCTTGAAAGAGCAACTAAGGCAGCCGAAGAAGAGGATTCGGAATTGCTGCTCTTTGTGTTGGACGGAAATATAGAGGGGTGGATTACATATTTCCTTATTCCGGAGGACAAGTATCTTCAACTCACCGGGTGCAATATCAACCGTGGATTAACACAGGCGTTGACCGAACTGCTCGCGCTGCTGGAAAGCCGGTTTGAAGGTTATACCTTGTATTTCGGATTCCCTTCCGAAAACCAGGATGCGGCTAGTTTCCTCCAATCCCATGGATTCCAGCGTATGGAAGAAGAATGGAATCACTCTTTTTTCTTTGACAGCTATCATCCGATGAAGCAGGTTCAAAATATTGAAAAGATTTCAAAAAACAATTTCGACAAGTTCAGGGCCGTGTACCATCCATCCCCGGAAACCTACTGGAATTGCAGCCGTATCCTTGAAACGATAGATAATTGGACGATTTTCGTTTACAACGAAGGGGAAACGCCTGCCGCAACGATTTTTCTGCAAGGAAATCAAGGGCATTATGAAATCTTCGGAATGAATTTTGCCGACGGTGAATTTAAGGAGAACGTATTCCGCGAATTAATGATTGCTTCTCTAAATGAATGTAAGCGCATAAACGCAAAATTCATGACATACTTCTGTCAAGATAAAGAAAAGCATGTTTTGTCAGAACTGAATTTCCGATGCGTCGGACAATATGTTCTGTATATCAAAACACTGTCCGGAAAAGGAAATGGGTGACCTCCCGCCATCTCCTTTACTACCTGACGTCCTTGTACAAATCTGCAATCTTCTCAATATCCACGCCTCTCCGGTACATCGCCCGTAGACGGTTCATTTTCCACATCACCAAGAGCCGTCTGCCTCTCTTGAACCTCCGGTCGGACGTGTAAATCCTCTTCCCGGCAATTCCAATCCTGACACCCATCTCTTTCAGCGTAAGGGAAAACTGGTAATCCTCCATAATCGGAAGATCCGGGAATCCTCCTATCTCAAAAAACAGCTTCCGCCGGATAAAGATCCCCTGATCCCCGAACATAACCTTCCGGTTCTTAATCCTATGGTTAGAAATGATCTGGCAGCACTTCATCCAGATATTTTTAGAATGAAACGCAATCCCAAAACACCCCGCGCGGTATCTTTGCATGACCGCCTCGATCTGTTCAACGGCGTCCCGGGGAAGCTCGCTGTCGCAGTGGAGGAAAAACAACACGTCTCCGCTGCTCTTTTCCGCCCCAAGATTCATCTGTCTAGCCCGCCCCTTCGCTCCTTGAAGAACCGTATACTCTCCCGGTATCAAGCTCAATGTCCTGTCCGTACTCCCGCCGTCTACAAAAAGAATCTCCGCCTTATCTTTCACCGGCTCAAGCGTCCCAAGAAGCCTCCGTATTGTTTTTTCTTCATTAAAAACCGGAATAATAATTGAAACCTTCATCTACAATAATTTTCTCCTTGCACGATTCATAAACGGCTGTATCCCAAGCGGAACCTTTTCCTCAATCCCCAGAATCAAGGGCAGGATATGGCGCGCCCCCTCCATGCCCTTTCTCCTGAAATTACTGATACAGGAAGCGCAGTAGGTATACAGAACGTCGCCGCCGTCCTTCGCCGACTCCGCCATTTCCCGGGAAATCTCCGGTTCCTTTACGCCCGCGACGCCTCCAAGTCCGCAGCACTGAACGTTCCCGAACGGCTCCGCGACCTCTCCCTCCAGAAACCGGCGGGCATCCCGGAACATTTCCTTTTTTTCCCTGTCCGGACATGGATAGTAGATGGGAATCCGTTCCTTTTCAAAGGACTTTCCTTCGCCTAGTTCTCTGAGCTTCTGATAAACCGTCACCATGGGAATCTCAAGCCTGTCTTTAAAAAAATAATAACAGTTGGGACACAGCAGGATCAACTCCTCGGCTCCCAGTCCGGCCAGCCTCGAAGCGATCCGGTCAAGGTTATCCTCCGAATCCCCCCTAAGCCCAAGCTCATAGACCGGCTTCCCGCAGCAGTCGTAGACGGTTCCTATATCATGCTTTTTCATAAGGCGTTCCAGATATTTTGTAGTCTTGGGGTAAAATGCGGTAAAATTGCATCCCGGAAATAAAACCGACTTTTTCCGTCCCTTCCGGTAATTCGCGAATTTATACGGGCTTTTCTCCCACAAAAGACCTTTGTAGGAATCTCTGTCCGGACGGGTCTGCCGCATAAGAACCGAGATACGGGCTCCGTCAATGTCCTTGGGGCATACGGCCCTGCACCTGCCGCACAAGAAGCAGGAATATGCAAGCTCCGGCCGTTCGGCCAGTCCCGCCAGATCCGCCCCGTACTTATCCAGAAAACGGCAGTTCCTCGTACATGCCCCGCAATGAATACAGCGGTCAGTCCCATACCACGCAGCCAGATCTTCCTTTGTATCGATATCCCTTAACATCTGTCCCTCACGGACACGAAGCCCCGCCTCTTTAAGCCGGCACAACGTGTCCTCAAATACAGTATTCGTGCCGTAATGGGGAACGTCCCATATATCGTCTCTGGCGTTTCTAAGCCCGATGAGGTAATATCCTCCGTCCACAGTTGGATTTACCACAGCGTCGCACTCTTCCAGATCACGGAAAGACTTCCGGAAAATATCCGCCGTTATCTGCGGGATATCCGTCCCGGTAAGCAGCACGCGCTCATACCCCAGCGCAAACGTTTCCGCAAAAGCCCGAGACATACGTTCTCCCAAGCCTTCCCCCTTCTGAGGATAAAAGCTTTTGGCGTCTTTGATTAACTTCGTAAAATCCCCGCCAAGCTCCCCGTGCTTCATACCCTTACGAGAAGAACCGTCTCCTTGAGGTAAAGCGTAGTACACCAGAATATCCGCATCCACTCCCCGGCACGCCCGGGAGGCGCTGCGGATGAACTCACGGTGCAGCGCCGCACATTCCTCCCCCGACAAAAACGGCATAAGCCTCGTCTTCGTCTGTCCGGCCGCAGGGAGCCTGGTAAATAGAATAATTGCCTGCTTCATCTAATCTCCTTTTACTTCTTCCTTCACATTCCCAAGAAACTTTTTCCGGATCAGAAGCCCTGCGGACGTCACCAGCGCCGCAAGTATCCCGGCAGTAAGAAAATATTTCCACTTATCCTCTTCTGCCGTAATCCCTGCCGAACCGATGGTAAAAAAAGACACGCCGGGCAGCATGAAGATGAACGTGAATACAGAATATTTCCAAAATCCGATATCCGTAATCCCATAGGCAAAATTCTGCAGATTATAGGGAAACAGCGGAACCATTCTGGTAATCATAAGCACAATCATATCGCTTTTCCCGTCCTCCGAAAACAGAAGCCTCTTTAGCAGCCTGTTTTTCTCAAGCATAGGCTTGACGGATTCCTTAAGAAAGAATCTTCCCACAAGGAACGCAAGCATAGCCCCGAGCGTGGTGGCAATCAGGCACGCGAATATTCCCATAAACGGCCCGAAGAGTATCCCTGCCGCCATGGCAAAGGTAATTCCCGGCAGAGCAAGCACCACGCAGCCGATTATGGTAAGGACTATATAGATACACAGCGCCCACAGGAAATGATCCTCCACCGTCTTTTTCAGAAACATCAGGTTGTCCATATCAGACAGATATTCCGACCATCCGAAAAAATGATTCAATACCAGGATCAGTAGGATAATTGCTCCAAAGGTTATCATTTTAATATATTTCTTCCTCATGACTCACTGACCTTACAGAACTTCATCGCAGCAAAAGTCTTCCCTAACTGCACCGCGTTTGCAAGCCCAATCAACGGCAGCATTAGATAATAGGCGCGGAAACGCTCCTGAGAAAAATATATCGTAAACAAAAGATAACCTGCCGCCAGCGCCGCCGTCACAATGATCATTGGAAGGACGATTTTCTGATACGACTTCCTGCGCCTAACATACAGGACCACCACCAGGACCGCTAAAGCAAGAGCCGCCGCCGCCGCCGCGTAACGCAGCGTCTCAATAGGGAGCGTTTCCCTTACTTTTGATATTTTAAATACAATCCAGCGGTTCATCCCCAGCTTACGCTTTGCAAAATACTGGAGTACATATGCTCCCGCAAGCAATGCCGCTATCAGCAGATCTGCAATAATATAAAGTATTTTTTTCATAAATTCTCCATACTCCTGTTTAAACTACCTATATGAACATCAGGGGCATGCTTAAAACATGCCCCGATATCTCATTAATCTATTCTATTATTCTTTTGCAGCCTTGTCTGTGGGAAGCTCTCCAACTGTAGTATGCTCACAGTCGTCGCTCGCCGGATCTCCTACCTGAACCGGATAATCGGACTTCATCTGCCACTCATACCATCCGCCGTCATACACAGAAATGTCGTCGTAACCATTTTCATAAAGCACTAAGAACGGAACCGTTGCACGCCAGCCGGTGCCGCAGTAGAAGGAAAGATG
Source organism: uncultured Dorea sp. (assembly GCA_910577685.1). Taxonomy (GTDB): domain Bacteria; phylum Bacillota; class Clostridia; order Lachnospirales; family Lachnospiraceae; genus Sporofaciens. The sequence goes on along the minus strand of CAJTOH010000001.1, from coordinate 114,962 downwards.
GTTATCAAGAGTAAAGTCGCAGTCTTCCCATACCTTCTTGAACCCTTCTAAATCCTTAACCGATCCGTCTTCATTGGTAAAATCAGCCACGTCGACAGCAGTCTGCGCTCCCTTGCCCCAAACTGCGCCCTCCGGCTCGCCGCCTCTTTCAATATAATTGTAGCCGCTTGACTTTCCAAGCCACTCGTCTTCGCTCCGGATACTTACAAGCTTAAAGTTATCGTCATTCTCAAGCCTGTCTTTCGCATCTTCAATGGACACCCAGAATTCCGGATGTGCCGGAACCGTCGTTCCGAAGCTCTCCGCCTTTGTCCCCTCATTGACCTCCGTCTCCAGCTCATAGCCTGCGTTCTCCCATGCCTTCAGGCCTCCGTTTAAAACCTTTACATCTTCAACGCCTGCCCACAGGTAAGCATATGCCACACGACCCACGCCTGAAACATCCTCGCCGTACAGAATCACCTTCGTATCCTTAGTAATACCGTGGGAGAGCATATAGGATTCAACCTCCTCAGGAGTAAGAAGATTGTACGGCTTCTCCTCTGTTCCTTCCGCATCCTCCACTTCCGTATCCCCTACGAGAATCGCTCCCGGAATATGTCCCTTTTTATAAGATTCGCTGTCATCCAATACGCCGGTATACGTAACCTCTGCAATAACGGCATCTTCATAGCCGGCCTGATTTCCGTCAATGACGCTTTTCACCCACTCCGGCGTTACATAAACCGTTCTCTGCTCCACAGGTTCCACATCCGCAGTATCCTCTGCCGTATCATCCGAATCATCTTTATTATCAGTCTGCTTATCCGCGGTATTCTCAACCGGTTTATCCGCATTTTCCGGGTTAGAACCGCATCCTGCCGCAAGACTTGCCACCACTGTCATACTTAATAATACGCTTAATAATTTCTTTTTCATAATGGAATTCTCTCCTTCACTAATAAAAATTATTCTTCTTTTTTCTTCTGCCGTTCCACATAAAGCTGTCTGAAAAGTACGATTAACGCAGATAAAGCAAAAAGTATCAAAAGCGCCGTTACAAGCATCCGCGCCCCTCCGGTCAGCATACCGCCTACGTACGAATAAATAATCGTTGCCGGAAGCTGTCCAATCCCTGTCGCAACAAAAAAACTCCCGAACGACATGGACGTTAATCCCGCCGCATAGCTTACAATGTCAAAGGAAATGAACGGAAGCAGTCTTGCAATCAGAATACTCAAACGCCCGTGCTTTTCGAAAAAAATATCAATCTGCTTTAACCCTGCTTTGCTGGTAATCTTTTCCACCGCGTCGCGGCCTAAAATCCGAGCAATATAAAAGCAGACGGTCGCGCCTGCCATCGCGCTCGACCATGAAAGAATCGCCCCCTGCCACCATCCAAAAAGGTTTGCATTGGCAAAAGTCAGCAGAAACGCCGGAAGCGGCGCAGCAATAGATTGTAAAATCATCAGTGCAAACGACACCGCAGCGGCATATGCGCCATAAGATTCTACGAATTTCCGTACCACGATAAAATCGCCGCTGGTAAACATCCGGGCAATCTCATTGTACAGATCGTGTACGGGCGGGATCCACATATACGCAAGTATCGCCGCCGCAAACAGCAATATGACTATTGCCTTCCCTATCCAGTTCTTTTTTTTCCGCTCTATTTTCCTATCCATCTTTCTCTAAATTCACCTATTCGACAAAAATATATTCTACTTATTTTTTCCTGTCCGGACAATTTTATACCTTCGTCTATTCCCTGTCCGGTCAATTGACAGCAAATCTCACACGGTTTTCCTCGTACTTTTATTCGCTTCTCACATCAATCACGTAAGGTGTTCTTTATGCTTGTCCTTGCCGCCTTCTGTTTTTTGTCTCCGCGGCATACATGGACGTTTCTTTTGCTTTTGCCTCCATAAGGTCTGCGACGGCGGTTTCTACGCCTTTAATCTAGAACACCGCAAATGAAAGCTTTATCGTGGATGCGGGCAACGCTGCAAGAAATCTCTTTCAATTTCTCATAGATTGTCTCCTCCTGATTCACAAAATATTAATAATTTAGACATTTTTTGTCTGTTTTTTTATATTATCATGAGAAAATATGCACGTCTAATCAAAAAATATAATATTTTTATTCATTTATAGATTTTATCAATAGAAAAGGGCTGTTGCGAAATAACCGTTATACGCCATATATGGGATATCATTTGTAATAATATCTCCCATATAGCGTATAAACCGTATTTCGCAGCAGCCCCTGCCTGCATTAAAACAATATTCTTACAAAGCCTGTCTCTTAACAGTATCCAGTCCCTTTGCCACAGGCGGTATAGATATAATTACCAGCGTAATAATCGCCTCCGCCCCGAGATAACTTCCCTGATACAGAGAAGAATACACCCATGGATTCATCCCTTCCGGCGCATAAGCGGCAAAAAAGAACACGCCCGACAGCGTTGAGAAGATGAACCTTCCCGCCACGCCCACGGTATAACCAATATAAAGCCCGTACTTACGGCCGCAAAAAAGCCCCGACAATCCCAGCGCGCCAAAGGCAAGCGGATAATCAAAAAGCACTTGAGGAATCGACATCATATACGGATCGACAATGAACTGCAGGATTCCGTATCCGACTCCCGTGAGTATTCCGTACCCGGCTCCGAACCAGTTACCGATCAGGCAAATAAATAACATGGATAATAGTGTGACCGAACCGCCCATAGGCATCTCCCATACCTTTATGTAGGAAGTAACCATTGCTAGCGCGATTCCCATAGCAGAAAAAACAAGCTTTTTGACGGCAGAAGAGGCACTCCTGCTTGTGACAGAATTAGTTTGTGACATTATGAAATTCTCCTTTCCTTACGCCGGCATTACCCGGATCAAGTTTGAAGGGTTCGTATGCCTTGCATACATCTCAGCCTTTCTCAGCACCCCTATGTAACACTTATATGATAAATCCATAATCAGAAAAAGTCAAGCAAAAAAAGAAGTTTCTATATCTTCCAAAAACCCGTCGTCCAAATAGGATTCCATTTTGCGAAACGTCCCTTCATTGCGAATCAGACGGTCCGGATTCTGGTATTGTACCCATGCCATAGCGCACCATGTAATCCCCCTGAGACAGGTAATCGGAATGAACAGTCCCAGACGTTCTTCAATTCCCTCCACGTCATATCTGTCGCCTACCGCCTCCTTATACCGCCGGATAAAAAGCTTCCTCTCCTCCTGCCTAAGAATCACGTCCGTCTTCCAGAAGGTAGTTGTGGGAGCAAGGAAATGCCCCAGATCCTGCACCGGGTCTCCATATAACGGTTTCTCCCAGTCGACCAGATAGTTATCCTTACCTTCTCCATTGATTAAAAAGTTCCCGGAGTTCAGCTCCGTATTGATACAGCACCGGTATCCGCCATATCCTGACACCTTGTTCACCATCTTCTGTCCTCTGTCCAGCATCCTCCTTATGGCCCTCTTCTTCTGAAGATCGCCCAGCGGCGACCGATCATACGTCTCCACCATCTCGTTACATTCGTCCAAAATTGCCTGAAGGGGGTTCTCCGGCATTATCAGCCCGTCGTCTCCCGCCACCGGAACACTGTGGATATCCGCAAGGCACTGCGCCGCATACAACATTTCCCGCCGATAATCAAGGGCATGGCCTTCGAGGAATTCCATCACCATAACGCCGTATTCCACCTTATCCCGGCTTCCGTCCGCATAGACGGCCCGCGGCGTCCTGCCTGAGCCTTCCAGCAATTTTAACGCATGATACTCATATCCGATCTGATTTTCCAGATGCATCTGGCTTCCGGTGTTCACCCTGAGAATCATCTTTTTCTTTGACACAGGATGCACGAATATGTAATTAATATTATATTCTCCCTGTGCCAGCAGTCGGTATTCTATCTTTTCCCTGTGAGGAATACCCAATCTTTCTTTCAATTCTCCCGACTCAACATATTCGCTCAGTCCCGCGATCCTGTCCATATTCTTCCCCCTGACCCATACGACCGCGACGCCTATCATATTCGCTCAGTCCCGCGGTCCTGTCCATATTCTTCCCCTTGACTCATACGGACGCGACGCCTATCATATTCGCTCAGTCCCGCGATCCCGTCCATATTCCTCCCCCTGACTCATACGGACGCGACGCCTATAACATACGTCCTCGCCGCTTATATCATGCGTCCGCTTCGCCTACAAGATCTCATCCAACACCTCGATCACTTCTTTAACAAGCTTCGGGCAAAATGACATCATCCTTCCTGTCTCCACAGCGGCCTTGAATCCTTCCGGCGTAGACACGTCATGGCCGAGCAATTCTCTGCAGTTACATGTAGGATGCTTTTCAAAAAACCTTTTCCTAAATTCCCCGCTCTTTGCCATCATCATACTTTTCTGTTCCTGAAGCATATCCGGGTCAAAGTGACCATACTTAAGCCCCACCGCCATAAGCGCTCCTGTGAAGGCCCCGCACGTATCGGCCATCAGCATACCGCCGCCGAAACACGCCGCCGCCTTATTTGCTGTTTCTTCTGAGACTCCAAGCTTTGCCGCATAGTGAGACACGACGACCTGGGAACAATCATAACCTTTCGCAAACAGTTCGGCAATTACTTTTTCTTCCATATCCCCACTCCTTTTCTGCAATATAAACAATTATTTTTATAATAAATGTTTTCATTATCTACCTTTAGCCGATATACCATATATACTATATTTGCGGCGAAAAAAAGTCAACTATAAAAATGATCATATCAACCGACAGAAAGGAGGCTGCCATGAAAATTAATACAAGGAATCCATATTATTCCTTTTATGCAAAAGAAAATAATCCGGCTCCTGATATAAGCGGTGAAGCTTTTGAAACCCCCGAGGCGCTCTCAGAGGCCGAAAAACTTGCGGAGGCTTTCAAATCCAACGCTGAACAGGATCCTAAGGATACCGGCGCGGATCAATTTAAAGTTTCCTGCTCCATTCCTGACGATTCTACCGGACAGCTCGCCGCCATGCTCGCAAGGGCGGAGACGCAGATGGACGTACAGCAGGTTTCTTCTAAGGCGATGCGTGCGCTGAATTCATTGAAAATGGCTGCGATCTTTGCGGAAGGGGACGATGCCAAGAAAGTTGCGGCGCGGATCCGCCGGATGGAAAAGCTGATGAGCCGTATTTCCAAAAAGCAGCAGCAGCTTAATAAAGAAGAAGTCATGGAGATGCAGCGGCGGTCTGCCGAAAGGCGCAAGGAGATGCAGCGGGAGCAGGAATTACGGCGGGATCTTGACACCAGACGCACCAAACGCCGCCGGGATGAACGGAACTATGCGAACAAAGAGGTTGCGCAGGACAGCAAAGAGGCTTCTCAGGAGATGTATGCGAACATGGCGAACGCCTCTGCTTCCTCCTCTGCCGCCGATTTTGACCTTTCTGCGCTTACCGGCGTCGACGGCGCTGTCTCTTTGGATGTTTCTACGACGGAAGGCGTAAGTTTTGACGTAACCGTTTAGTTTTATGACGGAGGTTTTTTAACATTATAAGATCAAAATAAAATACAAAATATTAGATAACGGAGGCATATTTTCTATGTCAAATAATACATCTACTCTTATGACAGAAGGGTCGATCTGGAAGCGCATTGTCACATTTGCGTTTCCTCTTTTTTGGGGAAATCTTTTTCAGCAGCTATATAACACGGCGGACTCTTTAATCGTCGGTAACTTCCTTGGCGACGCGGCGCTTGCCGCCGTCAGCTCCTCCGGCAGCCTTATCTTTCTGATGGTCGGGTTTTTCAACGGAATTTCCATCGGAGCGGGCGTCATAATTGCCCGGTATTTCGGAGCGCGGGACTTTCAAAACCTCCAGCGGGCCATCCACACCACCATCGCTTTCGGGCTGATCTGCGGGTGTATCCTCACCCTTGTAGGCATCTTTGCCGCTCCCCAGATCTTGGTATGGATGGGTACGCCGTCTGCCGTACTGCCTAATTCCATCACATATTTCCGGATTTATTTCTGCGGATCGCTGGCGTTCGTGATGTACAACATATTCGTAGGTATCCTGCAGTCGGTGGGCGACAGCCGCCACCCGCTGATTTATCTGGTGATTTCCTCCGGCGTCAACATTACTCTGGATTTAATTTTCATCGGCGTGTTCCATCATGGGGTGGGCGGAGCCGCCCTTGCGACGGTCATCTCCCAGTTCATCAGCGTAAGCCTTTGTCTGCGCAAGCTGCTGCGCAGCCCGGAAGAGTTCCGGATCTCCTTCCGGAAAATCCATATCGAAAAGGATATGCTTAAGCGGGTTCTTACCAACGGGCTGCCCGCCGGATTCCAGAATTCCATCATTTCCGTTGCGAACGTGTTTGTTCAGGCTAATATCAACCAGTTCGGACAAATGGCTGTCGCCGGATGCGGCGCTTACTCGAAGGTTCAGGGCTTCGGCTTCCTGCCGATTACCTGCTTCTCCATGGCCCTTACTACCTTCATCAGCCAGAACCTTGGAGCCGGGAAGTATGACCGCGCCAAGAAGGGCGCGGCTTTCGGAGCCGTCTGCACTACGGTAGGCGCGGAGATAATCGGGGTGCTCATCTACTTCCTTGCTCCTATGTTCATCGCTGCCTTTAACGATACCGCAGAGGTCGTCGCTTTCGGGACGAGTCAGGCACGGACGGAGACATTCTTCTTCTTTCTGCTGGCGTTCTCCCACTGTATGGCGGGAATCCTGCGGGGGGCGGGGAAATCCATCGTTCCGATGGTCGTCATGTTGATCTTCTGGTGTACGGTCCGGATCGGATATATTTCCATTGTAATCCGGTTTATCCCGGTGATCAACGTGATATTTTGGGCTTATCCCCTTACATGGGCGCTGAGTTCCCTTGTATTTATCCTCTACTACCTGAAATCAAAACCGCTGCAGCCGAAAATTAACGCTTGACATTTTAATATATTTTTCATATGATAATAAGGTATTAGGCGCAGCCTTGATCCACGTCTGTTAGGGAAAATCCCTGACAGGCGTGTTTTTTGTACGTGAATGTGGCGGCGTAAATAGATTGCAGTAGGAGGTATTTTGTTATGAACACTGTTTTATCACTGATTTCCGTCGTTGTCGGGAACTTCCTGTACGCTCTGACCGTGAAGCTGTTTTTGCTTCCCGCCGGTCTGGTAACGGGCGGAACTACCGGTATCGCCCTGACGGTCAACTATCTGACGGACTTTTCCATCTCATCCTTCGTCCTTGTCTTTAATGTGGCGATGCTGGCTATTGGCTTCTTCTGTCTGGGAAAATCCTTTGCCGTGACCACCCTTGCTAGCACCTTCCTTTATCCGTTGTCACTGGAGCTGCTTGACCGGGTTCTGGGTGACTACATACTGACTCAGGATCTCCTGCTATGCACCATTTTTTCCGGGCTTGGCATCGGGATGGCGCTTGGAATCGTCATCCGCTCCGGGGCGTCTACAGGCGGCATGGACATCCCTCCGCTGGTGCTTCAAAAGACGGTGCGGATTCCGGTATCTGTCAGCATGTATGCATTTGACGTGTGCATCCTGCTGTCGCAGGCGTTGTTCCGTCCGGCGGAAAATATTCTGTACGGCGTCGTACTAGTGCTGATTTATACCCTTGTGCTGGATAAGATGCTGCTCATGGGCGCAACGAGGACAGAGATTAAGGTTATTAGTGAAAAATCTGATGAGATACGCGACGCAATCCTGACTCAGATTGACAGGGGCGTTACCATACTGAACGGGGAGAGCGGCTATCTGCATAATCCCTCTCCTGTTATTTTAAGCGTGATTTCTAACCGGGAACTCCCTAAGGTGGAGAAGCTGATTCACAATATCGACCCGGAGAGCTTCATCGTTGTCAGCAGGGTAAGCGAAGTGCGGGGGCGGGGTTTCTCACTGACCAAACGCTACCAATAGTTTTCTACTTAGATTTCCGCATCCGCTCCACAACGCTGGCTTTATTCAGCGCTTTGCGGCAGGCTATCGTCGCCAGAACCGCCGTCCCAAGCAATATGGGGATGCATACGGCAAGGGGCAGCATTGTGAAATGCTATTTAAAGAAATACGTCCCGACCCCAAAAGGTTCTACCACAAACACGCTTATGATACCGGAAACGACGGCTGAACAGATGCTCGTATACCGCGCGTAGTGCCCGCCCTTGATACATAACATCTGCTTTAGCTGTCCCCCGGTCATCCTCCACAATCCGAATCAACAGGACAGATTCCTATTCCCTTCGACTAATTTTCTAAATGTATCCTACTTCCATTAATTTTTATTATACATCCGATTTCGATATTTGATAGCCTATATTTGACTTCTTTTCCGGCAAACAATCTATACGACAAATCAGACTTTGAAGTATAGATTGTTTGCAGCAGTAGTATTTGACGACCGCTATCTCATGGGAAGTTATAACTTTTCACTTGCGGAAGATTTCCAGACCTATCTGGATGAGCTGCGCAGTTCTCTTAACGGACATGTCAATATGGATGTAAATGTAACGCAGGAAACAGGTATTCTTACATTATCAACCTGTATTGCCGATTCACCGAATGAAAGATGGATGATCAACGCAACACGGGAAGAATAGTTTGATATATAAGGGATATTAAGGCACATAAAGCTTTAATATATAATCACACAAAGTAACAGAATAAAGGAAGGAGTAAAAGAACATGAAAATGAAAAAATTACTTGCTTTAATTACTGCAGGCGCACTTTGCCTGGGTATGAGCATGACAGCATTTGCAGCAGATAATAGTATTAATGAGGTTCCTTCAAATGGGAATCAGCCGATCGCTGGTAATGGTATTACTGATGACGGCGTTGTTATTAAGAGCAGCACACTTTCAGATGCGTTAGCAAACGGAGAGATTACTCAGGAAGAGTATGAGAAGGTAGTTGATACTTTAGGCGATCCTGAGAAGATCAAAGATGCTATCAAAGAGGATCTTCAGCTTCCGGCAAATGCAACTGTAGCTGTACTTGGCGTTATGAACTATGAGCCGGAAGGAAATGTTAAAGAAGGTTCAACTGTTACTTTTAGCTTAGACAGAAACAAAGCTGAAGGCTTAAAGGACGGAGATGAGATCGCTGTTCTTCACTTAAAGAAAGTTGTTGACAAAGATGGTAACGTAAGCTATGTTTGGGAAGCTAAGAAGGGTAAAGTAAGAGTTCTCGCTAGCGGCGTAGTTGTAGAGGTTGATTTAGACGAGTTTTCACCAGTTGCATTCGTTAAGGTAATGTCAAATGGCGACGTTGTAAAGTGGAATGCAAAGGGTGAAGTTGTATCCACAACAGCTACTACAACAAAGAAAGCTTCTCCAAAGACAGGAGAATAATTAATTAGTATTTTTCACAGTATAGATTGACAATTTTTGTTGATTGTATCGTGAATCTGTAGGGAGCTTAACCCTACGATAAAAAAAATAAGTGATATGACATAACTGTTATTGTGTGTGATAGAAATAGACCATTCTGCCGTGTGCAGAATGGTCTATTTCAATTCTTAATATCTATTTGCAGCTCTTTATCTATCTTCCGAAAAAAACTTATTTCTGTCCTTATCTGGTTTCATTCTTCTATAAATATACTGGAAATAAAAAACATCCCGAAGCTGAAAAAAACCATCCCGCCTACGGCAGAATGGTCTCTTTCTATCACACACAATAACAGTTATGTCATATCACTTATTTTTTTTATCGTAGGGTTAAGCTCCCTACGGATTCACCATATATTCAACAAATCTGTAAGAGAAAACTCTCTAACAAGAATTGTCAATCTACGTTGTGAAAAATGTCAATTGATTATTCTCCTGTCTTTGGAGAAGCTTTTCTTGTTGTAGTAGATGTTGAAGAAACGATCTTGCCTGTCTTCCAGTTTACTTCAACGATGTCGCCATTAGACATAACCTTGAAGAATACGAATGGAGAGAAGCTGTCTGTCTCTACTCTGATAACCCAGTTGCCATATGCATCTTTCTCTAAAGTACCGGAAACTGGTGTCCATCCCTTACCCTCAACAAAGTGAAGAGCGTATGCTGCTGCACCTTCTTTAAATCCCTTTGTATCAACGGATGCCGGAACTGCAAAATCGAATGTAGCGCTTCCTCCTGGTACTTTACCAGAGAAGATGTACTCACCCTTCTCTGCATCATAAAGCGTATAATCACCAACAGCGATGATCTCTGCCTTATCAGCGATTTCCGGATAATTCTTCTTCAGATAATCCTCTGCACTGTTAACTAAGTCTTCTTTCTGCTTGTCTGTAAGTGTTCCACTTACTGCAGTAAGACCATTATCACCTTTTCCATTTCCCATAGTAGGAACTTCTTCACGGCTGTTATCAGCTGCGAATGCTGTTAAACTCATACCGAGGCAAAGAGCGCCTGCGGTAACTAAAGCAACTAATTTTTTTAATTTCATAGTTTTTTACTCCTTCCTTAATTCTGTTACGTTGTGTGATTATATATTAAAGCTTTATATGCCTTAATATCTTTGGTATATAATATCTTCAATTATTCTTCCCGCGTCGCATTCACCATCCATCTTTCATTAGGTGAAGTGGCTATACAGGTTGATAAAGTAATTATTCCTGTTTCCTGCGTTACGTTTACATCCATATTGACATTTCCATTAATCGAACTTCTAAGCTCATCCAGATACTTCTGGAAATCAGTCTGATCCATGAAACTATATTGTCCGAGGATATACCGGTCGTCAAAAACGACTGACGCAAATACTCTATATTTCAAAGTCTGATTTGGCAAATAGATATAAATATACGGGTTAGCATCAAAGAACTCCTTGTCTTCATACAAGTGAAGATTCGCAAACATGCTTCCATTCTTCATATCATGTCCATAAATAATCGTTACCGGATCCGTAAATTCTTTTGAATTATACTTCTCCGTATAAATTGTCCCCGGAAGACCTTCCTTCTTCTCAATCGTGTGGTTCAAATAATATTCATCCGGCTCAGTCTCGCTCTGGAGAATCGGATAATCCACATTCGTTCCCGGAATCCAAATCCATGCGTACACATCAGGATTCACCGCCTGTGCGGCAGCAAAATCAATCTTACGGTTCATCGGATCATTAGGATCCTCTTCCACGGTAGCCTGTTCTTTCAGCTTCTCATATTGTTCCTGAGTCTTCTCAGGATCCGCCGTCTTCTCATTCTCCGCTGCAACTTTCGCCTTTTGCTTTGCCGAATACATGTAGAATCCGACTCCGCATCCGGCAACAAGCACTAACACAACTGCAAGAATAATAATCAGTTTTGAATTACCGGAAGATTTACTCCGTCTCTTATCTTGGTCCATTGGTCTCTCCTCCATAACTTATCTTACTATGTTTCCTCTCCATAATCAACCCCATTATGGAATCTCTTTGTAGAAATTATTGATAACTATCTCTTTTAATTGTTCAGTATTCACATTATACTCCAAATATTCACCCCATGTAGCCTCACCGGGGATCGTCATCATATCCTCTCCATTCAGAGTAATATCCAACAATTCCGGCACCAGATAGGCAATATCCTCCACCGTAATATTAGTACACATATTCGGCTGAAGATTTTGATATAATGTAAGCGGAAGCGACATATCTTTCTTTACGGCTTCCTTTGCGGTTGCAAAATAATTGGTCATATATTGTTTCTCGCGTTCAAGTCTCTTAAGACTGCTTCCGTAGATACCGGTATCCCTCTGCTGGACGTAATCCCTCGCCATCTCGCCTTCCAGATGGATCGTCTCTCCCGCGCGATACGTTCCCGTAGGCCCGGAGATGTCTTCGAGTACTTGTACGTCGACGCCGCCGATGGCATCATTCAGAATCGGAATCGCCGCAAGGTTAATAGAACAATATCTCTGAATCGGCACTTTGTAGAGCAAATTCGAAACCGCATCCACCATGAGTTCGGCTCCTTCCGTAGCCGTCTGTCCATACGCATGCTGCGCGGTGAGCTGTATATTTTCAGTTCTCACGAAATATCCGGCCGAATCAACCACCTTAACCGGGACAATCGTATCTCTTGGAATTGCAAAGATCTTAATCTGCCCGCTTTTTACGTTAAGGCTGATCAGGATTACCGCATCCGCAAACCCCTCTCCTCCTGTCTCAAGTCCGGTGATCGCCGTCTTCTCCTCAATCGGAACATCCTTCGCAATTCCCAGACATAGGAAATTAATTACATCTTCATTATATTGATACTTCTTGTCCTTATATGTAATGTAGAGTCCTTCCTGTGCTTCTGCCGAATCTCCTGCAGCCGCAACGTTCGTCTTAAGGTGTTTTTCGCCTTGTGCGCGCAAATAGAAGAAGCCGCCCGTCAGTCCTGCAATACCGACCACAATAATCGCTATCAGCCCTAACAAAACCTTCTTCCATCTCTTCGAGGAACGATGCCTTTTATGCTTGCCATGCTTATGTTTGTGTCTGTGCTTATGCTTATGAGCATCATCATCCCAAGAGTAATCGTCATCAAGAGGCCTGTCTTCGAATGAGTCCTCATAAAGGACTTCCATTGAAAAATCCGAGGAATCCCCTGAACTATCTACTTCGGGGAAAAAGTCGTTATTTTTTTTCATCTTTGCCTCCACATATCAGTCCACTACAAAAAAACAAATAAATGCTTTCTACTAAGAATTATACTTTATTTCTTATGAATGTCAAGTAAAAAAAATAAGTTTTATTTGAAATAAATTACAGTTCCCCAAAATACGGCAAAAACTCAATACTATTATCACATATGATACATTACACCAACGCCCGCTTCTTCCATCCTCCTCTGTAATACCGAACTGCAAAACACAACGCCCGGAACACCCAGTCAATGACCATCGCCACCCAGACGCCGAATACTCCCATTCCCATATATTCCCCCAGCACATAACTGAAAACGATCCTAAACAGCCACATGGACACCATGGAAATGACCATGCACGCCCTCGCATCCCCGGAAGCCCGGAAGGTCGACGGGAGAGTAAAAGAAAGAGGCCATATCACTACCGCGCTTATCCCGTGAAAATAAATAATCTGCCGCGTAGCCTCCGCCGCGGCGTCCGACAAATGGTACGCCTTAAGAATCATCGGCAGGACGGCAAATACTCCAAAGGACATCACCGCAGTCCCGAGATGCGTGATAAGCAGCAATTTTTTATTGTAGTATTTCACCTGCTCATAATCCCCCGCTCCCACGCATCTGGCAATAACCGTCGTAACCGCCAGATTAATCGCCATACCCGGAAGGATCTGGAACAAGGCGATCGAATTCCCCACGGCATTCGCGGCGATCGCATAGGTCCCGAAGGTAGAAACCAAACTTAAGACCAGTATCTTGCCAAGCTGGAACATACTGTTCTCAAGGCCGTTCGGCACGCCTACGCTCAGAATCTTCTTCACATGGGGCCAGTTTAGACGATACCGCCATGTACGCTTGATATGCAAGGTCTGCTTTTCATTGCAGAGAAGGACAATAATAATCACCGCCGCCACAATCCGGGATACAAGCGTCGGGATCGCCACGCCTTCCGTCCCCCTGTGGAAACCATAGATCAGAACCGCATTACCCGCCACATTGATGATATTCATGATGATTGATACCTGCATGGAAACCTTGGAATTCCCCATAGCCCGGAAGATTGCCGCGCCGGCGTTATAAAGGGCCATGAACGGGATCGCCATCGTGACAATCATCAGGTAGATATCGGCATGACGCATGACGTCCGGCTCAATCTGCCCGAATACGCCCTGTAAGATCAGGTTTTTCCCCGCATACACAACCGCAGTAATCACAACGGCGCATATTGTAATAAACCAGACAAGCTGCGTAGCAGATTCACATGCCGCTTCCTTGCGCCTATGCCCCAGATACTGTCCCGCAACCACGGCGCCGCCCGTGGCAAGCGCCGCAAAAATATTGATAAGCAGGATCATAACCTGATCTACCAGCGACACGCCTGACACAGCCGCCTCGCCGACACTTGCAATCATAATTGAATCCGCCATACCCACCAGCACCGCCAGAAGCTGTTCAATAACCAGCGGAATAATCAGCATTACAAGGCTTCTGTTATCGAAAAGATAACCGCTCCTGTCTGTTTTCGTAATATTCTTCATAACAAAGACTCCTCCACCGCATATTATACGACGAGGAGCCTTTTTATACAAGTATCAAATTACCATGTATGGCAGACATTGGCAGGTTGCTGGTCACGGAGTGAACAGTATCATTGACAGCCCGCCATACCAAAAAGCCGGAAACTGCAACCAAAAATTGCCGGCACCTTACGCAGCAATAAATTCTTCTATGTCTTTACGGAGATCATCGCACCTTTCTTCGTAAACCGCCAGCTCAATCTCCTTATGGAAGCCAAGATTCATCAGCCCTAACAGAGATTTTGCATCAACTACATACTTGCCGCGTTTCATATCCATATTATATGGATACTTTTCCACCTTCTGGACAAACTCTAAGATGTCATCCGGATTCTGAAATACTACAATCATTTTGCTCATAACAACCTCTCCTTTTCGAAATGATAATATCATAATTTTCCAAAAATGGAAATGTACAACATGAACAATAATTTTATTCCAAAACTTCCAATTTGTAGTTCAATCATTTACTCTAACACAAGCCGCAGCGCTTCCTCCTACCTTACTGCCTTCAGCACATAGATCCTGGAACCAAAATCTCCGTAATCCCCCGTATTTTCCTCTGCCTGTCCGGACATGCCGTCAGTAGTAACCAGACCGATATTCATCAGCTCATCCCCATAGTAGGTCTTTCCCGTGCCGCTCTCCTCATAACAGAGATCCGGGTTCAGCCCATGCAGGCGGATCCGCGTATACGGCATATTCACATGGCAAAGGGTGCGGTACCATCCCACAACCGCCTCCGTCTGCTCCTCGTTCACCGCCATCCAGCATGTAATATTTCCTTCAAAGGGGCTTGCAAGCCTGTAAAACGTTCCGAATTGCAGAAGTTCCCTGTACTCCTTCATAAACGCAATCTGACTCTTCACCATTTCCTGCTCGTCTTCCGTAAGCTTATTCAGATCCAGCTCATATCCGAACGTCCCGAAATACGCAACATTTGCCCGGGTGTTAAGCGGCGTATTACGGAATACCTGATGATTCGGAGCCGCCGACACATGGCTCCCGATACTGCTGATGGGATAACAGAAGGAAGTCCCGTACTGTATCTCCAAACGCTCCACCGCATCGGAATCGTCGCTCGCCCATCCCTGAGGCGCATAGTAAAGGATGCCCGGATCAAACCGCCCGCCGCCGCTTGCGCAGGACTCAAACAGGATATGCGGGAACTGTGTATTCAGCCGTTCATACAGGTCGTACACACCCAGAATATATCTATGGAATACCTCCCCCTGCCGTTCGGGCGGCAGCGCAGCCGAATAGCACTCCGTAATACTCCGGTTCATATCCCACTTTATATAGGAAACTTTCGCTTCACTTAAGATCTTCTCCATCATCCCATAGATGCAGTCCACGACTTCTTTCCGCGAAAAATCCAGCACATACTGGTTCCTGCCATGGGATACGTTTCTTCCCGGTGTGGAAAGAATCCAGTCCGGATGTTTCCGATATAGATCCGAATCCTTATTCACCATTTCCGGCTCGAACCACAGGCCGAACTTCATGCCCAACTCTTCGATCCGTTCCGCAATCCCGGTAATCCCGCGGGACAGACGCTTCGGGTTAGCCACCCAGTCGCCAAGCCCCGCCCGGTCGCTGCTGCGTTCGCCGAACCATCCGTCGTCTAGCACAAACAGCTCCACGCCGCACTCCTTGGCCTTACCCGCAATCTCCACCAGACGTTCCTCCGTAAAATCAAAATACGTCGCCTCCCAGTTATTATTTAAGATCGGCCTTGCCTTGTCTCTCCAATACCCTCTTGCAAGCCGCTTCCGGTACAGCTTATGGAATGTCTGGCTCATACCGTTCAAACCGCGTTCCGAATAAACCATTACCGCCTCCGGCGTCTGGAAACTCTCCCCCTTCTCTAACTTCCAGTCAAATCCCATGGGGTGGATGCCCATAAGCACCCTGGTCGTATCATGGGTGTCTACCTCCGCCTGGGCAAGGAAATTACCGCTGTAAATCAAGCTGAATCCAATCACCTCTCCCTGAAATTCGTTCGCCCAAGGACGTTTAAGCACGATAAAAGGATTATGCTCATGGGAAGAATGTCCCCTGCGGCTGTCCACCGCCAAGATTCCCTGCTCCAATTTTCTCACTTTCAGATGCCGCTCCCGCGCCCAAGCGCCGGAAAACTGCAGCCACTCATAATCATAATCCGGCAGATCCATACACAGGCTCATCGCAGTCGTCAGATGAAGCGTTTCCGTGCCTCCATTCATAATCTTTGCGCTTCTGGCGAGGATGCCTCCCTTCGCAAAAATGGTATACAACAGTTGGAGAACTGCTCCCGTAAGCGGATCCTCCAGAGTCAGAATCAACGTTTCCGCTTCCTCCTCCTTCTCCGTATAGGTTGCCGGAAGCCCGGACAGTTTCGGTTTCCCGCCCATGATTTCATGCCCTTTATACCGGAAATCACAGAGCCTGCTGCCGTTCTGCTGTAAGATCTCCACCGCAGGACGGCGGAAATCCGACGTCCCATACACGCCGTACTCCTGTTTTACATGTTCCAGCGACAAAGAATATTCCCCCTCAAAAACATATGCCGCCATGGGACGCGGCAGCGTTTCATACAGATAAGAAAAATCCTCCCTGTCGTGAACCCTTTTCCCAAAATAAAGCTGCCCCATCTGCCCGTTGGGCAATACCATCATTAGATAACTGATCTCCCGGTTAAAAAGATGAAACGTCTTCGTACCCTCGTTAAATACAATACTCATAAAAACCTCCTCAGCCTCAATGCATCATCTGCGCTGTTCTTTTTGATTATATGAAATGATTGTATAGAAAAAAGCCCCCGCCGGCTATATTCATTTGTCGGGTGAAACTGTCCAAATGTTGGTTATCCCTTACAAGTTTTCCAGTGAATCCTTATACTCCTTAAGATGCTCCTTGGCCTCGCTCCGGTTCTTCATCCTGAATTTTGCCGGGGAGATCCCCCGCTTCGCCTTAAACATCTTTCCAAAAGAATAGGCGCTCTGGTAACCGCAGGACAGCGCAATCTCTTCAAGTTTAAGTTCGGTAAGAGTCAGAAGCTCCGACGCCCGCGTAAGACGGTAGTTCGTCAGATAATCCTGAGGCGAGACATGCAGATACCTTCGAAACAGCTCATACAGGTATGTCCGGTCAACACAGACATACTTCGCAATATCCGCCACCCGTATCGCATTGAAATAATTGTTGCGCACGAATTCCACCGCCCGGCTGATATGGACATTCTCCACCTCCTGCCCCTTTAGCGGACCGATGTCTATGTCCTTGGACAGGATAGCAAAAAATGAGTACAGGAGGCTCTGACGCTCATATTGGCTGGTTAGGCTTCCCGTAGTATCCTGAAGCATCCGGATAACCGTATCCTTTAACTCAGGCGCATGGCCGCTGCGGTAAATAAGCTTTCCGCCGTCAAGACCGATATCCCTCAGATATTCCCGGACATTCGCACCGTTAAAGCCAAGCCACAGATACTCCCAAGGTTCGTAAGCATCCGCCTGATAAAAAGTCAGCACATTCGGCTCGATCAGGAATCCCTGTCCGGCTTCCAGACAATACTGGGTATCCCCGATGCTGTACCGTCCTCTTCCCTTTAAAATATAGTGGATAAGATAATCCGGCCTGACCGCCGGCCCGAAGCTGTGCAGCGGCTCACATTTACTGTAGCCGCAGCAGCAAAGATATAATTCAGAAAACTTCCGGTTCGATAACTGTAATACGTAAGCGTCTTCCATGTTAATATCTCCCCTTTACCTCTTTCGTACATACAGGCATTTTCCGGTCCTGCCCTCGGCGCTCTCTGCCCCGGCGGCCCGGTTCATCTCCCCCGCAAACGTATCCCCTATGGCATGTGCCGGACATACTTTCCTGCACAGCCCGCACCGGATACATTCCGGACTGTTCGCATGCTCCGCCGGATTCACCTGCATCTTGCAGGCTCTGGCACAGACTCCGCATCCCGTACACTTGTCCCGGTCTACTCTGTAACGGAACACAGCCACCGGGTTAAACACCGAGTAAACCGCTCCAAGCGGGCAGACATACTTACAGAAGGGCCTGTATATTAATATAGAAAGAACAACCGTAACCAGCAGCAGCACATTCTTCCACGCATACAGCCATCCTATAGCGCCGCGCATAGACGGATTCATCGCCACCAACGTAAGCCCGCCCTCCAGCGTCCCTGCCGGACAGATCAACTTGCAAAAATACGGCGCGCCCTGTCCAAGGATATCCACCAGAAACATAGGCAGAAGTATAACGAATACCGCCAGAATCACATATTTTAATTTCCGCAGCAGCTTATCCCCCCGAAACGTCCCGATCTTCTTAGGAAACGGGATCTTATGGAGAAGCTCCTGAACCAGTCCAAACGGGCAAAGCCAGCCGCAGACAAACCTTCCCATCAACGCCCCGACGAACATCAAAAATCCCGCCACATAAAAAGCAAACTTAAAATTCCAGTTTCCGATAACCGCCTGCATGGCTCCGATGGGGCAAGCGCCCAAGGCTCCCGGACAGGAATAACAATTAAGCCCGGGAACGCAGAGGTTTTTTACCTTTCCCTGATAGATCTTCCCCTGAACAAAACCGGCAAGGTAACTATTGGTGAGCAGCGCCCACACCCCCTGAATCCCGTGCCGCTTCCGCTCATTCACATTCTTTTCTCTACCCAATTCCGATACACTCCATACAGATATTAACAGCTTTTTCCAACACTACTTCCATCTCCCCGCGGGAAATACCGAAGATCATCATCCCAAGCCCCGCGGCGGCTATGCAGATTCCAACCGCGGCATTTTTTAAAGAACGGCTCACTTCCCCACCTCATTCATGACGCCCTCTACAATACTCTTCCAATCCTGAAAAGAACGGGCCCCTGTGTAAATCTCTCCAACAATATTTCCCTCTTTATCCACAAAAAAGGTCGTCGGCACGGCGGAGACTCCTGAAATAATGCCGTTCAGATTCCCCTCGTCCGGTATTAGAAAGGGATAAGACGCCCCTGTCTTTTCCGCCAGAAGTTTTGCTTTTTCCACGCCCTCTTCATCCTTCTTTCCTGAGCCGTCCACCGTATCTAGAACAATGCCGGCTACATTGACGCCCCGCTCCCCCATCTCCTGATGAAGCTTCTCCAGATCCGGGATCTCCTTGACACAGGGCGAACACCATGTGGCAAATACATTCACCATAGTCAGGTCATATTCCGCAAACATTTCCTGCGTATAAGCCTCGCCGTTGATATCCTCTAAAGAAAATTCTCCCAGATTCACCGGGTCTTCTTTGGCTCCGTCCGTATCCTCCGAATCCGTCTGGTCTTTTGCCCCTGCTTCATTCTGGGCAAAAGAGGACTCTTCCTTGGAGGAACAGCCGCTTAAAGCGGGCGTGCAGCATATGGAAGCAGCTAATAAACTACATATTAATCTCCTTCTGAATCTCATAATGGCATAACCTCTTTTCTATACTTATATTATTGTTCTTATTATTGTTCTCTGTTTAGAACCCCCTTTATTCTAACATATAATTTCTTCAACGGCAAACTTTCATTTCGGCATAATACGGCGCAATCATTCTATCTATTTTCCCGCTGCCAAAAGGGCGCGGAATCCATTCATCTTCCTATCCATAATAACCTGTGATTCTGTCCCTAATCCCCCTTTTAAATAGGAAGAAACTGCTGTATGCCGACATCCCTTATCCTCACTTCCAACGGGATATTGAAAGAACCGCGCCGACGCCGACTCTTTTCGCCGCATCTATAATACCTGCCATGTATTTCATCTTCCCGTTGAAGAAAAGCCTTGATAAATACGGTATTTCTTGAATATGATAAAAATGTACAAGATATATATTTCCATGAACATGGAATTGTAATGGTAAAGATTTTTTTCTTGAAAAAATAGGAGAGGCATGTTATATTAGACATACAAAAGGAACAACCGCCCACAAGGTGGGTTGACCAAATAATGTGAATAGAAAAATCCACCCATACTCGGTCAAAGTTTAGGGGTGGTTTTTCTATGTATGGTTACTTACAAAACGTAAAAATAGGCATCCCCCATTCTGTAAAAATGAGAGGTCAGCCCACCCTGCAGAACGGGTGTCCTTGTGGAGTATTCTACCATAGAGCAGGGGCAAAGACTATCATAATTTAATTGGATTTCAATTCCTTATTCTTTTTTACAAACTCCCTTCGTTTTACTGTCTGTTCAAATAGAGTGTTATTTTCTTCTATAACATTTTCAAAAGCCCTGTAGTATGAACTGTTACTTGAGCAGATCTTGAAAACATGTTAAAGTATATGTATTGAGAAACGTTGCAATATATCTGAAAATCTATGATTAAGAAGGAAGGTATCGTTATGCCAGATAAACAGACACGACCTGCATTTCACGGAAGTGACATTGAGCAGATTGAATCATACTACGGGATTCCCAAAGATAGCATCGTAAAATTCGGAGCCAACGTAAACCCGCTCGGACTGTCCGAAGCTGTGCGCCGCTCTCTGGCCGGCCATCTGGACATCATCACCAGCTATCCGGATCGTGACTATAAGGCGCTTCGGCGCGCCATCGCCCAATACTGCGGCACAGACATGGATTACGTGGTGACCGGCAACGGCTCCACGGAACTGATTTCTCTGCTGATCAGCCAGAGAAACGCCAGACATGCGCTGGTAATCGGCCCTACTTATTCGGAATATGAAAGGGAACTTTCCCTGACAGGCGGACGGATCTCCAATTACTGTCTGAAAGAGTCCCAAGATTTCCATATTAATCCGGAAGAACTGGACAAGGCCCTTGCGGATGACGTTGATTTCCTGATCCTGTGCAACCCGAACAATCCTACATCTTCCGCCCTTACCTGCGGCGAGCTGGATTCACTGGTCAGGTTGTGCCGGGAACGCCAAATCTTCGTAATGATCGATGAGACTTATGTGGAATTCGCCCCTTCCGTGGATGAGATCACCGCCGTTCCATTGATTCCGCGCTATGATAATCTGATGATCATCCGCGGCGTATCTAAATTCTTCGCCGCCCCAGGTCTGCGTCTGGGATACGGTATCACCAGCAGCCAGACATTCTTAGACAGCCTGAAACAGCACCAGAATCCATGGTCGCTGAACAGCATCGGCGCTTATGCCGGCGAACTGATGCTAAAGGATAAGGATTACATCATGAAGACACGGGAACTGATCCTTTCCGAACGCGCCAAATGCATAGACAAATTAAAAGAATTCCGCTATGTAAAGGCTTATCCGGCCTACGGTAATTTTATCCTTATGAAAATTTTAAAAGAAGGCCTGACTTCTTTTGACGTATTTGAGCATGCCATCCGGCAGGGCATGATGATCCGGGACTGTTCTTCTTTTGAAGGGCTTCCGGGTGAATATGTCAGGTTCTGCATGATGATGCCGAAGGATAACGATCGGCTTTTGCACTGTCTGGGAGAATTGCTGGCTTGATGCAAAAGTTTGTCATAAAGAAAGGGGATTATTTCTCATGGGAATCTACTTAAATCCGGGAAACCTGGGTTATGACTTCAAAACAAACATCAATGCTGCATTGAACCATATTTGATTTAATCAAATACCCTATACGGCTCCCACACCCTTTGCCAAATCGTTGATTTTATATTATACTTTATATAAAACCTGCAATATACGAAAGGAGACATAATACCATGAAATACGTAATCCTCGGCGGAGTCGCCGCCGGTACGAAAGCCGCCGCCAAGCTGAAACGCTGCGACCAGAACGCAGACGTCAGAGTCTACACCAAGGGAGAAGACATCTCCTATGCCGGCTGCGGGCTTCCCTACTATATCGGCGGCGGCATCCAAAGCCGTGAAAGCCTGATCGTCAACACCCCTTCCCGCTACAGCGGGCTTACCGGGGCTGAGATCTTCCCCGGCTGCGAGGCGACACGTCTCGACAGCGCCGCCAAGACGGTTTCCCTGAAAAAAACATCCGGTGAAACATTTACGGAGACCTATGACAAGCTCATCATCGCCACCGGCGCGGTTCCCTTCGTTCCGCCCGTTCATGGGACTGAGCTTCCCGGCGTGTTCTGCGTCCGCACCCCGGACGACGCGGTTGCTGCGCGCGCCTACATAGAGGAACACGAGTGCCGGAAAGCGGTCGTATGCGGCGCCGGATTCATCGGACTTGAAGTGGCTGAAAATCTGATGGCGCAGGGTCTGCAGGTGACGGTTATCGACGCCGCCCCCCAGATCATGCCCAACGCCTTCGACGAAGAGATGGCCGGCTATGCGAAAAAGCTGCTGCGCGCAGCCGGTATGCGTGTGCTGACCTCCACCAGCCTGACAGGTATCGAAGGCGACGGAAAAGCCGAGAAGGTTCTCACAGATAACGGCGCTTTCGACGCCGATATGGTAATCCTGGCGATCGGAGTGCGTCCCGCCACAGGATTTCTGGCAGATTCAGGGCTTGAGATGTTCAAGGGAACGATACTGGTGGACGAGCATTTGCAGACGAACCTGCCCGACGTCTATGCTGCCGGCGACTGCGCCATGGTAAAAAATGCCCTGACCGGCCAAGGACAATGGTCCGCCATGGGTTCTACCGCCAACCTTGCGGCCCGTGCTCTGGCAAAGTCCGCAAACGGCGAAGGCAATGGATATAAAGGCTGCCTTGGAACCGGCGTCGTACGCCTGCTGCCTTCCTTAAACGCAGGGCGCACCGGCCTTACGGAAACTCAGGCAAAGGCAGCCGGTTACGCGGCGACTTCCGTGCTGTGCGTGCTGGACGATAAGGCGCACTACTATCCGGGCGCATCCTCATTTGTCATCAAACTGACTGCCGAGACGGCAACCGGGAAATTGCTGGGCTTACAGATATTCGGAGCCGGGTCGGTAGATAAGATGACGGATATCGCTGTCGTAGGCATCTCCCAAGGGATGGAACTTAAAGACTTCGATACCCTTGACTTCGCCTATGCGCCCCCGTTTTCCACTGCAATTCATCCGTTCGTCACGGCATGCTATATTCTGGAAAATAAAATCAGCGGGATCCTCGACTCCATAAGCCCCGCGGATTATGCCATAGGGGCCGCCAAGGGGTACACGGTGCTCGACGTGCAGCCCGCACCGGCAATCCCTAACGCCCAATGGGTCGACCTCTCCAAAGTAACCGGACCGCTCAGCGGGATTGACAAAGACGCGAAGCTTCTTCTTGTCTGCGCTAAGGGCAAGCGGGGATATTTCTTGCAGAACCGTCTGAAATCATTCGGTTATACCAACACAAAGGTTCTGGAGGGAGGCGCGTATTTCAATGACGTGAAGGTTCCCAGAGGGGGCAGGAAACTTTCTGCCGAGGAGATCAAACGGGTCAAGGGACTCGGATGCCTGCAGGATAAACGGTACGGCGACGTATTCAACGTCCGCGTGATTACCCGGAATGGGAAACTGACCACAGAAGAACAGGTTAAGATTGCCGAAGCGGCCGAGAAGTTCGGCTCCAGCGAAGTCACTATGACAACCCGTCTGACATTGGAGATTCAAGGCGTAAACTATGACAATCTGGAACCGCTTTTCGCATTTTTGGAAGAGGTAGGGCTTAAGACAGGCGGTACCGGCTCCAAAATACGTCCGGTGGTATCCTGCAAAGGAACGACCTGCCAGTACGGACTGATTGATACCTTCGCACTCTCCGAAAAGCTGCACGATCTCTATTATACCGGTTATCACGATGTGTCTTTACCGCACAAATTCAAGATTGCCGTAGGCGGCTGCCCGAACAACTGCGTGAAGCCGGACCTGAATGATCTGGGCATTATCGGCCAGCGTCAGCCGGAGATCGATTCCTCCAAATGTAAGGGCTGTAAGGTTTGCCAAGTTCAGAATAGCTGCCCTATCAAGATTGCCGAACTGGCAGACGGAAAGCTTAGGATCTCCCCGGAGAGCTGCAACCACTGCGGACGGTGTATCGGACAATGTCCGTTCGGCGCAGTAACGGAATCCCTCACAGGCTACAAGGTCTATATCGGCGGGCGCTGGGGCAAGAAAGTTGCCGAGGGACGGGCGCTTGACCGCATGTTTACATCCGAGGAGGAAGTAGTGGAAGTGGTAGAACGTGCGATCCTCTTCTTCCGTGACGAGGGGAATTCCGGCGAACGGTTTGCGGATACCATCGCCAGACTGGGATTTGATTATGTGCAGGATAAACTGCTGAACAGCAAGATTGATAAGAAACAGATTCTTGAGAAAAATGTTGTCGGGGGAGCTACCTGTTAAACATACCGGGTTTATCCGGAAATTATTCCTAATATCAGAAGGGACCGCCCCACGAAGCGCAGCGCGCTTAATGGGACGGCCCTTTTATAATACCGCTATTCCGATATCCTTCTCCCTTCCTGAATGAGATACAGCTTCTTTGAAGTCCCGCCTTCCGAAATCGCTTCCGCCACATCGTCTGCCGTAATCTCTTCCTCATCCGTCAGCGTCCGGAACACCTCGTCAAATTCTTCCCCCGGCAGACGTCCGATAAAATATTTTAAATATTTGTAAACGTCTCCTTTTGGGGAGGCATATCTTCCCTCTCCGACTCCAAGCCCAACTACGTTCGTCCCATACTCCGGATAAATATCGGGCAGAATACCCGTCAATAATTCCTGCAGATCCTCCTCCGATTCTGCAAATTGCCGGATATCCTCCGCTCCCAGTAAATCTGCCGCCTTCTCTCTGTCACAGTAAAACCGCCGTTCCATATGTCCTTCAGGCAAATCTGCCGAATACGTCCACTCAATCCTATCCGCATTTTCAATCAGGCACAGCAGAAGAACCGCGTTCTTCTCCATCTGCTCATGGAACAAAAACTCGTCCTCCGGCTGATCTTCGAAATGCAGTCTCAGCACATAAGGCTCGGCGCTTGTCTCCAGCTCCATGGTCGCTTTCATATCCGAAAATATCCCTAATGCTTCCAGCAATTTTCCATTCGCCGGGGCATCGCCAATGTAGGGATTCGCCGACTCGAAAAGCATTCTCGCATAAGGAGAAACCAAATATTCCTTTTCCAGCTCCTTAGCGCTTTCTTCGGAAAAAACCAGATAGTAAAGAATCTCCCCCGAATTCTGCCCTACGGACTGCCGCTTTGTCTGCACGTCCATAAAATCCTGACAAGGAATTTTCCTGAGTCCCTGCTGCCCGCTCCCCATGAGGTGCCATGCCGCCAGCGTAAGATCCTGTCCCGCTTCAAGCTTCTGCCAAGAGGACTGATTTTCCAGAAAATAGCTCTCCATCATTCCCAAATATCCATAGTTCAACGACGCCCAAGTATTCATATCCCTTGAGAAATCCGCCTCTCCCTCAAACTGATGCAGGAAATTTATATTCCATCCGGACTCCAGCGACTGAGAATTCCGTTCCACCTGCAGGACAAATTTCCCCTCCCGGCCGACGCCTGCCTCTGCCAGATCTCCTGCCCTTAAGGTCCGATACTCCCGAAGCTCGCCGTCCTGATAATATTCCTTATAGACCAGAAAACTCTTGATCTTCCGATCCAGTCTGTACTCATATTCAATATTGCCTTTACCGGGATGTTTCACACAACGTATCTGCGATCCCCTGTCCTGTCCATTTCCCATACCGACCAATATAATCAGGATACACACGGCAGTTCCCAAAACCACCGCCTGCTTCTTCGGACTTTTAAAATCCAGAATATTTCGGATCCTCCGTTTCACAGACGTATCCCCAAACGCCGGCTGACACGCGCCTCCCCCCTTCTTTTCCGGGGTACTTGCAGAAATGCTCAGCAGAACACGGCTGTATCCCTCCTTCGCCCCGCTCCCAAGGGTCTGTATTACTTTCTCGTCGCAGCTCATCTCCATATCTCTGCACATCAGACGATACGAAAGCCAGACAAGGGGATGAAACCAGTATACGGCCAGAAGAACCATGGACAGCGCTTTCACATGATGGTCGCGCCGCCGAATATGATACTGTTCATGAAGGAGAATATATTCCCTGTCACTCTCGGCAATGCCGGTCGGCAGATAGATCACAGGACGGAAAAATCCCATCACAAACGGTATTGAAATATTTTCACACTCATAGATATCTTTCTTAAACTGTACGGCAAAGGCAACATTTCTCCGGAGCCTTTGGAAAGCGGCGATCTGTCCAATCAGAAAAACCACGACCCCTACGAGCCATATCGAGGCAAAAAAACGGGTATATCCGCCTGCCCCGTCAACAGAAAACGCCGCCGAAGCCTCCCTTCCTTTTGCCGTTATGCCTGCGCCGCCTGCTGTTTCGGGGCGTTTTCCTTCACGGGTCGTATACGCGAATTCTCCTGTCCCCGATAAGCCTGCGTCCCCTGCGCCGTCCGCCGCATCAGGAACCCCTGCAAAAACGCTCTCTTCGGCCGATCCTACTTCTCCGCCTGTATTAACGTCTTTTCCTGCCGTCATCTCATTAAAAGAAAAATACCGGAATATTTCCAGATTGAACATACTAACCGCGCTGGAAAATGAAAACGGGCAGACCAGTCTGAATCCAACGATGATCCACAGAAAATATGCGAATCTCCTCGGCGCTTTCCGAAGAAACCATCTTCCCGCCAATACCAGAAGAATCACGAATCCGGCCGTCACAGACATATCGGCCACCGCAAGAAATAATCTACAGATTCCATTCATATCCTATCCCTCCTTGTGAGAGTCAATCATCCTCTTAATCTCCGCTGCTTCTTCTTCCGAAATCTTTTTGCTGTCAAGAAAGGCGGCTATAAATTTAGGCAGGGAGCCTTCAAATTTCCTCTCAATAAAATAATCCGTCTCCGCCGTCTGGCACTCTTCCTTCCTGACCAGCGCTGACACAATCGCCTCTTCATTCTTAATAAACCGCCGTTGTGTCAGCTTCTTTATCACAGTATATGTTGTCGACTTCTTCCATCCCAGCCGTTCACTCGCCTCCTTTACCAGATCACCGCTGCGGACGGGAGATAATTCCCACACAAGACACATAAAACGATATTCACTGTCACATAGCCTCAAATCCTCCATACTCTATCCCTCCCTTGATTCTTTCTGCCGTTTGCACGGAAAATTGGCTGATGCTGCCTCGTCCGTTTTTGGTCTATTTATATAAACCTTTACTTACTATTAGTCTATATTAATAGACCTTATTTGTCAACCGATTTTATTCATATACATTCCTCTCTATCCATGACGTGTTACCATTCATTCCATGACCAGAAACATGCTTCGCGATGCACGGAAATCTCAAAAAGATAGGATTTCCGCACAAATCATGACGTGTTACCGTTCACTCCATGACCAGAAACATACTTCACGATGCACGGAAATCTCAAAAAGATGGGATTTCGCGCTGAAAAACCTGGGATTTCCACACAAAATGTGAGGAAACACCTCGCAAAACAGTGGCGTACGAACAATAACCACGACGGATTTTCTGCTTCCTTTTATACATTATCTATATTTATATTTATAATTACACTGTATATAAATACAGTATTATAAATTACATCTAACATTCCACCATATACCATGATATACTTTCAGTAAAAGAAAGTTAGAAAAAAGTGAGAAAGAAAGCACGACAAATGAAAAACTATAAAGGTGAAACAATCAGCGGAATACGCCAACTGAAAAAGCCGGAATATGGCACAGGAAAAAGCAACCGGTTTGGACAGCCAATAGTTAATTGGAATTATTTATCAAAACATGCGGATGACGACGGGTTTGATACCAGAAACATAGAGAGCAACGGAAAGCATACGGTTGAATTCATTATCCCCTGCGGCAGCGTCATAATCAGATATGGAAGCGAGATCGGGCATTTCTCAGCGCCCAAAGGAAGCCCTTATGACAAATTGTCATTGCCGTATATTCCCGAAAGCATGGAATATAATGAATATAAAGTGATCGCTGACAACGTCCGTATTATATGCGTCGTAGACAAAGGAATTGCCGCCCCGGGATTCGACAGTGAAGGCGGAGCCGTTCAGTATCTGCATCCCATTACAATCAGGGAGTCCGTCAAGAAAGGCATGTTGGAAAGGATCTAGTTATGGGTAATACTTTACGAGGAACACAACCCGCACCAAAAGATAATAACGACCTATATATACAAATACTGAAAAATACCCTCAAACAATCCGATATCCCGGACGAGTTCTGTTCTGTCGGCGAATATGCGGAAGAAGCCGTCTGTCTTGAGAGGAATACTCCCAGTTGGATTGTATACGAAGGCGAAAGAGGAAAAAAATATAATATCAAGACTCATATGAACTGCCGCGAGGCCTGCTACGACGTGATATCCAGAGTTGCCGAGTCCTCCGACGCCGAGAAGGAATTAAAAGACTCCTTTAACCGGGAGTTTGAAAAAAGCCGGTTTAACCGCTTAGGGTATGCGGATTATACGAAAACAATAAGCAAAACGGAGATCGTTCCGGCCGTCGGCACTGCAATCCGCTAAATCTGCCAATCTAACAGTCTGTCGGGAAATACTATTCCCGACAGACATCTTGTCTTATTTTCCCCAATATGATATAGTCGGTACAAAGGAGCGAGTATGTCATGACAAAAGAAAATGTATCAAAAAACCAGATCACGGAAGGCGTAATATGGCGTCAGTTATTGATCTTCTTTTTTCCGATCGTAATAGGAACCTTATTTCAGCAGCTATATAATACGGTAGACGCCGTCATTGTGGGCAGGTTTGTGGGGAAACAGGCTCTTGCAAGCGTCGGCGGTTCGGCCGCCGTGCTGTCCAACCTGATCATCGGATTTTTTACCGGGCTTTCCGCCGGGGCGACGGTTATCATTTCCCAGCATTACGGCGCAAAAAATTCGAGAAAAATACACGAAAGCCTGCATACGGCCTATGCGTTCTCCATCATTGCAAGCCTTGTGATCGCCGTTCTGGGCTGGTTTCTGACCCCGATGCTTTTGACGGCCATGAAGACGCCTGCGGACGTGCTGACGGATTCCGTCTTATATCTTCGGATCTATTTTCTGGGAATGATCTCTGTTCTGATATTTAACATGGGCTCCGGAATCATGCGGGCGATCGGGGATTCCCGGCGTCCCTTGTATTACCTGATCATCTGCTGCCTTCTGAATATCGTGCTGGATATCGTTATGGTTCTCATCTTCCACCTTGGCATTGCCGGAGTAGCGGTCGCGACCGTCATCTCACAGTCGGTCAGCGCCATTCTGGTTACAAGGGCGTTGATGACCGGGTATGATTCGCTGAAGCTTTCCCTTCCGGCCATCCGCGTTGTTCCCGCTATGCTCAGAGCCGAGCTTCGCATCGGTTTCCCGAGCGGGCTTCAGTCCTGTATGTACGGGATCACCAATATTATCATCCAAGCGGCGATAAATGGATTTGGGACGGACCCCGCCGCGGCATGGGCGGCATACGGCAAACTGGACGCGATTTTCTGGACGGTATGCGGAGCCTTCGGCATCTCCATTACTACATTCGCCGGACAGAATTACGGTGCCAGACGATACGACCGGATATTCAAAAGCGTCCGTGTCTGTCTTGGGATGTCCCTTGGTATCTGCGGGATCCTGCTGGTCTTCCTGATGGTTTTCTGCCGTCCCCTGTACCACATCTTTACAACAGATATCAATGTTGTTGAGATCGGGGTCTATATGCTGCGCTATATCACGCCCAGCTATATTATCTTCGTGTTTATTGAGATCCTTTCCGGCGCGCTGCGCGGGATGGGCGACGTCTTTTTCCCTACCCTGGTCACGTTAGGCGGCGTATGCTGCGTGCGTCTTCCGTGGATCCTGCTGGTCGTTCCCCGGCGGCATGAGCTGTGGACGATACTTGTCAGCTATCCCATGTCCTGGGCGGCTACGGCCGTGCTGCTGATTCTCTATTATTTTTACAGGAAAAAGCATATCAAAATCATTGAATAATGCCGTCTATCAGTTCAAGTTCTTCCTTAGTAAATCCAGTCTTATACGCCGCGGGAATATTTTCCGTAATCTGCTCCGGTTTTGACGCGCCGATCAGAACCGAGCAGACATCGCCGTCCCTCATAACCCAGGACAACGCCATCTGCGCCAGCGTCTGCCCCCGCTGTGCGGCAAGCTCGTTCAGCCTCCTAATCTGCCGCAGACGCCCTTCTGTGAGATCGCTTTCATGGAGGAATCTTCCATCCTGCATAATCCTGCTGTCCTCCGGGATCCCCTGAAGATATCTGTCCGTCAAAAGCCCCTGGGCCAACGGGCTGAACGCAATAATTCCCACACCGTTGTCTCTGCAGAAGGATTTTACACCGTCTTCTTCAATCGCCCTGTCAAATATAGAATATCTTCTCTGGTTCACGATCACGGGGCAATGCTGTTCTCTCAGAAGGCGTACGGCTTTTTCCGTATATTCCCTATCATAGTTAGATACCCCCACATAGAGCGCCTTGCCGCTCCTCACGATATCCGCCAGCGCGGTCGTCGTCTCTTCCAGAGGCGTTTCCCTGTCCATTCTGTGATGATAGAAAACATCCACATAATCAAGCTTCATACGCCTCAAGCTTTGGTCGAGGCTTGCGGTCAGGTATTTTCTGCTCCCATAGTCTCCGTAAGGCCCTTCCCACATATGGTATCCCGCCTTTGTCGTGATCACAAGCTCGTCCCGGTAAGGTCTGAAATCATCGTCCAGAAGCCTTCCCAGATTTTCCTCCGCGCTGCCGCTGGCCGGCCCATAATTATTTGCCAAGTCAAACTGCGTAATTCCATGATCAAACGCTGTCCTGCACATCGCCCTCATATTATCATAGGAATCCTTAGAGCCGAAGTTATGCCAGAATCCCAGCGAAACCGCCGGGAATTTTAACCCGCTTCTTCCTACCCGGTTATATACCATTTTTTCATAACGTTCTTTATCTGCCGTATACATATTCAGATGATCCATATTTCCTCTCTTTCCGCGCCGATACGCTTCATATACTTCACTATTCATTATAAGAAACCGGGGCGCATAACGCAATGCAAACCTTATTTTTCTATCGAACCTTGCCGATAAAAAAGTATAGAAGGAAAAGATCAGGAGGTGTATATTTTGAATTTTTTCATGATGCAATCATTAGGTAAATATACAAAAACTATGGAAATGCAGCTAAAGTGGCAGCATAAAAAGAAAAATAATGATTTCACCGCCGATGGAAGCACCAAATTGAACGACCCGACCGCACGGCAGGCGGAAGCGATCCGGCAAGCCCAAGCCGACGGTTCGTCCAAGCTCTCTTCCCAGATCCGTACGAAACTGGCAACCGGCAAAAGACTGACGCAGGAGGAGATGGACTATCTGCGGACGCATGATCCCCAGACCTACCAGAAAGCGAAATCACTTGAGGAAGAACGGAAGAGTTATGAAGACGCTTTAGACCGATGCGAGACAAAGGAAGACGTAGAACGCCTGAAAATGAACCGAACGGCGGCCGCCCTAAGCGTGGTGAACAGCGTTAAGAGTAATCCTGCTATACCGGAAAGTGCGAAGCTGGGTATCATCTGGCAGGAGCTTCAGAAAAACAAGGCCTTGGAAGAAACGATAAATAAATTCGTAGAGAGCGGCAAATATGCCCAGCTTCCCACAGAGGCCGAAAAGATGGAAGCCGAGAAAGCTCTTCAGGAAGCGAAAGATGCGGAACCGGGAATCGAAGATTCCGCAGAAACCCCGGAAGCAAAAGACACTGACGGTAATCCGAACCCTACGGCCCCCGCAGAGGGCGATCCTGTGGACGAACAGGCAGCACAAGCCTTGATTCAGGAAACCGCGCAAAAGAGCAGAATGATCTTGCAGGAACGCCGGATGAGCATTGAAGAAGCCGAGACAACTCCGGAAGCATTGAAGGTTAAGCGTGCCAAGGTTCAGGCGGCATATAGGAAGAACCAGTCCGAACTTCCCAAGCAGGTGATGGATTTAAAAATCAAGTAATTCATATAATAAGGAGTCGGTAAGATGAAGCATTTACAGATTGATCCGGAAATGAAGGCCCTCTGGCAAGCAACAAGGGTCGGATGTTTCCAGTACAAAGTCCAAGTGGAGAAGAAGAATGAGGAGATGTGGAGATATCTCAAGAAAGATATCTTCAAGAAAACGAAGGACGCCATCTTCGATTTCGGAGTTAATGAGATTCCAAACATCAAGGAATCCCGTCAGGCTTACAAAGCGTTCGGGAAAGACCCGAGCCGTTACCGCGTCTCTTCCGAGGCTCTGATCCGCAGAATCGGGCAGGGAAAGGGGCTTTACGAGGTTAATACGGTTGTGGACGTCAATAATCTGATCTCCATTCAATCCGGCTTCTCCGTCGGCTCCTATGACGCGGATAAGATCGGAGAGGAATTGATCTTCCGTGTGGGCCGGGACAAAGAGACTTATAAAGGAATCGGAAAGGACGAGATCAAGATCGACGGACTGCCTGTTCTGGCGGATGCCGACGGGGCAATCGGCAGCTCTACCAGCGACTCTGAGCGGGCCATGATTACGGAGGAGGCCTCAGAAGTTCTTACATTGATCTATTCCTTCTCCGACAACCAAGATCTGGAACGTGCGATGGAATACAGGAAAGAATATCTGGAAAAATATGCCGGGGCGCATGACCTCCGGCAGTGGATCGTGTGACTGTGTTTTTATTACAATATTCTTTCAGCCAGAATCACCTCGTCCGCCGCATTACTCGCCGTCTCTCTCAATTGCACAAATTTATTTTTCAGCCAGAAATGTTCCGCCTGCGGGTTCCCCTTGACCCACGCCAAACGGGCGGAACTATACCCCTGCTCTGAAAGATATCCGCACAGGCAATCAATGATTGCCGTTCCTGTTCCCCTATTCTGCAGCGTGGTATCTACCATAAAAAAACCTATATACGCAATCTCTTTTTCGGGATACCCGTCAATCAGATCCATAACCGCAGCCAGCTTTTTATCCTGATAAAATCCGACGTAATATTTGTCTCCCCTATCCTTTCCCGGAGGCAGTATCTCCATATCCTCCCGAATTGACTCCCTTGTAACAAAGGGAGGGCAATATTCATAGTATAAACTGTTCTTACTCATCAGTTGATATATTCCATCAATATCCTGCCTCGTAAGCTTACGGACCTTGTATTGATCTGAAAATAATTCTATCCGTATCAAAATCTGCCCCCGATCTGCGAATCATTATGCCGCCGATAATTTTCTATGCCTGTACATTATTCAAAGTCGTACTTCGCACCCCAAGGCCTGCGCCGGAAATCTGTTTCAATGCCGTACTCCCGATTTCTTCGGAACGTTAGGCGTTGAAATACATATTATAGACAACATAGCCGCGAACATTATCCAACGCCCCGTCGTACATCTCCTGACACATCATGCAGCGCGGTTCCGACAGAGGTATGCCGCTTGTGGGGTAGATTCCGAACTCTGATGAGGTTTTAAAACCTATGCGATTATAAAAACGATAATCTCCTTCGACGGTAACGCCTTTAAATCCCGCTTCCTTTACTTTTTCTATCCCTTTTGTCAGCATGGCAAAACCGACGCCTTGATGAAAATAGTCCGCATGGACAGCGACCGGCGCAAGCATGACAATATCCTTTTCCCCTCCGTCAAGATAGCCTCCGTCAACTGTAGCAGATAAAGGGAATCTCGAAAACAAGAAGTGTCCTACAATCTTCCCCTCTAATTCCGCTACAAACGATAACTCCGGGATATAGTATTTGGAGTCCCTGATTTCTTCCACCAGCGCGACTACATCTATTCCGTCCGAATAGTTCGTTCCTTCGCTGAATGAGCGTAAAATTAAGGAAATAATATCTTTATAATCTCTGTGTGTTTCCGGCCGTATGATAATATCTTCTCTCAAACCTTTGTCTCCTTCCTGTTTTCAATCTTTGTATAGTAATATTATAGTATTAATGTTAAAAATGATCAATAGGTTTATGGGATTCGCCAGCGCAGAATTGTTAAGAACAAGATATGCTTATAAGCGGCGGAAAGGACGCCTTTTGATTTTGATATAGATAGAGTTGGCAGATCAGCCTAGGTATTAGTGCCGCAGCAGAATTAAGTCCTCAGCAGCCGGAAGAAGATTAAAACCGGTTGGGAATTACTTTTCCCAACCGGTTTTTTAGCTGTGTTCCAGATGAAGATATTTCTCCCGGGTAGCAAGTCCACCGCGGATGTGACGCTCGGACTTGTTGAGGTCTAGTATTTTTCGTGCTTCTGCGGCGAGAGACGGGTTGACTTGGAGGAGGCGTTCTGTTACGTCCTTATGTATCGTACTCTTACTTACCCCAAACGCCTTCGCAGTCTGTCTCACCGTCGCCTTATTCTCAATGATATAATATGCGATCTCTACTGCCCTTTCCTCGATATAATCCTTCATTTATTTACCCCTGCACTCATTGTTTTTACAATGTATGCAGAGATTGATTTTCATATTCTAAAACTTTCTACACTTTCTTGTATTCCGTCCAATCCTAAAATCACTTTCGTCCGTTTCCAAACCTGACTTCGCAATCATTTCGATAAAATGATATTCCATAGCAATCTATCTTCCGATACCCTTCTGTCTTAAGTTCCCCCATATAGTTCCTATCATAAATCTGCCGTAATGCTTTTTCCGCATCCACTTCCAGATTGTCAACTGAATCCGACACCTTCAATTCCAAGACAAATGACCTGCCCCGAAGAGAAGGGCTCTTCACCGTAATATCTGACCATCCCTCCCCAGATTCCCGGTTAGATTTAACCAGATAATTCTCACTCTGACTTAGTATCCCTGTAAGAAACCCATGATAAAAATTCTCTTCACTATCAAAAAAACTAATCGTCTGAAATTCTCTTTTTTGATATTTCCCTTCATCCAATTTAGAATCGTACTCTGATAAATTGTCTTTACTTCTATATTGGGAATAAGCACATTAAAAAAAATAATCGATTCCTTAAAATATTCTCTTTCTTTCGTCAGGTATCCGGTAAAATAAAGAAAATTCCATAAATTTTCATTATTGCTATACATATCCCCATAGGTCACTTCTTCATGTACCTGAATATCCAGTGTATCCCCTCTTAAAAGAGTCTCAATCCGGCTTTTTGTCTCCCGAACCGCCCGAACAATCAGATCTTTAATAATGTCATTCGAACTGGTATTGATCCAATACGAGCGGGGAAATACAGTCAGCTTAGTATTCAGATCACTCATTTTTTACCTTGTCTCCTGTATCCTCAAAAAAGTACCGAAGCATACTTAAATTCAGTGTTTTCCAAAACGCCCGGGTCTGGTGAATAAGTTCACCTTTCCCTTCAAATCCAGCATTTCTTTTATAAACATTGTTTTATCTACATAGTAATATTCAGATTTTACCAGATCTTCAAAATTTTCCACGCCAACTGGCAATGCTTTTTTCATCATGCCACCTCCAACTGACTCTGTTTTTCATATTATACCCTATCTTTTTTATTCCACAATCAATTCTTCTCTCATCAATTATTCTCAAAATTGTATCTTCTAAAATAGTCCAATACTTTTCATTCATTTTAGAGATTCTCTTATCCTTGCATAATATCCTAAAGTACGCCATACAATAAAGTTACGCCACCTACGGCATAAGTTAGAGATATCCCATTGAAGTCCCAAACGCATTGTGTTATACTTATCTAAATCTTATGACGCATACGGCAAAAGTTGGAGGTGAGAATTATGATCAAGCGAGATTATTACCTGAATCGCCTGATCCGCAATATGTGGAATGGAGAAATAAAAGTGATTACCGGAATCCGCCGCTGCGGAAAATCCGTCTTACTGTTTGACATATTCTATGAGTACCTGCTCTCCCAGAATATAAAGGAAGAACAGATCATCCGTCTGGAACTTGACCAGCGTAGATACTATAAGTATCGTAATCCGATCACCCTTTGCGACTACGTGGATTCCATTGTAAACAGCAAAAAGGAAGAAAAGTTCTATTTGTTTGTAGATGAAGTTCAGTTCACGATCAAAGTCAAAGATGAGGAAAACGGCGGCATTGAGATAACGATTTACGACATGCTCAATGAGCTAAAAGCCTATAAAAACCTAGATGTCTATGTGACAGGCAGTAACTCTAAAATGCTTTCTAAGGATATTGCCACAGAATTTCGCGGCAGAGCGACTCAGATCCATGTCTACCCCTTGTCTTTTGACGAATTCTATTCCCACGTCGGCGGGGAAAAACGTACTGCATTAGATCAATATATGCTTTACGGCGGTATGCCGCGCGTCATTGCTCTTGCGGATGTAAAAGACAAGAAAACTTATCTTTCCAATCTGTATGAAGAACTCTATGTGAAAGATATCATAGAGCGTAATAAACTGGAACGCGAAGATATCCTCAATGCAATTTTGGACTTTACCGCCTCACAGATCGGCTCTCTTACCAATCCAACCAATATTGCCAATGCCTTGACTTCCATGCGGCACGAGTCTATTAATAATGCACTTGTTTCAACTTATCTCACACATATTATGGACGCTTTTCTGATCGAACGTGCCAAGCGGTACGATGTAAAGGGCAAAACCTATTTTAACTATCCGAACAAGTATTACTACACAGACCTTGGGCTGCGTAATGCACGTCTTAATTACAGACAATATGATCCCGGACACATCATGGAGAACATTATCTATAATGAATTAGTAAAACGTGGTTATTCCGTAGATGTCGGCGTTGTGAAAGAGCGAAAAAAGGATGAACGCATCCAACGTGAGATTGACTTCATTGTGAACGACCGCGATTGCCGCATTTATATCCAGTCCGCTTATCAGATGGAGCCCGGGCAGAAGGAAGATGCGGAACTTTTGTCTCTCAAACTTACAGGAGACTTCTTTAAGAAAATCGTGATCCGTATGGATATTCCGCACAACTATTATGACGATAACGGATTCTTCCACTGTAACCTGATCGACTTCCTGCTTCATGATGTAGAACTGTTTTAACTTAGCAACTTAAATAATAAACAGAGGTATGAAAATGGAATATAAGGAATTTATTACCGAACTGCAAAAAAAGCTTGAAGAAAAGAAACAGGAGCTTTGCTATAGCGAAATTGCCTTCTTTGAAGATGGATTCACATCGGCTGATGCGAAAGAGCTTTCTATTATACGTGAGACAAACATCAAGTATCAAAAAACGGAGTCAGATGTACTAATTGGCGATTATATCATCCTATACCAGTATAAGGATAAGCGAGAACAGATGTGCAGATTCAACTGCATGCAGTTGTACCAGGAATATGAAAAAGACAATTGGGCGGCTGTATGGGAACCGATTCTTTCTTCGATCGATTTCAGCAGAAAATTCATGGAACTGGGGATCATAGACCTGATTGAAAAAAATGAGTATGACGCGCTAAAAGACAAGCTTTTCATCCGCCCTCTGAATTTCAAAGACCACCGATATGAACTGAAAGACCATATTTACAGACGCATCGGCGATATGGCGCTGGTTCTCTATATTCTTGCAAGTGATGAAAATGACGGCAAAAGACACGACGTATTGTCTGTTAAGGTACCTAGATCCTCCATGCAGACATGGGGGATAGATGAAGAAGAAGTGTGGGAGAATGCGATGAGCAATACATACATCATGGCGCCGCCGCGTATATACTTAAATCCGGCGGACTTAGCAAATCCACCTTATCACAAAGGCGCATTTATGGCGTTGAACAGTGATATAACTTCACTTTCACCGCTTGCAGTGCCGACCGTGACAACGACAGCGCAGATAAACGGCGCAATTGCCATGTTTTATCCCGGAGTAATGAAGCGTATAGCCGAGCTTTTCGGAGACGATTATTATATAGCCTTCACAGGCACCAGCGAGGCCAGACTCCATAAAAAAGGCACGATACAACCGCGGAATATACTTATGAGGATCAAGCAGATGAATAAAAACTTCGATCCGTCAGAAACCCTGTCGAACAAGGTCTATATATACGAAACAGAGAATCAAGAGCTGAAGCAGTTAGAGCTTTGATGGATCCAACCCACGGACTTATTTGACTTATTTTCAGTTGTATTGGGCAAATCGGGTGTGTCGAATAATCTGTGATGATTTACACAGATTATTTTACACACCCTTTAAATCCGGTAATTCTTTGATAAACATAGTCTTATCTATATAGCAATAACCATCTTTTATTATTTTTCCAAAATTATCAACACCTATTGGTAATGCCTTCTTCATCACTGCCACCCCCACCTATTGTTCATATTATAACCCATCCATTTACATTTCACAATTAATTTCCTTTGAACAACAATGCCACCTCTTGAATACTGCAGTATTCTCAGAGATGGCTTTTAATTACTATTTGATTCTCCATATTAACCGTTCTATTTTGTTATAACCGTATGTATGGTACTCTTACCGACCCCAAACGCCTTCGCCGTCTGCCTCACTGTCGCCTTATTTTCAATGATATAATATGCAATCTCTACTGCCCTTTCCTCAATATAATCTTTCATACAAAACCCCTGCACTCATTGTTTTTACAATGTATGCAGAGGTACTTTTTCATATTCCTTTTTTCACTAAAACAGCCCAAACAGCGATAACAGATTAAAACGCAACTTTCAAATTATACAACCATTAAAAGCGGTTTTATTTCTTCATCCAGAAGTTTTCTTAACTCCGCCATCATTTTTGTATAATATTTAAACTTTGGAAGTGCTTTTTCCTGAGATGTTTTATAGCTTGTATAATCCACAGTCATTTTAATTGCGCTTTCGTTTGGAATTTCTCCGTTTTGATAATGTGTTGCCGCATACATCACATCATCCTTAGATGCATACCAGGTAATACAAAAATCAGAAATCACACGCTCGATACAATCCTGCTTCATATTTTCCACAATATGAAGAATGGACTGTCCCCGGTATTTTGTATCATCCATTTCAATTTCTGCAATCAGATTCGACATAATATCTGCGACTTTGGGATTCTCTTTTCGCAAATCCCCTACATATTGTTTCACTTCATCCATTTTTTTCTGACGTTCTTTTGGCGTAATTTCTTCTATTTCATCATAAGGTGTAACGATATTCTGAATCAGGTGAATAATATACTCATAATCAATCTTTGTATTGCTGTATGCCATCAGCTCGTAGTCTTGATCAATTTCTATATCATCTCCGCCATCTTTCCCATCCGAACCATCCGGTTCTTCTCCCTTTGCATCTTTGATTTCCTGTACTACATTTTTATAATGTCCCACATAGTCATCATATTCTTCTTCAGAGACATCATATTCTTCTAACATGCTGTCATTATATACAGTAAATGACTTTAACTGTGCAAACAAAGAGTCAAACTCCTGAAACATTTTTGCAAATATTTTCTTCTCATTCAAAGACAGGGTTGGAATTACTTCCGGTTTTTCAGCAGAGACACGAAGTGCTGCAAGCGCTTTCCTG
Organism: uncultured Dorea sp.; assembly: GCA_910577685.1. Classification (GTDB taxonomy): domain Bacteria; phylum Bacillota; class Clostridia; order Lachnospirales; family Lachnospiraceae; genus Sporofaciens. The sequence goes on along the minus strand of CAJTOH010000001.1, from coordinate 75,375 downwards.
AAAGCGGGTTCCACTTCATTCCATTCTGCCATAAGCGCCTCTTTTGTTCCTCCGGCAGAATAGAGTTTTACTGCATTATCAACCGCTTTCTTAAAAAGAACCGGTGCCTGAAATGTAACGATCTGTCCATATGTTTTATTCTTATCAAAAATTCGATTTGTTCTTGAAAAGGCCTGGATCAGGTCATGGGGTCCCATCGGCTGTCTGTCCATAAAAATCGTAGACATACACGGAGCGTCAAATCCTGTCAATAAGCGATCTACCACAATCACTAAATCCAACTGTTCATTTCTGCTTTTATATTTGGAATCTTTTCTTGCAAGACGCTTATTTAGGTTTCCATTATATCCCTGTATCTGAGACAATTCATATTTCGTGCCAAACATTCCATTATAGTCATCCAAAGAGTTTTGCATTTTCTCCTGATTAACCTGAGAACCTTCCTCATTTTCTGTTACAGAATAGGTAATTGCAAACTTCGGGAAATCCGGCAGGACCTGTTTGATTCGCTCATCAATTGTAAGAGATGTTTCTCCATTTTTTACCCTCGTCAATAATTCGTAATACTGCTGTGCTCTCTGAATCGAACTTGTGGTAAGCAATCCCTCGTAAGTCTGTCCTTTTCCATTTTGAAAACCTAGTTTGTGATAAGACTTATTCAAAATGATATCCAATACTTTTAACATATGTGTTTCGCTGTCATATACACTGCTGTCCGTTTCATTTTCCACATCTTTCGGTCCATTATGCTCTACCTGAAATCCCAGCACTGCCTTATCATGAATTGCATTTTGAATCGTATATTTGTGCAGACGTTCCCCATACAAATCTTCTGTCGTTCTTGGAAGGTCTCCCTTTTGCGGATATGGATTCTCTGCAAATCTTGGTGTACCCGTAAATCCATACCATAAAGACCGGTTAAAAAACCGCTCCAACTCTCTTTTTGTTCCCGGGCTAACCGCACGGTGGCACTCATCCACAACAAATGCAATTCTAAGATTCTTAATTTTTCGATATTCCGGTGTTTCTTCTTTTAATTTCTTTGTAATCAGAATATGTAGTTTCTGAATGGTAGTAACGATTACCTGTCTGTCATCAGATTTTAATTTTTTCTTTAAATCATTTACATTATCCGTTTCATCTACATCTACCAAATCATTATTTGCATAAGCCTGAAATGCCATGGTCGTCTGTGTGTCCAAATCTTTGCGGTCTATCAGGAAAATCGCTTTGTCAATGGACGGAATATCCATCAGCAGATTTCTGGTTGCTTTATAAGATGTCAATGTTTTCCCAGAGCCTGTCGTATGCCATACGTATCCTGATTTCCCCTGTTTAGATGCTTCTCTAATTGCCTCGATTGCATGAATCTGATATGGGCGCAGCAATATTAAACGCTTTGCATCTTCGTCTAATACCGTATATCTCGAAATCATCTCATGTGCCTCCGGAATACGGAGTACACTCTTAGCAAAATCAAGATAATCCGAAACCGGATGATTCTCACGATCCAGCCATCCACTAATAAACTTGGAATTTAATTCTGTATCACCAGCGGCTGAAAAATATTTTGTGTCCACACCATTGCTGATTACAAACATCTGCACCGCTGAAAAAATTCCGGTAAATTTACCTTCTCCAATATATTTTTTAATCTGCCAGAACCCATCCATATATGAGTGCTGCTTATTTTTCAATTCTATATGAATCATTGGAAGACCATTGATCATCAATGTCACATCGAATCGTCTATCTCTTCCCGGAATTGCTTTGTCATCATCAGACTTCCATGTGCTGTATTGATTGATTACTTCATAAACACTACTGCCGCCGGCAATATGTTCATGATTCATTACTACAAGATGCAGCCGCTCAGTATCACGCTGTACATGAACCTGAACCTTTCCATTTTCTCCAACCAGCCATTCCCCTGCTTTATAAAATGATGAAAACTGCAACTGGTTTTTTACCTGTTCAAATTCTGCATCAGATAAATTTTCTCCATTTAAACGTTCTTTATTATTTTGCTCCAAAATATATCTGAAATTTCCCCATAAATCTTCTTCTGTTTTCAAATCTTCTCTATATATCCATTGAGAATCTCCATAGACCAACTCCTCAATCAATTTTTGTTCTATTATCGCCTCTAATTCTGGCATAATATTTTCCTCCTTTGTTTCGATTAGTGAAATTTCATATGATATACTCCTATATCTCTGCCTGAATAATATGCCCAAAATTCATCTCGTCTTTGAAAAGATCGTATATATATTCTGAACCTTCCAAATACAAACCAGTTTCTTTATCTTGCAGCTTTTCAAATACTTCCGAATTATAAAATTTATTCATTGCTTCATCGTATTCAATATTCTGATCTGTTGCAAGCATATCAACAATATCCTGAACTATATATTCTATTATTTGGTCTTGTTTACTCATACTAATCATCCGCCTTTCGCAAAAGCCTAATCCCCTTTTCCGTATGAAAAGAATATTGTGAAGATGTTTTCTTATACATCAAACCTTTCAGTAATGTCTCAAAATCAATAATTTCATTTTCATATTGACGAAATAGTAATGCCATATTATCATCTGCGACAGGACCGATAACAATATCGTATTTATTATCTTTGTTACACAGAATGTTCGTTTCATCTGTAAATGTTCTATTCCTATTATTCATTACAAATTTTGCCCATTCTTCTGTTGTTTGTATTCCAAAATCCTTAATTTTAATATCTGACATTTTTCTGAAGTCATCTTGTATTTCAAAAGTATTTACGACTGGAGAGCCTCCATAAATTCTAGACACTCTTTTCGCCATCTGTTTCGCTTGTTCCTCGATATCTGTTAAATAAAATCCCTTTCCAAAATCTTTATAAGGTCTACACATTGCTAAATTGATACTTTCTATCACCACATTACTTCCATGGTATAATCTCATAGCACCCCTCCGTTTTTACGGCATAACATTCCCAAATCTTCCACTATTGTTCCAAAATCTAATGTGTGTTCCACTTCATAATTTTCTTTTATAAAAGCAATGCCTTTGTATTGAAAAAGATAACGAAATGATTCTTGTATACTGAGATTATGCTGTTGAGCAAATTCATTCACACACGCAACGGTAAAACCAATCTTTTTTTTCTGCTCACTCATTCAAAACCTCCCGCTTTTCTATTCATTTTACTATTCGCATCCTTTTAACATATACCAAAACACATCGTAAGCCATACCATTTTTTATATTATCACTCTGCGTATAATTTATTCTTTTACCAGTCTGATTTTTCTTCAAAATCTTGTCAATTATTTAAACAAACATATTTTGCAACATATATTTCTTGATTTTCATTAATTCATCACACTTCCGCTGGTGAAGGGTGATGAGGTGGTCAAGATTGGAAAAATACTGTCCTATTTTTTCTTGTTCTTCTACATCTTGTGGCACTAATAAAACAGCACCTTTTACAGCATCTGAGTTTACAGATTCAAATGTTGAACCCGCAGCAAGTTTTTTCCAATAACCATCAGAATCAAATTTCACAAGTGTTTGATACAAAAATTCATTGCCTTTAATACCTGCTACACCACGTCCTAATACAACATCATAAGCTGTTTTTCCCATAGCACCTGCTGGTGCTCGAACACTCATTATCAAATCGCCTGCTTGTGCTGTTTTTGTTTTTTGTGTTGTCCAAATTCGTGGAAAAACCCACCCATCTTTTAAATCAGCATTACCTTGAACCAGAATATAGTCACTTGGTTCATCACTATATGTGGAACCATTCGGCGATTGTCCCATTGTTACTTCGCAAACTTCCCCCAGCTTACGCTGTTCCCAATCGCCAGTAAATCCTCCAAATCGAATTTCTGGAACTTTCATCCCATTTTGTGGAAACATTTTTTGAAGCATATATTTTTTTAATTTTTTAGTCTCATCACACTTACGCTGGTGAAGGGTGATGAGGTGGGCGAGGCTTTTGAAATAGTCTCCAATTCTCACCTGTTCTGCTGATGACGGAATCATAAACTCCATTTTTGAAAACATATAGCCGGTAATCTGGTTAATAGTTGCCCCCATATTTTTCTCAATTTCTTTCTCAAATTGGGATGTGTCTAATAGAGCATTTACAAAAGATGAGTGTTTTGAACGAATACCTGACATAAATGCTCCGATAACCGTATTGGGCATATTTTCCTTTATTTCAGCGTGTTTTCCGATTAAAGCACGAGAACCATTTCTTACGACTATTATAATATCTCCAACTTTTACATTTTCGGAAGTGGCTTTTTCTGATTCCACATATACATTATCTGCATCAACAATCTCACCGTTTTTTACATTAGAAGATCTTAAAACCAATGTTCCAGATTCCCTCACATCATTTGGCATATATGTTAATCCATTGAAAAATTCCACAAATTCAGGAAGCTTACGCTGTTCCCAATCTTCTGTAAATCCTTTAAAGCGAATTTTAGGTTTCCCCATATTTATCACCCCCCAATCATTTCAACAAGACAGTTTATGGATGACATAATATCCTGATCAGAAGATGTTAAATCCTTTAAGCAAGATAACACTTCATTCTGTGCCCTTTTTATCTCGTCATCAGTCTGTTTCATTTCTGTCAAAAGTTCATTTAAATTAATCTCTTCTTCTTTTTCAAAATTATCCACATACCTTGGAATATTAAGGTTAAAATCGTTCTTCTCAATATCTTCAAAGCTGGCAAGATAAGATTCTTTGTCTATTGTTTCTCGTTTGTGATACAAATCTACAATGGCATCTATATGCCCGTCCTTCATTGTATTTTGTTTTTTACCCTTATCAAATTTTTTCGAAGCGTCTATAAACAAGACATCTCTTCCGTCTCTGTGTTTCTTTAAAACAACGATACAAGTTGGAATTGATGTATTATAAAATAAATTTGCCGGTAATCCAATTATTGCATAAATATTTCCAGAACGTAATAATTTTTCTCGAATTTTTCCTTCTGCCGCTCCTCTGAATAACACACCATGCGGTAATACAATTGCCATTGTTCCATTGTTCTTCAGATGATACAGACCATGTAACAGGAAAGCATAATCAGCTTTTGACTTCGGCGCCAGAACTCCGTAATCGCTAAAACGTTCATCTTGCAGAAAACCAGAGGCTGCACTCCATTTTGCTGAATATGGCGGATTCATCAATACCATATTAAAATCCGTTTCTTCTTCCGTTGGCCAATCACCGTCTAAAGTATCACCATTTCTCAGTCTTTGATTTTCCGGTGCAATACCATGCAAAAACATGTTCATGCGTGCCAGGTTATATGTAGATGTCATCAATTCTTGTCCGTAATATTTAATATAAATTGACTCTAGTGCATATTTTTTAGCATTCAATAAAAGAGAACCCGAACCCATACACGGATCATAAACGGACAAACCTTTTTTGTTCTCCTGTCCGGAAATAGCAATTCTGGTTAATATTTTGGAAACAGCCTGCGGTGTATAGAATTCACCAGCTTTTTTTCCAGTTTCAGACGCAAATTGACCAATCAAATACTCATAAGCATTTCCTAAAACATCTGTATCTGTATTCAATAAATCTGCTTTATCAATTTCTTTTAACAGACTGGCAATTGTGTCACTTTGCTTTTGATCACCCGTTCCCAAGCGATTGGAATACAAATCAATGTCTGTAAATAAATCCGCAAATAATGGATCACTCTGTTCGATATTATTAAATGCCTTTTGTAATTGCTCGCGGTTAAAAGCATTATTCCGCGCTGCCTCCGCAAAATTTGTGTAAGTCAATTCCGGCTCAATCACATAATGGCAAGATGATTTCATTTCATCTTTCAATTCTTCTGCACTTTCATCTTTCAAAGCATCAATATATACATTCAAAGCAATTTTTAATGTTTCTGGTTTTTCATCATATATTAAATCATAAACCTTTATTAAAAAAGAATCTGATAAATACTTATAAAAAACAATCCCTAAAAGATAGTCTTTATATTCATTTGCATCCATTTTTGAACGTAATATATCTGCTCCGCTCCATAATACGCTAATCAAATCTTTACTGTTTTCCTGCTCCACCATTCTATTATCTCCATACTATGTCTGCTATTTTGTTCTAATCTTGTCCTTTCCCAAACCGTACCTCGCAATCCTTTCGGAAAAATGATATCCCATAACAATCAATCTTACGATATCCTTCCGCACGCAGTTCTTCCATATATCTTTTATCATATATTTGCTGCAGCGCCTTTTCTGCATCATTTTCCAAATCAGCGATCGAACCAGATACTTTCAATTCTAAAACAAATGATCTTCCTCTAAGAGACGGGCTTTTCACCAGAATATCAGAACGACCCTTTCCCATTTCACGATTCGATTTCACCAGATAATTCTCACTCTGGCTCATTATTCCTGTCAGGAAACCATGGTAAAAGTTTTCCGCACTGTCGTAGAAACTAATGGTACGGAAAAGCTGACCATTTAATATATCTGTCATCTTCTGGGCGTCCCCCTCTTCCATTGCCAGATACAGATCATGAAAATCTTCTTTCTTTATAACAGCTTTCAGCCAATTCAGAATCGTATTCTGATAAATTGTTTTTACTTCTATATTAGGTATACGCGCTCGTAAAAAGATAGAAGATTCCTTAAAATATTCACTCTCTTTTGTAAGATACCCTGTAAAATAGAGAAAATTCCACAAGTTCTCTCCGTTACTATACATATCCTCATAGGTAACTTCTTCATGAACTTGGATGTCTAAAGTTCCTCCCTCTAAGAGCCTTTCAATCTGCCCTTTTGTTTCACGGTCAGCTCTGACTATCAACTCTTTTATAATGTCGTTAGAACTGGTATTAATCCAATACGGATGTGGAAATGCTCCTACATCTGAATATAGATCATATAAAAACTTAATCACGCTCCATGGGTTATAAACTTCCATATCACCAAATAGATATCCATCATACCATTCTTTCATTGTCGAAAAACGGCTTTCCACTTCATAATAAGACATCATCCGGTGAACTTCTTCCTCCGTAAACCCAAAATACTCACTGTATTTTTTATCAAGAATCGATATAATATTGAGATGATTCAGCCCGGTAAATATACTCTCCTTTGAAATCCTCAGGCACCCGGTAATAACCGCAATCTGCAGATAATCATTCGTCTTTAACGCAGATTCAAATAATGACCGGATAAAATCTACCATCTCCTCATAAAAACCTCGAAAATAAGCATTCTCAAGCGGCACGTCATACTCGTCTATCAAGATAACCGACTTTTTCTCCGTCGCCTGATAAAGACATTTGCTCAAAAATTCTAACGCTCCGGAATAGTCATCATATCCCGCCCTCCGGTCGGCAATCTTCCGGAACAGTTTCTTATCTTCTTCATTTATTTTTCCGTCCGCCAGTATATATTGATGTCTTTGGAATTCGTCTGCGATTGCTTTCCTAAGCTTACTATATGCGGATTCAAAACTAGGCTGTTTCGTTGATTTCAGTGTCAGGTTAATAACCGGGTAGTCCCCCATATGTTCCGTATATTCTTCACCCTGTTCCATAATCTTTAAGCCTTGGAAAAGCGATTTATTCTCCTCATTTTTCTTTGTCTCTCCCGTATCTTCAAAAAAGTATCGCAGCATACTCAAGTTCAATGTCTTACCAAATCTTCTTGGACGAATAAATAGATTTACTTCTCCTTTTAAATCCAGCAGTTCCTTGATAAACATAGTCTTATCTATATAGCAATAACCGTCTTTTATTAGTTTTTCAAAATTATCAACACCTATCGGTAATGGTTTCTTCATCATCACCCCTCCGTTATAATGCCGTTTTCCATATTATACCCTATCTCTTGCTGTTTCACAATCCGTTTCCATTGGTCATAAGCAAAGCCAGCTCTGAGAATACATTCCGTATTCCCAGAGCTGGCTCATGATATCTATTTGATTCTCCATATTAACCATTCTATTTTGTTACAACCATATGTATGGTACTCTTACTTACCCCAAACGCCTTCGCCGTCTGCCTCACTGTCGCCTTATTTTCAATGATATAATATGCAATCTCTACTGCCCTTTCCTCGATATAATCCTTCATTTATTTACCCCTGCACTCATTGTTTTTACAATGTATGCAAGGGTTCATTTTCATATTCCTTTTTTCGTAGATCCATGAAACCTTAGCCGGTATTCTTGAATCTGTTAGGCAATTCTTTCGGTACATTAATCTGTACTCCAAATAATACCCGTACAAACCAGATCATAAACAGCAGCACAACAATCGGAATAAGGCAGGATGTTACCATCATTACGGCAACCACTTCAATAAACTGGTTTAAGAGCTTTTCTCCCTTTTTCATCAATCCCGACACTCCGTCTTTGAGTTTCGACAGAAACTTATCGATAATATTCCCCTCTGAGTCCGTGTTATCATTTATTTCGTCCGCTATATCCTGCGCCTCTTTCACAGTCGTTTCCAGCGTCGACTCGTACGTTTCTTCTATCATCGAAGAGACTTTCATGCTTAACGGAATAATCATATATATGACAATCCCGAACACTGCCGTTTTTGCTGCCAGCGCCTTCAAAAATGTTTTGTTTAGGCATATTCCTGCTGCAAATAAGATGCAGGCTGCCGGAATTAATATAAAAAATGCCGCGTATCCCGTAAGTGTAACCAAATATTTTTCCAGAAAGATTACCATTAGGATAACCAAAAAGTATGAAGTCATATCCGCCAGTTTATTCGCCACAGGCGTTGTCGAATCTCCGGGAATTGCTGCAATCGCCGTCGCGGCCGCCGCTGTTGATGCCGTTAGTTTCAAGACGTCCGCTTTTTTCTCATCTAACGACTCTATCGTTTTTTTGTGATTTCCCGGGTCGCTTGCCGCTTTTGAAAGAACCGTCATAGAAAGGATCATTATCACCATTGCCACGGCCACTATTGCCAACTTTCTTACATCATTCTTCTTCATTAAATCTATCATTTTGTCCTCCTCTTTTTCCTTTGCTTCTGTTACACACACCATTATACAATATAATTGACAATAAAGACAAATTTCCTTTTGTATTTCTCCCCTCATTTCTTCAATATATCTTACATAAGTTTTTCCGCTGTGTTCTTCCGGCTTCTGGGGTATTCCACCCGCCAGAACCAATGAAATATTTGGAAGTTTCAATAGCTGTTTTATGTCTTTCAACCCAAAATCTGCCATAAACCCTCCAACGCCTTCTGGTCATACACACGATGATTATTCTCTGTCCTTCTCCGTGTATTTGAGAATCTATGTTTCTTATGTTTCCACAAAAAAGCAGATTACATGATTCTTTCTTCACGCAATCTGCTTCATCTCTATTATTTTATTATAACCCTTTATATTCTCAGCATTTCTCCGCTATATCATATAGCAGCCGTTCCGTATCCTCCCATCCAATACATGGATCTGTGATGGACTGTCCATACGTCAGGTTCTCCGTTATGTCCTGTCTCCCTTCCACCAGATAACTTTCAATCATGACTCCTTTCACCAGCCTCTTAAGTTCAGGATTATAGTTCCTGCTGTGCATCACCTCGCTGACGATACGCATCTGCTCTTTGTACTGCTTGCTGGAGTTAGAATGGTTCACGTCCACAATTACAGCGGGATTCTTAAGCTCCCATTTTCCGTACATTTCAGAAAGACGGGCAAGGTCTTCATAGTGATAGTTCGGAATATTCTTACCGTACTTATCTACTCCTCCACGCAGTATGGTATGCGCCAGCTCATTTCCATCGGTTTCCACGTCGCAGCCCCGATATATGAATCTGTGGGGATGCTGCGCCGCTGTTACGGAGTTCAGCATCACAGACAGGTCGCCGCTGGTAGGATTCTTCATCCCAACAGGAATATCCATTCCGCTCGCTGTCAGGCGGTGCTGCTGGTTCTCTACCGACCTTGCACCCACGGCCTCGTATGACAGGACATCGTCCAGATAGCTCCGGTTCTCCGGGTAAAGCATCTCATCTGCCGCCGACAGTCCGGTTTCCTCCATCACCCGTATATGCATCTTGCGGATTGCAATGATTCCTGCCAGCAGGTCGGGATCTTTCTCCGGGTCCGGCTGATGCAACATCCCTTTGTACCCTTCTCCCGTAGTCCTCGGCTTGTTTGTGTAGACTCTCGGTATCACCATCAGGCGATCCGACACCTGATCTGACACTTTCTTTAAACGACTCACATATTCACATACAGATTCCTCATTATCCGCCGAACACGGACCTACAAGGACAACAAACTTGTCCGAATTCCCTGTAAATATATTCCGAATCTCTTCGTCCCTCTTCCGCTTGCTCTCCCTGACTCTTTCTGAAAGCGGATATTGAGCTTTTAACGTCTCCGGTACCGGCAGCTCGTGGTTTATCTTCATTGACATGCTTTTTCCTCCCCGATTATTTTAAATGATTCCCGCTGATGAGATAATTCAGGAACCCTTCGCAGCCTTCCAGAATATCGTCATACGTCTTGTCGAAATTTCCTGTGTACCATGGATCCGCAATATCTCTCGGACGTTCGGTAAAATCCAAAAGCATAGAAACCTTATGCTCGGGATCCGAACCGAAGATCCGGTTAATTCCGCGGATGTTTCGTTCCTCCATGCCAAGAATATAGTCGTATTCACTATAATCTCTCTTTTTTAGCTGAACTGCATATTTGCCTTTCGTGCTGATACCGTATTCCTTTAATTTCCCTGTCGTCCCGTAGTGGACAGGATTGCCCAGTTCTTCGCTGCTTGTAGCGGCGGAGGCGATATAGAACCGGTCTGCCAGACCTCGTTTTGAAACCATGTCGCGGAACACAAATTCTGCCATGGGGGAACGGCAGATATTTCCCAGACAGACGAATAATACTTTTACCATAAGACTCTCCTTTTCTATTCTAAAGTATCCTAAAGTTTCCATCCTTCACGAGTACTATTTGTGTAAAGTTGCCATTTTTCATAAAGAGGGAACTATTTTTATACTTTTTCAAGTATATATTATTTTAGTCTAAAATTCAACGATAGCTATTAGAAATTTAGAGCCTGAGAAATATCGCCATTCCATATATGCTAGACTCTGATGTCAAGAAACTGGGCTTTTCCATGTATTTTTACGCTTACGGAATTGGCCGGGAAAAAGATACGTCTGTCATCTGCCTGTTTCTTTCCGTATTTATGATAATCCGGCATACCTCAAAATATTTACATCGGCATAAAAGCTCCGATGCAAATCCCGTCCGATGCTACTTGGCAAATTCATCTTTCAGCCGGCTCCCGCCCCACAGGTAAGCTTTGCCGGCTGGTTTCAGAAGGAAAGGTTCCGCTTTTCCGGCAGATTCTATATCATCATTAAAGGCGGAATTCAGGTTAGTATTCAAGTGGATATTTCTGTTTGTCATGGAAGCAGATCTTCTTGCCCAACTGTATTTCTACTAAATTATAGACAAATATTACAAAAAATAGGGATTAAGTTTATTGACTTATTGTCGATAGTATATTAGAATGATTAAGAATTTACAGAGAATTTGCCATTACGAAAAAGTATACTTTTTCGTAATGGCTTTAATTTATAATATTATATATCTCAAAACATCCCGATACTTCACACGACTAATCGAATATTCTCCAACAAAACCGCATAATTGCAGATACAAAACCAGACTCCCCGCCCCCTTCGTCTTATTGTATTCCTGATAAAATGATGATAAAATACAAGAAACACAAAAACAACATCTATTATAAATAAATCCAAAAGGAGGCAACATTAAGCATGGGAATCTTTGTTAATCCAAACAACAGCGCTTTTCATGTTGCTTTAAATTTGGAAATATATGTAGATAGATTCGAAGTGAATTTTCAAAAGCGACAAAACGCAAAAAATGGAATGAACTTAATGAGCAATAATCCGGAGTTGCCTGCCTTGATGATGGAGCTGAAATGGAATAAATCTGCCGAAACGGCTATTGAACAGATGAAAGAACAAAATTATATAAGGACGTTGGAAAACTACACTGGAGAAATTCTGCTTGTAGGAATTAATTATTCAAAAACGCAAAAACAGCACCAGTGCATAATTGAGACATATGTTAAAAAGTAACGCAAGCTCTTCCGCCCTGCCAGAATATTACCTTCAATACAGTTCTGGCAGGGCGGAATGTACCTATACTTCCCCCATCACACACTCAATCAGCGCCTCAACCGTCGCATTCTTCGCAGCCCTCGCCGCCATCCCCGCAGCCCTCGCCTCCTTCACCGTCTTCTCCCCCATACACACAGCCTTCACCGTCCCATACGGATAATCCCCCATCATCCGGCAGAACCCTTCCACTGTAGAACTACTGGTAAATATCACCCCAGTCACCGTCCCGGTCCGCATAAAGGAACGCAGCATCTCCTCTGTCTCCATCGAAACCAGCGTATCATAAACCGCCAAATCCACATACCCAAGCATCGGATTCTTCTCGATCTCCTCTAAGATCTCCTTTCCTCCCCGCAAAGATCTGGCAAGCAAAATCCTCGCCCCGTCCTCCAAAGTTCCGGCAAGCAGTCTCCCAAGCGACTCTCCGTCAAAATGTTCCGGCACAAAGTCCGCGCAGATTCCCCGCTCTCTCAACTTTGCCGCCGTTCCCTGCCCGATCGCCGCAAACCTCATATGCGACACCGCCCGTATATCCATGCCATGTTCCAACAAAAGCTCAAAAAACCGCTCTACCCCGTAAGGCGAAGTGAACGCCAGCACCTGATACCGGAAAAGCCGTTTCATCTCCGTCTCAATCGCCCGAAGCAGAGCCTCTTCCCTAACCGGCTCCGTCCGAATCGTCGGCGCGGTAAGCACCTCCGCCCCCAGCTCCCTCAAACGCTCCTGCAGGCTGGTATCCCGGCCGTAAGGCCGGGTAACAAGAAACTTCTCTCCGAACAACGGCAGTTTCGGATACCATGCAAACTGATCCGCCAGCCTGCACACCTCCCCCACCACAATCGTAGCGGGCGCCTTGATCTGCTGCTCCCTTGCAATCTGAGTCAGCGTCCCTACCGTCGCCACCACTCTTCTCTGCTTTGCCGTCGTCCCCTGCTGCAGAATGGCTGCCGGCGTATCCCCGTCCATTCCGGCATTGCAAAGCCCGTTCATAATCTCCTCCAACGCGCTTACGCCCATCAGGAATACCAGCGTCCCTTTCGTCTTAACCAGCGCCTCATAAGGAATCGTCTGGCTTTTTCCAGCCCGGTGATGTCCGGTAATAATATGTACGTCCGAGACATAATCCCGGTGGGTCACAGGAATCCCGTTATAAGCAGGCACCGCAAGGGAAGAAGAGATCCCGGGAACCACCTCGAACGGAATCCGCTCCCGGCATAAAGCCTCGGCTTCCTCTCCGCCGCGCCCAAAAAGGAAAGGATCCCCGCCCTTCAAACGCACAACCTTTTTTCCGAGCTTCGCCTCCCTTACCAAGATTCGATTGATTTCTTCCTGAGGTACGGCATGCCTTCCCGCCGCCTTTCCCACGCCGATCATCTCCTTACCGGAGGGGATCATGCTCAGCACTTCCTCCCCGACAAGCCTGTCATAGACAATACAGTCGCCCTCGCCCAACAGCCGTTTTGCCTTTACCGTCAGAAGATCGCAGGAACCCGGCCCCGCGCCGACCAACCATACCTTTCCTGTCTCTTTTCCGTCTTCCATGCGGTTCATATCCGTCATTCTCTCCCACTTCTATTTACTCTGCAAAATCCACCTGACGCTTCAATTCCTTCGCCAGCATAACGCCCAGCTCCTCCGCCTGACGCCGTTCCCCTGAAACGCACCTTTTCCCATAAGCGCCTCTTTCCTCGCTGTAATACAAGCCGCGTATCTGCATCCTCTTTTCATCCAAGATCTCTGCATACGCGCCGATCGGTACAGAACAGCCGCCGTTCAGATACGACATATACGCCCGTTCGGCGGCGGCACATTCTCCCGCCTCTTCGTCAAAAAATCCGCTCAGGAAACCGTAATCCCCGCCCGACCTGCCTTGTATACATAGAATACCCTGACCTGCTGCCGGAACCATCTCTTCTACAGAAAAAAAACGGTTGATCCGGCTGGCAAGCCCGAGCCTTATAAGACCCGCCGCCGCCAAAACCAGCGCGCCGTACTCCCCGCCGTCCAATTTTTCAAGCCGGGTCAAAACATTTCCCCGAATCGACTTGACCTCAGCGTCCGGATAAATTTCCTTAAGCTGCAGCCTCCTTCTATTACTGGAACATCCAATAGGAGCGCGGTAATCATACGCCGTTTTCCCTTTCGGCAATACGAGAACGTCCCGGGCATCCTCGCGCCTCGAATACCCGATGACCGGAAGCTCAGGCGCAATCTCCGTCGGCATATCCTTCAAAGAATGTACGGACAAATCCGTCTGCCCTTTCATCAAAAATGCATCCAGTTCCTTGACAAACAGCCCTTTCTGGCCAATTTCATCCAGCCTCTTCGACAGAATCCTGTCCCCGGTCGTCACCACCTTCACAAGCTCCGCCTGATACCCCTTACAATAACCTTCAATATAGTCCGCAAGCATTTCCGCCTGAATACACGCCAGCCGGCTTTTCCGTGTCCCAATCCTAATCTTCTTCATAGTTTTCCCCCTGATATAAAAAACTAGTACAAAGTCCTCCTGACCGCCCCGCGCAGCTTCACCGCCACGCTCGCAGCAGCAGCGCAGAGAAGAAAATCCTCCCCCGCAGTCAGCAGAAAACATTGAAACAAAAGAATCTGCCACGTAACCTCCTGAGAGATTATAATGCGGCAGACCAGCCAGTAATAGAGCACTCCGATCCCGTAATACACGAGCATGCCGAGAACCGAAATCATCAGTAATTTTATATAGTTCAGAAACCGGATATTTTCACAAAACCACGCCGTCACATACGCTGCCACGGCAAATCCGAGCAAATATCCAAAAGTAGGACGAATCAAATACGAAGGCCCTCCTCCGGCCGCAAACACGGGAACTCCCGAAAGGCCCACAAGAAGATACACTCCCACGCTTGCCGCAGCAGCCTTCTTATTGAGCATAAGCCCCGCCAGCAGCACGAAGAACCACTGCAGCGTAAAATGCATAGGGAACGGCTCCGTGGGCAGCGTTACCTTGATAAACGCGCCGACGGCAATCAACGCGGCAAATAATCCTCCCACACTCAATTCCCGAATCGATAAAAACTGTCTCTCTCCTAACATAATTTTCTCCAACGTACGGATGATTCTCTCATCCCCAAATCCTTCCCCATCCCAAAGTCCTTCCTCATCCGTAATACTCCCCTTTATCATACCTCAATCTGCCCCAATATCTCCCCGATCGGCGCAGCTATAGTAAGTTCCGCCCCAACTTCTCTTGCCGTAGCGCTCTTATTAATCACCACCAGATGCTTCCCGCGGAAATAATCAATAAAGCTGGCCGCCGGATAAACAACCAACGAAGTTCCTCCGATGATCAGCGTATCTGCCTGACTGATCGCTTGGATACTCTTTTGAATCACCCCGGAGTCAAGACCTTCCTCGTACAGTACAACGTCCGGCTTAATCACGCCGCCGCAGGAGCACTTCGGAATCCCTGCGGAATTCTTAACATACGCCGCGTCATAGAACTTGCCGCACTTCCGGCAGTAATTGCGGTGAATACTTCCGTGCAGTTCCAGCACATTCTTACTTCCCGCCGCCTGATGCAGTCCGTCGATGTTCTGCGTAATTACCGCGGACAACCTTCCCGCCGTCTCAAGTTCTGCCAGCTTTAGATGCGCCGGATTCGGTTTAGCATCCAAAAACATCATCTTCTCTTTGTAGAATTCGTAAAAGCCCTCCGTATTGTGCACAAAGAAGCTATGACTTACGATCTGCTCAGGCGAATACCGGTATTTTTGCTGATACAAGCCGTCCGCGCTTCTAAAATCCGGAATATTACTCTCGGTCGATACGCCGGCCCCGCCGAAAAACACGATGCCGCCGCTGTCGTCAATAATCGTCTGTAACTCTTTTACTTCTTTCTCATACATAGCCCTCGCACCTCTTTTTCTGCCAATATAGCCGTCGCAAAAATATTCCGTCTAATAATTCCTGCTCTCTATCCACCCAATCACATCAAAAAGACTTTCAAACTGCGCCGTAATTCCTTCCTTTACCGCATCCGGCACCAAGATGATATCCGGAATATGGATAATATACCCGCCGAACGCTTTCCCCGCTTCCACCCCTGCGATACTGTCCTCCAGAACCAGACATTCCTCGATCGTTACTCCGATCTCCTCTGCCGCTTTCAGGAAAATATCCGGATACGGTTTGCTTCTCTCCACCATATCCCCGTAAACAAACGCGTCAAAATATTCCCTGACTCCGGCTTTTTCAAGCATCGCATCCGCCAGTCTGCGGTCCGTGGAAGTCGCTACCGCCATCCGGATTCCTTTCTCTTTCAGATAATCCAGCAGCTCAGTCAGCCCCTTCTTGAGCGGCATACCTTCCTTCTTCACATACTCGTGCTGAAGCTGCGTCTTGATATCCCTGCAGCGCTCAAATTCAAATTCCGGCCCGAACTGCTCAAGAAACGCCTCCTGAATCGCCTGCGGATTCCTGCCCCGGAAACTGTCCAGAAATTCCATGGGGATATCCGCTCCGATCCTCTCTCCCGCCTGCTTCCAGAAACCCGAGGTAAGCCTCTCCGAATCGAGCATTAATCCATCCATATCAAAAATAACACCTCTCACCATAGCCTACGACTCCTTTTTCTTACTATATCCGGCGAAGAACTCCGACAGAGCGTCCAGCGTCTTAAGCAGAACCGGCATCTCCGTATCGTCCAGCTTATCCACCACAGCCTGGGTCATCTGTCTATGATAATCCTCATGGTGCCTGTAAGCCTTAACCCCTTTCTGCGTCAGCTTCACAAACACCACCCTGCGGTCTTCTTCACTCCTGCGTCGTTCCACATATTTCTTATTCACAAGACTATTCATGGCGGTCGTAAGAGAACCTACCGTAATATTCAGTTTCTTGGCAATGGAAGACATATTCTTACCGTCGCCTGTGCCGACTGCCTCGATAACATGCATATCATTATTGGTAAGATCCTTAAACTCCTCCGTAATGATCGCCTTCTCCTCAAGCACCCAGATCTCATTGATCAGATTTACCAGGACATTATTAATCGTCACATACGCCTTTTCCATTCCTGCTTTTCTCTCCTTCTTTAGGAACCAAAACCTATTCACTACACACTTCCCAAATAAAAACCGGATCGAAACAGTCCCGCTGCCTTCTATTATACCCTCTCTGCCATCAGAGAATCAACAACTTCTTTTACAGTTTCCAATCCTTTTGCCTTATAGGCATACGCGCCGCAGAATAACAGCGCGTCCTCCACCTCCCCTTTGGCCGCATGGATCAGCGCGTCCGTAATGCAGTACGGGATATCTGCCGGATTACATTCCTTAAGGCATCCATGGCAGGGACTGTGGGAAATCCGCTCCCCGGCCATCACCTTTTTCATAAACGGATTCATAATCGCCCTCCCCGGCATCCCCACCGGGCTTTTCACAATGGCGATATCCGATTCATTTGCATGAATATAAGCTTCCTTATACCGAATGTCGGCATCGCACTCTTCTGTGGTTACAAACCTAGTAGCCACCTGTACGGCGTCCACGCCAAGGGAAAACGCATGGGCCGCCTGTTCCCGGTTCTCGATTCCGCCGCCAAGCGCCGTCGGAATCCTGCATTTATATTGTTCCTCATATATCTTTACGGTATCCAGAATCTTCCGCACTTCTCCGTCGTACGCCTCGTTCCCGTTAGGACTACCGACTGTTTCTACCGGAGATTCCTCCTGTTCCGGACTGCCTCCTGTTTCTACCGGGGATTCCTCCTGTTCCGGACTGCCGCCTGTTTCTACCGGGGCTTCCGCCTGTTCCAAATACCTGCCTAACTGCTCCTTCGTAAATCCAAGATGTCCTCCCGCCTTCGGTCCTTCTATTACCAGCAAATCCGGCATACGCCCATACTTCTTCCCCCAGTATTTTAAAATAACTTTCGCAGATTTCTCCGTCGATATAATCGGAGCCAGTTTCACCTCCGACTCCCCGGCGATCTTCGGCAGCTCCGTGGGAAGCCCCGCCCCGGAAATGATAATGTCCGCCCCCGCGTCGATGGCCGCCCTGACGTACTCCTCGTAATGGCGCATCGCCACCATGAGATTGAAGCCTATAATTCCGTCCGGCGCAATCGCTCTTGCCTTCTCATATTCTTTCTTAATAGCCCTTAAATTCGCGGCCTTCGTATTCGTATCAAAATCAGGCTCCCTAAAACCAATCTGGGCGGCAGAGATTACCCCTATGCCGCCCGCTTTCGCAACTGCTCCCGCCAGATTTCCAAGGCTGATGCCTACTCCCATTCCGCCCTGTAATATGGGGACGCTTGCTTCTATACTTCCAATTTTTAGTTTTTGTTCTCTCATGGTTATTCTCCTCTTTGTAATCAATACACAGGTATCGTCATATTCTTTTCCAAGTCCTGAACGCAGATTACCTGTGAATCGATTACCTCCTGCCTGCCATAAGGAAAATATTCCTCCCATACAGGCAATTCCCATGCTGATTTACAGTTACTGGCGAGCAGTAACGATTTACATGCTGCGGAACCTGTCGTACCTGTGTTTCGTAAGCTCCGCCTCCGACATCTCTCCATATCTGTTCAAAAAATCTTCGATCTTACTTGCCAGCTTTCCTGTTACTTCTTTCAGATTTTCGATGGTGTATGTGGAAGGTTCCGCCAGAACCTGCTCCACCATACCCATCCGGTATAAATCCTCAGCCGTCAGACGCATCACCTCAGCCGCTTCCTTCGCCTTAGAGCTATCCTTCCACAGGATACTTGCAAATCCTTCCGGAGACAGAATGGAGTAAATGGAGTTTTCCAGCATCCACACTTCGTCCGCCGTAGCCATGGCAAGGGCTCCGCCGCTTCCGCCCTCTCCTATAATAATAGAGAGTACCGGAACCTTTAACCCTGACATCTCATAGATATTTCTTGCGATCGCTTCTCCCTGCCCCCGCTCTTCGGCCTCCAGCCCGCAAAATGCGCCCGGAGTGTCCACAAGACAGATCACAGGCCGGCGGAATTTCTCCGCCTGCTTCATCAACCGCAGGGCTTTACGGTAACCGTCCGGCGAAGGCATACCGAAATTACGCTCGATATTCTCCTTGGTATTCGTCCCCTTCGCCTGCGCAATCACGGTCACAGGACGCCCGCGGAATCTGGCAATACCGCCGATCACAGCCTTGTCGTCTGCAAAATACCTGTCTCCGTGGAACTCAATAAAATCCGTAAACAATTCCCGGATATAGTCGCTTCCCACAGGGCGGTCGTTCATACGGGACAGCAACACCCGGTCCCACGCTTTGGCCAGCCTGTTATTGACAGATAAGCCGTTTCCCGCATCCGGCGCGCCTTCCTTCGTCATGCCGCCATATTCCGCGCCGCTTCCGGCGGCCTTGTCCCCGGCCGCTTCCCCGGCATGGGTTCTGCCCGACTCGTGTACCAGCAAAATGTGGGAAAGGGTTTCCTTAAGTGCGGACCGCTCCACAATTCCATCTATAAAACCATGTTCCAACAAAAACTCAGACCGCTGAAAGCCTTTGGGCAATTTCTGTCCGATAGTCTGTTCAATCACTCTCGGCCCTGCAAATCCAATCAGCGCCTTCGGCTCCGCCAGTATCACGTCGCCTAACATGGCGAAGCTGGCCGTCACCCCTCCGGTGGTCGGATCCGTGAGCACGCTGATATATAAAAGACCCGCGTCGCTGTGAAGCTTCAAGGCCGCCGAAGTTTTGGCCATCTGCATGAGGGAAACGATCCCCTCCTGCATCCTCGCGCCTCCGGAACAGGCGAACAGAATGACCGGAAGCCGTTCCTGCGTCGCGCGTTCCACCGCTCTGGCGATCTTCTCGCCTACCACCTCGCCCATACTTGCCATGAGAAAACGCCCGTCGCAGACGCCCAAGACCACTTCCGTCCCGTCAATGCGCGCTTTTCCCGTGACGATTGCCTCTCTGAGACCTGTTTTCTCCTGAAGAGCGCTCAGTTTCTCCTCATATCCTTTGTATTCCAACGGGTTCGGCGTCGTAAGGTCCGCGTCCCATTCCTCGAAGGTGTCTGCATCCGCCACCATTTCGATACGGCGGTACGCATGCACGCGGAAATATCCCCCGCATTTGGGGCAGATATAATAATCGCTTTTTACATCCTCGGAAATAATTGCGCCGCCGCATTTATTACATTTCCGCAAAAGACCTTCCGGCACCTCCGGTTTTGCGGAATTCAGCGAAATATATCCTTTTCTTCCAGACGAATGTCTGGTCTTCTTAAACACGTTATCCAGCTTCATAAAATGTCACCTTTTTATACAATACTTGCTTTGCTCACAGCCTGCGCCAGCGTCTTTTCATTCTCCGCTATAAACTCAATATCAACGTCGCCGGACAGATATTTCGGATGGTTCAGGATCTCATACTGATAATCGACGTTCGTCTCGATTCCCTCGATAATCACCTCGCCCAAGGCGCTCTGCATCTTTCGCACCGCCTCGCCCCGGTTCTTCGCCCAAACGCTCAGCTTCGCCACCATAGAATCATAGTAGGGCGGAATTGCATATCCGCTGTAAATAGCAGAGTCAATCCGTATTCCCTTTCCCCCCGGCAGATACATATCGGTAACCGTACCAGGGGAAGGACGGAACCCCTTCGCGGGATTCTCCGCATTAATCCTACATTCGATGGAATGACCGTTCAGATGAATATCGCTCTGGCCGAACGAAAGCTTCTTTCCCGAAGCAATCCTTATCTGCTCCTTGATCAGATCGATTCCCGTCACCCATTCCGTGACCGGATGCTCCACCTGAATACGGGTATTCATTTCCATAAAATAAAAATTCCCGTTCTTTTCCAAAAGAAACTCTATGGTTCCGGCATTCTGGTAACCGGACGCCTTCGCCGCCCTGACGGCCGCATCCCCCATCTGCATACGAAGCTTTGAGGACAGAGCGGCGGAGGGCGACTCCTCGATCATCTTCTGGTGATTACGCTGAATAGAACAGTCGCGCTCCCCTAAGTGGACCACATTGCCGTAATGATCCGCAAGAACCTGAAACTCGATATGTCTGGGATGCTGTACGAAATGTTCGATATACATGGTATCGTCGCCAAACGCCATCCGGGTTTCTTTCTGCGCGGTCAGAAAACTCTGTTCGAACTCTTCCGGTGTGTTGGCGACGCGCATCCCTTTTCCGCCGCCTCCCAGAGCCGCTTTTACGATTACCGGATAGCCGACTTCCGCCGCAATCTCAGCGCCCGCAGCCGCGTCATAGATCGGTTCGGTGCTTCCCGGGATCACAGGCACACCCGCCTCTGCCATGGTGTTTCTTGCCTCCTGTTTGTTTCCAAGCTTAGCAATAACCTTGGAATTCGGTCCGATAAACGTAATGCTGCACTGTTCGCACAGCTCGGCAAATCTGCTGTTCTCTGATAAAAAACCGAATCCCGGATGTATGGCGTCGGCGCCCGTTATAATGGTCGCGCTTATGATACGGTCCATACTCAGATAGCTCTCCGAGGAGGGCGCGGGGCCGATACAAACCGACTCATCCGCAAGCTTCGTATGAAGAGCTTCCCTGTCAGCCTCGGAATATACCGCGACCGTCTCGATTCCCATCTCCCTGCATGCACGGATAATCCGTACGGCAATCTCGCCGCGGTTGGCAATTAATACTTTTTTAATCATGTATCTCACCTATCCAATCATAAATGTCAATTCCGCCGTCACAACCGGCTTCCCATCCACGCTGGCAACCGCCTCGCCGACTCCGACCGGTCCTTTCTGCTTAATAATACGCGTCTCCAGACGAACCTTATCGCCCGGCACAATCTTTCCCTTGAACTTACATTTATTGATACCGCCAAAATAAGCCGTTTTTCCTTTGTTTTCCTCCACGCTCAGAATCGCGACCGCGCCAACCTGCGCCAGCGCCTCCACCGTCAAGACTCCCGGCATCACCGGCTCCTTCGGGAAATGGCCGGCGAAGAATTCTTCGCGGTAAGTAACGCACTTATAGCCTACGGCAAACTGTCCCGGCCCGTAATCTTCAATATAGTCGATGAGAAGGAAAGGGTGTCTGTGGGGAATGATTTCTTTTATC
The DNA here is from genome assembly GCA_910577685.1 of uncultured Dorea sp. Classification (GTDB taxonomy): domain Bacteria; phylum Bacillota; class Clostridia; order Lachnospirales; family Lachnospiraceae; genus Sporofaciens. Next base: position 53,128 of record CAJTOH010000001.1, on the reverse strand, counting down.
TGGTTTATGTCTAAATGCATGATAACCTCCTATAATCCCTTCGTCCGGTCAGGAAATCCTAAACAGGGGCTGCCCGTATTCCACAGGTTTCCCGTTTTCCACCAAGATCTCCGCAACCGTTCCGTCATACTCGCTCTCAATCTCATTCATCAGTTTCATAGCCTCGATAATGGCTAAGGTCTGCCCCTTCTTAACCGTATCGCCAACCGCTACGAAAGGAGCGGCGTCTTCCGAGGGAGCGGCATAGAAAGTCCCGACTAACGGAGATTCCACAAGCTTTCCTTCCGGTTTCCGGATAACCGCTTCTTCTGCGCCGCTGCGGATATTTTCCGTAATAGGGCCGGCCGCGTAATCCCTTAAGTTCGACGCCGGATTCCCTTCTGAGACCGCGGATACCTCCCCCGGCGCAGCCGCCTGAATCTGCTTCTTCTTTGTCAAATGCAGCTTTACTCCATTTTCTTCATACTTAAATCCGGTAAGTTCAGATGCAGACACAGTCTCAATCAATTTGATAAGGTTTTCTATCTCCATATGCTATCGCCTCTCCTAACCCTCGTATTTTTTCAGAAGTAATGTAGCGTTATGCCCTCCAAATCCTAACGAATTGGTAAGGGCATAGTTTACCTCCTTCTCAATCGGCGCGCCGACCGCATAATTCAGGTCGCATTGCTCGTCAGTCTCCCTTGTTCCCATGGTCTGATGGATAAAACCGTCCTGAATCGTCTTCACGCAGACGATAAACTCCACTCCGCCGGCAGCCCCGAGCAGATGCCCGATCATGGACTTGGTTGAATTGATCACCACATCCTTCGCCGCGTCTCCAAACGCCAATTTGATCGCCCTCGTCTCAAAAAGATCGTTGTGGTGGGTTCCCGTCCCATGGGCGTTGATGTAATCCACCTGCGTCGGAAGGATACCGCCTTCTTCCATAGCGAGAGTCATGGCCTTTGCCGCGCCGCCGCCGTCCTCCGCCGGGGATGTAATATGGAATGCGTCTCCCGTCGCGCCGTACCCCGCAACCTCCGCATAAATCCTTGCGCCTCTTTTTACGGCATGCTCCAATTCTTCTAATACAACCACTCCGGCTCCTTCTCCCAGTACGAATCCGTCCCGTTCCTTGTCAAACGGAATCGACGCCCTTAAAGGATCACAGGAAGCAGATAAGGCAGTCAGGCTGGTAAAGCCCGCCACTCCGGTCGGACAGATACAGCTTTCCGTACCGCCCGCAAACATGATGTCCGCATCGCCGTACTGGATGGCGCGCAAAGAGTCGCCGATACAGTTGGTACCGGATGCGCACGCTGTCACCACATTCGTACATTTTCCTTTCAGACCCAAATGAATGGAAATATTTCCTGCCGCCATATTAGAAATCATCAGCGGCACCATCAGCGGATTCACCCTTCCCGGCCCTTTGGTCAGTATCTTCTCATACTCTCTCTCCACAACTTGAAGGCTTCCGATCCCTGAACCGACAATCACGCCCGCCCGGTACGGATCCTCCTCTCCAAGATCAAGGCCGGAATCTTGATACGCTTCTTCCGCCGCAGCCACCGCATACTGGGAAAAAAGCTCCATACGCTTTGCCGCCTTAAAATCCATATAGTCTTTCGCAGAAAAATCTTTTACCTCCGCTGCGATCTTCACTTTATAATCAGAAGTATCGAACTTGGTTATCTCTCCGATTCCGACTTTTCCCGCTTTTACATTATCCCAGAACTCTTCCACGGTATTACCGATAGGCGTTACGGCTCCAAGCCCGGTCACTACAACTCTTCTTTTCATACTTTGTCATTCCTTTCCAAGACATGAGAACATAACATTCCGCCATATATATGCAAACAAGTACGTACAGCCGCGCACAGAATACATTACATAACCATGCCGCCATCCACATGCAGCACCTGTCCGGTAATGTATCCGGCGTCCTCCGATGCCAGAAATGCCGCAGCAGCAGCCACCTGTTCCGGTTTCCCGAAACTCCCGAGGGGGATCTGCGTCACGGTTGCTTCTTTTACCTTCTCGGACAGAACGCTTGTCATATCTGTCTCGATAAATCCCGGCGCAATCGCGTTTACCGTAATTCCCCGGGGCGCAAGCTCCCTTGCCGCCGCCTTGGTAAGTCCGATTATACCTGCTTTGGACGCCGCGTAATTCGCCTGTCCGGCGTTCCCTGTCACTCCCACGACGGAGGACATGTTGATAATGCGCCCGCTTCTCTGCTTGATCATCAGACGGCTCGCAAACCGGATCGTATGAAACGTACCCTTTAGATTCGTATCCATCACCCTGTCGAAAGCCTCCTCCGTCATCTTCATCAGAAGCCCGTCCTGCGTAACGCCCGCATTGTTGACCAGAATATCCAAATGCCCGTACTGCGCGGCTACATCCTGAATAAACGCCCCGCATTTCTCATAGTCGGACACATCGCACTGATACACAGCCGCCGATCCTCCGTCCGCCTCGATCTCACGCTTCACTTCCTCGGCGCGTTCCCCGGATCCGTTATAATTAACGATCACAAACGCCCCCGATGAAGCGAGCTTTTTGGCAATGTCCCTTCCGATTCCCCGCGACGCTCCCGTCACGACTGCTACTTTTCCATTTAACATATTTTACCCCGCCGTTTTCTTAAAATTTTCTGTAATTATCCCTGCTTAACGGGACAGGATTTCCTGCCGTATTAACATAAACATTCCAGCGTCTTCTCCATGTCCTCCCAAGAGCCGATATTATATACCTTCACTTCACGGTTAATCTTCTTCATGAACCCAGCGAGAGTCTTTCCCGGACCGATCTCCACAAACGTGTCCGTCCCCTCCTGAATCATATATTCCATGCTCTGCATCCAGCGGACCGAAGAGCTTACCTGTTCCTTGAGAAGTCCTTTCGTCTCTGCAATGTCCTCTACTTTGCAGGCCGTTACGTTGGTCACATAAGGAATCCTGAGAGGATGCAGCCTGACGGTCTCAAGCTCTTTTCCCAGTTCCTCTCCCGCTGCCGCCAGCATAGGCGAATGGAACGGTCCGCTGACATTCAGCATCATCGTCCGTTTTGCCCCCGCCTCTTTCATCTTCCCGGCCGCGGCTTCCACCGCCTGCTTCTTTCCGGTAATCACAATCTGCCCCGGACAGTTATAGTTTGCAACCGTCACGTCTCCCGCCTCGATTCCAAAGCCCGTCATCTCATCAATTACTTCCTCAATCTTAGAAGCCTCAAGCCCCATCACCGCACACATGCCGCCTTCGCCTGCCGGAACCGTATTCTGCATCAAAATGCCCCGCCTGCGAACCAGCCGGATGGCGTCCATATCTTCCATTCCGCCCGCCGCGGCGACGGCGCAGTATTCTCCAAGGCTCAAGCCCGCCGTTATATCCGCCTTAAGCCCGCGCTCTTTTGCCGTACGGGTCATGGCAAGGCAGGTCGTAACCAGCGCCGCCTGCGTATATTCCGTAAGGTCAAGCTTATCGTTCTCCTCAAAGCAGAGCGCTTTCATGTCTAACCCGAGAATCTCGCCCGCCTGATCAAAAATCGCCTTCGCAGTTCCGCCCTTCTCGTAAAAGTCTGCTCCCATACCTGCCTTCTGGGCTCCCTGCCCCGGATAGATAAATGCAATCTTAGACATAAAATCCCGCTCCTTTTATCAACGCATCCGTTTCTCTTACCAACTTGTCAATCAGCTCCTTGCAGGTCAGCTTTTCCTTCACCATTCCGGCAATCTGTCCTGCCATCACGCTTCCGTTCTTAATGTCGCCTTCCACCACTGCCTTGCGGAGTCCGCCTAGGGTCAGTTTCTCTAACTCCTCGAAGCCTGCGCCTTCATTCTCTAATTCAATATATTTCTTCGTCATCTCATTGCGGAGCGCGCGGACAGGATGACCCGTAGTCCTTCCCGTCACTCTCGAATCAATATCTTTCGCGCCGATAATCCGGTTCTTATAATTCTCATGAACCTGTGATTCCTCCGTCACGACAAAGTGAGTACCCATCTGCACGCCCTTTGCTCCCAGCATAAATGCCGCCGCGATCCCTCTGCCGTCGGCAATACCGCCTGCGGCAATAACCGGAACCTTAACGGCGTCCACAATCTGCGGAACCAGCGCCATCGTCGTGTTCTCTCCAATATGCCCTCCGGCTTCGCAGCCTTCCGCCACCACCGCGTCGGCGCCGCATCGTTCCATACGTTTTGCCAGAGCCACAGAAGCAACCACCGGAATTACCTTCACGCCTGCTTCCTTCCACATCTTCATGTATTTCTCAGGATTTCCCGCGCCTGTGGTCACTACCTTGACCCCTTCCCGGGCGACAATCTCGGCCACTTCGTCTGCATATGGACTCATAAGCATGATATTAACCCCAAACGGGCGGTCCGTCAGCTTCTTAGCCTCCATGATCTGCTCGCGCACCCACCCGGCCGGCGCGCTTGCTGCGCCGATCAAACCAAGCCCGCCTGCATTAGATACGGCCGACGCCAGATGATACTCTGCCACCCATGCCATACCGCCCTGTATGATCGGATATTCAATCCCCAATAATCTGGTCACTTCTGTCTGCATTGTTAAAACCTCCGTAGATTGATGATCTGCTCACGCTCCTGCGTGTTACCTTTTATTCTTTATGCTCGTTAATATAATTGACAACGTCTCCCACAGTTGCAATCTGTTCCAGATCTTCTGTCGGTATCTCGATTTCATACTCGTCCTCTAACGCCATTACCATCTCGAACAGGTCCAGTGAATCTGCCCCTAAGTCGTCCTTAAACGAAGAGGACTCCGTAATCTGCGCGCTGTCAACTCCCAAATTCTCTGATACGATTTCTTTGATTTTTTCTAACATGATTCATTCTCCTTTTCTTTTTTAATTTTCTTTATTATGCCACTCGACAATCGCGGCTCCCCATGTCAGCCCTGCGCCGAATCCTGCCAATACAAGCTTCTGGCCCCCATGGAGTCTTCCCTGCCGGTTCATCTCGTCCAGCAGAATCGGGATACTTGCGGAAGAAGTGTTCCCGTATTCCTCCAGATTCATAGGGAACTTCTCCATCGGCTCGCCCAGGCGTTTTGCCACGGCTTCCACGATTCTCTTATTTGCCTGATGCAGGATGTAGTAACTGATCTCCTCCGGACGGACATTATTAAGCGCAAGAACCTCTCCGACTACTTCCGGCACGTTCTTCACGGCAAACTTAAAAACTGCCTGTCCGTCCATCTGCATGTAGTACGACGTATCCTGCCCTGCCAGACGGCTGTCAGTTTCAAGCCCGTTAAAATCATGCCTGCTCTTACAAGTCAGCGCAGCCCCCCTGCCTCCGTCGGAATGTGTGACCGGCAGGTAACCCTTCGCTTTCCCTGCGTCCGTTTCCGTACCGGTATCTTCTGAAATCGGGCCTTCGGTGCAATCCGCCCGGAGCGCCGCCGCACCCGCGCCGTCTCCGAACAGGATGCAGGTTCCCCTGTCTTTCCAGTTGGTCAGGTTCGACAGACTCTCGCTGCCGATGATCAGTGCCGTCCGGCAGATGCCTCCCGTAAGGTAAGCCATAGCCGTGTTATAGGCAAGAACAAAGCCTGTACATGCCGCGCTTAAATCGAAGCAGGTGGCGTTTACCGCGCCGATACTCTTCTGCACCTCGCATGCAGCGCAGGGAAGGATCAGGTTGGACGATATGGTCGAAACGATGAGCAGGTCGACCTCTTCCGGCGATATGCCTGCGTCGGCAAGAGCCCGTCTTCCTGCTTCCGCCGCCATGGAAACGGTTGTCTCGTCCCGGATGATGTGCCTCCGGATAATCCCTGTCCTTTCCCGGATCCACTCGTCGCTGGTGTCTACCAGCTTGGCGATATCATGATTATCCATTGTGTATGACGGTATGTATGAACCCGTCCCGCGTATTGTCGCTGTCATATGAATCCCTCTGATTTTATTTTGAAATTAAATTATTTTGACTTTCAAAGTATAATTCTTTTTAGTTTGTTTGTCAAGTATTTTGAATATCAAAATATTATTCGACACATTATTTATGTATCCGGCAGCGGCCGGTGCGGCCGCCGTCTTTCCTAGCAGATCCTTATGATCTGCTCATACAGCAATATCTCCTTATTCCCAATATTCTTATTATCATGATAATGCCCAAAAAACCACTTCCGATACCGGCACATCTCCTTGATCTTATCAAAATACCGCGTCAAAATATTGGGCTGATACAATCCCCCCATGATCCGTTCCTGCGTGCTGCTGGCGCAGCAATGAGAAAAAATAAAGTCAACGTCCCAATCATTCCTGATCAGATTACGAAGACCTTCCGCCAGCTCTTCCTCAGACGGCATCTCTTCCTTCCACCAGCTCACATGATTAATCCTGTAAAGTTCATTCTTTTTCTCTAATCTCCTGCGCTTCGCCCTCAGGTTCGGGTCCGACGCCTCCAATATACCGCCCGAAATATCATGGCTCTTCGCGCCGCCAAAAGTAAAGATCCTATGCCCTTCCAGCTCGTAGATCTGACCGCGCATCAGGTGAATAACCGACGGCAGGATATACTGTACTTTTCCGCCGTGCCACTGCGTTACTTTATGCTTTTTTAACAAATCATAATTCTCATGATTCCCATCTACCCAGAGGGTCGTAAAGGGCTTGCTGTCCAGCCATTTCAGCCAATACTTCTGTTCTTTTGACTCGTCCCAATAACCGAAATCTCCGCAGACAATAACATAATCGTCTTTGCCCATCTTCTTCTGCTCCGGGAATACTGCTGTATTGAATCTCCGGTAGTCCCCATGGCAATCTCCGGTAACATAAATCATATTCCCCAATCTCCCTGCTTTCGTACCTGATGACTTCTGCCGTAGTTTATCTTCTCTGTCTTCTAATCTAGAATTTTACCATCTTTTTTCTCATCAGGCAACGTATTTCTTTATCCCTGTAAACCGAAAACCCTAACGATTTACCTTGCAAAATCTCCTTGCGAAAAAGAAAGGAAGGACTGAAACCATCATTCCATCCTCCCTTTATCTCTCCGTATAAATATCTGCCGTCCGCCTACTTTGCCGCTACCTGAACGCAGTTCTCTCTCAGCCACGCTTTCACCATATTGTTCAGCGCAATCTCCTTTAACTCGTCTTCCTCTGCCGACGCCTTCAGCGCGTCTACATCTTCATATCCGTAGTCGGAAGCCATCTTCTTAAGCTGTTCCTTATATTCCTTCTCTCCCAGCTTAATCTTCTCTTTATCCGCAATCGCCTCCGTCACCATCGTCTGCTTAACGCTTTCCTTGGCGGCTTCATCTACCTGCTTCTCAAACTCCTTCACACCGTATCCCATCTGCTCCTGAATAAATGTCTCGTAATCCTGCTCATAATATTCCGCCGTCGTCTTATACTGGTCGATCAGCGAATCGGAGAGTTCCTTAACCTCGTCTTCCGGATACTTCTTAACCTCCGTGTTGTCAAGCACTGCCTGCCACACCGCCTGATTGAAGGTGGCCTCGTAACGATTCTCATTCTCTTTCTTAAGCTGCTTCTTAACCTCTGCTTTGTATTCCTTGACGGACTTGGACTTCTCGGAATTCTCCTTCACGAAGTCATCGTTCAATTCCGGAACCACATCTTCCGAAATCCCCTTTACCGTAATGGTAAATACAACGTCCTTCCCGGCATAATCCGTATTCCGATAATCCTCCGGAAACGCTCCCTGCCAGTCATAAGTATCCCCGATGTTATGGCCGATTACGCTCTCCTCAAATCCTTCGATAAAACTCCCTGAGCCAATAACTAACGGATGATCCGCAGCCGAACCTCCCTCAAACTCCTGTCCGTCGATTCTTCCGGTGTAATCTATCGTCGCCGTATCCCCGGACTCCACCGCCCGGTCCGTAACGTCTTCCTTCGTCGCGCCCATCCGGAGAATAGTCTGAATCCGTTCTTCCACATCTTCATCAGTAACCTCTCCCGGCTTTGAAACCTGATCTATCTCAACTCCTTTATATACGGAGATCTTCAATTCATCCGTCTCCAATCCTTTACTGCCGGAACATCCTGCCAGCATCATGGACGCCGCCAGCGCTCCCGCCAATAACATCGTCATTCTCTTCTTCATATTCCACCTCATTATAAACTTTTTGCTGCACATTATGTTATATCACATTTGACGCCACTTTCAAAGCATTTTCACACTTATTTCACTATTTTCCTTAGAAAAATCCGTACTGCAGGAACCAATCCCCGTTTTTTTCCTATAATACGGGGGATAAAAGTCTGCAGAACTGCTCCTTGATCCGGATGACAAAATCCCTCTGTTCATATTTCTTGCGGGTAATTAACGTACTCTTCGCAATATCATTTTCAAATGCCTCCATCAATCTGCCCGTTGTCCTTGCGCTGTAGATCACGGCGTTCACCTCGAAATTCAAACTAAAACTTCGGATATCCATATTTGCCGTCCCCATACAGGTGACAAGACCGTCCACACACATACATTTTGCATGAAGAAAACCATTGTCGTAGGTATAGCATCTTGCCCCGGCCTCCACCATCTCGCCCAGATAGGAGTAGGTTGCCCAGTAGACAAACGGGTGGTCGGGCTTACAGGGAATCATGATGCGCACGTCTATCCCCGACTTAGCGGCGATCTCCAAAGCGTCCCGGATATCGTCGTCCGGTATAAAATACGGCGTCTGAATGTATATATTCTTTCTCGCCATATGAATCAGACGCAGATAATTATTGCGGATCTCCTGACTCTTAGAATCCGGGCCGCTTGAAATAATCTGCACCGGATCCCTGCCGTTACGCACATACGTAGGAAGTTCGAAAAGGCGGTCCTCCAGAAACAGGTTCTCTCTGGCGGCATAATTCCAATCCAGCACGAAACGCATCGCAAGCGAGGTTACTGCCGATCCTTCGATACAGACATGGGTATCCCGCCAGTATCCGAATTTCTTATCTTTCCCGATATACTCCCGCCCCACATTGAAGCCGCCGACAAAACCGATCCGCCCGTCTATAACCACAATCTTTCTGTGGTTGCGGTAATTGACCCGCAGCTGCAGCTTCCCAAGCAGCGCGGGAAAGAATTCCGCCGTCTTGATTCCGGCCTTCTCAAGGCGCGCCCAGTCCGAATGGCGCATCCCCCTGCAGCCCATGCTGTCGAACAGAACGCGGACCTCCACTCCCTGCCGCGCCTTACGCACAAGAACCTCCTCAATCTCTTTCCAAAGCTCATCGTTCTTGATAATATAGTATTGCACATGGATATAGTTTCTGGCATGGTCCATCTCCGACAACAATGTCCGGAACTTTTCTCTCCCGTCCGTAAAAATACGGATATCATTGTTATCCGTCAGCACTGCCTCCGCCTCGTTCAGATTATACAGAATTAACCGTTTGAACCGGTCAAGTTCCGGATCCCGGAGCCTTAATTTCTTCCGGTAAATAGATTCCTCCTGCCTGCGCACGGCATACTTAATCTCCCCTTCAATCTCTTTCATCTTAAACATCCGCTCCCTGCGGAAGTTCTGACCGAGAATCAGGTACAAAACGAATCCCAAAACCGGGATAAAATACAGCAGAAGCAGCCACGCCCACACCGTCGTCGGATTCCTCCGCTGAAAAAATATAATCAGTAATGAAAATACTATGTTAATCAAAAAGAGATGCTCCAGCGTCCATTTGTATGCATTAATGACTCCATCTCCCGCTACTTCCAGCATCCGCCGCCTCCCCATTCCTGACTTCAAAAAAAGAAGCGCCCCGCATGTATACGACATCCCTTCCTATCCTACATGCGGGGTGCTTATTGTCTGTCTTTCATCATTCCTACGCCCTGATATTCCCCAAAATTGACTGTACGTTTACCGCCATCTGGGTCATCTTCCTGTAATTTGCAACCTGAGCCTGCTGCTTTCCTCTTGCGGCCGTCGCAGCGATATGGCCCTTCGCTTCCGCCGCAATCCTCTCGCCGACATTCTCCGGCTCTTCCGCCTTCTTTGCGAACATCTCTTCCAACAGCGTTATCAATCGGTCCAGCTCATCCATGAAATCCTTAACAATGTCTGCCATCTTCCAAAAGTCCGGCTCTTCGTCCGGATCGATCTCTTTTTTCTCCTCGGCTTTCTTTCTGGCATCCTCTCTGGCAAGCTCTTTGGCAACATCCTCCGCAAGCTGGTCAAAGGACTCCTTTAGCCTCCCCAGCTCTTCTTCCATGGTCAGCTTGCGGTATCTAACCGTCTGTCCATTGTACTCGAATTCCACGCCGTTGAACTCTTCTCCCGTGCTGGTATCTGCCGTCCATACTTCCCTTGTACCGTTCTTGTACTCTTCCACAATGTTCTTATACATTGCGGCATAGGCGTCAACCAGACTCTCCGCATGGGCGGTCACGTCCTTCTCGGTCTTTCCCGCCAGCTCTTCCTGATACCGCTTCTCCATATCCGCGTACAGCCTGTTGCTCACGCCGTTGGTACCCTTAAAATCAAGCCTCTTTAAAATGTATCCCCAGCAAACGCCGTCCATCAGCGACATACCCGCATCGACGATCTTCTGGGGAACTTCATCCTCTTCGGGCCGCATATCGCTTCCCTGAACGCCCAGCCCCGACAGCTTCTGCCGCATATAATCCATTCCCTCCGCCGATATGCTGACGCGGTCCGGAGACTCCGCCCTTTGTTCTTCAAGAAATTTATCCGCAAACTCTACAATCTTCGTACCATTCTGAAAAACCTGAACCTGAGAATTATTCCAGATATTCAACTTGTCCAGTATAAATGTATAATCACCGTATATTTTCATAATCGTTTCTCCATTTTCTCCCCTTACTTTATATTATCGGCTTTATTTTCCGGAAAGATAAGATGTACATGCCAGAATCTCATTTCAAATCTCTTGCACTTAATGTCAAAGAATGGTACAATGTGTTTTATGGAATACAGAAATTAGGAGGTTTGCCCGTGAGTACATTTACTATTGTAATGCTGGTGATTCTGGTTATTTTAATTATTGCATGTATTGCACTATATCTTCTGGGTAAAAAAGCCGAGAAGAAGCAGGCCGAACAGCAGGCCCAGTTAGAAGCCGTTGCACAAAACATGTCCATGCTGATTATTGACAAAGGGAAGCTGCGTCTAAAGGACGCCGGACTGCCTGCAATCGTTGTAGAGAATACGCCGAAGTATCTCCGCCGTTCTAAGGTTCCGGTTGTCAAGGCGAAGGTAGGTCCGAAGATTATGACCCTGATGTGCGACGCGGACATCTATCCCCTGATCCCGGTCAAGAAGGAAGTCAAGGCTACGGTCAGCGGAATCTATATCACGGCAGTCAGAGGATTGAGAGGCCCTCTGGATACGCCGCAGAAGAAGAAAGGTTTCTTTGCAAGAATGAGGGACAAGGCAAAACAAGCTCGGAAGTAGCTGCAAAAGCACTGGAAGATTAACGCTCCAGTGCTTTTATATTCATCACAATATTACAGTCCGCTATCGTCTCACTATTCACATCCAGCGCATAGTTCACATGGACGTCAATCTTCTCCTCCGACACCTCTACCTGCATATCCTTTGTATGCGTCCCTACCAGCAGCTCGCCGTAAGGCGTCTCATACTGGGTAATATTCATCTTATCCCGCTCGAATATCATATGCGTATTAGACAGCCCGCTCTTCATGATCTCTAATTTGTCATCCGCAATCCGTACTTTATTCCTGATTATTCCGGACATCCCCTCTACGACTTCTTCGTAGAGTACATAGTGCTTATTATTCTTAAAATAATAGGTTGCAGGGGTAATTACCTCAATCGGCTCGTTCTCATCATCTTCTGCTAAAGCCGACGTCTCATAGTGTAAACCGGATATACTTAACAATACGTCTTTCGTCATAAACTCACCTAATATTCTTCTATATTGACCAGTTTCGTTGCCGCCAAATCGTAAGACAGGATCGTGTTCGCCAGCCGGGTAAACTTCTCCGCAGCATCGCTGACATAGAATTCATAGGACGCCGCTTCACCCGACTCGTTGGCGATCCCTCTTTCATTCAGGATCTTTTTCAAGTCCATGGCCGTCTCATATGCAGGATTCACGATATGTACCTTCTCGCCAAAATACGCCATAATCCTCGATCTCAGCAGCGGATAGTGGGTACACCCGAGAATCATTGTGTCTATCTCCGTCCGTCTCATCTCCGACAAATAGATATCGATCACTTCTTTCGTGATCTTATGCTTCGCAAATCCTTCCTCCACCAACGGTACGAACAGCGGACAGGGCTTCCCTATGACAACGGCTTCGGGATTCATCTCCTTAATTACTTTGGTATACGTCTCGCTTCGGATGGTGGCCTCCGTCCCCGCCACGCCGATGATCCCATTCTCCGTTGCCTGTACGGCCGCCCGCGCTCCCGGGACTATCACCCCGATTACCGGAACCGCCGTCTCTTCCTTCACTGCCTCCAGCGCCAGCGCGCTCGCCGTGTTGCAGGCAATCACGATCGCCTTAACAGACTTCGTCTCAAGGAACCGGATAATCTGTCCGGAAAACCGGATAATGCTGTTCCTAGACTTGCTTCCATAAGGGACTCTCGCCGTATCTCCGAAATATACGATATTTTCATGGGGAAGCTGGCGCATAATCTCCCTTGCAACCGTCAATCCGCCCACGCCTGAATCAAAGACCCCTATCGGAGCCTTGCTATTCGAATTACTCTTCACACTTAAAATCTCCTTTATGCATCCGTACTATTCATTGTACCGCCTAAACCATAGAATTTCAAGGCAAACAAAGAGTTTTTATAAAAAGAAACGCTCCCCTTCCGGGGAGCCTGCCGTCAACAAAAATTACCCAAGGTAAGGCGAACCGACGCTCTACAACGCCAGCTCTTTCGCAATCTCATACTGGTAAACCGGAATACCCTTCTGCATGCCGAGCGCCTCGTTAATATCAAAGTCCACATACTGTCCGTGCTTATATCCCACAACGCGGTTTGATTTTCCTTCGATCAGGAGATTAACCGCCATGGCCCCCATAATAGAAGCATAAACCCTGTCCTTACAGGTCGGGCTTCCTCCGCGCTGCATGTGTCCGATAATCGTCGCCCGTGTCTCCATGCCGGTAGCTTCCTCAATTCTCTCCGCCATCTCGATAGAGCCTCCGATGCCCTCCGCATTAATGATGATATAATTCTTCTTACCGCGCTTTCTGCACTCCTGGATATCGTCCACGATCGCCGCCTCGTCGTACCCGTGCTCTTCCGGAAGCAGAATACGTTCCGCACCGTTGGCAATTCCGCACCACAGAGCCAGATATCCCGCGTCTCTTCCCATTACTTCGATAATGGAGCATCTCTCATGGGACGTGGACGTATCGCGCACTTTATCAATGGCTTCCATCGCCGTATTCACGGCAGTATCAAACCCAATAGTATATTCGGTACAGGCAATATCAAGATCAATCGTCCCCGGAACCCCGATCGTGTTGATTCCAAGGTTCGCCAACGCCTGCGCACCGGCAAAAGAACCGTCTCCGCCGATTACCACAAGACCGTCCACACCATACTTTTTCAGGATTGCAGCCGCCTTCTGCTGCCCTTCTTCCGTGCGCATCTCTTCACACCGCGCAGTCTGAAGAATCGTACCTCCGCGCTGGATCGTATCGGAAACGTCTCTCGCAGACAAGTCGATGATCTCTTCATCCAACAGTCCCTGATAACCCTTCCTGATTCCTCTGACTCTCAGGCCCTTGCCAAGTCCCGTACGAACAACGGCGCGGATTGCCGCATTCATACCCGGCGCGTCGCCTCCACTGGTTAATACTCCGATTGTACGAATTACTTTTGACATAAATCATTCCTCCATGTGTAGTCATTCATGTTGAGCATCTATGATCCCAGCGCAAAATGACCATTCCACCGGAATCATTTTCTATCTGTCTTCCTCGCCCCTCATTGTACATTATTTAACAAAGCTTTTCAATGGGTTTTTCTATTACTTTTACACAAGATTCTCCCAGATAATTCGTCAATTTGTTCAGCAGCAGCTTATCCGCATTGACGCTCCGGTTCGCCGCCAGACGCTTGATCGCCTTCTCCTTCTTACAGTAGATCACAACGGCGTCCTTACCGTCCGAATCATGGAGCAAATCAAAAAGTTCCGCCTCCCCTTTCAGATACGATTCTTTATCGGCGTACTGAAGCCACAGCTCCCTTTTCGTCTGCTCAAACGGGATCACCTTCTCGCAGATCAGTTTGCTTGCCGCCTCGTCCTCCTCCGACACCCTTCCCCGGATGAATACCTTCGCGTCTTCATTCAAATATTGCTGGTTCTTCTCATAGTCCCGCGGGAATACCACCACCTCCACGGCTCCCGCCAGATCCTCAAGGGTCACGAAAGCCATCACCTTATTCTGCTTGGTATACTTGATAGTCTTCGACGTAATCATGCCGCCGATGACCTCCCTTGACCCGTCGGATACCTTGGTCCTTCCCGTATCCTCATCAATCTGAAAATCCAGCGTTGTTTTGGAAATGTTCTTCTTCCATTTTTCTTCATATTCCTCCATGGGATGACCGCTTAAGTAGAAGCCGAGAACTTCCTTCTCGAACGCGAATTTCGTCTCCTTCTCATACTCTCCCACCTCCGGCAGCGGGACGTCGAATTCCGCCTTTTCCTCCTCGCCCACCATGTCAAACAGCGACATCTGCCCTGTCATGGAGTTCTTCCGTTCCTGATTCACCTGATCCATGATCTGCACATAGATCACCATGTACTGTTTTCTCGTCCCTCCCAGACTGTCGAAGGTCCCCGACTTGATGAAGTTCTCGATCGTCCGTTTATTGATATCCTTTCCCGCCATCCGTTCAATAAAATCTTTCAGGTTCCGGAAATTCCCTCTCGCTTCCCGCTCTTCTATGACCGCGGCGATCACGGGGCGTCCGATACTCTTGATGGCCGTCAGCGCATAACGGATATCCCCGTTATCCACAGAGAAGTTTCCCACTCCCTTGTTAATGTCCGGCGATAATATATCAATCCCCATCTGCCGGCAGGTATATATATACTCCGCCACTTTGCTGGGAGCATCGATTACGGAAGTCATAAGGGCCGCCATGAATTCCACGGGATAATAATATTTCAGCCAAGCCGTCTGATACGCTACAACGGCATAAGCCGCCGCATGGGACTTATTAAACGCATATTTCGCAAAATCAATCATCTCATCGTAGATCTTATTGGCCGTCTTCTCATCGATCCCGTTGGCGATACATCCCGGAACCCCTTCTTCCACATTCCCATAGACGAAGCTTTTGCGCTCCTTCTGCATGACGTCGCCCTTCTTCTTGGACATTGCCCGACGCAGAAGGTCGCTCCGCCCGAGAGTATAGCCCGCAAGGTCCCGCACGATCTGCATAACCTGTTCCTGATAAACGATACATCCGTAAGTAGGGGCAAGAATCGGTTCCAACTGCGGACAGTCGTAGGTGATCGTCTCAGGATGATCCTTTCCCCTGATATACTGAGGGATGAAATCCATCGGTCCCGGACGGTACAGGGAGATTCCCGCAATCACGTCCTCCAGATTCTGTGGCTTTAATTCCTTCATAAAGCTCTTCATCCCGCCGCTCTCCAACTGGAAAATACCGTCTGTGCGGCCGGTTCCGATGGAGGACAGCACCGCCTTGTCATTGTAGTCTATGTTCTCCATGTCAATGGCCGCCCCGGCGCTCTCCCCCGCAAGCCTCGCGGCATCCTGAATCACCGTCAGAGTCCGAAGACCAAGGAAATCCATTTTCAAAAGCCCCAGCTCTTCCAGCGTCGTCATAGTAAACTGCGTCGTAACAGAACCGTCGGACCCCAGAGAGAGAGGCACATACTCGTCAATAGACTTCTGGCTTATCACCACGCCCGCCGCATGCATGGAGGTGTGTCTTGGAAGCCCCTCTAACCTCTTGGACATATCAATCAGCTCGTGAACCTGCTCGTCTTCCTGATACAGCTTCTTGAGATCCGGATTCATCACAAGGGCGCGGTCCAGCGTAATATTAACCCCCGGTTCGCGCGGTATCATCTTCGCAATCCCATCCACAAACGCATAGGGAAGATCCATAACCCTTCCCACATCCCGCACCACGCCCTTGGCCGCCATCGTACCAAAAGTGACAATCTGCACAACCCTGTCCGAGCCGTATTTTTCCACCACGTAATCGATAACCTCCTGCCGGCGCTCAAAACAGAAATCCACGTCAATATCCGGCATAGACACTCGTTCCGGGTTCAGGAAACGCTCGAACAGGAGCTGATACCGGATAGGATCGATACTGGTAATCTCGAGGCAGTACGCCACGATACTTCCCGCGGCGGAGCCTCGCCCCGGCCCAACCATAATATTGTGATCCTTCGCGTATTTGATAAAGTCCCACACAATGAGGAAATAATCCACATACCCCATAGATTTGATGACAGACAGCTCATATTCCAGCCGCTTCGACAGCTCATCCCCCTGATTCGGATACCGCCTCTTAAGGCCTTCCCTGCACAGATGGTTCAGGTACTCCCATGAAGTGAACCCCTCCGGCACGTCGTATTTAGGCAGTTTCGTGACGCCGAATTCAATCTCCACATTACACCGGTCGGCAATCTTCTGGGTATTCTCAAGAGCCTCCGGCGCATAGGGGAAGAGTTCCTGCATCTCTTCCTCCGATTTGATATAATACTGTCCTCCCTCATACCGCATCCTGTTCTCATCCGAAAGTTTCTTGCCGGTCTGGATGCACAGCAGCATATCATGAGGTTTCTCATCCTCTGCGTAGGTATAATGGATGTCGTTGGTCGCCGCCAAATCAATCCCCGTCTCTTTCGACATCCTAAGCAGCGACTGGTTCACCAGTTTCTGCTCCCGCATCCCATGATCCTGAAGCTCAAGGAAAAAATTCCCCTTCCCGAAAATATCCTGATACCGATAGGCCGCCTCTTTCCCCTCGTCATACATGCCCCGCAGAATATTCTTCTGGACCTCCCCGGCAAGGCAGGCGCTCAGGGCGATGATTCCCTCGTGGAACTCCCGGAGTACCTCCAAATCTACACGGGGTTTATAGTAATACCCCTCCGTGAACCCGCGGGAGACGATCTTCATCAAATTGTGGTAGCCCGCGTCATTTTCCGCAAGAAGCACCAGATGGTAATAACGGTCGTCGCCGTTCCCCACCGCCTCTTTGTCGAAGCGGGACCCCGGAGCCACATAGACCTCGCATCCAAGGATCGGCTTAATCCCGGCCGCCCGCGCCGCCCGGTAAAAGTCGATCACGCCGAACATTACGCCGTGGTCCGTGATCGCCACACTATTCATCCCAAGTTCCTTCACACGGGAAACACATTCCTTTATCTTATTCGAACCGTCCAGCAGGCTGTACTCTGTGTGGACGTGAAGATGTGCAAAACTCATATTTTCTCCTTTTCCGCCGATAGCATCCCGAAAGAATATATTTCATAGAAAAAAGGCGCTCCCACAATATCCCGGGAACACCTTTTCATGCGCCTGCCGCTGATGGCCGGTATACCCTACTCGCCGTCCACCATGAACTTCACCAGCTTGTCTATATCATCCTTCTCATATGCTATGATCTCCAATTCCGGGATCTCTCCGTTCGAGAAAATATTCGCCATAGATACATACTGAGACAGCTTAGACTTCAAATTCAGCCTGTCTCCCTCTCCCGTTACCAATTCTACTTTTCCTGAGCAATCGTCAATTACAGAAAAAAATTTGTCAATGTTCGTAATGTTCTGCACTTTCATGATCCAAAAAGCTCCTTTCTTAATTTCCTTATCTTTCTTCGTTGTCTTCCCTATTATACCTTATCTTTTGCGAATTTCAATAGATTTTTCACAAATTTCTATCTTGCCCTCTTTCAAAAGCCGCCCCACAGCCCGCTTAAACCCATTCTTACTCATGCCGAATTCGTTCTTAATCCGTTCCGGGTCCGCCTTATCCGTAAACGGCAGCCGTCCTCCGTATTCTTCCAGCCGCTCCATGACCGCCTGTGCGTCCGCATCCATCTGAAGGAAGGCCTTCTCCCGCACGGCAAGATCCAGCTTCCCGTCTTCCCTGACCTTCGTAACCCGGGCATGGATCCGTTGGCCCACCCTGAGGCTGCCGAACGCCTCGCGCTTTGGAATCAGCGCGGAATAACAGTCGTCCACCGCAACGAAAATGCCGAAATTATCACTGGTATCATAAATAATCCCTTCCACCTGATCGTCCTTCTGATAGGGCGAATCCTGCCGAAGTCGTTCATACACCTTCATAGTCGCGCACAGCCTTCCCGACTTATCCACATACAAGGCCGCCAAAACCTCGTCGCCTTTCTTCACCTTTGCCGTCTGTTCCCGGAACGGCAGCAAAAGATCCTTCTCCAATCCCCAGTCCAGGAACGCCCCGATCCGTCCCACATCCACAACCTTCAGCGCCGCCAGCTCGCCAAGGGTGATTTTCGGCTCGTTCGTGGTTGCGATCAACCGGTCTGAGGAATCTTTATACAGGAACACCTCCACAGGATCTCCCGCTTCCAAGCCCCGCGGCGTCTGTTTCTTCGGGAGCAGCACCTTCTCCTGGCTGCTGCCCAGATAGACGCCGAACTCCACCTCCTTCACAATCATCAACCTTACTTTTTTACCCAAATTCTCTGATAATGACATCTGTCTCTTCTCTCCTCCTTCGTTGAATATACTTATATCTGCAATCCGTTTACATCCGTTTCTCCGGTATGGCCGGGAAACGTCAGCAGAACTCCGCCACGGCATAAGCCGCCCCTTCTCCATCGCACAATTCCACTACAACCCTGTTTTCATCATACGCTGTCTTCGGGTAAATAATATCGCCGTACACGGCCGACTTCTTATATTCCACCCGCATCTTCTTCACTTTCCTGGGTTCCTTTACCCCCTCAAGCGCCATCTGCACATACTGGCAGTTATTCACATGCTCGTTCGTGTCGATATGGTACTTCCTCACAGGAAACGGCTCCCCTTCCCGGAATTCCTCCGGAAGTTCAATCTTCCGCGGCGCATACTCCATCGGCAGCGGTTCCTCCGTTCCGTACAGCTCAATCTCCCGCTTGTCCGGCCTTGCAGGCCTTCCCTTACAGACATCCATATAGACCCACACAGAGTTTGCCCGCGCAGTCATCTTCTGCCCCTCATCCTCCATACAGAAATTGCGAAGGCCAAACAGTCCGTCAAATTTCGTTGCCCATGTACTGACCCTCACCTGCTCGCCCAGCGCGGGATAACGGTCAATCTCCACCTGCCATGCCGACAAGACCCAGACTTTTCTTCGCTCTGCACAATGGGAGAGCCCGACGCCCAGACTCTCCGAGTGGAATATACTGCAATCCTGAAAATAATTGATGATCCCCGGAAGCGTAATACGTCTCGTATGATCTACCTCGCTGAACCGGATCCTGCCCTCCAAAGTATATCTGTTACTCATCTCCACCGCCTATGTAACTCCTTTCCACCGTGATCACGCACTGATAACGCGGATCCGTAATCTGCAGCAGCTTCACCAGCGTCATCTTAAGCTCATCCTGTTTCTTATTGTCGTATTCATAAGGAACCTCCATGTCAAAAATGAGATTCACCTGCTCTTCTCCGTTCACCATGCGGAAATCATGGATCGCCACAGCCGGATCCAGCGCCTCGAGGATACGCTCTACCTGCTCCCTCGCCTGAATCACCCGCACATCCCGCGTCTCCACGGGATCCATATGGATCACAAGAAACACGCCGAGCAGCCTTAGCGCATCCCTTTCAATCTGGTCAATCACCTCATGGGACGCCTCAATCTCCACATTATTGGGAACCTCCGCATGGATAGACGCCATGCTTCTGCCCGGCCCGTAATTGTGGACAATCAGGTCATGGCTTCCGAGAACCCCGTCGTACCCTTCCACAAAATCCGTAATCCTTGCATACTCCTTGGGCTCCACAGCCTTTCCGATCAGCGGCTCCAAGGTATCCTTCGCAATCCCCACGCCGGCCCACATTACCACAAGAGACACGCCAAGCCCCACGATCCCGTCGATATTCACCCCCGTGATCCGGAAAAACAAAAGAGAAGCTATCGTCGCCGCAGTCGTAATCACATCTCCCATGGCGTCTGCGGCAGTCGCCATCATCACCTTGGAATCAATCCTCTGCCCAAGTTTCCGGTTGAAGACCCCCATCCACAGCTTAACTCCGACCGACAGCGCCAGAACCGCCACGGACACGGCCTGAAATTTTAACGCCTCCGGTTCCTGAATCTTCCCCACGGCATCCTTAAAAAAGGAGAAGCCCACTTCCATTACCAGAAACGCCACAATCAGCGCCGCGATATATTCTATCCTGCCGTGTCCGAAGGGATGCGCGCGGTCAGCCGGTTTACTGGCCATCTTAACTCCAACAAGCCCGATCACAGACGATCCGGCGTCCGATAAGTTATTAAACGCGTCCGCCGTGACCGAAATACTATGCAGGAGATATCCTACCGCGCATTTTACCGCAAATAAAAGGACATTGCAAAGGATGCCTACCGCACTCGCCAACACACCGTAGGCGGTCCTGACAGACACCCTCTCGATCTCCGTATAGTCTTTTATAAAAATTCTTACCAAAAAATCCGTCATGAACTTCCTCCATGTTTCTCTTGATGTATCGCCGCAGCCGCCCGCCCTTTGCCGATCCGCGAAAGCAAGAACACTGTCAATCCTCTTTCGCACCGTTCCCGAAGAAAAACCACTTAATCTTAAAATCCGCCGTCGCCGTCACCATCTCGTACTCTTCCGCCGTTAAAACCTCCTTAAGTCCCTGTTTTCCTTCTTCACTGACCACAGTACACGCCGTATCGGTAAAGCACAGGCTCGGATACAGCACACACCACCAGTTATGCCCTCTGGCTTCTCCAAGCCTGATCTTCAAAGCCTCATACTCCCCCTGCGGAAAGAAGATATCCCCATACTGCTTATCCGGGAAATAACTGACCTCCACCTCCGCCCTGGAACGGTAAGCATACCCTTCCCCGGCAACCGTCCGGTCAGCCACTTTCTCCAATTCACGCAAATGGGACTCCACCCAAGCCTTTGTTTTTTCTGCATCCGGCTCCTCTTGAAGCCCGCTTTCCATGTTCTCCTCCATATACGCAAGCACGGCGTCCCGGACCTTCGCCTTAACCGCCTGATCCTCTTCACTGTCGCTGTTTGCAAGCACATGGAAACGCAGCACTTCCTTTGCCAGCGTCTTCTGGGTCCGCTCCATCTTTGCCTCCACCCGTTCAATCCCGCTCTCCACGCAGCTCCCTGTCAGCAAAGCCGCGGCGCAGATCCCAAACGCCAGACATACAACCTTCCGTCCTCTGCCCCAAAGTTCTCTTCTCAAATCCATATGTAACGCCCTCCTTATAAATCAATCACTCATACAAATGTTATTGTTATAAGAAGTGTTGACACATAAATCCCACTTTATACCAAAGACTTTAAACTATTTTCACCAGAAATCCGGCCGCAGGATTCCTTATCACTCCCCCTTCTTCGTCCGTATCGCATCCATTACGGCCTCTACCTGGTTATCGATATGCATACAGACAATCTTTGCTGCCTGCTCCTTCTCCTTATTCTCAATCCTCCTGATAATCTCCTCATGCTCCGCAAGTAGCTGCGGATACGCCTCCTGCCGTTTCAGGTACTCAATACGGTAACGGTACATCTGTTCCCGGAGGTTATTCAGGAGCTGGATTAATTTCTGGTTATCCGTCGCCTCATAGATCACATCATGGAAACGCACATCCGCCTCGGCAATCTCGGTGATATCGCTGCTTTTGAGGGTCTTTTGGAACTCCTGCGCCGCCTTTCTAAGCTCCTCGATCTGCGCGCTCTTAATCTTGTCGCAGGTCAGCTTCACCGCCAGCTCCTCAAGTGCCTTGCGCACCTCCAGAACGTCCCGCAGGCTCTTCTCGGAGATATCCGCAACCTCTGCGCCTTTGCGCGGAACCATAAGCACAAGCCCTTCAAGCTCAAGCTTACGGATCGCCTCCCGTATAGGCGTACGGCTGACTCCCAGCTTATTCGCAAGCCGGATCTCCATCAGCCTCTCCCCCGGCTTTAGTTCCCCCCGCAGGATCGCCTGACGCAGCGTTTCAAATACCACGTCCCTCAGCGGCAGATATGCACTCATGTTGACCTTAAGCTCCATCCTCTATCTCCTCCTCGTATTGTGTACGCCGGTCACGTAAGTCTGTCTGGCAAGCTGCAGCTCCCGGATTCGAAACGCCGCCTTCTTCGCCTTTTTCTTGTCGTCAAACAAGCCGAAAACCGTAGGGCCGCTGCCGCTCATCATAGCGTTGAGCGCCCCTTGGGACTTCATGGTTTCCTTGATCTTATCAATCACAGGATAGGCTTCTATCGTGACCTTCTCCAAGACATTTCCCATGCAGGCGGATACGGAACCTAGATCCCGCCCCTTAAGCCCCTCGATAATCCCGTCGATATCCGGATGTTCGGCAATCTCATGGGAATCCAGCTTCTCATATACCACCTTCGTCGAAACACTGATGGAGGGTTTCGCAAGCAGCACAAAACATTTCGGCATAGGCGGAAGCGGGGTCAGCTTCTCCCCGATCCCTTCCGCAAGCACGGTTCCCCGCATAATACAGTAAGGTACGTCCGCCCCCAGCGACACGCCCCTTTCCATCAGCTCCTTCTGGGACAGTCCCAGTGAAAACATGCGGTTCATCCCGAACAGTACCGCCGCCGCGTTGGAACTGCCTCCCGCCATCCCCGCGGCCACAGGGATATGCTTATCCAGTATAATCTTCACGCCCTCCTGTATCCTGAATTCCTTCATCAGAAGATCCGCCGCCCGGTATGCAAGATTATTCTCATTCACCGGAAGATAGAATAAGTTCGTGTTAAGCCGGATTCCCGGCTCCTTCGTCTTCACCATCCGGATCTGGTCATAGAGATAGACCGTCTGCATCACCATACGCACGTCATGATATCCGTTGTCCCGCTTCCCCAACACGTCCAGTCCCAGATTGATCTTCCCCAGTGCTTTTAATTCTAATTTATCCATAGATATTCTCCTTGTATCCTGTATACAGTGTACCTATAGTATACTCATATTTTCCTTAAAAATCAATATCCTGTCTCCTGCTTTTATCTCTTCGGATGTTAATTCGTTCACCTCCATGATCCCTTCTACCGTCGTGTTATACTTCTTGGCAAGGTCCCACAGAATGTCGCCGTCGCGTACGATATAACCCGTAATGCCCGGACGTCTTTCCATCTCTTCTATATCGAACGGCGTGAACTCTATCTCCCTGATGTTGCGGATTAAGACCGGCTCTTTCAGGAAGCTATGGAAGGCCAGAACCGCTTTGATCTCAATCTCGTCCGTCCCCAGAAGCCCGATAGACAACTGCTCCACCGCATAAGTCAGCCCGTAGGTCATATGTTCCGCCGTCTCATTGCTCTCTAAGAGATAGGAAAACGGAACCATCCCCTGCCATGTATCAAATGGGATCGCATCGTCTGCCTTGACATACAGGAAACCGATGTGCAGCACGCCCTCAATCTGGATGCCGCCCTCCGCCGTCTCGGTATGCTCTACCTGTATCCTTGCGCTGCTGTGGCAGATCTGCAGGATGTCGTCCTTGATCTCCGGCAATGACAACTGCTCTGTCACCTTACATTTCGAGTGGTTCTGCAAAAGCAGCCTCTCCAAATGTTCCTCCGTAATCTTCGGCATACAGCTCTGCTTCAGCGAATATGCGTCCGCAAGGATCTCAAGCCTTTCCTCCTCATAGACGATGAGACGCACTTCCAGCGTCGCTTCCACGCCGATCAGGCGCATTTCCCCGTCCTCATCCATCCGCACGTCGATGTTGACATCCGTAAGCTCGGGGTAGATCTGATGATACATCTTATCCTGAGCCCCATAACACTCGATCCGCCCCTCATAGGGAACCGTCTGCTCAATCCAGTCCGTTTTGCCGTCCAGAGACTCATAGAAACAGAACAGGAGCAGTTCTCCCTGTATCCTCAGCTCATCCGCCTCAAGCCGGGTATCCAGCTTCCGGCTTGTCACCTCCGTCCAGAGCAGGGTCCCGATGTTCTCTTTCGTTCCTCCTATGGACACTTCCTCCTTGATCCGGTACGTATCTTTCAGCGCTGCAAATACTTTCAGGAATTCCTTGCTCTCAAACCTCTTGTACAGGGACTGCCCGCAGTCTATATCGGTCGTAAGCTCCGTCTCGTGCTTTCCTTCGGAACATACGTTAAGCTCCGCCAGCGTCTTGATGCTGAGCTTCCTCGAATGGATCGCCGTGACCGTCATATCTGCGCTTGACGACTGGACGAACAGGCTGCCCGCCGGTTCCTGCTCCAGATAAATCATTTCCTCGAAGGGAATCCTTCCTTCCAGACACGAAAGCCGCGTCTCACCCTCGTCCGTCACATACAGCACCTTGAAATTCAATTTCCCGGATACCCTTATGTAATTCTCCACCACCTTCATATCTTCCACGGTGAGCGTCCCTTCTCCCAATATGACCTTCTTCACGTCGCTTTTTGCGTCCGGTACATTATAATCGTCGTCAATGTAAAATTGGTCGGTAATCCGATTTCCCGTCCTGTAAGTCTGCATCTGTCTGGTTACATATTCCATGCCTTCTGCCTCCTATTCAAATTCAATCTGCTTATCCGTATACTCCATCTTTATCACCACATAGGGGTACGTTTTCTTCTTCAAAATCTTCTCCTCTTTCCCCGGTCCCAAAAGGCTGGTCCCAATCCGTATCTTTTGTTCCGTCTCGAAACACTGGTCTACCGTCACGCTGTATCCGCTGGTCTCCTGAACGCCATAGCCTCTGGCGGCGTAGAGATATCCCTTGTCGCCGTAACTAAGCTTCAGCTCCCCTTCTTTCCCTTCCTCAATCCGGGCAAGGAATTCCCCGGGAATCTCTTCCCGGTCAACCACGGTAAACTCGACATTCCTTATTTTCTCATTATCCGTCTTTCCTGCGGCGCACGCCGTTAATATCAGTATACAAAGCGGAAGCGCCAAAAAAGTGCAGCATCTCTTCATGAGGGCCTCTTGCAAAGCGCCGTTACACTCTTCTAAAAATCCGCAGCAGAGCGAACGGTGACTTTTCACAATATATTCTCTCTACATCATACACACCAACTCTAGGAAAAATTCCAATTTTGTAGTATAATTGGATTTATTAGTGATTATGAAAATGTATGAAGGAGATTTATATGGAAAATAATGAGAGACTTTCTGGGATTCTGCTGCATCCAACGTCCCTGCCCTCCCCTTACGGGATTGGGGACCTAGGGGAGGCGGCCTACAGATTCGTGGATTTTCTGGAACGGGCAGGACAGCACCTTTGGCAGATCCTTCCCCTGACCCACACAGGATACGGGGATTCCCCCTATCAGAGTTTTTCTGCCTATGCGGGGCAGCCGCTTCTTATCAGCCCTGCGCATCTGGCGGAGCTTGGGCTTTTATCTGCCGCCGACCTTGCAGACGTTCCGTGCGGCAGCCCTGAATCGGTTGATTACGGAACCATTATCCCGTGGAAACAGGCTGTATTCGAGAAAGCTTACACTCGTTTTATGGATGCAGGCCCTAAACGTCCGCCCCTTTACACCGAATTCTTGGATTTTGTACAGGAGGAGCAGGATTGGCTTGAGGATTACGCCCTGTTCATGGCATGCAAATCCGCTAACAACGGGGTAAGCTGGCTTAAATGGGAGGACGAATACCGGATTCCCACACCGGAGTTTAAGGAGAAGCTTAGCGTTACATTGAAGGAACAGATCGGGTTCTATCAGTTCTTACAGTTTATCTTCTACAAAGAGTGGCTTTCACTGAAAGCCTATGCCAATAGCCATGGGGTGCGGATCATCGGGGACATCCCTATCTTCGTATCCATGGACAGCGCAGACGTTTGGGCGAATCAGGGATTATTCCAGTTGGATTCCAAGGGGTTCCCTCTGAAAGTTGCCGGCGTTCCCCCGGATTATTTTTCCGCTACCGGGCAGTTGTGGGGGAATCCGCTGTACGACTGGGAGGCCCACAAGAAGGACGGATTCTCATGGTGGATTTCCCGCATCCGGCATCAGCTTAAATCCTTGGACATTCTGCGGATCGACCATTTCCGCGGGTTCGAGTCCTACTGGTCCATTCCTTACGGGGAGAAGACCGCTATCAACGGGAAGTGGGTTCCTGCCCCGGGATATGAATTATTCCGTGCGATTCAGGAGGCGTTGGGCGACGGCCTTCCGATTATTGCGGAAGACTTAGGGATAATCACGGCAGAGGTGGACGCCCTGCGAAGAGAATTCCGTTTCCCCGGCATGAAGGTACTGCAGTTCGCTTTTGATAACCTTGGGGAGAATGATTACCTGCCTTACAGGTTCACCACCACGGACTGCGTCTGCTATACAGGCACCCATGACAACGACACGACGCTTGGCTGGTACAAAACCCTAAGTCCGGACTGCCAGCGCAGAGTCCGGAGGTATACCCGGTGTTCGGACGACGAGACTAGGATTGGCCGGGAGCTGATTGCCGCCGCTCTGGGGAGTATCGCAGGTTATGTGATCTTCCCCCTCCAAGATGTGCTGGGCTACGGCTCTGCGGCAAGGATGAACACCCCCGGGACAGCCGCCGGCAATTGGAGCTGGAGGTTCACGGAAGGCGCGCTCCGGGAGGAACTGGCGGATGCGCTTCGGGAAGATACCGTATTATACGGAAGATACCACTTGCCAAAACAGCAAACGGATTTCGAATCGGATGCGCCGGATTCCGAAAATTCTCCGGTATCTGCTAAAACGGAGACGCCGGACTCCGAAGACCAGCAGGTAATAGCGGAGACCTCGGATTCTATAGGCCAGCGGATAACATCGGATAATTCGGAGACGCCGGATACGGCGTCGAAGCGAAACGTCGTCCGGATCGGAGGACAGGACAGATGATCAGATTCATATTTTTGGTCTTATTCCTCTTTGCGTTCCTCCTTTTCGGTATCCCCATGCTGGTTATTGAATGGGCGTTTGGCAAATGTATCCGGAATTTTAATAAAGAAGCGAGCGACTACCGCTGCCTGCGGGTGGTACAGTGGGCATTCCGGGTCCTCTTATGGATTACCGGAGTGGAAGTAACCGTGATCGGCGAGGAAAACGTACCTGACGAACCGGTATTGTTTATCGCAAACCACAGAAGCTATTTTGATATCCTGCTGACCTACTCCCGCTGCAAACGCCTGACCGGGTATGTCGCCAAGAAGGAGATGCTCCGCTACCCCATCCTCCGCGACTGGATGAAACGACTGTACTGCCTCTTCCTCGACCGCGACAATCCTAAGGAAGGCCTTAAAAGCATTCTCGAAGCAATCGACCACATTAAAAACGGGATATCCATCTGCATTTTCCCGGAAGGAACCCGCAACGACGGCGAGGAGCTCAGCATGCTCCCCTTCCACAGCGGTTCCTTTAAGATTGCGGAAAAGTCCGGATGCGCCATCATACCGATCAGCCTGAACAACACCCACACTATCTTCGAGCAGCACATCCCGAAGATAGAAAAGACCCATGTTGTGATCGAATACGGCAAACCGATTTACCCCAAAGAACTGGATAAGGAAACCCGCAAACGGATCGCGCCGTATTGCCAGAATATTATACAGGAAACCATCAACCGCAACCAATCATTAGTATAGACAAACGCTCTTTGTATTCAGCATTTTACATTTGCACATACTAGTGCTATAATAGAACAAATTTAGCTTAACAACCAAAGGAGCAAAAAAGAAAAATGAACAGACAAGATTTGACTTTGCTGACAGACTTATACGAACTGACCATGATGCAGGGTTATTATGCGAAGGGCCAGCATGAGAAGGTCATTTTTGACGTATTCTTCCGGCAGAATCCATGTAAGAACGGTTATTCGGTCTGCGCAGGGCTTGAGCAGGTCATACAGTATATTAAGAACCTTAATTTTACCTATGAAGACGTGGATTACCTGCGGGGGCTCGGCCTATTCAGCGAAGATTTTCTGCAGTATTTAAGCGGTTTTCATTTTAGCGGCGATATCTATGCAATTCCGGAAGGGACGGTGGTATTTCCAAAAGAACCTTTATTGAAAGTAATTGCCCCCATCATGGAGGCTCAGCTTGTGGAGACGGCGATTCTGAACATTATCAACCACCAGTCGCTCATTGCCACCAAGACGTCGCGCATCGTCTTCGCCGCTTCCGGGGACGGAATCATGGAGTTCGGCCTGCGGCGTGCCCAGGGACCGGACGCGGGGTTGTACGGCACCCGGGCGGCTATCATAGGCGGCTGCATAGGGACGTCCAACGTCCTTGCCGGACGGCTTTTTGACGTTCCGGTCATGGGTACCCACGCCCATAGCTGGATCATGAGTTTCCCGGACGAATTCACGGCGTTTCGGACGTACGCGGAGATGTATCCGGACAACTGCACCCTGCTGGTAGACACCTACGATACTTTGAAGTCCGGCGTTCCCAATGCAATCCGTGTATTCCGGGAATTCCGGGAGGAGGGAAAAGCATTTAAGAAGTACGGAATCCGGCTTGACAGCGGGGATCTTGCCTACCTGTCTAAGGAGGCGCGTAAGATGCTCGACGACGCCGGTTTTACGGACGCGTCCATCTGCGCTTCCAATGATCTGGATGAATACCTCCTGCACGACTTAAAGATGCAGGGAGCCGCCATCGACTCTTGGGGCGTAGGGACGAACCTGATCACCTCCAAGGACAACCCCTCCTTCGGCGGAGTGTACAAGCTCGCCGCCATCCAGAATGAGGCTGGTACTTTTGTTCCGAAGATAAAAATTTCCGAAAACACGGAGAAAATTACAAATCCCGGTAACAAAACTATTTTTCGGATCTATGATAAAACAACAGGAAAGGTAAGGGCAGACCTCATCTGCTTCGCGGAAGAGACTTTTGACACCAATGAAGATATGCTTCTGTTTGACCCCATTGAGACATGGAAGAAGACAAAACTTCCGGGCGGGTCTTACACCATGCGCGAGATTCTCGTACCGATCTTCAGGAACGGCGAATGTGTCTACAAGTCGCCTTCTGTGACTGAGATTGCCGACTATTGCAGGCAGGAGAAAAAGACATTGTGGGATGAGACCAAGCGTCTGTTTTACCCGCATCAGGTCTACGTGGACCTGTCGCCGAAACTTTACGAAGTGAAGAGAGCTCTGCTGAATCAGATGAGCATTACCGAATAAAAGGAGACATTTTCTATGAAGATAATTGTATTAGCGGGCGGATTAAGCCCGGAACGCGACGTATCGCTGACCTCCGGAGCAGGGATTTGCAGGACTTTGTGCGAAAAAGGACATCAGGCGTTTCTGATGGATTTGTTTTTCGGATACCCCTGTGCCGGGAATAAGCTGGAAGAAGTGTTCGATCTTCCGGGCCATGGGCTTGAGATTGCAGACGGCATCAAGACTACCGCCCCGGACCTTGAGGCTCTTAGGAAGTCCCGTCAGGATCAGTCTGACAACATGATCGGGCCTAATGTAATCGAACTGTGCCAGATGGCTGATATTACTTTCATGGGGCTTCACGGTTCCATCGGGGAGGACGGCAAGCTGCAGGCTACCTTCGACGTCCTTGGCATCCGTTATACCGGGCCTAACGCCCTTGGCTGCTCCCTGTCCATGAATAAGCTGGTGGCGAAGCAGATTTTCAAGAAGTCGGGCGTGCCGACTCCCAGAGGTACCTCCCTTACAAGGAAGACAAAGGATACGCCCCTTGCCGATCTTGGCTACTATCTGCCTCTTGTCATTAAGCCATGCGCCAGCGGCTCCAGTATCGGGGTTTATATCGTGCATACGGAAGACGAATATAAAGAGGCAATACATAGATCTTTTAACATTGACAAGGAAGAGGAAGTCGTGATTGAGCCGTACATCAAGGGACGCGAATTTGCCTGCGGCATCGTTGCCGGAAAAGCCCTGCCGCTGGTGGAGATCATCCCGAAGAACGACTTCTTTAACTATGAGAATAAATATCAGGACGGAGGGGCGCAGGAGATCTGCCCGCCCAAGTCTATCGACGCAGATACCCAGCATAAGATTCAGCGCGCGGGAGAGGCCGCTTTCGAGGCGCTTCGTATGGACGTCTATTCACGGGCGGATTTTATCGTTGACAGCGAGGACGGCAGTTTCTACTGTCTGGAGGTCAATGCGCTGCCCGGCATGACTCCGGCAAGTCTTCTTCCGAAAGCGGCGAAGGCTGACGGGCTGGAATACGACGTCCTGTGCGAACGGATTATCGAAGAGTCTTTTCTTGCACGGTACGGCGCTGCCGGAATCACAGAGTGTTCGAATAAGAATACAGAGCCATAAGGAGGCTGCCATATGAAAAACCTTACGCTTGAGAATATTACGAAGGCATGTCAGGGGACTTACCACGGGGACGACCGTCTTTACGGCCTGGAGGTTAAGGGCGTCGTCATCGACAGCCGAAAGGTACAACCCGGATATCTCTTTGTCGCCATCGACGGAGTTAAAGTCAATGCGCATAAGTTTATTCCTGATACAATCAAGGCCGGGGCGGCCTGTGTGGTTTCCCATGAAGATTTGGGCGAGACGGATTTTCCTTACATCCTTGTGGAATCCACGGGGCAGGCGCTGCTTGACATCGCTAAGCTCTACCGGGATTCCTTTGACATAAAAGTCGTGGGCATTACGGGGAGCGCCGGAAAGACGAGTACCAAGGAAATGATCGCCTCTGTTGCCGCCCAGAAGTACCGGGTCCATAAGACACTGGGGAATTTTAACAACGAGTGGGGGCTTCCCATTACTATTTTCGGATTGGAGGAAGGGCATCAGGTTGCGGTTCTTGAGATGGGCATCAATCATTTCGGCGAGATGCGCCGCCTCTCTTCCGTAGCAAGCCCGGATATCTGTGTAATCACGAATATAGGAGTGGCGCATCTGGAATTTTTTAAGACGAGAGAAGGCATCTTCCGCGAAAAGACACAGATGCTTCAGGATATGAAGAACGGCGGGACGATCATCCTAAACGGGGATGACGACCTTCTTTCCCAGACCGCGCCGGTTAAGGGCGTAAGCCCCGTCTTCTTCGGCATGGAGGATGGGAATTCATTCCGCGCCGACAACATCCGGCCGTTGGGGCTTAAAGGAACCGCATGTACGATCTACCTTCCGGACGGCGCTTCTTTTACCTGTATCGTTCCTCTGCCCGGAATCCATATGGTTTCCAATGCGCTTGCAGGGACGGCCGTAGGCTATACCCTCGGACTTACGCCGGAAGAGATCAAGGCCGGAATCGAAGGGCTTCCTTCCATTCCCGGGCGCAGCAATATTATTAAGACTGACCGCCTGATTATCCTTGACGACTGTTATAATGCGAATCCGGTGTCTATGAAGGCTTCTATTGACGTACTGGATATGGCAATCGGCCGTAAGGTTGCCGTCCTTGGCGACATGGGGGAACTTGGCGACAATACCAGAGAATTACACCGGGAAGTAGGAGCGTATGCGGCAAAGAAGGAGATTGACCTTGTATGCGGGATCGGACCGCTTTCTAAAGAGCTGGCAGACGGCGCCGAAGGGATCTGGTTTGAGACGAAAGCAGAATTTCTGGCTGCTATGGGCAGGATCATAGAAGATGGGGATAATGTCCTTGTCAAAGCCTCCCATGGGATGGAGTTTACGGAGCTCGTGGAGGCTCTGCGGGCGTTCTGAGACAGTAATAGCAGATGATATATATAGTTCAGGCAAGCGGATAACGCTTGCCTGAATATTTCGTTACAAAGGGCTTCAGATCATCGTCTAAGTTGTCAGCCACACATTCGCATATTGTAGTAGGCTTATTCCAACGCTTTATTCCCAAATATAGTACAAGCGTGATAACCGGATAACGCGGATTGGTATTTCCCCGGAACTTCCCATCTTCCCCTTTTACATAGAAAATCTGGTCACGGTAGGAGGCGCCGTCATATCCGAACACTCTTAAAGGTATATCCTCTTCCGGGTTAGTTTGATTCTCCAACCCAAAAAGTGGAGTGCATTAAACTCCTTTCCCGTCAAACTCTGGTATAAAGCTTTGCTTTGCCGCCTCCCCCTCCTGAATATATCCACATTCCACGCCGATCCCAAGGGCATAGTCCACTACCTTCACATACTCCCTCTTCGTCAATTTCCGGCCCAGAAGCGTATGGTCTTTCACCTGCGGCATAGGCGTATACTGGTTCATAATGCTAATCATTATACGATTCCCGTAGGTTTCATACAGATAACGTATCACTTCCTTTGAATCCCTGACATGCCCCGGAAGCGCCAGATGCCGGACAATTACACCGCTTTTCAGAAGCCCTGCCCCTTCGTCCATCCGAAACTCTCCCGTCTGGGAAACCATCTCCTCCAACGCCTGCTTCGCATACGCAGGATAATCCGGCGCACGGGAATACGCTCCGGCAAGCCTCTCATCCATATATTTAAAATCCGGCAGGTAGATATCCACATACCCCCTAAGCAGCCGCAGCGTCTCCACCTTCTCATATCCGCTTGAATTATACACGACAGGAAGACAAAGCCCCGCCTTTTTTGCCAGGTCCAACGCCTCTATGATCTGCGGTACATAATGCGTAGGCGTCACAAGGTTAATATTATTCGCCCCCTGCCCCTGTAATTCCAGAAATATCTCCGACAACCGCTCCACAGTGATCGCTTTTCCGGATTTTGCCCGGGAAATATTGTAATTCTGGCAGAAAATACAGCCCATATTACACCCTGAGAAAAATACCGTACCGGAACCATTTTCACCCGAAATACATTCTTCTTCCCACGGGTGAAGCGCGGCCCTTGCTACAACAAGCTGCGCGGATTCCCCGCAATACCCCGTATGTCCGGCCGTCCGGTTCGCATGGCACATTCTTGGACAAAGAACGCAGTCCGTCATATATGTATCCGGCCTATCCATTCCGCACCTCCCCCTCCAATACTACCCGCCCACATAGACATGTTCCAAAGGTCCCTCAAGCTTGTCCCCCAATCCGTACACTACATGGCTGAGCACGTACCGGCCTCCATTGACAAATACTTCGATCAGATTCCCATCCACGAATATGTCTAACTCACATCTGCCGCCAAGTTTCGGCGTGCTTCCCGTCAGGCGATAACCAGACAGGCTGCCAAACACCTTGCTCCTATCCGCATTAAGGGAATCGTCCTCAACCCACAGGCGGTATCCGCCGATATCTAGCCCTTCGCCCTCCTTAAGGCTTGTCCTCAAGCGGAACAGCACGTCCCCGCGCAGCCGCTCCTTGGGGATCTCTTTCCCAAAATACCTGTCTACCTCCGGATGCACCCGGAAATAGATCTGCCCGTCCGCGACATCCACGACCCTCGGCAGGCACATCATCCCGTTCCATACCAGCTCCCCTTCCCGCGCCAAAGCCTTTGGCATCCGCATCCATGCAATCATGACCCTTCTGCCCTCCCGGTCTATATTCGTCTGGGGCGCATAGAGATCCCTTCCATAGTCAACCAGCCCTGGCTCCTCATGCAAATGCAGCCCGCAGACCTCCTCATCGAACTTTGCCAGACCGCATATGGCATGGTGGGGATATTGGAGCCCGTCTTCCTTTGCATACATCGGCGAGCCGAGGAACACGTACGTTCCATTAACCCGAAACAAGTCCGGACACTCAAGAATCTTCCCGAACCTCTTGTCCCGGAGCTGATTTACATATTCCCACTCTTCCCCGTCCTTACTCCGGTAGAACAGCACGCGCCCCTCTCTTTCTTCATAAGTGCTTCCAAGCGCCATATAATAATATTCCCCCTCCTTCCACACCTTCGGATCTCTCGTGTGCGTTCTGTCCCCGACCTCTTTATCCGCAATGACCGGAATTATCTTCTTCTTATCTTTCCAGTTGTCAAAATGAAACCCGTCGCCTGATACAACCATCGCCTGACTTGTCTCATACCGGTCCTGATATGCAGTATGGATATTCTCCCCATCCGTTTCCAGATATCTCACGGCCGAATAATAAAGATACAGCCTGCCGTCCTTTTCCAGCGCGCTCCCGGAAAATACACCGTTTTGATCATAGGCTTTCGTGGGAAAAAGCGCGACCCCCAGATGCCTCCAATGGACCAGATCCTCACTCACCGCATGCCCCCAGTGCATGGTTCCCCACACAGGGGCATAGGGAAAATACTGGTAAAACAAGTGGTATTTCCCCCTGTAGTATATAAATCCGTTCGGATCATTGATCCAGTTTCCCGGAGCCCTCAAATGCAATACGTCTTCCTTCATAAACAAACACCCTTTTCTATCAATTCTGCCGCCAAGATAGCCCTGCGCCCTATTTATAAATTATACTTCATTCCGGCACTATTATACCCTTTCTTCTTCCGTCCGGCAAGCTTCCGCCCGACATTACTTTCCCTGTAAAAACCTCAAAAAAGAGGGCAAGTCCTGCCCCCTTCTTCATACCGAACCATATTTATTTTACTGCCCCGGCCACAACTCCGCCGATGATCTGCTTCTGAAGAACCACATACAACACCAGAATCGGCACTACGCACAGCAAAAGCCCCGCCATGATCGTACCATAATCCGCCGAATATGTCCCGTAGAAACTATAGGTAGAAAGAGGCAGCGTCAAGAGCTTCTTATCCGAGAGCACCAGCGACGGCAGCAGGAAATCGTTCCAAAATGCCATCGAGTTCAGAATTACCATAGTTGAAATAATCGGTTTCAGCAGCGGAAGCACGATTTTAAAAAATGTTTGAGAGTGTGTGCAGCCGTCTATGTAGGCCGCTTCTTCCAGCGCGATCGGAACATTTCCCTTAATGAACCCGTGGAACATGAATACGGACATTGCCATGGAAAATCCGGTATGCATGAAGATCAGCGTAATCCTATGGTTCAGCACGTTTAACGTACCGCCGTAGATGCTGACAAGCGGGATCATAATCGCCTGAAACGGAATGATCATGGACGCGACCATAAGGGCGAACGTAAGCTTGGAAATACCGTTATTGTGACGCACTATATAGTATGCAAGCATCGCCGCCAGTAAAGTCACCAGCACCGTTGCCGAAACCGTAACGATTAAGGAGTTCTTAAAGGCATTCAGGAAATCCATCTGCGTAAATGCCTTTACAAAGTTGTCAAAGGACAGCCCCTTAATGGTATATAACCATGAAAACGGGCTTTTGATAATATCCCTCTTCTGTTTCAGGGAATTGATCACCACCATAAGGAACGGGAACATATATGCCGCAAAGATAATGACCAGTCCCGCTATTGCAAGAAAATTAGCCGCTTTTCTTTTATTTCCGCCGATTGTCGTCTTATTCATCATGCCTCGACCTCCTGTTTCTTCGTCAGATATACTTGGATACCGCTGATGCAGGCAACGATTACGAACAAGATCAGCGCCTCTGCCTGACCCACTCCGAACTGCCTGGAGGTAAACGCCTTCTCGTATACATGCATTGCCGCCATCTCCGTTGTGCCGTAAGGCGCGCCCGCCGTCAGCGACAGGTTCACATCATATACCATAAAGGCGCGCGACAGCGTAAGAAACAGGCAGATGGTCACAGACGACATCATCAGCGGCATAATAATATTCTTAAGCTTGATCCAGCCGGAAGCCCCGTCGATGCTGGCGGCTTCCATAACATCCTCGCTCAGCCCCATGAAGCCTGCAACATAGATCAGGATCATATAGCCGGACAACTGCCAGACAGATACCAGCACCAACGCCGCAAACGCCTTCGCGGGGTCTGAGAGCCACGACACTTCAAACAGCCCGAATCCCGTGGATTCCCCGATACTAACAAAGACCCTCGAGAAAACAAACTGCCAGATATATCCAAGAACAATACCTCCGATCAGGTTCGGCGTAAAGAACCCTGCCCGGAAGAAATTCTGTCCCTTGATCCCCCGCGTCAGCAAATATGCGATAGCAAACGCAAGCACATTTACCAGCACGACCACCAGAATTACATACTTGAAGGTCAAAAGCAACGACGTCCAGAACTGCCCGTCCCCGACAACTCCGCCGAAATTCTTAAGACCGATAAAGTTCTTCACCTTCGCGACTCCGTTCCAGTCCGTCAGCGTCAGATAAATTCCATAGATAAACGGAACTATGACCACTGCAAAAAAGCAGAACATCCCCGGAAGTGCAAACATACAGAAATCTTTCCCGTTATTTTTTGATCTCATGTCTTATCCCTCTTTTC
The DNA here is from genome assembly GCA_910577685.1 of uncultured Dorea sp. Classification (GTDB taxonomy): domain Bacteria; phylum Bacillota; class Clostridia; order Lachnospirales; family Lachnospiraceae; genus Sporofaciens. The sequence goes on along the minus strand of CAJTOH010000001.1, from coordinate 16,839 downwards.
TATTCCTACCTAATATTTTATCCCCGATGCCGGAACCTGTCCGTCATCCGAAATTCATGCGCCTAAGATCACTCCTGCTCGTCCCAATACTCCTGAATAGATTCCGTCAATTCTTCCCGGCTGCTCCGCTCTGCCAGATACTTCTGCATCGCCGCCCCCAGAACCGCCCAATGGTCGTTCGGTACGATGGCAGACGCATTAAACGCCTTGTCTTCATGTACCTTCTCGTAGATATCCCGGCTCAGCGGGTCGTTCGGCTCATAAGGATTATTCTGAAACGGAGGAATAATACTGCAGGTCTTCACTAACATCTGCTGCCCGATCTCGCAAAATACGATCCAGTTAAGGAATTCCTTTGCCGCCGCTTTCTGCTCTTCCGTTGCAAGCTGCCCGTCAAGCATAATCTGTTTGGACGGAGAACCCTGAATCTTCTGGTTCGCAAAATCATCCGGATCATTATTCATGAAATACGGCAGGAATCCGTATTCGTCTTCCGCCTCGGCTCCCGCCTCCTCCAGATTCGGCCACGCCCAGTTCCCGTTGAACCAGATCGCCGTCTTCCCGTCCACAAGGTCGATCGCCATCTCGTCATAATCCGCTCCCAGAGGGTCTCCCTTCGCCACGTTATACTTCTTGAGTACGTCAAACAGATCCAGGAACTCCGACAGCCTTTCATATTCATCCAGCTCCATCTTTCCGCCTTTAATCGACTCAATCACTTCCTGAGCGCCCTCCGACGTCCCGTCGTTCATCTCGTAAATATACTGTAAATGATGCGCTCCAAGCGACCAGTCCTCTTTCGCGAGGGAAACCGGTTTCTCGATGCCTCCCTCCACCAGACGGTCGAGGAGTTCCACGAATTCCTCCTGTGTCGTAATCGAATCCGGGTCAAATTCTTCTCCCAGAGCCCCGTCGATGACCTCCTTGTTATAAATCAATCCCCGGCCTTCGATACACAGCGGAAAGCTGTATACTTTACCGTCGACCTCCGTCAGATAACCTTCCGCCTGCTCAGTCCACGCCTCATCGGTCAGATCCTCCGCTTTTTCCTCCGCCAGTGCAATGACGTCCGTAGTATCGAGGATTGACAGGGTCGGGGCATTTCCTGAATTATACATACTGACAACCTTGGTATAGGGCGAGTCTCCGTCCGTCACCGGCATTACCTCCACATGGACGCCGGACTTTGTCTCAAATTCTGCCGCCATCTTTTCTAACGCCACCTGTATCTCTGCCTTTGAATTCAAAAGAGTGATACTCGTCCCGTCCAAGGCGGAATCATAGGTAAACGTATCCACAGAGGTATCGATCGGTATCTCCTTCTCCTCCTCATTTGGATCGTCCGGATCACTGGCAAATCCAAACCGGCATCCGGTCAGCGCCGAGGCCGTCAGCGCCGCGGTAATACCCAATGCCGTAACTCTTGTCATAAGATTTCTTTTAATAAGATTTCTTTTCATGACCATTCCTCCTGATTTCCTGCATTCTCTGCATATTGGTATGACTTCTATAACCGGTTAAGTAACCGATAAAGTAACCGGTTACTTTATGTGTTTATGATAGCACTCTTATCAATCCCAGTCAATCATAAAAAACATCTTTGTGAATCCTATACGATAAGCGGTACATAAATTTGTATATCTTTCACAAAACCGGTTACTTAACCAGTTACTTATTGTCCTTTTTCTTCATATTTGCTATACTGATTTTAAATATTTTTATGTATAAGGAATTAGATCTATCATGGCACAGAAAAAAAACGTAACTTTCAGTGATATCGCAGAATACACACATTTTTCTAAGACAACCATCTCAAGATATTTCAACAATCCTGATTCCCTTACCCTTGAGAATCAGGCAATCATTTCGGACGCGCTGGTTAAGCTGAATTATAAGGAGAATAAGGTCGCCCGTATTCTGGCAAACGGAAAGACAGAGTTTATCGGCGTCATCATACCCAATCTTTATCTCCATTATTATTCCGAGATGCTGAATCAAATCCTGTCTACCTATGAGACGTTCGGGTACAAATTTCTTGTTTTTGTTGGGAATGAGAAAAAAGAGATTGAAAAGCGGTACATTCAGGAACTTCTGGCTTACAAAATCGAGGGGCTGATCGTGCTGAGCCATACGATCCCGTCCAAATCCCTTACCGCGCTCTCCATACCGATCGTATCCATTGAACGCGAAGACGAATATATCAGCAGCGTCAACACGGACAACTATATGGGCGGCGTTCAGGCGGCGGGATTGCTTGCAAGCCATGACTGCGGCGTCCTGCTCCACATTAATTCGCCCACCCCCGAAAATATCCCCGCTTACGGCCGTATTAAAGGCTTTCTGGAGGTCTGCGAAAAGCAGGGCGTGAATCACCGCATCCTATACAGGGACTTAAAAGACGGCTACGAATCCACACAGGCCCAGTTGATGGAGATCATTGACGTGTTCGACAAGGACTATGCCGGACAGAAAAAAGGCGTCTTCGTATCCAACGACACCCACGCCAATATTTTTCTGAACCTGCTTTTTAGGAAACACGGAAGGCTCCCCGATGATTACCTGATCGTCGGCTTTGATAATTCACCGATTTCCCGGGAGGCTGTCATTCCCATCAGTACGGTCGGACAGCAGATCGATAAGATTGCCTTTGAAGCGGTAAACCTTCTGGTGGAACAGATGAACGAACGCAAAAAAAGAAAGCCCGCCCCTTTGGACGAGCCGATCCACAAAATCATCCCGCCGATGCTCATACGCCGGGAGACTACGGAACGGTAGGCAGTTCCATCGAATATTTTCAGTTACTGTTCACTCCGTGACCAGCAACACGCTTCGCGATGCACAGAAATCGCAAAAAGATGCGATTTCGCGCTGAAAAACTCGGGATTTCCGCACAAAATGTGCGGAAACACCTCGCGGGATAGTGGCGTGTGAACAGTAACTATTTTCAGGCAGCGACGCTTCCTAACACGCAGCAGCAATAGCGCCGCAGTAATGACGCCGCCGCTCTTTAGGAAACATCGCTGTCAAAAAAAGATCGTACTATCTGCCTGATTCCTTAATTTACATATTCATCCTCTCAACAATCTCCGCCGCTTTCGCGCTTCCTGCCACGCCGCCGAATCCGGTCTCACGCAGGCTCACGTCCATCTTGTCCCCGACTTCCTTCATGGCGTCGATAACCTGATCTACCGGAATCTGGCTCTCAATCCCCGCTAACGCCATGTCAGCCGCGGCAATCGCGTTAAAAGCGCCGCCTACATTCCGTTTCACACATGGGACCTCTACCAGCCCTCCCACCGGGTCGCACACAAGCCCCATCAGGTTCTTAAGCGCCATCGCACAGGCATGACCGATCTTCGCCGTATCCCCGCCCTTCACATGGCAGATCGCAGACGCCGCCATGCCGGAGCCGGAGCCGACCTCCGCCTGACATCCGCCCGACGCTCCCGCAAGATAGGCGCGATTGGCAATAATCTGACCAATCCCCGCCGCCACATACATCGCCTCGATCATCTTCTCTTCCGGTACGCCGTACTCTCTGTAATAAGTAACCAGAACCGCCGGCATCACGCCGCACGCTCCCGCCGTGGGGGCGGCTACGATCCGCTTCATACAGGCATTGTTGCAGCCCATCTTCAATGCGTTGCTCATAACCTTCGCCATGAAATCCCCGCACAATGTATCTCCTGCCTCCCGGTAAGCGTCCATCTTCCCGCCTTCTTTTCCCACCATCCGGCTTCTGGACAGCAGCTCCGGATCATAGGCGTCCAAACCGTCCAGCATCGCCTGCCACATCCTCTTCATTTCCTTCCAGGATTCTTCTTCAGTCACTCCCCGTTCGTCGGCATCCTCTAGCTGGACCGCCTTCCAGAACTCGATTCCTTCCTTCTCGCACCTTAACTGTGCCTCTTCCATCGATTGATAAGACATAGCTTCCTGTTATCCTCTCTTTCCCAAAATTCTAATTCGCAATCAGGAACTTTACCCTGATGATTCCTTTCCTGCTCTCCAGATCCTCCATTGCCTCCTTCGGCACGATCTGGTCCGTCTCTACTACCATAATCGCAGAGCCTCCCCGCTTGTCGCGGAACACCTGCATCGTGGCAATATTAATCTCGGCGTTCGCAAGGGCCGTCGCCACATCCTTGATCCGCCCCGGCTCGTCCACATTCCGGATGATCAAGGTATTGCTCTCCCCGCTGAAATTCACATCGATCCCGTCCAGTTTACATACGCGAATCCGTCCGCCGCCAATAGAATATGCCTGAATCTTCATCGGCTTTACGCCCTCCGCCTCCATATAGACCTGAGCCGTGTTAGGATGAGCCTCCTTAATGTCCTTGGATTCAATCGTAAACTCCATCCCTTCTTCTTTGGCGACTTCAAAACTGTCCGGAATCCTCATATCATCCGGCTTCATGCCCAGCAATCCCGCGATCAGCGCCCTATCGGTTCCATGCCCTTTTCCCGTAGCTGCGAACGAGCCATGCAGATACACCGCCGCCTTCTCGGGCTGCCTCCCGAAGAGCTGTCTGGCCACCATTCCGATCCTTGCCGCTCCCGCTGTGTGAGAACTCGAGGGGCCTACCATGACCGGTCCTAAGATGTCAAATATACTTCCCATTTTTCTTTTCCTCTTTCTTTCTTATTTTGACATATTTTTCTTTTATTATACTTGAAACCAATACCGTTTACAATCATCAATTCATGTATTTACCGCCTTCCCCTTTCATCAGCAAGCTCTTTCCTCCGTCCAAAATGACACCTCCGGCACATTCGCGGCATACAATGCAGTAACTATTATTAATATGACAGAAAGGAGCCGATTATGTATATTATTTTCCCATGTCTCCTGATCATCATGGTGATCTGCGCCCTGCTCATGGTATGGCGCAGGAAATGCATTATCAAAAAGATCTGCTGCATGTCCGTTCAGGAAAAACTCTGCAGGTTAAACGAACTTGTAAATCCTTTCGGATTTGAGTACCTGTTATCCCAAGACATTTTTACGTCCCGGAAAGATGCCTGGCAGAGAGATTTCGGCTATTGCCGGCTCTACGACAAAAGCGCGGACCTGTTTAACATGGTGTTCGACTGTGAACCTGTCTATTTCGATTACGAAGGCTGCACATGGATGATAGAACTGTGGAAAGGGCAGTACGGCATCAACGTAGGAGCAGAAATCGGGATCTACCGGGCAGACGGACTCGTCTCAAGAAACCAACGGACCACCGCCATGTTCCATACGGTACCGGACTGCGATCTGCCGTTTTTTGAGTTCACTCTGTATCACGAGACCTGCCCAATGTACCGGATCGCACAGCGGCACTGGTGGCTGACCGGTTTCCGGATGGGCCAGTATGCAAAACCAGACTGCCTGCTTATGAAAACAGAGATTACGTTCCCCTCCTGTGAAATGCAGAATTCCTTCGTCCGGGGCCTGATTGACTGCGGCTACGCGCCGGAAGATATCCATGTGTGGAACCTGCAGGTTTCATTCAGCTTCTTACGCCCCCACACCAGACAACCCGGAAGCGCCCACAGCATACGTACTTCATTTGCGTTGTGGAAGAACCGCATTTTCCTAAAGATTTACCTCCATGTCACGAAGCACTTCTGTTTCACCATGGACAAATTGCTGTACCTGTATGAATACCTGCCGTTTGCATTCCGCCACATGATGCACATCAGGCACAAGAAGAAGAAAAAAAGAAGGAGAAAGAAACATGTCTGCTGACAGACGGCTTAACGCCGCGTTTGCCCATGCGCCCGTGTTTCCGCTCACTCCCGCATCCCGTTACGTCCTGTTCAGCGACTGCCACAGAGGCTGCGGCACCAACAACGATAACTTCCTGAAAAACCAGAACCTCTATTTTGCGGCGCTGAAACATTACTATAACCGCGGGTTTACCTACGTCGAGCTGGGGGACGGGGACGAATTGTGGGAGAACCGTTCCTTTGAAGCCATTAAGTCCATTCACAATAATGTGTTCTGGCTGTTGTCCCGTTTCTATCGGGAGGGCAGGCTGCTCATGCTGTACGGAAATCATGACATTGTCAAACGCAATCCCAAATTCACGGACAAATGCTGCGCTTCCTACCCCTGCAGCGTCTGTCATGAGGATGAGCTGTTTCCGGGGCTGGTTTTCCACCCCGGAGTAATTCTGAAAAATGCGAATTGCCGAAAGGAAGTCTATCTGACCCACGGTCATCAGGCGGATTTCTTCAACAGCGTCCTTTGGCGCACATCGCGCTTTCTGGTCAGATATTTCTGGAAACCGCTGGAATCCGCCGGTTTCCTCGATCCTACCAGCGCGGCCAAAAATAATACGAAGAAGAAAAAGGTAGAGCAGCATTTATCCGACTGGGCAAACCGGACCGGATGCGTACTGATCACCGGCCACACGCACAGACCCATGCTGGATGAGTCCGTTTCCTACTGCAATACGGGAAGCTGCGTACACCCCAGATGCGTTACCTGCATCGAGATTGAACATCTGCGCATCCTTCTGGTGAAATGGACGCTGGCAACCCGTCCGGACAGGACGCTCTATGTAACGCGGGAGGTCTTGTCCGGCCCCTTTACGCTGGATCTGTAATTGAGACGGGAGATACCATTTCATCCCCGGGGCGGCCAAATACCTGAAACCAGCCGCCCCCGACCAGCAGATCCTATCCCTTCTCTTCCCCCTACAATTCTTCCAACAGGTTCCTAAGCAGCATAATATGATACTCCTCATCCTTAATGATCCTTGCCAGCACGGCATCTACACAGTCGTCCTGAATCATCTTAATATGCATTTGATACTGCTCGACGGCATCCTTCTCCGCCGTAATATCCGCCTGAATCATCTTCACAGCATGTTCCGGAATCGTCAGGTACTCGGGCGTCCACATCCGTTTCGCTCCATTCCTGTGCTTCGCCGTATAATTCACATTTCCTCCCAGCATAACGATCAGCTCGCCTAATTTCTGCAAATGCATCATCTCCGCCATGGCGATACCAAGCAGCGTACGCGCTACGGAACAGTTCTCGTATGAGAGACGGTTTTCATTATTAATATACTGTGTAATCGCGGTTAATTCGGAGGTCTGCCCGCAATAATCAATGGTCAGCAGGTTGGCGTACGCCTGATTCCTCCCCCATACCTGAATCGGGGGATATGGCAGATCCGCCATAGCGGGCCTCATCCCGGCAAAGTTACAGCTTCCTGCTAACACTTTCTTTTTTTCTTCCATACTATCCTCTTCTCCAACTCTTTTATAAAATAATATATAAAAATCTCAATATAATGTGCGGCTCCTTCAATTTATTTCCGACATATATTGCAGGCGTCGACGCGGTTCTTGTAAATCCGCGGCAAATATGCTAATATTGGAGAAGTTTCAGAAAGGGAAGTGTAAATAATATGAATAAGAAAGAAGTTCTTGAAATCCGCAAACAATTTACTCCGGAGAACTGTGCCATCACACGGATCTGCGGCTGTTATGTGGATCACGAAAAGGAAAAGAAAACCGAACTAAAGGAAGCCTTTCTGTCCCTGCCGGAGGAAGAGGCTTTCAAATATTTTGATATTTTCAAACATACCCTGTCCGGCTCCCTTGGGAAAAACCTGATCAACATGGATTTCCCCCTTGATCAGGAACTTGCGGGCGGCACTCAGGAATTCTTCCTGAAACTTCGTGACAGCAAACTGCAGGACGACCTCTTAATAGAAGAATTCTACGACCGGGTGATTGAAAATTACATCTATGCCGAGAACTACTATATCATCCTGATCCACGCAGTCTATGATGTTCCGGGCAAATCCTCGGACGGCATGGAAATGTTCGATGCGTCAGATACGGTATACGAACATATTCTATGCAGTATCTGTCCTGTGAATCTTACGAAAGCGGGGCTTACATATAACGCGGAGACCAACCATATTGAGGATCGTATTCGTGACTGGATCGTAGAGGCTCCGGTAAAGGGATTCCTGTTCCCGGCATTTCAAGATCGTTCCAGCGATATCCACAGTATCTTATATTACACAAAAAAACCCGAGGATATCCAGCCTGAACTGATTGCTAATGTACTCGGCAGCACGATTCCGCTGACTGCCGGGGATCAGAAGACCACTTTTCAGACGATCATCAGCGATACCCTTGGGGATGAATGTGATTACGAAGTCATCCGGAACATCCATGATAACTTAAACGAGATGATTGAAGAGACGAAGGAAGAACCGGAGCCCCTTAAACTGTCCAAGCCCGATGTCCGCAGGCTCCTTGCCAAGAGCGGCGTACCGGAGGAGAAGCTTGAATCTTTCGACGAAGAGTTCGAAGAGACTGTCGGGGAAAAGAATACTCTGCTTGCGTCGAATATTGCAAGCGTCAAGACGTTCCAGATCGAAACGCCCGACGTAATCGTAAAAGTGAATCCTGAACGTTCCGATCTGGTGGAAACACGAGAGATCGACGGCAGACGCTGTCTGGTCATTGCCATCGACGATCATCTGGAGGTAAACGGAATCGAGGTTCACAAATAGAACCCCGCGCAGCCTTAGCGGTCAAAAAATGGGGATTTCCCGGATACACACAGCGGAATCCCCACCATCTGGCGAATCTTTTCTCCCAACAGCTTCATTTCCATAGCCGCCCGTCCGACGGAAAACATCACCCGGTTATCTACGCGGGCATCCGCCGCAGCGCTGATTGCCGAACCGATTGCAATTCCCAGATCCATCGCTGTATACGCACAATTCCCGCCTGCTTCCAGACATGCCTTGCAGTTCTTAAAGCCGCAGAACTGGCAGCCTTCATTCAGACCTCTTATCATATTCTCCTGACCGATCAGGACTACCGCCTGCGCAGCGCGGAGATTGTCCGCATCTCTATGGAAAAATTGGTAGTGGAATATATCCGCCAACCGGTCCATCTCGTCTGCAAGTTTCTCCTTTTCTTCCCCTGTCAGGATAGCCGTATGTACAAAATCCAATCCCTTCGCCTTCGGAGCCGTCCTCGCCGCCTGACACATCGCCTCCGCCGTCCGGATCACAGCCTCTTCTTCTGCCTGTTTCTCTTGAATAAACATTCTGATCATCCTCCTTGTATATGTATTTACCGCATGTATACACACTATCACACATTTTTTGCATTATCAACCGGATACATTATGGATTTTATAAAATTTTTAGAATAATATTAAAAAAAGTATTTGCAAAATAAGAATAAGTGTGTTAAAATAAATTTTGTTAGCGGAGATGGCGGAATGGCAGACGCGCTAGATTCAGGTTCTAGTGGGAGCAATCCTGTGAGGGTTCAAGTCCCTTTCTCCGCATTTTGTTATGTATATAAGAATCCTTGATTTTCAGGGGTTCTTTTTATTTTTTCTCTTTCATGACTTCATTGCCAAAGTGATTACGGTGATTACCGAATGCTTGCAATATTTTTCCAATCTCCATGATACCGCTGTCTCTTTAATCTAACACGACTATATTCAATATCATCTTTTGTTTCAAAAACTCCTGATTCCATCCGCTGTATATCAAGAAAGTTACCGTTAATATCATTTTCCTTTATTGCAACAGTCTCTTCAGGTCTTGTCCTGATAAAATATCCACTTACCTTTTTGATAACTTAGCAGTATATTGTTGAACCTTATCTGAAAATTGCCTCCTTTCCTGCCGCTTGAGGACTTCGTCAAATGTATCGAAATCAGATGGTATATAATCAAGAAGATTACATTCTTCCTCGTCCTCATTTACTGAATCTACTGAAACTGCAAACAGGTTAATGACTCTCCTATGTCTATGCCGCCTTGTCAACTCTGATCTGAATTTCTTTTTCAAACAGGAATGAAGGAAACCTTCAAATTTAACGCCCATTTCCAGATCATAAGAATTGTAAGCCTGTCATAACGTTATGTTTGCGATTGAATAAAAATCGTCATAATCGGCATTGGTCAACGGCTCATAAAAAAAGGTGCAAAGCCTTTAATAATTCAATATAGACTTTACACCTTGTTTTTGGTCACTTATTTAATTGTCTGATAATGGCGATTTCTGGTAAAGTTTACGCTCTATCTGCCGTCTTTCGAATTCGATTTCTTTTATAACAGCTTCGGCCTTTTCTGCCCTTGCTCCCCTTTCAAGTCTTTCTAATATTGAAAGCTGATCAAAAAGATTGCCGTTATATTCTTTTTCGTTATTTTGCATATTATCACCTCTCTTTTAAGGTGCCGTTTACTTTGGTACTTTCATTATATCAATCGGTGATTTAGGTGTAAAGCCTTTATTCAATTATCAAAGAACTTTATATAGGATGATATTGCTATCCCGACTACCCTTTAACACGGTAGTTTCATCTTAATTCTCAAAGACTCGTCGGGGGATTTATTCGATTACAGTTGTAAAATAATTATCAATTACTATTAAATGTTGAAATGCCGTTGTTGATTTTGTTCTGAATCTCTTTCATTGTGATTGTATGCTTCATATTGTTTACCGCCTTTCGTTTGGATTTTTGTCCAGTCTGCTAAATCATATTTATGTGAAGTATGATTCCGGACAGTTTTCAAACGGTGATAAGGTTAGGAGTATTTTTGTTTATAAGCCTAAAACGAATTATTTTGTTGATATTGTGCACCGGATAGATAGACTGATGGAATGATTGGATAATTTGTGTAATTGTGAATAATTTTTGAATAGAAAAAAGAGTCTGGCAGACTCTTTTTTTGTCCTATATGATAGATTTATTTTGCGTTTTAATGGGATATTTTCGACTTATAATGTATAGACATATTCTTCTTGGAAAAAGGTATTTTGAGTTAAAATAGGACTGAATTTTTGCGTTCTTTAACATGGTAGGGGTAACCGGGTAATAAGTATTCCCGGTAGGTTTACATTAATTGAAGGAGGCTCGGACGTACAAAACGGGTAATGTGCTCCTTCCACACCCCGACCATAATTTTTAAGCACCTCAAGCAAGTACAGCCTCTATAATACTACCTCTCACCCACATATTCACTAATCTTCCTCAGAATCCCCCTATGAATCCTCTCCTTCATTAAATCCATGTTATTACACTCCATCTTGCACCCTCCCCCAACCTCCGTCATAAAATCAAGATTATCCCTAAAGAACCTCTCCCGCTCTTCCTCAGTAAGATTTACTGTATATTCCTCATAGAAATCCAAATCGTCATCCATGATAAAGTCAAAAAATCTCTGCAACTGTTCCTCTGACATGTATACTTCACTTGGTTTTGGCACACTATATTTCAATATCGCTATCCTCACCCCTACATTGAATCATCCTCCATTTCTAATATTTTAGAGTTTATTACTCTAATTATCAATAGCGTATATTGCTCTAAGATACAATAATTCAGAGGTGAGATTATGGACTACAAAGAGCGTATCCGTGCTTTACGTGAAGATAATGACTATACCCAAACAAAAATAGCAAATATCTTAAATATTGGTCAGCGTACCTATGCAGACTATGAATATGGTAAAACCCGAATTCCCGTTGACGCTTTAATCAAGCTGGCAAAATTCTATGATATGGATATGAATTATATCTGTGGGGTAAGCAACAAACGAAATAAATTCCCTGCGGAGTAACACCATGATTGATTATTCTCCATTCCGGAATACATAAGAAAAATCAAATGAAAATTGGTATACCTTGACCAGCAAACATCATATGTCTGCCAGTACACTCCATAGACTAAATGTCTCATTATAGTGTGTAGAATCAGCCATCTTTTTATAAGTAAAGGCTGTAACAATAAATAAAGACTACTATCGCAATTCATTAATCTTTAAAAACTTTTTTATTGATGATAGATTACATAAAACATAAATCTTTAAACACTTCGTTACTCGCGATCTATTGCATAAAAAGAGGTCATTGAACATTATCACATTTCCAATGACCTACACCGACTATTTGATTACTGAATTTATCTGTTAGTGTATTCTTATACTACTCCTACAATGAATCTTCTTAATTATATCAATGACATCAAAAATTCTACCAACATTCTGCTTGCAACGCCTGTAAATATATCCGAAGTAAAACTTGAAATATTCCTTTTTACAATATTTACTAAGCCTCTTTCGTCTTTATTCATCGCACTATTAAGTGCTTCTTTTGAAGCCATATATTCTTTAGAATCCTTTGCTAATTTAGCAGACACTTCTATTAATTCATCTTGTAGACTATTCCAATTAATTTTTTCTATTGAACTTTGAATATTGACTTCCACATTATTATTATTGCCTTTAATTATTGGACTTCCATTCAAATTACTATTTTTTATATGTATTGTCATAAACTCACCTTATTATTGTTCCCTGAAATTATAGGAGAATTAGATATATTACACTCATTAAAATCTATTGAAACTATCTGATTATAATGATTATTAATACAATATTCAATTACTTGCATGACTTCTTTTAAAAAATCTTTGTCCTTACATATAATACTATAAACCCCTCCTGAATTTAATGATATATTCAAATATATATCTTCATTCGAGTTAGACGATATGTACAGTATAATATATCCTATTCCACCTAACACTAATATTACTCCAACCATCTGTAATGCCGGAGCAATCATTGACATTAAAAGTCCAAAAACTATTGCTGCAATAACTGTACCATTAAATGGTTTTTTGGGCGGAGATGCAACACCTACTTGCGAAATATTACTTATTTGAACCATTGAATTATTAAAAGAAAGTATATTTTTTTCTATTTTAAAATTATTTACATTTATCTTTTTAACCGTATCCATTTCTTATACCTCTTTCTTAGTAAATATGATATTTATATTATATTTACTTTTTCGTCTTCTTGCAATCCCCAAAAAACCCCGACACAACGCTTCACGTATATTCTACAACTTATCCGGAAATTTAGTCCAAATTCACACATAAACTACAAATATCTATGTAAGTTCTTCATCAGTACTGTGTCTTAATATCGAAGAGGTAGAAAATATAAAGGATACAAATATAAACTGAATACAGAAATTTCCCTTAAACAAGAATCTATATGACAGCCTATCTTCTTTCTTAGACCACTATGGAATATCAAGACTAAAACAGGCACTTCACTTATATAGAAGCACATATCAGAACTATATATAAACAAGCTATCCGTTATTCCGATTAACGATAAAATACTACATATGAGCCAAAATTACATCAATAAAACTATTATTAATTTTTCCTAGCGCAAACCTTTTAAAGTGTAAGCGTAAAAAATAAGGACTTAACCAAGGTTTGTTTATCCTTATTAAGCTCTTTTATTAATTTTTTGTTAGTATATGTGGGGTCGTATGTATCCATCCAAAAAATAATTAAGTACCTACAATATAGCCCCTACCTCAAAAAAATTGTAAAAAAGTTTACCTTTCTCGAAACTCTGTCAACTAATTCCGGCTTAAAAATAGTCATACTATTTGTCCTCCTTCGCTTCTAAAATCTCTTTTACCTGATGGGCTGTCAGATTAAACCTCTTCCCATACTTTGGCTGTTTGCCTTCTTTCGTCCTTAAAGATTGTCTAGCCACTTACCTTATACTGATGTCTCTTTGTACTGCATTTCTTTACACAATAACCTTTTCTGACTGCCAGCTGTTTAATATATGGCGGCATGGAACTGGAATCCGCAACCTCATGTCTCTTTACTTTAATCTCAGCTTTTGACATGGTACGGACAATCTGTTTGATCCATGTAAATGTATCTTGGAACATCTGACCTGAACTACTGTCGAAATCTCCTTTCCACCATGTATTCCACTGAGCTAACATCTGATTTTCTGAAAAATTAATGTTTCGTCTTGTCTTGAACCAATAAGCCTTAATCCACTTCTTTTCCTCATAAAAATTAATCCTGTTTGCGTTCGTTGCTTTCTCTGTCATTTTTCATGACCTCCTTAAATTTTTGTCAATTGCCCTGTAACGATGTGTACGACTTGTTAAAGGCATTTTGAGGTATCCCCCTATAAAACTCTCCATACGAAGAAATTCAGGTACTAAAATAAGCCCCACAATCAATCCTATAGAATCAGCTGTGCGACTTATCTTAAAGTCCAAACTTCTTTAGCTGTCATACGTGCAAGAATCTCCTTTCGCTAGCACTATTCGTTAGGTGATTACGACTTTTGCAAACATATCCTATTTACGGGATTTTCAGCCTACAAAAAGGATTTTAGTCCCTTTCTCCGCATCGAGTTAGAATCCCAAAGCCTTAAAAGATGAAGGTTTTTGGGATTTTTTGTTTATCTATGCTTTCAAAAAGTTCTCTCCCTGCACACGGCAACAGAGAAACTTTGGCCAAAGCGTCACTCCCGGCATCCCTTTTGCCCATTGCCAAAGCATGCGGCGCATAACAACGCGCTTTTCACCTCAAAGTCCCTCTGTCTATCCGCGACTATCGTACCTGTTTTTTCTGTTAATTACAAATATCCCTTTATCTAATTCAAGAAGTTATCAATAATAACTCCTTCCGCCTCTTCCTCCGTCATTCCCAATGTACGAAGCTTCACCAACTGCTCATCGTTAATCCTCCCAATCGCCGCCTCATGGATAATAGCGGCGTCCAGATGCCTCGCATTAATCTCAGGAATAGAACTAACCTCCGCATGGTCCATAATAATCGAATCACACTGCACATGAGCATGACATCCCGCATTTCCCACTGCCTTCGGATGAAAAACCTGCCGGGAATGACCTTTCGCAACTGACCTCGATACAATCTGTGCGCTGCTGCCTTCCCCGTTCATCTGAACTACCATATTAGACTCCGCGGCCTGATCGTCATGTGTCATTAATTTTTCCACAACGTACAGCTTAGAATTACGCTCCATCTTCACTTCAGTCTCACGCACAGTAGAATCTACCCCCTTAATCTGGGCAGTATCCAGCGTAAATACCGCATCCTCATCCAGATAAATCTTCGTTACCGGATTCAAAACCTTCGCGCCTATCCCTACGCCTTCTCCATAATGCTTTTCTTCATAACGCACATTAGCGCCCTTCCCTACATGGAAAGAATGAATACCGTCATGACGGCTCTCGTTACATCCGCTGTTGTGGATTCCGCATCCGGCAATGATCGTTACCTCCGCGCCCTCGGCAATATAAAAATCATTATAAACCACATCTCTCATTCCGGACGCATTCACCACAACCGGAATATGCACCTGCTCCCCCTTCGTCTCCCCGTCTATGAAAATATCAATCCCCTGACGGTCTTCTTTCTTCTTGATCTTAATATGCTCGCTGTCGCCGTGGCAGAGCGCAATACCATTATGCCGCAGGTTAAACGCGCCCTTCTGCTGAAATCCCGCGCCGTCAATCTGACGCAGTATCTTTTCCGTAATTTTATCCAACAATTCTCCCATCGTTTAGCGCTCCCTTCCTACTCCACATTCATGCAAGTACAACCCGTCCCCTTATCCAACAAGCCGGGAAGAATCTCTTCTCTCGGGCCAACCGCCCCGATTGTTCCATTCTCAATCACCATTATTCTATCCGCCATCTGAATAATCCGTTCCTGATGTGAGATCAAAATCAAACTCTCCGCCTTTTTTCTATGAATCTTCTCAAACTCCTGAATCAGCATAGAAAAGCTCCACAGATCAATCCCCGCCTCCGGCTCGTCAAAAATACAAAGTTTATGCGGTTTTGCCAGCACAGTCGCAATCTCAAGACGCTTCATCTCTCCTCCTGACAGAGTAGCGTCCACCTCTCTTCTGACATACTCCTGAGCACATAATCCCACTCTGCTTAACAGGCCGCAGCACTCCTGCTCCTTTAATTCACGTCCCGCCGCAAGAGACAGCAGGCGAATCACCGTCATGCCCTTGAATCTCGGCGGCTGCTGAAATGCAAAGCCAAGTCCGGCGTCCGCACGATGATTGATATCATAAGCCGTAATGTCCTCTCCATCCAGTATGATACGCCCCTCGTCCGCTTCCTCGATTCCCATCAACACCTTGGCAAGCGTAGACTTCCCGCCGCCGTTCGGTCCTGTAATCACAAGCATCTCGCCGTCATCCACGCAAAAACTAATATCCTCAACAATACTTCTCTCTATTCCATTTTCATTCACCTTGAACGTCAGATTCTTCACTTCAAGCATCCCTACACACTCCTTTTATTTCCTCTCTTAGAAACAGTGCAATTACATAATCCTTTTGTCACGGACATCTCGCCCTGATTATTATACTACAAGGCCGGATATCTTAAAAGTTATTTTATGGTTCTTTTATAATCTAAAGAAAACCTTATATCTTCGTGAACATTCTGTGATATCGCTTGAGTAATTGAGCAAAACATACTACAATAAAAAACATTTATATCGAATAAAATCTACTGTAATAAAAACATTTAGGTAGTGTCAAGTAATTTATGAAAAACTGAGCTGCAAAAAACAGGCTCAAATGAACCTTGAAAACTGTAGATATCGACTCCGAAAAGCTCTCCGAGGGCTTAGGGCGTTGCCCTAAGAACCCACAAGGGACCAATCCCTTGACCCGGTTTCGGGCTTTGCCCGAACCCATCCTCGCCGGAAGGCAAGAAAAGGGCGCAGTGGCCCCTTTTCTGACAGACAGGATCATCCGTGAGCCTTATGTCAATAGACTTTCGCGGCATATCCTCACCGCCTGACGGCGGCTGCGGTATTCCACGGTTCTATTGACAACAGCTCCGCTCCGGCGCAGAGCCGCCGTTTTTCTGCTGGTTCAGGATGGTCTGCTGGCCAAGGAAGATGAGAAGCTGTGGTGTTAGTATATAAGTGTGGACAAGAAAAGTTGAACAATCTATACTATCAAGT